>CAVULL010000014.1:0-361111 GCA_963742335.1 uncultured Verrucomicrobiae bacterium
CAGGGTTCGATCAAGAGCCTGGATACCGGTCTTCTCGTCCATGCAGAGCACCACGACATTGTCTGGAGGATTCATGTAAAGCGCCACGACCTCGAGCAACTTCTCTCCAAATTGGGGATCCGGGCTAAAGGTAGGTCCGCAACCGATGAGGCTGTAATTTGTTCTCCCGCAGAATGCGGTTGACGGTGGCCGAAGGAATGTCCAGATGCCCAGCCAGCGTCCGCGCGCTCCAGCGTGAAAGCCCCTTCGCCGGCGCCTGGCAGACCGTTTCAACCACCTTTTGAACGCTTTGCTCATCCCGACTGCTGCGCGGTCGTCCAGGGCGAGCTCGATCCTCTAAGACAGCTAATCCTCTCTGGTCGTATTCTTTACGCACCCGACCGACCACATGCTCGTTCGCGCCTAACTCCAAAGCAATTTGCCGATTAGAAAGACCACGTGCCGCTAAAACGAGCATTTGCGCCCGCTTGGCGACATTCAGCGCCGTCTTTCGGCTCCGGGCAATCCGCTCGCATTCGCCGCGATCACCTTCTTCCATTGCTAACATTCGGTTCGCTGCTGGCACCCACTAATTATACATAAACAAAAAAAGTATGCTATCTATTTATGATACGATGCACTAGGCGTTGACCGTAGACACTTATTTTGTCTCGTCATTTTACGGCTTGGAGGCGGCTTCCTGTAGCCTTTCCATGAATAGATCAACCGACTCCCTGTCTACCAGGCGAACTCCACGCGAAGCGTCACGATGCGACTTCAAGCAAATCGATTTAATGCTTCCCTTTGCAATTAACTCGTAAAGCCGAGAACGGGATAGGCCCGCGTACTTTACCGCGCTGGGTATTCTGAGCCAGCGTGGATTCAACGTCACAGGACCAGTATATGTATCCTGCTGGATGTCTGTAGTTAGCATGAGCCTAACATAGCAAATGCGTTAGCGTCCAAATTTCGCGAATTTTGACTATGTAATGTACCTTTATGCACCGTAGTGTGCCTTTACGTGCTGGCCAATCCGGCCAGGATGGATCAAATGGGTGTCAAATTGAATTTTTAATAATTTCCGGGCTTAACTCGCGCTTCATGTCAGGATCGAAGAACTTCGATGATTCTAAAAGATGGCGCTTTTGAATAAGCAACTCCAAATTGTCCAAGAGCGTCCGTGAATGTTTCGGTTCCAACACCTGAATCGAACCGTGAATTTCTCAGCAAAACTTTGCTCGTGTGCTAGGATGACAGAGCAGCCGATGAATTTTGCGGATTATTTTGAGCGAGACCCAGGAATCTGCGGTGGAGAAACTGTTCTAAGAGGAACACGTGTCACGCTGCGCACCGTTTTGGCCGGCCTCGACGAAGGCTCTTCTTTTGAAGAGATATTGCAGGATTATCCATCTCTTTCTGAGGGGCATATCCGCGCTGTCGTTGCTTTTGCCGCTACTTCCGCGAAAGAGGATTTACCGATCCAGAGCTCGCCCGCTGCTAAGTGAAGGTAAAACTGGACGAGAATATTCCTGTCTCGCTGGTGGGTGCGCTTACCTTGTTGGGCCACGACGTCCAAACGGTTATTGGTCAGGGTTTGATCGGCAAAACGGATCGAGAGATTTGGGTGCAGTGTCAGCTTGAGGATCGGTTACAAATTTAATAACCCAAGATCTGGATTTTTCGGACTCACGGAAGTTCCAACCAGGAAGCCACGCAGGAATTGTCCTTGTCCGTTTCCAAAGCCCGGGACGCGCCACTCTGTTCAACTTGCTTAGTTCGATTTTCCGAAATCATGATGTCGAAGCTTGAAAAGGGTGCTTTGTCGTCCTTTCAGAAACAAAAATTAGAATACGCTGACCTGCATCGTCGAGGGAACAAGCACGTCCCACTTACCCTTAGCAGATGGTTTAAACTGCCGGACTTTTCCATTGCGCTCCAACGTAACGGGCTCGGAATTCGTCTGCCGCACGGTCCACTTCTCGCCGGGCTTAAACCCTCCCACCGTGCGCGTACGGAATCCGACCACTCGGCCTCGCGCATAGTGTAAGAGATCACGGCACGCTTCGGGCCCATATGCCGGGCTCTTTCATCAAGTAATCGCTCACCGCCAATTCGCGGTCGAAATACCTTTCCACCCCTTGGGCGGATAAGTGAGGAGAATACTTTGCAGTACCCCAGCGCGAAGCATGGAATACGTTACCGCACGTGACCAAGGCAACTCCTTAACTCGGAGCCATCGTCGCCGTCCTAATGTACTAATTTCATTTAGGAGATTCGTACTAACCATGGCTGGATATTATACGAATCGTTAATTTGTCTTAAACCGGGCGCAATGTATACAAAGATGAACCGACATGTACCATTATGATTTGATATGTTCTATGCAGATTGCACGAAAAGTGCTGATCGACAGGTAAAAGCTGTCAACAAATTATTTTCGATTATTTACTGTTGTCTGCCAGATGTCTTCTAAGAAGGGAGTCGAAGCATAAGCGTTGGACTAACCGCTACGAGCGGCCTAGTGTGGCCCTTGTTGAAGAGGGGCGATTGCGGAATACTGGATACCCGCAGAGCAGTTGGATGAGTTCAATCAGAACATTTTGGGAATAATGGATGTGGTTGCAGAATTTCGGCCAGAGAGATCCTCAAAGGAATGACACCGGCTGAGAGTGTACGCTCACTGATTGGCCAACTGAGAGATATTTCTCGAGCGCAAAGGAAGCATCGAAGCAACAATCGTCGCTCTCTGGCAAGCGCCTCACTTCGCGGGGTTTGAGAACGGGCACACGCGACATCAGGTTCAAACGGCGATAGACTGGGTACCGATAAATTCCGCTTCGAGGCGCGGATCTCCGTCCTCGAGCAACATGGCTACAACCTCGCGAAGATTCTCTCGAAGCTCGTCGAGCGTCGCACCCTGTGAGTGCGCCCCAGCCCAGCCAGGAATATAGCCGACAAAAAGGCCTGTCTCAGGATCGCGCTCCACAACGGCTGTGAAATTCCGCATGCATCTTACTAAAGGCGGCTAGGAGGCGGTCGTCAACCATGCAGCAAATCAGTAAGCAACTCTGCATCGTCGGACGGTTCGAGCACAGAAAGGTGAGCTTTCAGAGAATACTATCCAGCTTGGAAAGCGCGCTCTTTGGCAGCCGCATACGACTTTTCACAGTTCCGGACAATCGTGGACGTTGGCGGCCGCGGTGGCGCCCTTATTGCCGCCATACTGGGCCGCCACTCCGGCGTCCGGGCTGTGCTCTTCGACCTGGCTCATGTTGTCACCGGACGCCCGCGGCTTCATCGAACAGGCTGGATTTGCGGCTCGCTGCGAACTGGTGGGCGGCAGCTTCTTCGACAGCGTGCCCGCTGGCGGTGATGCCTACCTGCTGAAGTCCGTGCTGCACGACTGGTACGATGCGGACGTCAAGCGTATCCTTCAGGTCTGCCACGCGGCCATGCGCCCCGACGCTGTGTTGCTCGTCATCGAGCGTTTGTTGGCACCCCCAACGAAGGGGCCGAGGGCAAGTTTGGGGACCTCAATATGCTGGTTGCGGCAGGCGGCTGTGAGAGGACGACCGAGGAATGGGAGGCGGCGCTGCGTGCCGGCGGTTTCGGGTGGCGAGGCATCACGCTCGTGGGCGGTTCCGCGCTGATCGAAGCGGCTCGGATTTAGCCGCTCATCATGGGTGAGTGTTATCCGATCCGGTCGGCGTCTCCCGCCACACGAGGAAGCCTCCGGCGCTTCAAGTCCTTTACGCTGGCATCTGTCGGAGAAAGGATGGCGACACGCTTGTCCATAGAAAACGCATCTTCCTTCAGCTGCTCAAGCAGATGCGATTTCCCGGCTCCGGCAATCCCCGAAACATCCATCACCAAGTCCCGTGAAGCCAGGATGTGCTCGAGCGCCTTGCGCTGCTCGTCAGTGACTTCCCCTGGATTAAATGCGAAATCTCGTCCTATCGGTCCGCAGGTATCCCATCCGCCCCGCACAAGATCCAAGAGCTGTTCCTCCTCAAGTTTCGCCTGATCAGTGTTAACGTGCGAACCATCGAGCAGTATGAACCGGTCGCCCTTGATAACCAGTTCAAGACGTTTCAACGCCGTCAGTACCTTCCACGTTGAAGGGGAGGAAGAGGTAACGGTCGCTCCGGGAGCGCGACCGGCCCAGTTATTGGGCAAGATTTGACCGGAAGAGCAGACGCAGAGATTTGGAGGCAGTGTCAGCTTGAAGACCGGCTACTAATGACCCAAGATCGCAATAACCGCCGTCGGCTTCCTGGATCACTTCGGAGATGAGCTCTTGCATGCGCCCAAATCTAAACTTCCGGTGCCTGAGCGGCAAGTTCTACCCTGGCAAACTCCTGCAGCCAGGCGAAAAGATTTTCGAAGGTGAAGTCGTTGGCCTCGTAAAGCCCGGTGATGAAACCGTACGCCGATTCGGCGTCGGCCGTGATGCGCGTGCCGTTGATGGCAAGAAAGGTATAGGTCGCGGCAAAAGCCGTGCGCTTGTTGCCGTCGATGAAAGGATGGTTTTGTGCGAGGCTTTCCCACAAGGCGGCCGCCTCCTCGATCAAGCTGGCGTAATAGCCTGTCTGCGGTCGATAGAGGGCGGCTTCGAGAATGCCGTGGTCGCGCACGCCGGACAGTCCGCCATAACGCTCTATCTGATCATCATGGATGGCGAGCGCTTCGGCGAGCGTGAGATAGTCGCTCATTCAGCGAGCTTCTTGTAGAGGCTGCCGAATTTTTCATGGCTGGCGTGGTACGCACCCATGACATGGGGACGGGGCCGGGCCTTGCGATGCTTTTCGACCAGATCGGAAAGCGCCTCATCGACAAGGGCCTGAAGCTGGCGACCCTCCTCGTGCGCGAGCGTGCGGACGGCCGAGAGAATAGCGGTATCGACCTGCGTCGCGAATTTCTTCCGGGACATGATAGTGTTTTTCTCTGAATTCCCAGCATATCATGACAAATCATGAAACGTCAAGAAGCCGGGCTTCCGGGCGCCGGTATCGTGGGCGATTACTCCCGTCATTCGTTCAGAGCTGCCGGCATCACGAACTACCTGGAAAACGGAGGAACCCTGGAGGTCGCCCAGCGGATTGCCGGCTACGCTGACAGCCGGATGACAAAACTATATGATCGTCGCGGCCAGAAGGTATTGTTCGAGGATGCGGAAAGGATTCGGTACTGATTTCAAAGCGCAAAGACTGTCACGACAAATAATGAATCGCTATTCTATATCGTTAGTCGCTCTGGGCCTCCTGGGAGGTTGTGTAACGGTACCCCCACCGTCGTTAACCGCTGATAACCCGGCAAGTCCATCAGCGCCGGAAGCCGGCGTACAACCCATTCATAACGCGCTTGCGGCCGATGATCTTACAAAGAAGACTCGTGAGATCCTAGCGCAAGCTGGGAAACAACAGAACCAGCCATCGTCGACGCCGATTCCGGAACAGCACCAAATGGATCAAATGTCTGGAATGAAGATGCCCTAGCAGGAGCAATGATGACAAACAAATCCTGAATGACCAACAGCCTCACTGTGAATAGATTTATCGTTTTTAGCTCGATTTTCGCGCTCGCCTTGCTGGCTGGTATCGCCCGAGAGAAAGAGGAGGCTTTCCAGAGTGTGGAACAGTCGATCCAGGAACGCACCGGAAAAACCGTTCGCTGGGAAGAAGATCAAAAATCACGCGAGCAAGCTCTGCAGGATGTGCGCCGGCTTCTTCGCAAGTCTTTGACAGTTGACGCCGCTGTTCAGATTGCGCTTTTAAACAACCGATCTCTGCAAGCGACTTTTGAAGAAATTGGCCTTTCAGTTGCGGATCTACTAGAAGCCGCCACCATCCCGAATCCGAAGTTTGATTTGACGGTAAAATTTCCGGACAAGCCGCCTTCGGGTACCTATATCGACTACAGCGCAGCCATCGATTTTTTGAGCATCATCATGATTCCGCTGAAAAAGCGGGTTGCTAAAGATCAGCTGCAGTCTGCAGCTCTTCGCGTAGCGGATGAAACCCTGGAACTAATATCAGACGTGAAAAGCGCCTTCTATTCATTGCAAGCCTCTCAGCAACTTTTGCAGCGCTTTAAGCTGATAGTAGATGCTAACGCAGCTTCGTTGGACCTCGCCCAGCGACAGCACGAAGCCGGAAATATCTCGGACTTGGCGCTAGCTCAGCAGCAGACGACCTATAGCCATTCCCGGCTGGACGTCGCTACGACGGAGGCCGAAATCCGGCGGAACCGTGAAAAGTTAGATCGTCTGCTTGGACTGTGGGGTCCGGATACAGACTGGCAAATTACCAGCGAGCTGCCAGAAGTGCCCAGATCTGAACTCTCCACGCGAGGACTCGAACGCCTGGCAATTTCCCAACGCTTGGACTTACAGGCAGACTATCTAAAGGTCGCAAGCCAGGCAAAGAATCTCGGGTTGACAAAGTCCTTTCGGCTCCTGGGTGCTTTGGATTTCGGGGTTGAAAGCGAACGGGAAACAGACGGGCAAACCAGAACCGGCCCGACGTTTACCATAGAGTTGCCAGTCTTTAACCAGGGGCAGGCGCGGATTGCCAAAGGCGAAGCGGCTCTAAGGCAGGCGGGGGACAAGTTTGAAGCCTTGGCAATTGAGGTTCGCTCTCAAATAAGAGAGCTGCAGGACGAGCTTATGAGCAAGAGACAAATCGCACGCTTCTATCAAGACGAGCTCGTGCCTGATCAGCGCCGAATCCTGAAAGAAAGTCTCATTAACTATAACGCGATGGAGATTGGAAATTTTGAGCTCTTCACGACCAAGGCAGAAGAGGCACGTACCGAACGCGAATACCTCGAGGCTGTCAGAGACTACTGGATTACTCGAGCGGAACTTGAACGGGCTGTGGGCGGTAATCTGAATGTGCGGCAGCCGGCTGACGGCAAATCACAGCCAGCTTTAGGAACTTCAATCAGATGAGCAGGCTGTCGCTCCTCGAGCAGCAGGCTCTTGAACCAAAGCGTAAAACACTCAACCTGACCTAAACAAGTTATGATATCCCGTCGTAAGTTCTTCTCTAACGCAGCGGTCGCTGCTGGCGTGTCTGCGCTCGGCACCGCTACTTGCTCTACGTTGAGAGCGGAGCCTGGTGGACAACCGTCCGAGAATCCCGGGAATACAATGGGGAGTGCTCGAACGGACCGGCAGGAGTATCCTCCGGGCGAACCCGGCAAAGACTATACCCCAGTAATCATACCTAACGGGTCGACGCTTCCTTTCAGCGTGATAGGAGATGCCAAAATATTTCATCTGATCGCGGAAGAAGTGGATCACGAGTTTGCACCGGGACTACGTGCTCGCTGTTGGGGATTCAATGGCCAGGTCCATGGGCCAACGATTGAGGCTGTAGAGGGGGACAATGTGCGCATTTACGTAACGAACAAGCTTCCGGAAAACACCAGTATTCACTGGCACGGTTTGCTCTTGCCGTCGGGTATGGATGGAGTAGCGGGGCTTAGCCAGAAAAATATAGAGCCGGGCGAGACTTACAGATACGAGTTTAAGCTGCGCCAGCACGGAACATATATGTACCACTCTCACTCAGACGACATGACCCAGATAGCACTCGGGATGATGGGAATGTTTATCATTCATCCGAGAACTCCGACCAGTCCGAGGCCGGACCGAGACTTCGTTCTAATGTCGAGTGAGTGGAGGATCGATGTGGGCACCATGCGGCCAAACCCGACTGAAATGACGGACTTCAATGTCCTCACGTTTAATGGCCGGGCGTTTCCAGGTACTGCTCCGCTCATCGCAAAATATGGTGATCGGGTAAGAATCCGGTTCGGGAATTTAAGCCCCATGGAGCATCACCCAATCCATCTTCACGGGTACTACTGGAGAGTCACTGAAATGGACGGTTTACAAGTCCCAGAGTCAGCGCAGCAGCCTGGGAATACGGTCCTGGTTGCGGTAGGCCAAACCCGAGCCGTAGAATTTGTTGCGGACAATCCCGGCGACTGGGCGATGCACTGCCATATGACCCACCACACAATGAACCAAATGGGGCATAACGCGCCCAATCTCATCGGGGTACGGCCAGGCGACCTTGCCAAAAGAGTAAGTGCACTTCTCCCTGGTTATATGACGATGGGCGAGAGCGGTATGGGTGAAATGGGCGAAATGGGAATGCCGGTCCCGCGCAATAGCATCCCAATGGTCGGCGCGCAGGGCAAACACGACTACATCGATATGGGAGGGATGTTCACCATCGTTAAGGTGCGTGAAAATCTGACGAACTATGATGACCCTGGTTGGTACGAAAATCCACCGGGAACCCTTGCAAGCTTGGCCAGCAACGAAGAGTTGCAACGCGATCTCGGTTTCGTTCCAATTTCGCAAGACCTGCCAAAGCCCGTGAATCACATGCATATGGGTCATATGGACATGAAGCGCGGCGGTTAATTCGGAAGCAGGAGTCAGGAGCACCCCACGGGAAGAACGCGTGAAGGATTTGAGAAGAAACTTTTGCTCGGCGGCACAAGCTCTAGTTTCAGAGAAGAGAAGTCAGGAGTCAGAAGTTCTCCCTTGTGCCTGACAGCGAAGGAGACAGCTGAGGGAACCCGATTCCGCGCGGGCTTAACGTTAGTTTTTGTCCACCTGTTATCGGAATCCCAAGTAGGCAAATCGCAACGGGGCAGGAGTCGATCTGGCTAAAGGAACACGCGGAACGAACCCTCTGCGGAATGCTGGTGCCAAAAAGCGAACGCCCGAAGGAGAGGGTGGATCCCGACGACCTCTCTGGTATTGTCCAGATTACTTTTAACGGCACGGGAGTGCGGAAGAGTGAGCCTTGTCGTCGATATACTACGCCCGTTCGGAAAGGTAGCGGTAAAGGGGAAAAAGCGGAAGGTCGAGGACAAGTACGAGACGATCACACTGAAAGCTGTGGGCAAAGGTAGGCGAACCGTCTCGGTTTGCTCGACTCGGGGAGGCAAAGCGAGACGCTTCGTTTACCCTGGCAGAGCGGCAGTCGCGATGGTGAGCTATCCTCGGTTCCCAGTTACTCTGCGAATGGCTTCGATCAGCTGCGGCACGTCGATGGGCTTCACGAGATGTTCGGCAAAACCGGCCTCGCGACTGCGACGTCTGTCTTCATTCATGCCGTAACCGCTCATCGCAATGCCAGGCACACTGCGGATCGCACAAATGCGGCGCATGATTTCGTAGCCATCGCCGTCGGGCAAACCGAGATCGCTCACGAGCAGATCGAATGACTCTCGCTCTGCCGCCGCACTCGCGCTGGCGACATCGGAAGCCGTAGTCACTGCAAATCCGGCATTGCGCAAGAGGCGACTGATGGTCAGCGCGGTATCGGAATGATCTTCGACGAGCAGCAACCGCATTTTCGGCTGCTTTTCGCTTTCTGAGGGCGGGGCTTGGGCTGCTTTGCCGACGGTATCTGCCGATCTGCCGGGCAATTCGATGATGAAGGCGGAGCCCTGACCGGGACCGGCGCTCTCTGCGCGAATCGAGCCATGATGCAGTTCCAGGAGAGCTTTGGAGATCGCTAACCCGAGTCCGAGGCCTCCGAACTGCCGGGTGACGTTCAGGCTTCCTTGCTCGAAAGCATCGAAGATGCGTGGCAACGCTTCGACCGGGATGCCGATGCCGCTGTCTTGCACCCGCACTTCCCAACGACCGCCGATCTGCCGCGCAGTGGTTACTCGAATTGTGCCCTTCTCGGGCGTGAATTTCATCGCATTTACGAGCACATTCCAGAGCACTTGCTGGAGCCGGGCTGAGTCGGCCGCGACGAGCGCTTCAGTATCGTGAAGTTCGATTTCCAGGCGAAGGCTTCGCTTTTGCATTTCCGAGCGGCAACTCCCGCAGACGTGGCGCACGGTCTCGTTGAGATCGATTTCTTCGATATTTAATTCAACCTTTCCGCTGGTGATGCGGCTAAGGTCGAGCAAGTCGTCAATGAGCTTCGCTTCGAGCTCGATATTGCGCTTTATCATCCCGAGGTGTTCGCGGACGTCGGTTCGCAAGCCGGGGTCGTGTTCCAGCGCGGCCACGGCCATGAGCATAGGCGTGAGCGGGGTGCGCAGTTCATGACTCAGCACGGCGAGGAAGCGATCCTTGCTTTGGTTCGCAGTTTCCGCCGCCTGCCTCGCCGTGATCAAGGCTGTTTCGGTGCGCTTATGTGCGGTGATGTTCCTGGTAGAACCGGCGACCGCCTCCACCGTACCGTCCGCTGAGATCACAGGACTAAAAATGTATTCGTAATGCCCGGTCGCACCGGTTGGACTGGTGTAGAGTGTTTGATCGGACAGTCCTTCTTTGGTCGCAATGACTTGCTGAATCTGGCGCTGAAGTTTCGAGGCCAATTCGTCGGGATACTTCAGGTCGAAAAAGTTCTTTCCGATCGCCGCTTCGAGTGTCAGCCCCCAGAGGTTTAAGAGTGCCCTGTTGGCGTAGAGGAACCGTATTTCCCGGTCAATGATGTAAACGAAGTCGGTAATGGCTGAAAGCGTCGCGTCAAAGAGACGGGATTGCCGTTCGTAGCTCTCCGCGAGCTCTTGACGCGCCTCGGCGGACGTGGAGCGGTACCAGGGATCGGGCGGTAAAAAAGTGAGCGGAGGAACGGCCTCCATCTCGGTCGACCGCTCTTCTGCCCGAGCCTTGCTTTCCTGAAGTTTTTTCTCCGCGAACAGCCATTCGGTGATCAACTCGAAGCGGAGGACCGCGTTGTCGATCGCGCGGGTGAGGCTCTCGGGCGTCAGCCAACTTTTTCCGATGTACTCCTGCGCGCCGGCACGCAAGACGCTTCTGCCGATGTGACTGCCGACCCCGCCCACGACCACCACGGGGCAAGGAGGCAATGCTAATCCACCGCAGAGCTGGACGAGTACCCTTGGCGCATTCATGTCCGGCAGATGATAGTCGAGCAACACGCAGTTCGGTAGTGCGCTGCCAGGGGTCTCCCGGCACGCGCGCAAACCCGCCGCGCCCAGGCTGGCTTCGGTGAAACGGTAGGGCCGGTCAGAACCGCGTAGTAGCAGCTGCCGGATATTCGCACGATCATCAAGACTATCTCCGATGATCAAGATGTGAAATGCCATAAGTGGGCGTTAGGAGACCCTGATTGAACTAATAGTGACTGCGATAAAATAATTTATACATTATAATTTCCCGTGTTCTGTTCATGTTCCATCTGCGCCTTAAAGGCCCTAATTAACACGAGCAGCAAGGGAAGGCAACGTATCGGCGAGCGGGCGAATTGGCATGACGTTCGGCGTTCGGCGTTTGACGTTTGACGTTCGGCGGCGCCGTTTAGTTTCCTGTGGGGATCAAGACGTTCTCCATTGCCTTTGAGACAGCTTGTTCGCAATCGGACGGGAAAACAAACTCCAGTTTTTCTTCCCCACGCATTGCATAGACTTGCAGAGCGAGAACGCCGAATCGCTCTTGATGGCCGATGTGGAAATCAGCTAGCCGCGTGAGTGGAAAATAGGTGACGATTCGCCCGGATTTATAGGGGTTAGCGCTGGGTTGGAGAGGAAATGTTTTCTCTTCAGAGATCAGAATAAGTTCCCGGGTGGTGACCAAGAGTGCCCCGGCAGGACTAAGTTCCTGCTGGAATCGGCCAACCACAGAGGCCCACTGGACGGCGGCCAACAATGGTTGCCCTTTCGGCCGATAACGCTCCACGTCTGCGCGGAGTTTGAATGGCCAGGCGTCGGAGAGCAAGGCGGCATCGCGAACCTCTCGGCTCTCGCTAGAGGAAATTTGATCGATGCCGTTGAGGATAAGGTCGATGGCCTCGAGATAATACTCTTCCCAGACTGTGTCGAACTTTATAGTGACAGAGTATGATGTACCGACGGAAGCAAAGTGAATGGTGAATTGGCCCGAAATAAGAATCGACGCGAATTCGATAAAAAGAGTTTCCTCGAAATCGGACTTCTCGACTCTGGCGCCGCCATCTTCAGTCTCTATGGCGACCAACCAACCGCTATCGGTTACGGTCAGAATCGTAGCCGGCGAATTTATATTTACGGTCGAAAACCTTGGGGAATGCACGAGCAGGCGGATGGTCTCTCCTGGAGGGATATTATTCAATAGTACCGTTCGGAACGGCTCCGGAGCATCAAATATAGTTTCCAATTTAGTTGGAAAGCGCGCGTCAATATCCATAGTAATTCAACCATATTTATCTCCGCGGGTAGGACATCCCAAAACTTGTTCAAGTCTCACCACGGATTGAACTCAACGAGCTCTACGGTCGCAAGACTGAGGTGGGTCCAATCTCAGAACAAAACGAGAACAGAATTTGACAATTGGCGTGTAGTTTCTTCCGAGAGCGCGAACTAGGTTGCAACTGGGAATTTGAAAGTGAGAACCGGATTTATGTACTGCTTAGAGCTAAAAGCATAAATATCGGAACTGAGGATTCAAAATCCTCGGGGTTCAAGACCCCATTGGCTCTAAGCAGTATAGAAATAGGCTTCATTTGCGGAGGCAACAATCGTTCTCGTCGATCGAGCTTTGGCTGTGGCCCGTAGTGGACAGTGATGAGTGCCGTCGCGCGTCGGTCTCGTTGGGATCTAAAACGCCCAGGCCGGCCAGAGGAGTGGCTGAACAGGTCGAGGCAAAAGATATCAGGCACTTTGACCTGCAATTCAGATGATGAGCCAATAAACTCTATTCTCCGTTGCTTTGCCGGAGGAGAATTGGATATGTTGGATTGGTTCGACCCCTCGATGATTGACACTCATTCTGATGATTCAGGAAAAGCGATCCAAACCTGCAGCCGTGCTAAGCCAACCACTAACAATAGATTGGATGCCATCACACTGAACGAAAGGAACTAATCGGATATGAAGATCGCCAGGCCGCCTCTGCCCTCCCAAGACAAGCGCTGGAAGATAGTGGACGCCAAGATGCGCCGCTACGGGTACCAAGGCCATGCCTTGATTGAGGGCTTGCATGCTGTCCAACAATCTTTCGGTTATTTGGAAAAAGATGCTCTTACTTTTTTGGCGGGGGCATTACATGTTCCGCTAAGCAGAGTGTACGGCGTCTCAACGTTTTACAATTTCTTTACTCTTAAGCCGCAAGGCATCCACACTTGCGTTGTCTGCCTCGGTACCGCGTGCTATGTCAAAGGCGCCGAAAAGGTGCTTGCAGCCGTTGAAAAATGCGCCGGTATCAAATCCGGGGAGACAACTCCGGATAACCGGCTTTCTCTGTTAACCGTGCGCTGCATCGGAGCCTGCGCAATTGCGCCGGCGGTCGTCTACGACGGCAATGTTTCAGGAAAGCAGACGCCCGAGCAAGCCGTCGAAAAGCTGAAAGGATACCTCCGAAATGGTGTTTGAAGACTTAGTTGAGATCGCAGAGAAGGAAAAAGCAATTCGTAGAGAGATTTGCGTGCGGTGTTGCATGTCCGCAGGCTGTATGTCCTCCCAGTCAGCAGCGGTCAAAACTGCCCTGGACAAGGCTGTGGCCGAAAATGGACTGGCGGATCGAGTCGAAGTGCGCAGGGTAGGGTGCATGGGACTCTGCGGGCCGGGACCGCTAGTGAGCGTGGAACCGGATAATTTGCTTTACCAGCAGGTCACACCGGAGAGCGCGCCCTCGATCATCGATGCTCTAGTTGGCGGCACCGCTCAAGCGGAACGTTGCGATCCTCAACATCCCTTTTTCGCGCGCCAGACACTCGTCGTTCGTGCTAATGGCGGTCGCATCGACCCAGAACGGATTGAGGACTACATCGAGACCGGAGGTTATCGTGCCCTCCATCACGTCCTTCTGGAGCTGCGACCCGCCGAGGTAATCCAGGCAATCGTCAAGAGCGGTCTGCGCGGGCGCGGAGGAGCGGGTTACCCCACCGGCCTAAAATGGGCGACCGTCGCCAAATCCATGGGCGCACACAAGTTTGTCATTTGCAATGGTGACGAGGGTGATCCGGGCGCTTTCATGGACCGGAGCGTGCTCGAAAGCGATCCGCACTCCGTCATCGAAGGAATGGCCATTGCGGGTTACGCGATCGGTGCGGACCAAGGCTTCATGTATGTTCGTGCCGAATACCCATTGGCCATCAGCCGTTTACAGGTGGCCATCCGCCAGGCGAAGCAGCACGGTCTAATCGGCGCAGGCATATTCGAGTCGAGATTCAATTTCGAAGTTGAAATTCGAATCGGCGCCGGAGCATTTGTCTGCGGCGAAGAGACGGCTCTAATGGCTTCCATCGAAGGCAACCGCGGCCACCCGCGACCTCGTCCGCCTTTCCCCGCAGAAAGCGGATTGTGGGGCGCTCCCACCCTCATCAACAATGTTGAAACCTTTGCGAATATCGCTCCAATCATCAACCGCGGGCCTGAGTGGTACGCCGGCTACGGCACCGAAAAAAGCAAAGGCACCAAGGTTTTTGCCCTTACCGGTAAGATTCGGAACACTGGACTCATCGAAGTCCCCATGGGCATCACCATTCGCGAAGTTGTCGAAGACTTGGGGGGTGGCGCTCCGGAAGGAGCGAAACTGAAGGCGGTCCAGACCGGTGGCCCTTCCGGCGGTTGCATTCCCGCGGAACACTTCGACACGCCGGTTGATTACGAATCATTGATGCAACTTGGTTCGATCATGGGCTCAGGTGGCATGGTCGTAATGGACGATCACACCAACATGGTAGAAGTGGCTCGGTTCTACATGCAGTTCTGCATGGAAGAATCTTGTGGAAAATGCGTTCCATGCCGCGCAGGTACGGTTCAGATGTACCAACTGCTGACTAAGATTGTGGAACGCAAAGCCACGTCGAAGGACCTCGAACTCCTTGAGGAACTTTGCGACCTAGTCAAGAACACCAGCCTCTGCGGACTCGGCCAGACAGCGCCGAACCCGGTGCTCAGCACTCTGCGTTATTTCCACGACGAGTATCTCGAACTGCTCCAACCAGAACCTGATGTAGACAACGTCGATATTCAGCGCAAGCTGAGCGCCCTGGCGCACGACCGGTGATCGGAATCAATAGGAAAATTTATGGCCGTAAGAACTTTGATAATCGATGGGAAGCAAGTTGGGGCTGAGGAAAGTGAAACTATACTCGAAGCAGCGACAGACAGCGGAATCAACATCCCGACGCTTTGCCACCTGGAAGGCCTTACCAATGTTGCAGCGTGCCGAATGTGCCTGGTAGAAGTGGCCGGCACCAAAAAGTTGCTGCCCGCGTGCATTACAAATGTAGCCGAGGGCATGGAAGTCAAAACGGACACCGAAAAGCTGCGTAAATATCGGCTGATGATCCTTGAATTGCTGTTTTCGGAGCGAAACCATGTCTGCTCGGTGTGCGTTTCCAACGGCCACTGTGAGTTGCAAAGCCGAGCTCAGCAGCATGGCATGACGCATGTCCGATTTCCGTATCTTTACCCGAACGCTTCGGTGGATGCGTCCCACGAACGTTTTGTTGTCGATCAAAATCGTTGCATCCTCTGCACCAGGTGCGTGCGCGTGTGCGATGAGATCGAGGGCGCTCACACCTGGGACGTCATGGGACGTGGCACCAATTCACGCGTCATTACCGATTTAAACCAGCCCTGGGGCACTTCAGATACCTGCACGAGCTGCGGCAAATGTGTTCAGGTTTGTCCAACCGGCGCATTGTTTGAAAAAGGAAAGTCAGTCGCTGAGATGGCGAAACGACGCGAATTCCTTCCTTATCTAACAACCATGCGAGGACAACGTCGATGAAGAAGCTGCGGTTAGCGACAGTTTGGCTGGATGGCTGTTCCGGCTGTCATATGTCATTCCTCGACATGGACGAACGTTTGATCGAGTTGGGCGCACTGGTTGACCTGGTCTATAGTCCCTTGGTCGATACGAAGGAGTTTCCTGAGAACGTCGATGTGGTCCTGGTCGAGGGAGCGGTCAGCAACGCAGACGATTTGGAAAGAATCCAGAAAATCCGGCGACGGGCCGGAATTCTCGTTTCGCTGGGCGATTGCGCCGTCACGGCAAACGTTCCCGGCATGCGCAATCAGTTTCCTGTCGCGGCGGTTGAGCATCGTGCGTACATCGAAAACGCACAACTGAATCAACAGGTGCCGCGAGAAGTAATTCCTCCTCTGTTGCTTAAGTCGCGCCCCGTTCACGAGTTCGTCAGAGTAGACGTTTTTGTGCCTGGCTGTCCGCCCTCGGCGGATACTATTCATTTTGTTCTAACTGAACTTCTGGCTGGGCGGATGCCCGACCTGACCGACAAAACCCGATTTGGAGCGTAATAGACTATGCCCACAGAGATCGTGATCAGCCCGATCACACGAATCGAGGGCCATGCGAAAATCACCATTTATCTGGATGATCAAGGCAAGGTCGAGGATGCGCATTTTCATGTCACGCAGTTTCGGGGGTTCGAAAAGTTCTGTGAAGGGCGCCCCTTTACGGAGATGCCATCACTGACCGCCCGAACCTGCGGGATCTGTCCGGTCAGTCATTTAATGGCCTCGGCAAAAGCGTGCGACGCGTTGCTGGCCGTAGAAATTCCTCCGACCGCCGTGAAGCTGCGACGCCTCATGAATCTTGCCCAACTCGTCCAGTCGCATGCGCTCAGCTTTTTCCACTTGTCCTCGCCAGATCTCCTCTTCGGCATGGACGGCGATCCGGGCAAACGTAACATCTTTGGGGTGGTGGAAGGGCATCCGACGCTGGCCAAAGACGGTATCGCGCTCCGCAAGTTTGGTCAGGAAATTATCGCTCTGCTAGGCGGAAAACGGATCCATCCTGCTTGGGTTGTTCCGGGGGGTGTGAGCGAACCGCTTTCGGAGGAGAAGAGGGACAAAATGTTGGCGTTGATCCCCGAAGCGTTGGTGATGATCGACCGGACGCTATCCTGGTTCAAGGATGTCCTCGAACAATTCCGGGACGAGATCCGCACCTTCGGAAATTTCCCGAGCATGTTCATGGCCCTGGTCACGCCAAACGAAGAGCATGGGCACAGCGCTTTGCTGGAACACTACGATGGGAAGCTTCGATTCGTGGATGCTTCCGGAAACATTGTTTTGGATCAGATCGATCCTACGCGATACCAGGACTACATAGCCGAACGGGTAGAGACTTTTTCTTACCTGAAGTCGCCTATTTTCAAGTCGCTCGGTTATCCTGACGGAATTTACCGCGTTGGCCCACTGGCGCGCTTGAATGTAATCGACCGATGCGGTACGCCCAAGGCTGATCAAGAATGGACCGAGTTCCGGGCTTTACGGCGGGGCGTCATCCTGAGCTCGTTTCACCAGCACTACGCAAGGCTGGTGGAGATGCTGTACGGAATCGAACGCATCCAGCGGCTTCTGAATGAGAGGGATATTCTCGACAAACATGTCCGCGCCTTTGCGAAACCGAATAAGTTTGAAGGTGTCGGCGTGGCCGAAGCGCCGCGGGGCACTCTGTTTCACCACTACAAGATTGATGAGAACGGCCTTATCAAATGGGTCAATTTGATTATTGCGACCGGACACAATAACCTGGCGATGAATCGCAGCGTCCTGCAGGTGGCGCAGCGCTACGTGAAGGGTTCGCGCCTGGAGGAAGGCATGCTAAATCGAGTCGAGGCGGTCATTCGCAGTTACGACCCCTGCTTGAGCTGTTCAACTCATGCGATCGGCCGAATGCCGCTGCATATCCGATTGCTCGGACCTGGCGGCGAACTCCTGGATGAAAAAAAATGGAACTAGCGCGAAAATCTCAAAAGACAAAGGCGTCGTGAAGTTTCGCACTGTAGATCACCGTAGAAAGCGGCTCTAAGGGAAACTGCAACTAAATGGCAAGGAAACAGACCGCGGGTGTCTTCCCCACCTTGGTGAGCGATGCAGGATGACGCGTGTGCTGGTCATCGGCTATGGGAATCCGCTCCGGGGCGATGATGGGTTAGGGTGGAAAATCGCCAGCGGACTAGCGACCACAATTCAGGATGAGACTATTAAGGTGCTCGCTATGAATCAGCTGACCCCGGAGTTGTCCGAGTTGATCAGCGAGGTCGAATTCGTTGTCTTTATCGATGCGACTCATGTCGGCCGTCCCGGGAGTTGGAAGTGTGAAACCATCGAACCGAAGGAGTCGTCTCCGCAGACGTTCGGCCATCATTTGACCCCCGCGAGTCTGCTGGATTTCGCACAAGCCATATTCAAGGCCAGTCCGCCTGCGGTCCTTGTTTCGGTGGCCGGTAGCTGTTTCGATTGCGGCCAAGAACTGACGCCCTCCGTCACGGCTGCGCTCCCCGCCGTCGAACAATTTGTGCGGGAGAAAATTGCTGGATTTGGACATTTCGAGAGGCCGGAAGGGCTGATGGCTGCATTGATTCGCCGCTTAGGTAAGTAAAGCGTCCCGCTTTGCCTTCTGGCTTTGGAACGGATGTGTGAAGTGCTATTGACGGCATTAGTAACCTGGCTCGAATTACTTAGACCGGACCCTTGAGAGCCGCCTAGAGAGCTCAAAGGAAATTGCCCGTCAAGTGTAACTCCGGTATGAAGGGTCGAACATTTGAGTTTTAATGTAGGATGGCATGTCGTTTGGCTTTGGCGCTCTTGCTAAGAGCTGTTGGTAGGCAACTTTTGCGACTGCGACCGCAATTGCCAACGAAACTTTGCGGATCTTCCCAAGCGGTGGGTAAATTCCTCCTTCGAACAGGTCTTCTTCAGTGACCTCATCCGCTAAGGCCCTTGCAGCGGCAAGAAACATCTCGTTCGTGACGAGTCTACTCTCACAAGCCAGAATCCCCAATCCTACCCCGGGAAAGATGTAGGCATTGTTTCCTTGCGCCGTCATAAATTGCTTTCCATCGATTGAGACTGGATCAAATGGGCTGCCACTTGCGAAGATGGCGCGACCATCGGTCAGGCGATAGGCCTCCTCGGCTGTGCATTCCGCTTTTGAGGTCGGATTGGAGAGCGCGAATATCATCGGCCGTTCATTGAGCTGCGCCATTCGCTTGAGAATCGCCGGAGTGAACATGCCTGCCTGCCCCGAGACTCCGATGATCGCGGTGGGGCGCAAATCATCTAGGACCGAAAGATGGTCGGCGATGAAATTGTGCTCATGCGCATACCGGCGCTTATGCTCGCCAAGATCGGTGCGACTCTTAACCACCAGCCCTTTCGAATCGACAAACCAAACTCGGGCGCGCGCCTGGACATCTGATAAGCCATTTTCTTTCATGGCGTCTACAACCAGGTTGGCAATGCCGGTACCGGCTTCTCCAGCGCCGAAGATGACGATCTTTTGGTCATTGAAAGGTTGCCGAGTGATCCGTAAGGCCGAGTATATTCCGGCCAGGATGACCGATCCTGTTCCCTGAATGTCATCGTTAAAGACACATGCCCTGTCCTGATACTTACGCAGCAATTGAAACGCGTCCTGGGTGGCGAAATCTTCGAACTGGATCAATGCACCTGGAAACAACGCCTGGGCAGCGGTGATAAATTCGTCGAGCAACAAATCAAATGCGGCCCCTCGGATGCGGGGGTGCTGGAGGCCGATATAAAGCGGATCCTGGAGCAACTTTTCGTTGTTGGTGCCGACATCAATAGTTACCGGCAGACAAACCGTCGGATCGATACCTGCGCAAGCTGAATAGAGGGCTAGTTTCCCGACCGGAATACCCATTCCATCCGCGCCAAGATCACCGAGCCCGAGAATTCGTTCGCCGTCGGTTACAACAATGACGCGGACATCTTTGTGAGGCCAATTGCTGAGCACCCGCGTGACCTGACCGGCGTCCCGAGCAGAAATGAAGACACCACGTGGACGGCGGAAAATGTGCCCATATTCCTGGCAGGCACGGCCTACGGTCGGTGTGTAAATGATGGGCATCAACTCTTCGAGATTGTCTATAAGGGTACGATAAAACAAGGTTTCGTCCCGATCCTGGAGAGCGATCAAGAAGATGTACCTTTCGAGATCCGACGGTTTCGCACGCAAATTCTCGAGAGCCCGGGAAACCTGTTCCTCCTGAGAGCTAACGCGCGCCGGCAGTAATCCGCGGAGCCCTAGGGCATCCCGTTCCCTTTCGGTAAATGCGATCCCTTTGTTCAGGATGGGATCGTGAAGTAGGTTGACACCCGATAGCATAAGTTCGGTCTTCATTTTAGGCTCCCTTAAATCTATTCAGTCAGTAAAGGCTAACGTCTGGCACCGTGCGGAAGAGGTGAAATTTCCGCAGATAGACTGCGCCTGCTCGAAGCCTTGGCGTGATCATTGTGGATAAAGGTTAGACGACTTAGGTCATGGCTGCCGTCCACTGGTTGTCGGAAGCCCACCATTTTTTGGCTACACTGACAGCTTTCCCTTTTCGCGCGGGCTGGGAAATTAAAGGCCGAAGGCTTGTAGGCGAACCGTTCCGGTTTGCTCCGGTGTGAAGAGGCAAAGCGGGACGCTTCGCATACCACCTGCTACGTGTGCACAATTACGTCTTTCGCGCGGGCTGGGAAGAGAGGCCCCCCCGATTCTTTGATTGTGCAGAGCGAAATTGACAGACAAGGCTGTCTACTCAACGTATCGGGTCAAACGATATCCCGCGGGAAAAAGGTAGACGTATTTCCAGGCGATTCCCAGACCGGCGCGGTCGAGGGGCAGAGAGGGAAACCTTTTTAGTGAAGAGCCAAACCAAGCGCTCTGTCTGGCCAACCGCTTAAATACGGACTGGCCGAGAATCTGTCGGTCTTTGTTGCTGCCCAAATTGTTCTTCCCCCTTTGACCGCGGCTCCTGGGGCGCCGCGTTATAGCACGACGCCCCGTTAATTCGCATTCAGGAATAAGTAAAAGATGCAGCTCGATTGGATTTCCCCCCAGTTCTTAACTGCAAGAGCCCCCGATCTCCTGCAGCGATGACCCACTCCAACCGAGCTGCGCTCTTTCATCTATCCTAGTTGAGCCGAACGAGTCTCTTACGAGCACCTCTTGTGCCAGAGCATCTGATCGATGATTGCCTGCGGGAATTCCAGGGAGTCTGGAGGGTTCGCCTTTCCGCAGAGCAAAACTAACCGAGCAATTGGTGAAAAATGGCCAGTCGAGTGGCTTGAAGGCACTCCAGTAGTTTGATCGGGTGGAGATCTGTGTGGTTTTTTCGCACACTTGTTCGGAGTTTCACTTGGACGCGATCCGAGACGCAGAGCAGCGCCTTCCGGAACGAGCGGAGTAGATTTCTGATTTAGCAGGCTCGCCTCGGACGTCGTCTGGCCGTAGTTTCGCGTGAATCCAATAAAACTGCTTCCATGGAAAGAGTCGAAGAAGCCAAGAGCCGGATTAAAGAACTAAGAACGGAAATCGCCGAGCATGATCACAGATATTACCTGGAGGCGGCGCCAAGCATCAGCGATCAGGCGTATGATGGGTTGTATCGCGAACTTCGGGAATTAGAGGAACAGTTTCCAGAGCTGGTGACCCCGGATTCACCCACGCAACGAGTGGGAGGAGATCCGCTCGAGAGCTTTCTTCAAGTGACGCACCGGACTCCGATGCTGAGCTTGGACAATACCTACTCGGAGGAAGAAGTGGCGGATTTTTTCCGTAGACTGCAAAGGCTAATTCCGGGTGAAACAATTGAGGCGGTTATCGAGCCCAAGGTTGACGGTGTGGCACTTTCGGTACTTTATCGGCACGGAGTGCTCGAATATGCCGCAACACGCGGAAATGGTGTCGTCGGCGATGACGTTACGCGGAATATTCGAACAATCCGGGCAGTGCCTTTGCGCTTGCGAAATTCCGCGCCGGAGGAAGTTGAAGTGCGTGGAGAAGTTTATCTTCCGAAAAAAGTTTTTGCCTCATTGAATGTTGAAAGGCAGGAAATGGGGGAACCGCTTTTTGCCAATCCGCGAAACACGGCCGCTGGTAGTTTGAAGCAGCTGGATCCGGCGCTGGTTGCCAAGAGAAAATTAAGCGCGATTTTTTACGGTTTCGGACTTTTAACCGGAGACAATGTTGCTACGCATCAGCAGGCCCTGGGACGGCTGAAGACGTGGGGTTTGCCAACCCACAATAAGGTCTGGACAGGGCAATCGGTGGAAGCGGTCATTGAAGCGATTCAGGAGTTAGGTCGAATCCGTCATGACTTTAAATTCGAAATAGATGGCGCGGTCGTTAAGGTCGATCGCTACGACCTACGGGAGCGGTTGGGTTACACGTCGAAGGCCCCTCGCTGGGCGATGGCATTTAAGTACCAGGCGGAGCGAGCGGAGACGCGGGTCCGATCGATTGAGGTCAACGTGGGACGTTCCGGTAAATTGACTCCGGTAGCTAATCTGGATCCCGTCTTTGTGAGCGGGACAACCGTTTCCCGTGCCACGCTCCATAATGGGGACGAGGTTCGTCGAAAGGACGTTCGTGAAGGAGACGTGGTTGTCATTGAGAAAGCAGGCGAAATCATTCCGGCCGTTGTCGAGGTTTTGAAAGACCGAAGAACTGGAGACGAGAAGCCCTTTGAGATGCCGGATAAGTGTCCTAGTTGCGGCGAACCTGTGGTTCGGCAGGAGGGGCAGGTGGATGTGCGATGCTCGAATGTGGAATGTCCGGTCCAAGTGAAACGGCGGTTGGAACACTTCGCTCATAAAGGGGCGCTCGATATCGAAGGGTTGGGAGAAATGATGGTCGACCAACTGGTCGAAAAAGGTCTGGTGAAGCGGATCGACCATATCTACGAGCTAGGTGAAGAGGATCTGGGTCGGCTCGAGCGCATGGGCAAAAAGAGCATTTCGAACCTGCTGGGCGGGATTCAAGCGAGCAAGAGACAAGCCTTGTGGAGGCTGATCTTCGGGTTAGGAATTCTCCATGTGGGCGCGACTGCAGCGCGAGAATTAGCGGACCATTTTAAAACTTTGGAGGCACTCCAAAGTGCTTCCCGCGAAGAATTGATCCGTGTTCCAAACACGGGTGAGGTCGTTGGGACTAGTATTCGTGAGTGGTTTCAGAACCGGGATAATGTCGCGCTTATCAAGGCGCTTAAGCAGCTTGGATTAAATTTCGGCGCAGCGGATCACAGTGAAACCAAAGGCGGTGCGCTACGCGGCAGTTCATGGGTGATCACTGGAACACTGAGCGAGCCGCGCGAGGTTTTTGATGAATTGATTCGACGGAACGGTGGACGCGTCACCACAAGCGTGAGCAAAAAGACCGATCACCTCCTCGCCGGAGAGGATGCGGGAAGCAAACTTGTCAAAGCGCGCAAGCTTGGGGTTGATATTGTCGATGAGGATAAGTTCAGAAAAATGATCGGCTAAGCGCACCGGCGGAACGTATCGGGTTGCCATGCTTGTTTGTCGAGGTGTCTGCCCTGAATGGCACGAAGACAAGCGTCGAAGGTTCCCGAGGGGACAGAGCAAATCGAGACGATTCGCCTACCTTCGGAGAAGCCGCTGGTCCTGAACTTTCCTTATCTTCGCGCCATTCGTCCCTGCCCTATTTTTCCATTCCGCTTTAAGCCTACTCCCAAGTGAGTATAGGCGAATCGGACAGAGCGGTTAGAGTTTTCAGCAACCTCGGGGATTGAACTTCCGAGGGCGAAGGAAATGACGTCCAAGTCATCCAGTTGCTTATGAATACTCATTGTGGATACCAGGAAATCAGCGTGAAGGACTTATTCGATACTGCTGCCGCAGCTCCGGGAAAAATGAGAGCAGTTCCGACTGAGACGTGGACGGGGTCTTCAATGCCGGCGAAGGATCCAATTTTGGAGGTCATCGGCAACCTGCGCGGAAGGGGAATCTGTTATCCTGCCGTCAAGAACGGCCAATCAACCGTTGAAGGCATTTTGTTGACTACGGCGCCGATTGAACGCGTCGTGGAAAAGGTGCGGTCGGTTTGCGAAGAGCATTTTCTTAACTACCAAATTGAGAAGAGCGGGACGCACATAAGCATTGTCGTCGGCGGGGAGAAGAGTTTGGAGCCGAAACGCGAACTCTTCTTGTTTACCGGCAAATTTGGCGATTTCGCGGGCATGAAGTTTTCGATCGAAGTGAAAGAACGCTGGCAATGGCAGTCGAAGCCGCTTGTGGAGACGCTGTACGAGTTGCGAAATCTGGGCCACGAGATGATTGACTACAAGGAGATCCGGCTCGATGGACGGCGCTCTTGCGTGATCCAATTGTCTGAGTCGGCGCCGCGGCAGGAGGCTTTGTTAAAAATTCGCGGCCTGCTGGATCGTTCAGGCTGGATGCCAGTCAATGCTCTCGACAGCGTGACCAGACGCGCGAAAGTGGGAGACTTTGTTTTTCGCAAGGGCCGATATCTGGCCTCAGTTCGGATCCAGGAGAACGATGACCAGGACGAAGAGAGCGTCGTTCTTTGCCAGGTTTCAGAGGAGAGATGAGGGCGGCGTTCGGCGTTCGAAGATATCGGCGGATGGCCCTTCCGGCACAGTATGCGAAGCATCCCGCTTTGCTCCTTCGGACGGAAAAGCGATGATCGGCGAATGGCATGTCGACGGTTGGGTGTCGAACGTCCCCGGTTCAAAGGGCAAAGCGGGACGCTTCGCTGACCACGCCGATGCGCTGTGCCGGCGCATTCAATGTGCAATCTCTTGACTTCCGCAGGTGTCTCGCCTAAGGCCTAGGGAATTTTGCATGGCCAATCTTGAATCGGCGGGCGGGCAGCCCAAATATCGGCGGATCGTGCTCAAGTTGAGCGGCGAGGCGCTTCGTGAGCCAGGGAGCTATGAGGCGATTTCTCCGGTGATTGTGAACGATATCGCAAAACAGATCCTTCAGGTACGCGATCTGGGAGTGGAAATCGCGATTGTTATCGGAGGTGGCAATATCTGGAGGGGTCTCACAGCCAGTCATCGGGGAATGAACCGGACGACCGCCGATTACATGGGGATGCTGGCGACGGTAATCAACGGAATGGCCCTGCAAAGTGCTCTGGAGCAAATTGGCGGGGTCACCCGTCTACAGACGGCGATCGAGATGGCCAATGTAGCCGAGCCCTTTATCTTGCGGCGAGCGATTCGTCATCTCGAGCTAGGGCGGGTGGTGATATTCGGAGCTGGCACCGGAAACCCGTTTTTTTCGACCGACACGACAGCTGCGCTGCGAGCGAGCGAGATTCAAGCTGAAGTGATTCTGAAAGCAACGAAAGTCGACGGAATCTATGACAGCGATCCTAAGATAAATCCGAATGCGGTACGTTACGATACGATTACCTATACCGAAGCCTTGGGGAAACGACTTAAGATAATGGATTCGACGGCGTTCAGTCTTTGCATGGATAATCGGGTTCCGATTATCGTTTTTGATATGGCAACGCCGGAAAACGTTAAAAGGGTAGTCTGCGGTGAGAAAGTAGGTACTCTAGTAACGGCGGAATGAACAAAGCGTTCGCCGTTTGACGCTCGGCGTTCGGTCGAGGCGTCACTTAACGATGAGCGAATCGAACGTTGAACAGAGAACATTTTCTTATGACACCTGACGAGATTTTACTCGAGACGGAAGCAGCCATGGAGAAAGGGGTGGAATACATGATCCATGAGTTCGCTGCGGTGCGGACAGGGAAGGCGTCGCCTGCCCTGGTTGAGAATATCGATGTCGATGCGTACGGCACCTCGATGAAGTTGAAGCAACTGGCGTTGATCTCCACGCCTGAACCGCGGTTGTTATTGATTCAACCTTTTGACGCTTCAGTGACCAAGGATATCGAGAGGGCGCTGAAAGAATCAAAAATCGGGATTACTCCGGCGGTGGATGGCAAGTTAATCCGATTGCCAATCCCGGAACTTTCCGAGGAAAGAAGGAAAGAATTAGTCAAAACGGTGCGTCACATGGCCGAAGAAGCGCGAGTCCGCTTGAGAAGCAGTCGGCGCGCCGGCATTGACGAGACCAAGAGGATCGAAAAGGCCGGAGAAATCACCGAAGACGAACGCCACGATTTGGAGGACGAGATTCAGAAATTGACGGACAAATTTGTGACAGAAGTCGACGCTCACGCGGAAACAAAGGAAGTCGACATCATGAAGGTATGAATCGGCTTTGGATCTATTTTTTTGCCGCCGGATTTTGCTTGTTCTCGCTAAACCTCGAAGCTCAGACCTCGAAATCAAGAACAGTGGTTCGTACTCCTGCGGTTCCGCGGCCGGCACCTGACTTTCTTTGGAGTGGGGTGAACGGCAAAGTGCGGCGGTTACGTGAATTGCGCGGCCACCCGGTCGTGCTGATTTTTGCGGAGAATCCGACTCAGAAACTCTTCATTAAACAGATCAAAGAACTCAATCGCCGGGCCGGACAGTTGGCGAGCCGTTACACCTTGTTTTTTGTCGCATTTACCCGCGAGACGGGGCTGGTCACCCGTACCGATATTCCTTTTGTGATTTTACCTGATCCTGGCTCCGTAGCTGACGCCTATCGAGTGGGCGACTTCGGCATTGCGATCATAAGCGCCGACGGAAACGTGGACTATGCCACCGACCGCGTGATTACCGGCCAAAGAGTTCTCGATGTAATTGTGAACAGCTACGCCGCACAGGTTAATTCGCGACGGTTATAGCCGCCTGTTTTGAGTGCGCGGATTCTGGAATAGTCCAATCTCCGGCAACCAGATTTGCTCTCCCAAGGAATTGCCATGGACGCGGTCCGGTATAGGAAGGTTGTTTTGTTTCAGAACCCCGAGAGCGGTGTCCCGAATCCAGAGCTGCGCCAGCGGATCAGGGGGCGTTTGGAAACGATTAGCGATTCATTGATCGAAGTCGTTGTCGATCGCGACTTGGATTTAGCCGGACGAGCGGCTGAGACGGTGCGGGAGAACGCCGACCTGGTCGTAGTCGCGGGTGGCGACGGTACGGTTCGAGAAGTGGCCGGAGCTCTTGTGAGCACTGATACGACGCTCGCCATTGTTCCGCTGGGAACTTACAATAATTTGGCACGCAGCCTGAAGCTTCCGATTGATCCCGACGCTATTTTCGACCTGATAGCAGTTGGGCTTACCCGACGCATTGACGTCGGAATGGCGGACGGGAAGCACGCATTTTTCGAGGTTGCGGGAGTCGGGGTCGATGCCGATTTATTCCCGATTGGCGAAGAAGTAAAGAGCGGACGATTCCAAAATATCGGACGCGCCATACGCCTGGCTCTGCTCTATCGACAGGCGTCCGTGGAACTGAAATTTGATCGCTCGGTTTCTTCTGCCTATCAAAACTCGTTCCGGGGAATTGAACCTCTGAAACGACGACGACGGCGGTTTCGCGGTCGGAAGACCAGAGTCCGGCTGAGGTGTTCCTTTGTGGCTATCGGAAACGGCCCGTACTATGGAGGGAACTTTAACGTTTGCCCAGGGGCGATTCTGGACGACGGGCTGTTTTCGATCGGCGTTTATCGAGATTTCAGCAAATTGGAGTTGCTGCGTCATTTCTGGTCGATCAGCGGCGGGAATCGTCATTATAACCCTAAAATGGAAATGTTCTCGGCAGAGAGAGTGGAGATCTGGTCCGGAAGTCGCTTATCTGTGCACGTTGACGGCCATCCGATCGGGACCACTCCAGTGCGCTTTGATGTGCTTCCAAAGGCATTAAAAGTCATCACGCCATGAAATGGCAACGAACGGACCAAGGAGTTGGCACTGAAGCATCGGAACCGAATGTTTCGGACGTGGGCCGGAAGAAGGGAACAGCGCCAAGACGGGCTTACAAATCGCGAGAAAGGTTTTTACGCCAGGGGCTCGAAGGGATGGAGGAAGATTCGCGGCGGCCCGGAGCGTCCCAAGCAATTGATCGAAGTGGAGGAAGTCAGGTTAGGACGGAGCAAACCGGGGACTGCCTCGGCAACGGCGAACGGTGAACGGTGAACGGTGAACGGTGCGCGAACGGTGAATTCTCCTGGTTCGCGCCGACCAGGAGGCAAAGCGAGACGCTTCGCATACCACGCGAATAACGGTGAACGCTGAACGCTCCCGGTTCGCGCCGACCAAAGAGGCAAAGCGGGACGTTTCGCATACCACGCCGATAACGCTGAACGGTGAACGTTCCGCTACTGGGGATTGAGGACCTGGAGAGCCGCTCGGGCGGCTGCGGTGCGGGTTTCGACGCCAAGTTTGGTAAATAGGTTGTTGGCGTGTTTTTTCACGGTATTGATGGAGGAATCGAGAATAATCGCGATTTCCGGGTTCGTTTTTCCTTCGGTAATCCAATAGAGAACTTCTGCTTCGCGGGCTGTCAGACCGAGGGCGAGCAAAGCCTGAGGACCTCGATCGCCGTTGCGATGCTCGATCCGCATGAGGGAAACGTTCTTGGAGTTCGAGAGCGCGAAATGATCGATCTGAATTTCGCCTCGTTTTTTATTTGTTACGCTCAGCGGCTTGGAATTGTCAGGACCGGTCAGCCAGACCTGCAATTCCAGCGGCAATTTGTGCTTTGGGGTGGATGAGAAGAAAGTGTCGAGAAGCAGCTGGGCCTGGCGCGTCGCGAATAGAACTTCGCCTTGGCGGTTGGAGATTACCAGCGCTTGTTCGAGCGATGATTCCAATTGTTTCTCGGCATCGAGACGAAGTTCGATCTCCTCGGCAAGTTCCTGGTTTTTTTGCATCAAACTTCGATTCATGATTTCAAGCTGCGCCTGCAATTCCCTGATATGAAGGTGGGTTCGCACGCGAGCCAATACCTCCTCCGGTTGGATGGGCTTGGTCAGGAAATCGACTGCGCCAGCTTCAAATGCGGCGAGTTTTTTGGAAAGCTCGTCCGCCGCGGTCATCATGACAATCGGGATGTGTTTCCAGGCATCCCGGGCCTTGATTTGCAGACAGGTTTCGATCCCATCCATTCCCGGCATCATCAGATCGAGAAGAATAAGATCCGGGAGTTCCAGCTCAAGCTGTTCGATCCCTCGAAAACCGCTATCGGCAACCAGGACCCGCCATCCCGATTCGCACAGCAACCCGAGGACAACATCGACGTTGGCCGGGACATCATCGACTACCATTACAGTTTTCATCGGACTTCTTGTTCAACCTCACAGATTGGGGAATCCTTTTTTATCCGAGCTGCCTCCTGGAGAATAGTTTGGACGGCGCCCATACGAAATTCCGTGGCGACGAGTTTCAGCCGTTGGCAGAAAATCCGGTACGCGACATGAGCGGAACCGAGTCTGTCAATTTGAACGCGCAAAGCCATCACATCTCCGCGTTGAGCAAAGCGGATAAGCTGCTGAATTTCTTCCGGACTCGGTAATGATTCCGAGAGAGGTCTATCTATTGCCTCCTGGGTGCTCGCGAAGCCTGGTTCTGAATATTCCGCAACAGTTGTGGTGTCTGAGTTCCGGATCCAGCGCAAATTAAGGTGTAAGGCCAAGGCCGACAATAAATCGGGTTCCCGAACGGGCTTCGGCACGAAATCGTCAAAACCTGAAGAAAGCGCGTTATGTTTGTCGTCCTCATAGACACTGGCGGAAGAAGCGATGAGAACGAGATCGTGGAGTTTCAGGCCGTCACGGATTTGGCGGCAAAACGAATTGCCGTCCATATTGGACATCCGGAGGTCGGAAATCAGAGCATCAAAGTTTTCACGGAGCATCAAATCGATTGCCGCTTTGCCTGAGCGAGCTTCGGTCACTTTGAATCCGACGTGCTCAAGAAGTTCTCTAAGAAATGTTCGGTTGACGTCTTCGTCGTCGACCAACAGAAGTTTTCGCTGAGGACCTTCGTACCCGTCAATCCGGCCTTTCTCAGCCTCGGCCCGCGGAACAGAGACTTCAGGAAGCGGCAAATCAAACCAGAAGGTGCTTCCTGATTCGCTCGAACTCCTCAGGTGCAACTCGCCTCCAAGAAGGCCAACAATCCTTTTGCTGATATAAAGGCCAAGTCCGACGCCTTGCGAGGCTCGCTCATTGTTGGAGGCTTGATAGAAAGGGATGCAGACATCTGGAAAATCACTTTCGGGAATCCCTTTTCCTGTATCCCTGACTTCAAACCGGATCTGATCGTTTATTCGCTGGACCCGCAGTGAGACCTCGCCTGAGTCGGTGAATTTGATGGCATTGCCGATCAAGCTACAAAGGACCTGCCGAAGTCGGACAGAATCTGTTTCGGTCCCATTCGGCATTGTGCCGTCCAGGGAGTAGGTGAAAGCGAGGTGCTTTTGACTGGCTCGGAGTTGAAACTCGTCCACGAGCGATCGAAGGAAAGGCCGGAGCTGCAATGGCTGCACATTCAACGCCACCGTGCCCGCTTCTATCTTAGAGAGGTCGAGCAGTTCGTTAATCATTTCAAGGAGATGCTCTCCGCTTGAACGGATAATTTCTAGCTTCTGACGTTGATCTTCCGTCTGTCCGGGGATCCTCAACAGAAGCTGAGTATAGCCCAGGATGCTGTTCAACGGAGTGCGTAGCTCGTGGCTCATATTGGCCAGGAAAACGCTCTTGGCGCGGTTGCCGGCCTCGGCAACTTCCTTTGCTTCAACCGATCGCTCCTGGCTTTCGGGCAACTCAGCGGTTCGGGCCTCCACGGTTACCATCAACTCCCTTTCACGCTTTTGGAGTTCCCAGAATCTCCAGCGCAGCAGCGCTGCAATGGGAAGGAAAAATCCGAAAGCATAGACGAAATACGGCCAGAGGCCGGCCGAAAGCAAAGGCCAAAATGGAATCCAAAAGAGCAAACACGACATAAACGTAAAACGTCAATAAATGTGCCGGAATGGCACGCATTGGTCAGTAACCCGTTGGTATTAGATTTCCATTTTCTTGCTGAACCAGAACTCGACAAAGACTTTACAAACCGCTGGCGGCCAGGTTTTGAAGGGTGGGAGCCCCGGGTATTTCCATTTGATTTAGCGACTATCCGGATGGAGTTTTGGGTCCCTTATGACGCTGACCGAGAAAATTTTAGCCAGGGCAAGCGGGCGAAGTCGAGTTGCTGCCGGAGATAACGTCTGGGTAAACGCCGATATACTTCTGACCCACGACGTGTGCGGACCTGGCAGTATTGGGGTGTTTAAGCGGGAGTTTGGTGAGCACGCCAAGGTTTGGGATCCAACGAAGATAGTGATCATCCCTGATCACTATATATTTACGACCGACCGACTCTCTAATCGGAATGTCGACGTCTTACGGGAGTTCGCGAAAGAGCAAGGGTTACCCTATTTCTATGATGTGATCGACGATCCGAACGGGCATTGGGCATTTAACGCGGCTCGAGGCCAGATCGGTCGACAGCATGGAGCTAGATACCAGGGGGTATGTCACGCTGCATTGCCCCAGCGCGGACACACCAGGCCGGGTGAAGTTCTTTTTGGGACTGATTCGCACACCTGTATGGCGGGTGCTTTTGGCGAGTTTGCGACCGGGATCGGAAACACGGATGCCGGATTTATCCTGGGTACCGGCAAACTGTTGATGAAGGTACCGGAGACGATGCGCTTCTACCTTGAAGGCGCGTTGCCGAAAGGGGTGATGGCCAAGGATGTGATTTTGAACGTAATCGGCGATATCGGTTTCGACGGGGCGACTTACCGGGCGATGCAATGGGAGGGACCTGGTGCTTCAGCGTTGAACATTGATGACCGGATGACCATCGCGAATATGGCCATCGAGGCTGGAGGTAAGAACGGGATTTTCCCCGCCGATGAGAAAACTTTTGCCTACGTAGACCAACGAGCTCGGGAAAACGGCACTAAATCTGACTATCAGCCGGCCGAACTCGATAGAGAACAAGCTTTTATCTTCGACCGGGTCTATGATCTTTCCAAGCTGGAGCCGACTGTAGCGATGCATCCGAATCCTGGCAACAGGTCGTTGGCCAAGGAGCTGGAGTATGTGCGGCTGGATCGCGCCTACATCGGGTCGTGTACAGGTGGCAAAACGAGTGATTTTGTGGCTTTTGCTGAGGTCGTTAAAGGAAGGCAAGTGCAGATCGAAACGTATGGCGTTCCTTCGACCTCTGAAGTCGTTAGAGACCTGAAACAAGCCCGGGCAGGTGGAATTCCTGTCTGGGATGTATTGATAGACGCTGGGGTCATAATGACCGAAAACGCGTCATGCGCAGCTTGTCTCGGAGGACCACCGGATACTTTTGGCCGGTTGAATGCACCCCTCACCTGTATCAGTGCGACAAACCGCAATTTTCCAGGCCGGATGGGCAGCAAAGAATCGAAGGTTTACCTTGCGAGTCCTTACACCGTGGCGGCTTCGGCGCTCACGGGGCATGTGACTGACCCGCGTGAATTTCTGAGTTGAGAAGAAAGTTATGCCAAAGAAGCTCACGAGTCCCGTTTACGTGGTGGAGGACAATATCGACACCGACCAGATTATCCCCGCTCAATATCTGACCCTGGTCCCGACGATTCCGGATGAATATGAAAAACTCGGGTCTTACGCGATGGTCGGTCTCCCGGATGATCTCTATCCGATTGAGTTCATTAAGAAAGGCACGACGAAGACCGACTACAAGATCATGATTGCGGGCAAGAATTTCGGTTGCGGGAGTTCGCGAGAGCACGCGCCGATTTCTCTGGGAGCTGCGGGAGTGGATGTGATCATCGCCGAATCGTATGCGCGCATCTTCTTCCGCAACAGCGTGGCGACGGGAGAACTTTATCCTTACGAAGCCCGCGAGCGGCTGATCGATGGCGTGAAGACCGGCGATCTGGCGACGGTCGACTTCGACAATGATACGATCGAGATAAACGGAAAGTTACATCAGTTGAAGCCGATGGGCGATGTGCGCCCGGTAATAGAGGCGGGCGGCCTATTTAATTACGCACGCCAATCCGGGATGATCCCCAAGAACTGAAGCGTCCTCGGGCATCGAGGCACTCTCGACCCGGTGTCTTCTTCCCGGCACGAATTACTTGCCCTGAGAGGCACCGAATTGTTTAGCACTTCGATTGACCGCCGAGTTTCATCTTTTGCATGAAGATTTCGATCATCACGGCATGCCTCAATCGCAAAGAATTTATTGGGGCGGCGATCGAAAGTGTCCTGGCGCAAAACTATCAGAACTTTGAGCATTGGATCATCGATGGCGGTTCGTCAGATGGTACGCTTTCGTATTTGGAACGGTACCCGCATTTAAAAGTGCTCTCGGAACCCGATCGGGGCGTTTATGATGCCTGGAACAAAGGAATAGAGCGGGCGAGCGGGGATGTCCTGGGATTCCTTAATACCGATGACCAGTATGCGCCGGGAACATTTGCGCTGATGGACGAGGCGCTTACTCGGTCCGGGGCGCTTGTTTTCTCGGGTGGAAGTGAGATCTACCAAAAGACCGACTGGGGCACCGAAGTCGAGATGCACCGATATATTGATCCTCGGCGTTATCATCTGTCGGTCGCGAATGTTACGCTGGGTTTTCCGAACATTAACGCGCGATTTTTTCGGCGGAGTGTATTCGAAATTATCGGCCTCTTTAATTCGGACTATCGACTATCCGCAGATCGGGAATTTCTCTTGCGGGCTGCGATGGTCGATCTACCCGACCACGTTGGCGAGCAGCTCGTTTACCGTTATCGTTGGCATGCAGAATCGCTCACCATGAACAGTGGAAATGAATCGCTTCTCGCTGCGGTTACAGAAGCGATTCTGATCGCGGAGATTTATTCCGACCTTGCTACGACCTCGCCCGCAGACCGCCTCACGCTCCTATCCTGGCGGCGGGAGCTGGTGGCTACCGCGATGATGGTCCGCGCGTTGAGGAGGCCGGCTCAAGCCTTGCAATTGACTTTACGGGCAGTCGGCAATGATCCGAGGTTTCTACCTGTTCTCATTCGATGCGCGCTATTGGCGGTAGGAAGGCGAACGAGAACCACATTTCGGAAGTTGCTCGCCGAATTCTGATGAGCCGGCGGATCCGCGTTCTCCATTTAATCGACAACCTCGATCTCGGAGGTGCACAAACGGTTCTGTTCGGAATGCTCGAGTGTTTCGACCAGAGCCGATTTGAAGTTGTACTGGCCGCCATGCACGCCCACCGAGGAAGTATTTTCTTTGCGCGAGCTGTGAAGCTGGGAACGCGGGTCGTGCCTCTCTCTCCGAGGCGTTGGTTACCCTGGTATCTCGTCGCTCTGCCGTGGCTCCTCATCAGCGGCCGGTTCGACGTAGTACATTGCCATCTGTATGTTTCCAACTGGCTTGGTAAACCCCTGGCCAGACTCTTGGGCGTGCCCGTAGTTGTTGCACATGATCATTGTTACGACCGTTTTCGCTTTGATCTGCCGCTTTTCGCCGCGATAGACGCTTTGGCGAACCGGTTTGCCGATCGGATTCTGGTAATCGCCAATTCCATTCGTGGCGAGCTCATAAAGATCGAAGGGATACCCGAAAGTAAAATCGAACTGGTTCGAAACGGACTGCCGGACCGTCCAATGTTGCGCCGTCAACCAAATGATCACAAGACGATTGGGGATGCCGGCCGGCTTGTGGGGTGGAAGAGAGTGGATCGATTTTTACGTATAGGGAAGGAACTCCTCAAACTGGATTCTGAATATCGTCTCCTATTGGCTGGAAGTGGGCCTGACGAACAGGCTTTACGAGCATTGGCGAACGATCTGGGAATTTCTAAAAGCGTGCTCTGGCTGGGTGCGACGCCCTTCTTAGACGATTTTTTTGAGTCGATCGATGCCTTTTTATTAACTTCCGAATACGAAGACCTCCCGATGGTTCTTCTTGAAGCGATGTATCATGGAATTCCTTCGGCCGCTGTGGCCGTCAACGAATCACGTGCTCAGCTTGCCGGTGAAATTCTGGCCCTCGACCCGAATGACACGGAACTGGAATGGGCCAGAGCCATTCACGAACTGATGCAGAACCCTGAAAAATCCCTGGAGCTGGGGAAACGAGGCCACGAGCTAATGCAGAGGGAATATATGGCTCGGGATCGTGTTCGGCGCATCGAGCAAATATACACGGAACTGCTCGGTCAACGGTGAAACGAGGAGGCGAACTTGAAGAGGAATTTAACAGGGCGACTAATAAATCTAGTCCCGATCGGTTCGATGCAAATCCTGACGCAGTTTTAAGATGGTGTTTTCCGGCAAAACGCCACCGAAGTGGGTAAGAGGATAGATCAATGAATTGCGGCCAACAATGGAACCGGGGCTAATGACCGCGTTGCAACCGATCTCTGCTCGATCGCCGATGATAGCTCCAAATTTTCGAAGTCCGGTCGGAATGAAGTGGGATTCTGTCTTTACGCTGATCTCTTTGCGATCCAAACGCACATTGGAGAGAATAACGCCGGCGCCAAGATGGACCTTATACCCTAGCACGGAATCACCGACGTAACTGAAATGGGGTATCTCGGCATCGTTAAAGACGATGCAATTTTTGAATTCGCACGAGTTTCCGAGCACCACACCGTCACCGATGATGACGTTTTCGCGTATATAACAGCCGCTCCGAATTTCGCAGTTGCTTCCGATCCAGGCCGGTCCCTTGATGGTCGCTCCGTTTTCGATCACAGTTCCGCCACCGAGGTAGACATTCTCACTTATGAAAGGTCTGCCCATCGCTCGCGCATAAACTGCTGGTTTCAACCGGAACTGGAGATAGCTGCCGATTTGTTTCAGGACATCCCAGACCTGCGCGCTGTTATCGAAAATAGTTCGATGCTCTGTCTGATCGAGGTTGAGAAAATTTGATGGCGCAAACATATGGAAAGAGGAGAGAAAGGTGAATAGCACTGAGGCACTCGAAATCCTTGATCGGCAACGGGGTAATTTTAAGTTCTAAAGCAGCGATCGAAGCGAACCGGGCAACCAACTCCTAGCCCGATTTTTTGGTGGGTTTCTGACCCTCTTTGGTGTCTTTAACAAACCAGCCGAGCGATTCAATTTCGGCGCGCAGAGCATCGCTTTGTGACCAGTTCTTCTCTGCGCGTACTTCAGCTCTCTTTTTCAGGAGCGTTGTGACATTCTGAGGGATGGATTGTTTCGCTTCATGGAGTTGCAATACTTGATTAATGCCTTCCCACCAACCCAGGAGCGCTGCGGCTTGGCCCGCTGTCAATTCGTTACGGTCGATCGAGCCATTTGATTCACGAATCTGATCGAATACTTCAGCGAGTGCCGCGGAGATGTTCAAATCGTCATCCAGAGCGTCGAAAAAGTTCTCTGATTTCGCCTGCGGGAATTGGAGATCTGGAGCCGCCTCGTCTGCGATATCTTGCAGACGCCGGACCCACTCGTCGATCCGGAGCAGGGATTGCCGCGCTTCACGGAGTCCGTCGAAAGTGAAGTTCAATGGCAGTCGGTAGTTAACTCGAATGAGGGCGTATCGCAGTTCGCGACCGGAAAAACCTTTATCGAGGAGGTCGCGCAACGTAAAAAAATTTCCGAGAGATTTCGACATCTTTTGTCCTTCGACAAGAAGGTGCGCGTTATGGAGCCAGTACCGGACAAATTTTTTTCGGTTCACGGACTCGGACTGCGCGATCTCTGCTTCGTGGTGCGGGAAAATGTTATCGACGCCGCCGCAATGAATATCCAGTTCCGGTCCCAGGATTCGAGTTGCCATGGCGCTGCACTCGATATGCCAGCCTGGCCTTCCCTTGCCCCATGGAGTTTCCCAACCGACCGCCCCATCTTTTTCGTCCCATGCTTTCCATAAGGCGAAGTCCCCGATATTCTCTTTCTCATATTCGTCGCTTTGAATTCGGCCGGTTGGTCGCAACTCCGCCAGATTCAGATGGGCTAGTTTTCCGTAATCGGGATATTTGCTGATGCGAAAATAAATCGAACGATCTTCGGCTTGGTAAGCTATCCCTTGCTTGAGAAGTTGATCGATCATCTCAATCATCTTCGCGAGATTTTCCGGTTCCGTTGCCGCCGGAAAATGAGTCGCCCGCTGGATGCGCAGCGATTCGATATCTTCAAAGAAGCTCTTTTTGAACTTGGCCGTGAACTCTGGCAAGGAGATGCCTGCTTCCCGGCTGCCACGGATCGTCTTATCATCAACGTCAGTGAGATTCATCACGCGTTCGATCTCAAATCCTCTGGCTTCCAGGTGTCGCTGTAACAGGTCCTCAAAAACGTACGCTCGAAAGTTTCCGATGTGAGCGAACGAGTAAACCGTCGGACCACAGGTATAAATTTTTACTTTGGGCGGCGCGATTGGTTCGAATACTTCTAACTGCCGGCTGTAAGTGTCGTAGAACTTGATTGGCATCGGAACTCCTTCGTGATCTTGGCGATCTTCTCTGAACCCCTCTGCGATCTCCTGTGAACCTTTGCGACCGTCTATCGTGGTCCGGCGCGGAAATCGGCCTCGGATTCGTGGATGCCTTAGACCAATCTGCCTCCGGATTCGACCGGGAATCGTGCGGCAACCTCCTGGACGCTGACAACCGCCATTGCGGCGATGCCTTCCCCTTTGCCGATAAAGCCGAGACCTTCATTGGTCGTTGCTTTCAGTCCGATGCGCTGCGGAGGGATCTGCAAGGTTTCTGACAATCTAGTTTTCATTGCTTGCAGGTGCGGGCTGACCTTGGGCGCCTCGGCGATGAGGGAACAGTCGATATTGACGATTGCCAGATGCCTGGTTGTCAATATGGCTTGGACCCGGCGCAGAATTTCCTGACTGTCGATCCCTCTAATTGAGGGATCCGTATTTGGAAAATGGTGTCCGATATCCTTTTCGCCGGCAGCGCCCAGAAGCGCATCTGCGATGGCGTGTGTTAAAACATCGGCATCGGAATGACCGTCCAGCCCGCGGTCATGCGGAATCTCGATCCCGCCCAGGATTAACTTTCGGCCTTCAATAAGGCGATGCACGTCGTAACCGATTCCAACAAAGCTCATGGATATATCTTGGTAAGTTGATCGCGGTCGATTTTTCCGTTCCAAGCGATCACTGAAAGTTTCCCGTTCTGAATCGTGCTTGGAGCGATAGACAACCGTCCACCGGCACAATTAACCAAAAGCACACCCGCCGCAATATCCCACCAATTCACGCTCCGTTCGATGTAGGCGTCAAATCGGCCGGTGGCGACATAAGCCAGATCAAGCGCAGCGCTGCCCATCAACCGGCACTTTCGAGCCCTGGCGAGTAAATCCTGAAAAATAGAAAGACCGACTTTGAGTTCTGCCGTCGTTTTCGACATACCGACAGAGACGACAGATTGCGAAATGTCCGTGGAGCGGCTGACCTCGATTGGCTTGTCGTTCAGATAAGCCTTTCCGCCCAGTTCGGCATGCCATAGCTCATCTCGCATCGGATCGAAAATAACGCCGACGATGATCTCACCTTTTTCGCGCAAGGCGATTGAGATGCAGAAGTGAGGGATGCCGTAGAAATAATTGACCGTTCCATCGATAGGGTCGATCACCCACTCAAAGGCAGTAGCGGTATTCTCGGCATTACCTTCTTCGCCGATAATTGCGTGGTCGGGAAACTTCTCCAGAAGCAATTCCGTGATCAACGCTTGCGTGCGAACATCAAGCTCCAGCTTGAGATCGTGAGCTTCTTCGACGTTCACTTTGAGCGGCTGACCGAAGTTCTCGCGGACCAGTGCGCCGGCTGCGCGAGCTGCCTTGATCGCGACTTCGAGATATTGATTCATAACTGAGTCACTATCGGCAGGGCACCGTCGATGTCGAGTTTTAAGGCGACGCAAACGGGAATCGATCGTACTCCAATTACCTAAAAATTTAAGGATGTAACAAATTTCCATTGACGATCTAACGAATGTTCGTTAGTCAAGCGAATCGGAATGACACTAATTTCTTATCCTCCGCAACTGCGGAATGAAAGGGGGGATAACTGATGCCAGCTGCAAAGAAAGCTTCGGCTAAGCCAGCAGCCAAGAAACCGGCTCCTGCTAAGAAAGCACCGGCCAAGAAGGCTCCGGCCAAGAAGGTCGCAAAGAAGGCTGCTTCGCCGGTAAAGAAAAGCGCCGCTAAGAAGTAGAACTGCAAATAGTTCAATTCAGTCGTTTGCTTGAATAGGAGGAGATTGATCTCTCCTCCTATTTTTTTGGTTGCGGCGACCCTGCCGCAACTCAGCGGTTCTTGTATTCAAGCGCCTTGGCGACGATTTCATCGACCGGCCAGAGACGCCCGATTCCTTCGTAGCCGCAAGCTAGCATGCCTGCTTCCGGGCCGATAAACGCGGCGCCGCGTTGTCGGAGAACTTCGGCATTGGCAACCGTTGCGGGGTGCCGCCACATTTTGCCGTTCATCGCCGGAGCAAGCAGGAGCGGTGCTTCGGTAGCGAGGACGATGGAGGTCAGAGCGTCGTCGGCGAAACCGTGAGCGAGCTTCGCTAAGATGTCGGCGGTGGCCGGCGCAATGAGAACGAGGTCGGCGTTATCGGCCAGTTCGATATGTCCGGGATGCCAGCTCATCTTCTCATCAAAGATGTTGGTGGTGACGGCATGACGCGACAACGTCTGCAAAGTAAGCGGAGTCACAAATTGAGTCGCGCCCGCGGTCATGACCACATGGACAGAGCGATCCTGCTTTGTCAATTTGCTGGCTATATCAGCCGCCTTGTACGCCGCAATGGAACCGGTCACGCCAAGGATAATATTCATGAGAGCGGTTTGAGGCTTCGGATTCTAAGGTCTGTTCTGGGCGCCGCCGGGATCAATTCCATGCGCCATCGAAGTTGCATCACGGCGAGCTTTAAACCGGAACCTTTCATTCTACATTCTGGACTTGTTCACGGATCTTTTCCAACTCGGCTTTGCACTCAACGACAAGCTGGGAGATCGCGGCGTCGTTTGCTTTGGCACTCAGAGTATTCAACTCGCGCCCAAGTTCCTGGCTGATGAACTCCAGTGTTCGACCAATGGCCTGCTGCTTGTTTGTCGTCGCGAGAAACTGATTCAGGTGCGATTCGAGCCGACTCAATTCCTCTGAGAAGTCAGACCGCTCGGCAAAAAATGTGACGTCTCTTGTTAGGCGATCATCATCGAGAGGGATCTCGAGGCCGATCTTTTGGACGCGTTCGAGAAGGAGCGAACGATACCGTTTGGCGACGCCTGGCTGAAGTTTGCGAATTTTCGAAAGGGCACGACCGAAGGTCCGGATCCGGCGCAGCAACTCTTTGTGGAGATTGTCCCCTTCTTTTGCACGCATCAGCAGCAGTTGTTCTAAAGCAAGATCTAATGCGGTGTCCACCGCAGCCCGAGTGGAGGAATCAAGGACCACTTGCTCAGAAGCGGAGACAACTCCCGGCGACCGCAGAATAGTTTCAATGGTAATTTCGCCGGGCAGCGCGAGCTCTTTCTGCAGTTGTCTGAATTGTGAGAGATAGAGGTTTGCCAAATCGGAATCGACCACCGGTTGATGGTGAGCTGCGGGACCGGAGGCGGAGATTGTTGCGATGATTCGGCCGCGATGTAAGCTGCGATCGATTTTCGCCCGAAGCTCGCTTTCCAGCGAGACAAGGGCGGCTGGGATATTAACCAATATTTCGGTCTGCCGTTTGTTGACCGACTGGATTTCGGCGGTGACCTGGGTGGTCTGGCTCATGGCCTGGCCGCGCCCGTAACCTGTCATGCTATGCATGGGGGGATCAGTATTATTGTTGAATGCGCTAGTCTGCATCGCCAGCAAGCCCTGGGCGAGGCAGGCTGGCGATAGATTTTATTGGGTCAAGTCCATTTGGTAAGCTCGGAACATCAGGGACGGAGATGGTACTCCTGGAGAGACTTGACGGTCATTCCCTGGCTTTGGATGGAGCGCATTGCCCTGAGGCTTGCTTCGACTCCGCTGATCGTGGTCAGGATCGGAATCCGGCGCTCGACGGCGGTGCTCCGGATTTTGACTTCGTCTTTTCTAGGAGTCTTGCCACTTGGCGTATTGATAATGAGATCAATCTTATCATTCTTGATCATATCGATGACGTGCGGGCGTCCCTCGCTCAACTTGAAAAGTCGATTGACGATCAAACCCCCAGAAGCAAGTGCCGCCGCGGTCCCGCCGGTGGCATAGATGGTAAATCCGAGCTCTACGAGTTCCTTCCCGAGTTTTACAATCTGGATTTTGTCAGCGTCTTTGACACTGAGAAAAACGTTGCCTCCGGTCGGCAGGGGAGGCTGAGCCGCCATTTGAGATTTGGCGTAAGCCAGACCAAGATCCTGGGCAATGCCCATGACCTCTCCAGTGGCCTTCATTTCCGGGCCGAGGGTGATATCAATGCCTGGAAATCGAATGAAAGGGAAAACCGCTTCCTTCACGGAATAGTGGCCAGGTATAACTTCACGAGTGAAGCCAAGTTCTGACAGCGTTTTACCGGCCATAACTTTCGCCGCCAGTTTGGCGAGCGGCACGCCGATCGCTTTGCTGACGAAGGGTACGGTGCGCGATGCTCGGGGATTCACCTCAAGAACGTAAACCTCTTCCTCCTTGATCGCGAACTGGACGTTCATCAGCCCGCGCACTTCGAGTTCGCGGGCCATGGCTTTGGTGGCCGAGGCGATCACGTTCAATACTTTGGCAGAAAGAGAAAACGCTGGAATCACGCAAGCACTGTCTCCGCTGTGAATGCCCGCCTCTTCGATATGCTGCATGATCGCCCCGATCACTGAAATTTCTCCGTCAGAGATACAATCGACATCCACTTCGATCGCGTCTTCCAGGAATCGATCAACGAGAACGGGTCGTTCAGGACTGGCCTCAACAGCGGTTCGGATGTAACGGCGCAAGTCATCTTCCTGATAGACGATTTCCATCGCGCGTCCTCCAAGCACAAATGATGGCCGAACCAGGACCGGGTAACCAATCGCGCTGGCGACGTTGACAGCTTCCTGTTCATTGGTGGCGGTGCCGTTCGGCGGCTGGTTGAGACCCAAGCGACTTAACAACGCGGAAAAATGCTGTCGGTCTTCCGCCATTTCTATGCTCTTTGGTTGCGTGCCGATGATGTTCACGCCATTTGCCTGCAGAGCATTTGCAAGATTGAGAGGTGTCTGCCCGCCAAATTGAACGATAGTTGCCCAACATTTTTCATGCTGATAAATATTCAGGACATCTTCTAGAGTTAGCGGTTCAAAGTATAATTTGTCGCTGGTGTCGTAATCAGTGGAAACCGTTTCCGGATTCGAATTGACCATGATCGTCTCGAACCCTTCCTCTTTGAGCGCGAACGCAGCATGCACACAACAATAGTCGAACTCAATTCCTTGTCCGATCCGATTCGGACCGCCGCCGAGAATCATTATTTTCCGGCGGTCGCCGATGGAAGTTTCGTCTTCGTCTCCGTAGGTTGAATAATAGTACGGCGTGTAGGCCTCAAATTCCGCGGCGCAGGTGTCGACGAGCCGAAACGTTGGCAGCACCTTCTCCGCTATCCTTTTCGCTCGCACAGCGCTTTCAGTCGATTTTGTTAGATAAGCTAACTGGCGATCAGAAAATCCGAATTGCTTGGCCCGCCGCAGATTGTACGATCCACTGGCAATGGTTTTTTCTTCGTCGATGATCTGTCGGATGTTTTCCAAAAACCATGGATCGATCGACGTGAGCTCATGAATTTTGCCGACGGTGAACCCTGCCAGAAAAGCGTAACGAATATAGAAGATTCGATCCCACGAGGCGTTCACCAGCTTGCGTTGGATTTCTTCCAGATCCCAGCCGCCGGCGCGGTTACGTGGTTCGCGATCCTGGCCATCCGCTCCGAGTCCGAAACGCCCTATCTCAAGCGAACGAAGCGCTTTCTGTAGTGACTCCTTGAATGTTCTGCCGATCGCCATGGCTTCCCCGACGCTTTTCATCTGGGTGGTAAGAGTTGGATCGGCCTGCGGAAACTTTTCAAAGGTGAAGCGAGGGACCTTCACTACGCAATAGTCGATCACTGGTTCGAAACTGGCAGGAGTTTCGCGGGTGATGTCGTTTCGGATTTCATCCAAAGTGTATCCGACAGCCAGCTTGGCAGCGATCTTGGCAATCGGAAATCCGGTCGCTTTGGAAGCCAAAGCGGAAGATCTGGAGACTCTCGGATTCATCTCAATGACGACCATGCGTCCATTCTCCGGGTTCACGGAAAACTGAATATTTGAACCACCGGTCTCAACCCCGATTTCGCGAATGACGGCAAACGAAGCGTCACGCATAATCTGGAATTCGCGATCCGTGAGTGTTTGCGCAGGGGCCACAGTAATTGAGTCGCCCGTGTGGATTCCCATCGGATCGAAGTTCTCGATTGAACAGATGACGACGCAGTTGTCCGCCCGATCGCGCATGACCTCCATCTCGAACTCTTTCCAACCAAGTAAAGATTCCTCGATCAGGACTTCTCGGACCGGAGATTGATCCAATCCGCGGCGAACAATTTCTTCGAATTCCTGACGGTTGTAGGCGATACCTCCTCCCGCGCCGCCGAGAGTGAAAGCCGGCCGGATGATCAGAGGAAAGGATCCGATGATATCAGCAATCTCTCTCGCTTCGGTGACGCTATGGGCGGTGCCGGATTTTGCGATGTCCAGGCCGATCCTCAGCATCGCCTCCTTGAACAGCTGGCGATTTTCCCCCTTGGAGATCGCCTCGGCATTCGCGCCGATCAAGCGAACCTGATGCTTCTCCAGAATTCCCGCGTGATAGAGCTCCATGGCGCTGTTAAGAGCGGTCTGGCCGCCCAGCGTGGGTAGCAGGGCGTCCGGTTTCTCCCGCTCGATTATTTTCTCCAGGATCTCAATGGTAATCGGTTCAATATACGTCCGGGCGGCAAACTCGGGATCGGTCATGATGGTCGCCGGATTGGAGTTTACCAAGATGACCTCATAGCCCTCTTCTTTCAAAGCCTTGCAGGCCTGAACTCCCGAATAATCGAATTCGCACCCTTGGCCGATGACGATTGGACCGGAACCAACTAGCAGAATCTTATGGAGATCTGTGTATTTAGGCATGGGCGTTGGCAGATTAGCGGACCATGCGCAAACGTCAAACGCGGAGGGGTCGCTGAGTTTGCGTGCTGCTCGATTTCAAAAAAATTGGTCGACACCGCTCTCCTCAAGAGCTGACGCCGACTGCTCTGCGAACTCTTGTCATCGTCCTTTGCGCGACGTCGCGGGCCCGTGATGCACCCTCCTCCAATACATGAACGACAAAGCCGGGATCAGACTCGAGTTCCGAGCGGTGTTGTCTCATTGGAGCGAAACTCTCCCATATTACTTCAAAGAGCCTTTTTTTGAATTCTCCATAACCGACACCTCCAGCTCGAAAATCGTTTTCCATTTTTGCCACCATGTCGGGCGTCGCAAACAACCTGTAGAGCGAAACTATTGCGGAGTTCACCGGATCCTTGGGGGCTTCAACCGGGATCGAATCTGTGACGATACTCATGATCTTTTTGCGCAACGTTTTTTCAGGAAGAAACAACTCGATCGTATTTCCGTAACTTTTGCTCATCTTTTGCCCGTCCAAACCGAGAATTGTTGCGACCTCTTCGCCGATGCTCGGTTCAGGTAACTTGAAGGTTTGGCCGTAAACCTCATTAAATTTGATCGCAATATCACGGGTGATCTCAAGATGTTGCTTTTGATCTTTTCCGACCGGTACGACATCGCTGTCGTAAAGCAGAATATCGGCGGCCATGAGGACAGGATAAGCAAAGAGGGCGTGTGTCGAAGCGATACCGTGTGATAACTTGTCTTTGTAGGAATGGCTCCGTTCCAACAGCCCCATGGGTGTGACATTGCTGAGGATCCAGGCCAATTCCGTGACCGCGGGAACGTCGGATTGTCGGAAGAAGCAAGCCTTCGCGGGATCCAGTCCGCAGGCCAGGGAGTCGATTGCGATCCCCTGGACGTGGCTTCTCAAAACCGCAGGATCTCGAACTGAGGTGAGGGCGTGATAATCTGCAATGAAATAGAACGCCTCTCCTTTTTCCTGAAGCTTGATCGCGGGCCGCAACGCTCCGAAATAGTTCCCGATATGAAGGGCCCCGGTCGGTTGGAACCCGGTGAGATAACGTACCATGGGGAATCCTGACGAAACCCGGCAGTCTGTCAACTGTTCAAAGGCAGGGTGCGCCTCCAGCCGATACCATGGTTGTGAAATGATTTTTGGAAGACGAACTGACTAACTGAGCTGGTCGGCAGATGATTGAGCAGGCGTGGCTGAGATGGGCTGGAAGATAGCGCTACGTTACCTCCAGTTTTCGATTTGCTGTTTTTCTTCAATGATAAGCTTGTCCCAGATTTTCCGATGCTCAGGTTCGTAGCGATTGTCCTGAAGCTCAGCCATTTGACGGCGAATATCGATTAAGGCATCCAATTTTGGTAAAAGGGAGACATACAGTTCCCGGAGAAAACGAGTCGCGGCAGCATCGCGTTCCCAGATCGCTCCGAACGAATCGACGAAATCGATAGCGTAATTGTAATCACCGCGCTGGTTGTGCTGCCAGAGCTCCGGGGAGGGTTCGGGCAAATCAAGCAGCAGAGGAGCTAGATAAAGGTTTTGCAACATCCCGCGTTTATAGCGTTCGCTGGCATTCGATTCTTCATCAAATTCGAACAGGGTGAGAGCCCAGCCGAAGAAGAATCCCGGGTCTTCCAAGTCGTCCGGATACGATTGGCGGTACCAGGTAAAAAATTCGTTCGCCGCTTCAAACTGGCTGAGCGACAATTGCAAAAGGGGTACCAGAAATCGCGCACCGGAATGATCTGCGGGGTCGACAAACAAAAGTTCTTCTCCGATAGCGACTGCCTCGCTCAATTCACCCTTTTGCCAGGAAACCAGCAAACGTCCATGATGCGCTCTGAGGAAGTAGCTCGGTTGACCCTGGACATGAAATGGAGCGGCGGCTTCAATGGCTTTGGTAAAACCTTCTGCGGCCTCGTCGAGATTTCCTTCCTGCAGATCGAGGTCTGCTAGTTCGACCAAAGCTTCCGGCAGATTTTCAGACAAACTAAGGGCTTTAGCCAAGAGCGATCTCTGCTTGTCGCGGGATCGCGTGTGCTTGACAGCCTTGACCAGACCTTGGGCGACAAATTGAGTTCCGTGGCTGGCCAGCAGACCCTCGGCGGGACCTGCGATTAGATTGCTGAGCTGTGATTCGATGCCTTCCTCTTCGCCGATGGCCGGCTCGTTCGACTCGACGTCGACAAGGTTAATCTGGCATTGATACTCCTTGGAAAAACTCTGCCAGACCGCTTCATCCCATTCGTCCACATCGGGAACCAGCAACTCGTCTGGGGCGCCTTTTTCCTGGAATGCGCGATGGAGGAAAAGTTCAACTCGGCGCTGGTCCAGTTCCCTGACAAATTCGTGGCCGAGCAACATTCGAGTGTGCCGATGAACAACGTAGAGGCACGTTGGCAAGATGAACATCGATCCGAATTGGATTGGAACGTCCAGGTCAAACCAATCGAACGCCCAGACTTCTTTAGTTGAGCGCAGGGGCAAAATCATGTGGAGTTGCGGGCAATCGGAAGTTTTCTCAGTTCTCAGTGTCAGGCGTCAGAAGTAGAATGATGGCCAAAGGCACACTTTCACTGAATTCTCCCTCCGCAACTGACAACTGACAACTTCCTCTTCACCAAGTTATGCCTACCCGTTGCTTGCGGCTGAATTTGTCGGTGTAAAAAAGCTCGCGGGTCGCGACACCATATTCGTGAACGAGCTTAGTAACTTTTACGTCGAAGCAACAATATTCGGCGATCTCCATCACTCGTTTTTCACGCCACCATTTGATCGCGTCGACTCCGTCGGCCGTTTTGCAGACTCCGAGGGTGGTTTCTGCGATGTTATCCAATTTGGGCTTGTTGCCTGCCGCCCTCTCGATTTCTACCAGCAGGTCCAGGGTCCGCAGTTGGTGCGGTAAATCAAGAATCGTGTACCCCATCAGGACCTCATAGTCGAAGTTTACGATGTTAAAGCCGACCACCAAATCGGCGCGCAGCAACTGTTGAATCAAATCGTTGACGCGGTTCTCTCGATAAATCCGGTATTCGTTCAGAATTGTGCTGTAAGTGACGCCAAGCGACATTCCCATGTCTCTTTTTCTGTCCCATCCGCCCACATCGTTGGCGGTGCGCTGAGTTTCGAGGTCGAAGTAAACGATGTTCATCCTGAGCTAAGTTTTGCGATGTTTGCCTTAATCAAAAGAGCCCGCGTCGAATCGGAATAGATTCTCAAGGTTCGTTAGATGGTACTCTTCAACGACCGTTCCGTCGGAGGTATAGACTCGCAATCCGTTTGCGCCATCGGACACCCAACGGGTCTGTTTGATATTTTTTGTTTCGCAGACCTGGAACAAAGGGAGGCCGTCAGCATTCTGGACCCACGCGCCGGTTCCATCTGCGATAATCGATAGTTGGAACAGTGCTTGTCGGGTGTTTTCCATGGGGTTATTGGCCGGTTTAACGAAAGCGGGAGGAGAATCTGTGTTGGCATCGGCCGGGACGACCTTCCCCTCTTTCAGGTCGAAATATTTGAAAGGGATGAGGGTTCGCTCAAACCATTTTTCCCAAATAGATTTGCCCTGGTTTGCCGCTTGGAAGCGAATTCCAATGACTCGTTGGCTGCCTGCCTCATCAGACATCAGTAACAATGCATCATCGGTCCGTGACGCTCCGAGCCGGGTGACAGCCAGCAATTCGGGAGGAAGTTCGATCTCCCTCAGAATTTTCCCGAAGGGATCAATCTGCTTTAAGAGAGTCTCTGTGTTAGTCTTGATCAGGAGCCAGACGCTTTCTGAGACCCCGGCGCTCATGTCCAGGAGTTCTCCGGTTTCACCTGTTTCGAGCGCCGTGAATTCCTGTCCCTCCAGCCTCCAGATCTTTGCTTCCTTGGTGGCGACCACGACAGTAGAGTTCAGGACGGCGCAGCGGGAAAGGTTTTCGGCGGGCGATTTTATTTCCTGGGGAGTATTCTTGGTTGAATACTTAATTTGATTTCCGCTCAGGACGACGATTCGATCTCCCAAAGCGTCTGCATCGCGTATCTCGGGAAAACTCTGAGACGAAACCTCGGCGCCAGCAGTCGGGTCGATCAATATCACCTTTTCGCTATTAGCGAGCAGGAGGTTCGGTCCGGCAGCTTTGATGGAGGATGGAGCGAACGAAAGGGGGATCGTCCTGGAGCGCTTGCCGCTGCTTTCAAGCACCAACACTTCTGGTTGAGAGGCTTCAGCCAGCACCGCAGGTCGTTGAGAGTTTAACAAAGTCGCCGAAAGAACCTTGCGAATTCTTGGATCGTTGGAGGAGTCGACCCAATCGTTCAGATGAAAAGCGACCCCGACGACTTTGACATCACCGATCAAAACCCCGCGAGCGAAATATTTCCCGTTTGCTACCGGTTTTCCCTGTGAATCGTTGCGATCCCACTCGACGACGAGACCGTCCGAGGCGGATTTAAAGCTGTCAATTTCAGCGGCCTTTTTCAGAACCCGTACCAGTCTGCCTTTGCTATCGTAGGCACCAAGGCTGATCACTCCTTCGACTGGAGGAGGGACAAACAGAAGTTGGTTAGCACTTGATTCTTCGTCCTGTGCATTGAGCGGCTGAAGAGAAACAAACGAGAGCAAAAAGGCAATTCCGGGGAACAGCCGCGGACGATCAAACATAATACTTCCAATTCACGTCCGGGAAGATGTTGTCTCGCCACTCGCAATTCAAAAGGAATTCTTCGTCGATGACGCCTCCTCTTTGCTGATCGTAAAGTCGCGTAAACCGCAGAATGTGATCTCTGGTCCTTTTGGTTGCATAGTCGCGAGCGGTTCCCGTTTTCATGAGGAAAGCCCAGTCACTCGATTGCGCCAGCAAGAGCTCCCTCGCCATCTGTCGGAGCACCGGCTCCTTCCATTGGGCCGGGTCTTTCTGGGCAGCGCGCGCCGCCTCGGTCATGCGTCGGGCGCCTGCGTGCAGGTGAGGATAGATCCAAGAATTGGATTCATCCAACCAGACTTCCCAAAACCCCTTGTGGCCCCAGCTTGATGGACTAGGAGAGATGATCTGAAGCGTATCGTGGCCCTCAAGGTAGGCGCTTGGCGTGGTCAATTCGAATACCTTCTGGTCGTAGACCGCTTTGCGAATAAACAAATTCAAAAACCTCGGTCCTTCGTACCACCAATGCCCGAATAGTTCTGCGTCGAACGGGCTCAGCACCAGGGGATCGATATTTGTGGCATCGAGGAGATGCTGAATCTGGTTCGCTCGGCTGACCATGAAATCTCTGGCGTGATGGTCAGCGGCGCCTTCGGCCCAGCCAGGTACATAGATCTGCTTGTTGGGAGTGCGCCCGGTAATTCGGTGGTATTTGATGCCAGTGAATTTTCGCGCTCCGTTGGCGTGCAGGAACGGACGTAGATAATCGAGATCCAGATCGTGACCGATGTCACGGTAAAAATCCCGATAGGCCGGATCACCGGGATAGCCTTCTTGTGCGCTCCAGACCTGTTTGCTCGATTCCCGGTCCCGTCCGAAGGCGGCTGGACCTGCTGCCGTGAAACAGGGAGTAAAGATAGCGTAGCGCGGACGCGGGTTTCCAAACATCAGGCCGTGAGCGTCGAGGGAGAACCAACGCAATTCGGCCTCTTGGAGATAGTTTTCCAGGCCGGAGAAATAGGCGCATTCAGGGAGCCAGATACCTCGAGGTTTTCGTCCAAAATTATTTTGATAATCATCGCGCGCGATCAGAATCTGGGCTCGGACCGCTTGGGGATATTGTTCCATCAGAGGGAGGAACCCATGCGTGGCTGCGCAGGTGATGATCTCTAAAAACCCGCCATCCTGGAATCGTCTGAATGCACCGACAAGGTCGCAATTCAGCCGGTCGACGTAGATTTCGCGACATTCCAAGAAACGGTAGTGATAAATTCTCGCCAGATGGTTTATTTCCGGCTGCGATTGGGTGCGATCGATTTCGCGCTTTGAAAGAGCGATCGCACGATCCAGGTAAACTAGATACCGCTCGCGCAAGAGTTGATCGTTGAGCATCGCGCAAAGCGGCGGGGTCAGCGACATGGTTAATCGGAAGGGAACACCATCGCGAGTCAACCCTTCAAATACCTGCCAGAGAGGCAGATAAGTTTCCGTAATTGCCTCGAACAACCAATCTTCTTCCAGGAAATCTGGGTACTCGGGGTGCCGGACGAACGGCAAATGAGCGTGAAGGACAAGAGCTAAGTAACCTTTTCGCATGCTGGAAAACCGGGGGGTATGGTTAGGTCATTAACACAGGGGCCAACCAACCTTGGTAGCAAGAAAAAAAGGCAAATTTCGACTAATTTCGGACCGGGCTGAGACCTTCCGATAGATTAAAACAAAACGGTGAAGCTGCCTCCTTCACGGCTTCCAGGACACTAGGGTCCAGCCGACAGTTCGGTCCAATGAGCGCTCAGAAACAAAAAGGCGCCCGGTGCCCCGGGCGCCTGTCTAACGCTGCTATTGGCGACTAACCAGTCTACAGATCGAAATACATGAAAAATTCGTACGGATGAGGGCGGAGGCGTAGAGCATCGTACTCCTTTTTCTTCAACTCGATCCAGTTATCGAGGAAATCTTTGGTGAAGACGTCGCCTTTGAGAAGGAATTCGTGGTCTTTTTCCAACACTTCAATTGCTCCGAGAAGTGAATCGGGAACAGTTGGAACTTTAGCGATTTCTTCCGGCGGCAGTTCGTACAGGTTCTTGTCGAGCGGATCGCCCGGATCAATCCGGTTTTGAATGCCGTCAAGACCAGCCAGCAATAACGCCGAAAATGCCAGGTACGACGTTGCCGCCGGATCAGGGGTGCGATACTCGACCCGTTTCGCCTTGGGATTTGGCGAGTAAGTCGGAATTCGAATCGCAGCCGACCGGTTTCGGGCTGAATAGGCTAAGTTGACTGGCGCTTCAAATCCCGGGACGAGCCGTTTGTAGCTGTTAGTCGTCGGATTGCAGATAGCCGTGAGTGCAGGGGCGTGTTTCAAGATCCCGCCAATGTAAAAAAGAGCCAGTTCGCTGAGGCCGGCGTACTTATCGCCTGCAAAGAGCGGTTTGCCATCTTTCCAGAGGGAAGAATGGGTATGCATTCCCGAGCCGTTATCGCCAAACAGAGGTTTCGGCATGAAGGTGACCACCTTGTTGTACTTCTTGGCCACGTTTTTCAGGATGTATTTGTAATACATCATCATGTCGCCCATGACTCGAAGCGGGGAAAATCGGATGTCGATCTCCGCCTGACCGGCGGTGGCGACCTCGTGATGCTGCCTCTCGATGGGAACGCCAGCTTTTTCAAGTTCCAGACACATCTCATTTCGGAGGTCTTGAAGAGTGTCAGAAGGCGCTACAGGGAAATATCCTTCTTTGTGACGAATCTTGTATCCCAGATTCGGAAATTCCTCTCGCCCGGTGTTCCAGATGCCTTCCGCGCTATCGACGCTGTGGAATGAGCTATTTGCGCTGTAATCGTAACGGACATCATCGAAGATAAAAAATTCTGCCTCGGGTCCGAAGTACGCTGTGTCGGCGATGCCTGTGCTCTTGAGATAAGCTTCAGCCTTTTCTGCCACGCCGCGCGGGTCGCGATCGTACGGCTCACGGGTAATAGGATCTTGAATCGTGCAGATGAAGCTGAGCGTCGGCTCGGCATTGAACACATCGATCCAGGCTGTTGCAGGATCCGGGATGACCAGCATGTCGCTGGCGTGAATTGCTTTCCAACCCCGGATACTGGAGCCGTCGAATCCGAGGCCATCGGAGAAGATGTCCTCGCCGTATTCATTCAGCGTGGTGGTAAAGTGCTGCCAGCTGCCGAGGAGATCGGCAAACTTGAAGTCAATCAGTTTAATTCCCTTTTCTTTAATAAATGAGGTTACTTCGGCTGGGGTCATAATTGATAGAATGTTAGAAGGGTTAGGGTTAGGGGTTCAAAAAGGCCATGTGAGCAGAGACGGGAATCCTTGGGAAGCGTTTCCATTAGCGGTCTCGTTAAAGAGCCCGATCTCCGCGTTCTTCCGTTCTTATCCGGATAACCTCCAGGAGATCTTGTACAAATATTTTGCCATCGCCTCGCGTTCCGGTCCGCGCGCTTTGCTTTATTGCAGCAACAGCAGAACCTAGCAAATCGTTTCTGACGATGAGTTCGACTTTTAATTTCGGTATGAACCTGACCTGGCCAGGACTATACGGTGGGCGATCGAATTGAATGGGATTCCCATAACCTTTGACCTCGCTGACGGTCATGCCCTCGATCCCGAGTTCAGCAAGTCCCGACTTTACCTCCTCTAATTTAAAAGGTTTGATGATCGCCTCGATTTTTTTCATGTCGGGTCACCATCCACCATTCTTCCCTGGGGACGGGGCTTCTGCTTGTCCTTTGGCATTGGGTAAAAATGCTGCGAGGAAGTACGACTCCCTCCAAGTCGACTTCCTCGCAAGGTGTTCACGCGCATGGTCTACCTCGACCTTCCATCCCTTATTTCCCTTTTAGAGGTCAACCCCCTTTCGCGACCGTGCCACGCGAATTAACATTCGGACCTCCCCCGAATGAAGCCACTAGTCTTAGAAGCAACTGTTATGCCAAGCCAATATTTCTCTGACACCCAAGGAGACCAGACCAGACCCGCCAGATTTGTTGTTCATAAAGTGACAATGCACACTCCGTCTTTGGTCTCCGTGTCGCGTTTTATCCATACGCGATGGCGTTCGGCGTTCGACGTTCCGCGTTCGGCGTTCGACGTTCGACGTTCGACGTTCGACGTTCGGCGTTCGGCGTTCGAGCGTTCGACGTTCGACGTTCGGCGTTCGACGTTCGACGTTCGACGTTCGACGTTCGACGTTCGACGTTCGGCGTTCGACGGGCGCAGCGGCGCGGTAGGCGAACCGTCCCGGTTTGCTCCGTCCTAAAACAACTATTTGCGAACTGAGATTTTTAGAGGGCCGCCAAAGGGTCCATAGGTTCACTTTTTCTTCCACGGCATTGACCGACCTTTTTACGCCGGCTTTTGCCTTCCAAGCGTTACTTATGTCTTGAACCTATTGTGTTACCCATGTCCTGAACCTGCACCGACGTTCGGCGTTCCGCGTTCGGCGTTCCGTGACGTTCGACGTTCGACGTTCGACGTTCGACGTTCGACGTTCGACGTTCGGCGTTCCGCGTTCGATGTTCGGCGGGCGCCGTTCGCGTGGCCAGCCTATACGTTGCCTTGCCGGCCCTCCTGAAACCTCCATTCGCAAATAGTTGCTTTAGCACGGAGCAAACCGGGACGGTTCGCCTACCACGCCGAACGCCGAACGCCGAACGCCGAACGTCGAACGCCGAACGCTGAACGCCGAACGTTTGAACGCCGAACGTTTGAACGCCAAGCGCCAAACGGCGTTTTGGGTTTTGCGTCCTGACAATTGAAGGCTAGGATTCGTGGCGGTGCAAAACCCGAAATTGAGAGCCCAAGCCTAGTTGTATTTAGATGGTCAGTTTGATCATCCCAGATAAGTGGCAGCAGGATGCGGTGAATCTGCTGCGCGAAGGAAAAGATGTCGTGGTCCAAGCGCCGACAGGCGCTGGCAAGACCTACATTTTTGAGCTGATGTATGAATCGCTTCGCGGACAGGCTGTCTACACCGTCCCGACCCGGGCATTGGCTAATGACAAGCTTGCGGAGTGGCGGGCTCGAGGATGGGATGTCGGGATTTCCACAGGCGATTTAGCCGAAAACCTGGGTGCTCGCGTTGTGGTAGCGACTCTGGAGACTCAAAAAGGTCGCTTCCTGCGCCGGGACGGCCCACGGTTGCTGGTTGTCGATGAGTATCAACTCCTGGCCGATTCTGTCCGCGGAATGAATTATGAGCTAATCCTTTCTTTAGCACCGCCGGAAACGCAAATCCTGCTCTTGAGCGGAAGTGTGGCGAATCCAGAGGAGATCGTATCCTGGCTACAGCGAATCGGTCGAATTGCGACGCTTGTCGCGCATCACGAACGTCCGGTGCCTCTCGAGGAGGTGATGATGAATGACATTCCGACGCATACTCCTGGCGCTGTCAAAGGGTATTGGCCAAGACTCATTTCGCGGGCGTTGCTGGCCGATCTTGGACCATTGCTTGTCTTTGCGCCCCGGCGCAATATGGCTGAGGAACTTGCGCAATCCCTGGCCGGTGCGCTCGCAATCGAAGAGCCAATGCCCGTCAGCCAGGAGCAAGCTGCTGCTGCCGGCGAGGCATTGACCAAGCTGCTGAGACATCGAGTCGCTTATCACCATAGTGGTCTCAGCTACGCAGTCCGCGCCGGCATCATCGAACCGTTGGCTAAGCGAGGTCAGCTGCGCGTGGTGGTTGCGACAATGGGACTGGCTGCGGGAATCAACTTCTCCATGCGTTCAGTCCTGGTCAGCGGCACCCATTACATGGCCGGCAATTTTCAACGCCAGGTTCGTCCAGACGAATTGTTGCAGATGTTCGGCAGGGCCGGGAGACGGGGACTAGATGAAACCGGGTATGCTCTAGTCACCCCGGAAGTTCCAAGGTTACACGAGGCTTTTCCGCTGAAGCTGAAGAGACCGGAACCGATCGACTGGCCCTCTTTTCTGGCGGTAATGAATGTTGCTGCTGCTCGCGGCGAAGATCCTTTCTTGAGCGCCCTCCAACTCTCGCAACGGCTATTCTCCACCAGAACACTGACCCTAGGGGTGGAGCGTTTTTATGATCACCCTGTGCGACCGTGCGGCATCCGGGTGGATGGAGAGAGAGGAAGGTTCGTACGACGGCATCAGGTCGAAATGCGAAATTCGCGTGGCCTCTGGCAAATTCAACCGGACCCGGCCGAGACGACCTTAGGAGATCTCTTTTTGGAGACAGGGCGAGACCGATGGCGTCCGGTGCTGACGATCGCCTCGACGCTGGACGATATTGGGTTTGGCAACATCTGCAAGATCCAGACGGAAGGTCGCCGTTTCGTCTATGGCCGTGAAGTGCCGGTTGCGGCAATTTCAGAGAGCGAGTGGCGACCGGCAAAGTGGCTGCGGAAATTGATCCGTCAACGGCACCCTTTGCTGAGCGGGAAACGCTATCTTACGCAGACGGCCTTTGCGGGCGAAGTGATGCCTTTGGTGGCCACAAAAATGGGAAGTCAATGGTGGGAGCTGCTGTATCGGGAAAGGCTGGTGATGGCACGTTTTCGTTTCGACGGTTTGAGCGCACGGGGATATCTCGATGAATACGGCCACTGGCTGGCGGAGCCTGAGACGAAAAGGGATTATCCGGAAGTTTGCCGAAGTTGCCAGTTTAAGCCGGAGTGTGAAGGAATCGAGTTTGGCATGACCCCTGCATTCGCGTGGCGACAACTCGGATTGATTGAGGAATCCGGAAAACCAACTCGGCGAGGTGTGCTTTTCAGCTTTTTCAATCACGGAGAAGGCCTGGCCGTAGCGGCGGCTCTTGAGAATTCGGATTATCCACTGGAAGATCTGGTGTTTGATTTGGGAAATCTCCGGGCAGGGCATCGTTTCGCTCTGGATGAATCTCAATTTGGCGGACGGTTAGGATTGACCTGCCAGCAAACCTATCATCGGGCGGATTTCGCGGGTTACCTCGAAATGGGCGTCCCACCAGCCTATGGAGCAGGCGCCGCAGAAGTGATTCGAGAAGTGATCCAAAACCAGACTCCGCGGCACAAGCTGGTCAACAAAATCCTGCGCCATGGGGATATCGAGCGTGCTATCACTGAGTGGCGAAGCCTGCTTCGGCAAATAGTTCAGGCTCCGGACTATGAGTGGGATCGCTGGCGAGCGTTGAAAAGGATGTCGGCGGAGTATGTCGACTCAACACGAAGCACCGCCCTTCAGCCATTGCCAAGTCTGCTCCCGGCGCAGCTCAAGCGGTATCAACCTCGCGGCTCCCTGGTGTATAAACGTTAGCGCGGAAAAACCGACAAACCTGACTCTCAATGAACCAAGAGGCTTTCGAACAATCGCACGGCGAAAAATGGGCGTATGGAGTGATGGGAGGATTCTTAGTGGTGATGTTCATCATCGCGCTAACGGTTTGGATCGATCGTCAGAATCGTCCAAATCTGGAAAAAATAACGGAACCGACTGCGGTCGGAGATCCGGTGACGATCGATTTTGATCCGAGGGATAATCCCGGACGTGAAGTATTAGCTTGGAAGGGCCAATCCTATTTTTTGCAAACCAATGAACCGGTGAAGCTTCGGGAATACGATGCGCGGAAGGTCAGTAAAGATGACAAAGGGAAAATCGAGCTCTATCAGATCAGAAAACAAAATGATTTGCGGGTCGTTCTGGTGAAAATCGGGCCGAACCAGTTCCTTCGGTTGACGCCGCGTTAGCGCTAGCTAGTGTCCTGTCCCCGAAATAGCAGGTATTTCGGGGACAGGACACTAAGATCTCACGATCCCGAGCGCTTGGGAGATCCTCGCGTTTTGGCGTTCCAAAGGAATAGTATGCCGATAACAAACATGAAAAGGGAAAGGAACTGACCTCTCGTGAAGGGGCCGGTTAATGGGGCGTCCGGCTCTCTAAAGAATTCCCCGACGATGCGCATGAGGGGATAAAGAAGAAAGAAGCATCCGGTAGTCACACCGTCGGGTTTCTTAAATTTCAGGCGGATCAACATCAGGAGGATGAAAAGCACGACGCCTTCGAGAAGAGCTTCATAGAGTTGGCTAGGGTGGCGTGGCGTGAGAACGCTGGCGAGGATTTCACGAACCTGCGGGCTGTGCCGGGCAGCGACAATGATCTCGGGAACATTACTTAGATTCGGATCAATCTTAGTGGTCTGTTCAATGACGAGCGATGCTTCGCTCGGATGATCAAGCAACTCGGCCGGAAATTGGATCGCCCAAGGTACGGTGGTGGTTCTCCCGTATAGCTCGCCGTTGATGAAATTTGCTACGCGCCCGAAAAAGAGGCCGATCGGTGCGACCGCCACCAGGTTGTCGCCAATCCCGGTCCAGGAAATCCGGTGCCGGTGCGCGTAGATTCCGCTGAAAATAATGAGACCAAGAATCCCCCCATGGCTTGCCATACCACCATCCCAGACACGAAAGATCCCAAGAGGATCCTCGGTCAGGATGGATGGCCGATAGAAAAGCACATATCCGAGGCGCCCTCCAATGAGAACGCCGAACAGTGCTGCGTAGAAAACGAAATCGGCAACCTGATTTTCCCGCAGCGAACCGTAGCCGTTCCGGGCCAGCCATTTCATCAGGTAAAATGCGCCTATGAAACCGGCAATGTAGGCAAGTCCGTACCATCGTATTCCAACCTGTTCATTGAACTGAATTAGGAACGGACTGAGATGGTGAACGTAAAAGGCGAAGAACATGGATGCGTTGACCGTTGGGAATTTGGTTTCCGGAGCGCGTTTTTACACTGCGAGCGCTTGGTTGGTGAGATTTTCGGGCTAGGTTCTGCTGGATGCAGGAGATGGGAAAATTTGTCGTGCTGATCGGGGTCTTGCTGGTCGTCGCTGGAGTGGTCCTTTGGCGGTTTCCCGGTTTTTTCGGTTGGGTAGGCAAACTTCCAGGCGATATATCATGGCAAAAGGGGAATTTCTCTTTCTCCTTCCCTGTCGTCACCTGCATTCTGATTAGTATTGTCATTACCCTCCTGAGCTGGTTCTTCAGGCGGTAAGCGAACCGTCCCGGTCCGCCTACACGTTCTCTGGCTACTGCTGACGGATTCCTTCCGGAGAAATTTTCACGTTCGGAATAGCGTCGACCCAGCGTGAGCCTTCAGGCGCCACCCAATGCACGGCGTTACGGACGACTGTTTGCACTTCCGGTTGACGATAAGTCGGAAAAGACTCGTGACCCGGACGAAAATAGAAGATTTTTCCGTTGCCTCTATTCCAACAGCAGCCCGACCGAAAAACCTCGCCTCCGGCAAACCACGAAATAAATACCGTTTCATCCGGAGCGGGAATTCCGAAGGGTTCACCGTACATCTCTTCGTGCGGGATTTCGAAATAGGTATTAATTCCCTGAGCAATGGGGTGGCCAGGATTGCATACCCAAAGGCGTTCTTTTTCTCCGGCTTCGCGCCAGATCAGGGAGCAGGTAGTGCCCATCAACCGTTTGAAGACCTTTGAGTAGTGCCCGGAGTGAAGGACCACCAGCCCCATCCCTTCCAAAACGCGCTTTTGGACGCGCTCGACGATTTCATCCGCCACCTCGGCGTGAGCGATGTGCCCCCACCAGAGCAGGACATCCGTATCCGTCAGGCGACTCTCAGGCAACCCATGTTCCTGATCCTGAAGCGTCGCGGTTCCCACTTCGAAAGCCCCGTCAACGGACAAGCCATTCGCGATGCATTGGTGAATGCCCTCTGGATAGACTTTCCGAATTGCTTCGGATCTCTGTTCATGGACGTTCTCACCCCACACTACGACTCGAATCTTGTTCATGGAAGATCCAAACCACGGTTCGGTGAGGCAGGCAATCGGGAAGAAAGAAAGTGCTTAAGGAATCAAGCACCCTTGAATGATTTTTTCCTCACCTTACCTTCTGAGCACCCCATGCGTACTTTCCAGCAACCCTACGAAGACCTGGAGCGAATCATCGAGTTCGACTTTGTCCGGGCGACCGAATCGGCAGCTTTGAATACCTTGCCTTGGATCGGTAGAGGCGAAAAAGAAAAAGCGGACGCGGCGGCATGCGACGCGATTCGGGGGATGTTCGATTTGATGCACATTCGCGGTGAGGTGGTCATTGGGGAGGGGATCAAGGATAACGCTCCTGGAATTTTCAAAGGGGAACATCTCGGTACATGGTTGCCCGGCAGCCATAAATTTGATCTGGCGCTCGATCCGATCGATGGAACGACCAACGTGGCCAAGGGTTTGTCTGGTTCGATCTGCTGCCTGGCTGCTGCTTCCCCGGAAGCGAATACCGAAGCATCTCTCAAAGATATCCCGACCTTTTACATGATGAAGCTGGCCTATGGTGCAAAGGTCGTTCGATACATGCAGAGAACGGGGATTGAAATACTTTCGATCCGCAATCCGATTGAAGAGATTATACCGATCGTTGCCAAGGCACTGCGCAAGCGGATCCAGGATCTGGTGGTAGTCGTGCTCGACCGTCCGCGTCATGCGCGACTTGTTGACGCGATCCGATCTTCGAACGCTATGGTTCGGATGATTTCCGATGGGGATATCACCGCCGCGATCGCGCCTTCAATTCCCGGGAGCGGCGTCGACCTTTATGCAGGCATAGGAGGATCACCTGAGGCAGTGCTGGCGGCGGCCGCGATTCGATGTCTTGGCGGTGAGCTCCAGGCGATGATGTGGCCTCGAGACGATGAAGAAAAAAAGCAGACGGTTGAACAAGGATTTGGCCAGGAATTGCAGCGAGTCTTTTGCGCGGCGGACCTTGCCAGAGGAAACAATGTCATTTTCTGCGCGACTGGCGTGAGTGACACGGCTCTGCTACGGGGCGTACGCATAAGCGGCCCTACAGCGGTCACTCATTCCATTCTGATGCGGGCGCGAAGCAAAACGGTGCGAATCATAGAAGCCTACCATGATCTCGCGCACAAGACCATCCGCTTGAGGTCGACGAAACGTGAGACTTCGATCTGACACCTGTCGGGTGGCAGGAAAAGCGCGGATTGCTGGGAAAAAGGGTGTTGTTTTTGAAAGGCATTGTGGAGTTCCACGCGGCAAATTTTGATGCGACCTGTGCCGGTGGCAGGTCGGCAGACAAAAGCCGCAATGCATGCATTGCTGAATGATCGAGTAGTCGAGCGTTCGAAGCGAATCATGAGTGGAGCTCATAAAGCAAAGAAGAAAATCAATTCGTCGCCAAACGGCCGGCAACACTCGGAGAATCTAGTTTCTCAAAAATCTTTCCGGGATTTAGAATTCCTTGTGGGTCAAGCACTCGTTTTAGTTCGCGTAAGATCCGGACGTTGACCTCTCCAATGGCGCTCGGGAGGAAGCTTTTCTTCGTTAATCCGATCCCGTGCTCGCCGCTGATCGTACCGCCAAGTCCGACGGCAAAGGTAAAGATCTCCGTCACCGCTTCGTGAACCCGGTGGATCTCGTCCGGGTTCCGCTCGTTAGCGAGGAAAGTGGGGTGCAGGTTGCCATCCCCGAAGGCCGCCCCGGCGAGGGATCGGAAAACACGCTAATCCAATGGGTCCGCTTCCGCTAATATAATGAAGTCTAGCGACCCGGATTGGAAAGTATCGGCCACTACAAAGTCCGACAAAAAAAATTTCCTTCAAAAAGTGAAGTAAGACGCCGAATAAGTAGTGGACCATATATGGAAGCAGAATCCGCGATATTGAAGTGAAAATAGCCGCATCCTGACCCTATGAATACCTCTGCTACGATCCTTGTCGTGGATGACGAGGTATCCCTTTTGCAGTATGTGCGTCTCGTTCTGGTACGCTCCGGATATAAGGTGCTAACGGCCGAAAACGGCGACGAGGCATGGGAGTTGATTTTGGATCCCCGCCACGAAATCCGCCTGGTCTTGACCGACATTGTAATGCCCGGTTCTTTCGATGGATTCGAGTTGGCCGAGCGAGTCCGGAAACACCAGCCCAATCTGCCCGTTCTCTTGATGACCGGCGCACCCCTGCAGGTTCACCCTCTCGCCGATACGGTTGCCTGGCAACGGATGCTCTTGCGGAAGCCGTTTTTCCCCGATCAGCTGGTGACCATTGTCAGGGAAAATCTCGAAGCCCCCAGCCCGTCGGTGTAGTTTGGGATCGTTTGCCAAGAAATTTGAGCGGCTTTTGGGCGTTACGCTCCTCAAAACAAATCCGGAAGTCCTCAAGCGATTTGACATTGCGAGCGGAAGGTGATGAGATTTGTCTGTTCGCAAGGTCCGCTGGCACGCGCATGTCTTCTACAGACTTAAATAACGAAGACTACTTCTCGGATCATCCAAAACGGATGCCGTCTTTTGACGATCTGTTCCGGGCTCAAGCGCAACTTACTCCTGAACGGTTTTTCCGAAGCCTCGAACAGCAAGCCGGCGAATTTCACTGTAGCCAGGATGATTTTCAGAGAGCGGTATTTTTGTTCCGGCGGCTTCAAACATCGCGGCGGACAATTTCCCGTTTGATCCTCTTTCTTGTTGCAGTCTCGGTCGTGCCGTTCGTTTGTCTGGCGCTTCCTGAGGATTGGCGACTAGCGGTCTTTGCCACCGGCATCCTGTCCGAGTTTCTGGCAGGGGCGTTTCTGTTTTTTGAACACGCGCAGTGGCAGGCCCGGCGCAGAGATTATTGCCACTGGTTAAGGTTGGTCCACCGGCGGGTGAATGACTTATAGGGGCGTTTGGCGATAACCAAATTCCTGGCCAAGCGCCAAGCAGGCGCTAATGTTTTCCACACTTTCGGAAGTACTCGGATGCCGTAGTGATGCGGCAGCTGCGCAAACGCCATAGACCAGGCATTCCTGCATCGGAAGGTCATTGTGGTATCCGAGTAAAAGACCGGCCGCAAAGGCATCACCTGCCCCGACTGCGCCGGCGATCTGCTCCGGAGGCAGTTGGAGACTCGGCTGAAACAGCTGCTGTCCAGCGCGTGACGTAGCAAGCGCACCTTCCGGAAAATGGATGATCACCCACCGACGGACTCCCGCTGCCAAAATATTCTCGGCAGACTTCAGGAGCACCGGAACATCAATTTGCTCTCCTTGGCGAATCTTTACCGAGAGTGCTTGTCCGGCTTCAAATTCGTTCAGGAATAAGAGGTCCAGAAACGGCAGTGCCGGCATAACCACACGGGCGAACCGGTCGCTCTCCTCGCTTACGACATCCGCCGATGTGATGAATCCGAGTTCGGAGGCTCTATGGAGAAGCTCTGCTGCTCCGGTCCCGAACTTCGCATTCGGTTGATCCAACTTGTCCAGAAGCAATAGGTATCCCAGGTGGAAAATTTTTTCATTGCAGGTGTCGAGACAAATTGAATCCTGGTCAAATAACGTGTTGGCACCCCTTTGGTGAAAGAACGTTCTTCTGCCCGTGCTCGCGACCGTCATGACATCGGTGTACGAAGTAGGTTGGTCGCTTCTCCGTCGGATCAGCCCAACGTTGACCCCAGCTTTTTTGCATGTTTCCAGTATCCAGTCGCCCGCCTCATCCTGTCCGATAATGCCCGAACCGGTTAACGGAAAGTCGGCTCCCAACTTCGCCAGATCAATCAGCACATTGCAGGGTGAACCGCCGGTCCCCCGATAATCCGATATGATATTCGCCAAAGTGTCCTGGTGGGGCCAGCCGTCAATCACTTTGACGTGATCGACGATCCAGTTGCCGGCCCCTAGAATTCCTTTGCGGTCGCTCATCTTGCGTCTTGAACAATCAGGTGGGAATCGCCCGTCGATTTCCGGACCTATCTATTTCAAGAAAGCTGCTGCTTCCTGAGCATTTGCACCGTGGTGAACGATTGCCAGAAGAGCTTTCGTCATTCCAGCCGGGTTGGCATGTTGAATAATATTCCTTCCATAGACGATTCCAGCGGCGCCTTGAGCGATGACTTGTTCTGTGCGCTTGAGAACCTCCAGATCGTCCGCCTTGCCGCCGCCGCGAACTAGTACCGGAACGCGCGCGATTTGGATGACTTTATGATATTCCTCAGGATCATCGGTTGGATCCGCCTTGATCACATCCGCCCCCAGTTCGACCGCCTGACGCACCAGAGGGAGAATTTTTGTGATGTCGCCATCGACCATATAGCCGCCTCCCTCTGTATTGGGCCGGAAGACGAGCGGCTCGATCATCAAGGGAAAGCTGAATCGATCGCATTCCGGTTTCAGATGGAGAATGTTCTGGATGCATTGGTCGGTCACCTCGGGCTGGCCTGGGATCCGAAAGAGATTCACCACCACACAGGCCGCGTCCAGGCGAATCGCTTGTTCAACCGGGTGCTCAAGCATACGGCTGAAGAGCGTTCTTGGCAGTTCTTTGCCGTAAACATTTGCGATGTCGGTGCGCAGGACAAGCGCTGGCTTTGATTTTCCCGGAATACGTTGCAGGAGTTCAGCCTGTCCGACCGTGAGCTGAATCGCATCAGGGTTGGCTTTGACAAGAACGTCCACCGCTTCGGCGAGATCTTCAATACCGCTCAGAAAGTTCAATTCATTAAAAAATCCGTGATCGACCGCAACGTCGATACAGCGTTTCGAATCCGGATTAAACAGTCGGTTCAGACGAAAATTTTTCATGTGGAGGTCAGCTCGAAATCTTCAACAATACTCGGAAGGGTTTCAACTTTCTCTGGAGTTCGCGATCATTTTTTAGCGTTTTCCGAATCGGCCAAAGGTGAGCTGGTTGGCGAGGTTTACGAAAATCAACGCGCTGTTACCTTGATTCCCCAGGGAGGCCATCGTAGCGTCGAAAAACCCCTTTACCATGCCGAATCCAGGCCAACCCACGATCACTTCCGGTAGCACGGGCGACGCCGTTCGACGTTTGCAGCGTGCGCTGCGGCGTACTCCAAATCTTGGACTCACGATCAATGGTTTATTTGACTCTCAAACGGAAACCGCGGTGAGACAGTTTCAGGAAAGCGCTGGGTTGACGGTCGATGGCATCGTTGGCCCTCTGACCTGGAATGCATTGCCGGATGGCGGGCCAATGCCCACTCTGCGAGAGGGATCCAGCGGTGATGTTGTCAGCGGGCTGCAAACAGTTCTCACCAATGGCGCGGGCGGTCAATGGGTCACTCCGCCGTTGGGGATAGACGGCGTCTTTGGGCCGAATACCCGAGCTTCAGTGGAGGCCTTTCAATCCTGGGGCGGTGTGACAGCGGACGGAGTGGTAGGTGATCAAACTTGGTCAGTTTCTTTGCACGCGGCTAGTTCTACTTTGGAGTCGGCAGTTGGTCTCAAATTTGTCCTCGACTGACGACCGACTGTTGCGTGCACTTAGCGTTTCCGGAGCGGGGGTTGGCTCAGATGACTAAGCCCGATAAAGCCTGCACCGTGATGGAATGGAACGACGATCGAGCGCCATTTTGCGTGAGAGCACATCCGCTAGGCTGCTTCCTTGCGAATGAAACTTGGACGTGGTCGAGTTAGGCCGGCGTGTCAAGGTCTGGGGGCCTCGGCACGCCGGCGACTAGTCAGCAAAACTTTCTCTCTTCGGCACGGGAGCTGTCCCTGATAGAGTGGAATGAGCACCGACGAAGCTCCTTTCAGGAGATTCGGTGAATTCCGCTCTCGGATAATATTTGAGGATTTGGAGCCTAGGGGAATCGAACCCCTGACCTCCTCAATGCCATTGAGGCGCTCTACCAACTGAGCTAAGACCCCGCGTTTCTTTAGGGAGACCGAAAATAACGCGAATTCCTCTGAAGAAAAGCGAAATCTGGGCGGTTGCAGAAGGCCAGATCGTGCTTTGGAGGCTTCCCTTGTCACCGGAAACACTCTACAAGCGAACGGGTACGTTATGTTTGAAATTCCAGACCCACTCCATCCGGCGATTGTGCATTTCCCGATTGTGCTGATTTTTTTGGGAACTCTGATCTCGATACTGACGATCATTACGCGGCGTGGGGCTTTGCCACAATTTGCCGCGGTCATCCTGATCCTGGCTGCCGGGGGTGCGCAGCTCGCCGTTAATACCGGAGGGGATCAGGCAGACGACGTTATCCAAAGAATGCCGGAAGCCAAACCCCTGATTCGCGTGCACGCGGAATGGGGCGAGTTGATGCGTAACGTCGCGGTGGGCGCTGCTGTCAGTGCCGTAGTTGCTCTCGCATTTTATCGTATAGCCCAGTTTCGGCGCGTTCTGGCCTTGATCACGACAGGCATCGCGGTCTGGGCCTGTTACTGCGCCTTCGAAGCGGCCAAGCATGGGGGAACCATGGTGTACCATCACGGCGTGGGCGTACAAATTGCACCTGGCGGGTCGGGCGCCGGCGGCGGCCAGGCCAACCCGGTTCCCCCGCCCGCAGCCACTCCGACTCCCAATGGATAATCTGTGGCCGGGCCTTTTTTGTTTTGGCCATTCGGGTAGACGTCCTTTTCCCTAAACTGCTGCGGATGTGATAATTTTGTTCTTATGAAATCCTCCAGAATCGGTTTTGTCGGAGTGGGGCGGATGGGCGCTAACATGGCTCGGCGCTTGCACGAGGTCGGCTATTTGGTGACTGCAATTTATGATGCAAATGCCGAAAACGCGGCCCAACTTGCGCAGGAGTTAGGCACTAAAGCTGTCGAGAAGGTCCCTGAGGTGACCAGGCTTGCGGATGTTATCTTTACTGTGGTGACGGACGACGCAGCCATGAAGGCGATTTTTTTCGGACCGGATAATCTTTTCACCGAAGCAAAAGGAAAGCTGTTCATTAATTGCGCAACGATCAGTCCCGCCGTTCACGTCGAGATTGAGAATAAGGGAAGAGAGATTGGGGCTGAAGTGCTGGAAGCGCCAATGGCCTCCAGCCTGACCCACGCCCGAGAGGGTAAGCTCTACATGATGCTGGCCGGCAAAGAGGAAAGTTTCCGCAGGGCCGAACCGCTGCTCAAAGATCTGACGCTTTCGCTGCGATACATTGGCGGGCCGGGAAAAGCTGCGGAACTCAAAGCGTTGGTGAATATGGTGATGAACATAAATACTGCCGGCCTGGCCGAGGGGCTGGGTCTAGCCGAGGCGCTCGGGCTGGATTTAAAAACTGTGAAAGAAGTTTTTTCGCAAACAGGAGCGAATTCCCGGGTGCTTGAGACCGATGGTCCAGATATGTTGGACCGAGAGCATTCGACTTTTTTTTCTGCTTCGCACGCGGCAAAAGATTCTGGCATTGCCCTTGAGCTCGGCAAACAACAGGGTCTTCACCTTCCGTTACTGGAGGCTTCAAAACGTCAGTATGATCAGATGGTCAAGATAGGTCTTGGGGAAATAGATAAATCAGGCATCTCGGAACTGACGTTCAAGTCGCGGAAAGCAAACCTGGCGAAGGCCTGAAGCTTCACAGGGACCCATACGATGACGAAGGACGCCAAACTGGTGGCCGGTTATTCGACTCAGACAGTCTCTGCGGCGGATGGTCTGGCGCTGTTTTGCCGGAAGTGGGACCCGGTCACTGAACCACTCGCCAGCGTGGTTATCGTCCATGGCCTTGGAGAACATTCAGGCCGTTATGTCCACGTTGGAAGATATTTTGCCGAGGCCGGATTTCGGGTAATCGCATTTGACCTCAGAGGGCACGGACGGAGCGCCGGGAGACGCGTTTATGTGAAAAACTATCTCGAATTGGCATCAGACGTTGACTGTGTCGTCAGAAATTTCAGAGGAGATCCGTCCTTTCTTTTCGGCCATAGTCTGGGCGGCCAGCTCGTACTGTGGACGGCGCAGCACTTCCAGCTCAAGGTGGCGGGATTGATCGTGAGTGCTCCCTGGCTGGCACTCGCGCATGCGCCTCCTCGATGGAAAATCTTCGCTGCGCGAAAGCTGAACACGCTAATGCCCGGTTTTCGCTTTTCGACCGGGATCGAGTCGAAAACGTTGTCGCGCGACCAGGCGCATCTCGATTCGCTCGAGGACATCGATCTGCAGCACAAGTTTGTCACGGTCCGGACTTATTTTGAGGCGGTCAACGCGGCGACGGAAATCGTGGGCCTACCGGTCATCGCTTATCCAGTCCTCTTCGCTCATGGAGATGCCGACAAGGTGACCTCCGGCAAAGCTGCCGAGGATTATTTCGAGCGACTGCGAGCTCCGTCCAAATCGCTTAAAAAGTATCCAGGCCTTCTTCACGAGTTGCACAACGAAATCGAACGCCTGCAAGTGCTAGCGGATTACGTGGAATGGATGAAATCCACACTGCAAACCAAATTCCTTGGGCAAGAGGAGGAAGCGTCTAATCGCAGCTAATCTAACCGTTGCTGCTAGGCCTGAAATGAAATGCGGGGTGCTACGGTTTCAGCCTCACGAAAGACGCGACGACCCCACTGCGTATCAAAAAACTGATCGAGAGCTATCGATTCTTGTTTTACGAAACCAGCCGGCAAAAGACCGCGTGCAAACAGTTCGATGACGGCAGCGACGCCGGCGGCAGTTGACAGTTGAAGAGCTGACAGTGGACGACCACCCACTGTTCCGGCATAGATCTTTTTCACAAAGCTTCTTTGGATAAGCCCTCCCTCCTCGTTGCCCACGCTGTTCACATAGACGACGACGACATCACTAAAAGTAAGAGGCACCTCTTGATCGAATATCTGGGTCAACAAATCCTGTTTCTGACTGAGATTTAAATCGAACAACAGAAATTTCATCAGATCTCGATGACCGGGGTATCGCAACGTTTTGTAATTCAGTTCGCCAATTCGTCCGACAAAAGTTTCGCACATCGTCGCTACGCCGCCGGAAGTGTTGAAGGCTTCATACTCAACGCCGTCAATCGTTAGATGTTCCACCCCGTCCAACGGCAAGGTGGCGATGCGCCGGCCCTGGTAGAGCGCTTCGCCGCAGTGGCAATACTCGTTAATGAGACCTGCGGTACTCCAGCTCAGATAGTATTTCATCTGATTACTGGCCGAGAGCGGTAAAGCGCCGACGCGCATTTCGACCGACCGGACGACTTTAAAAGAATGGGCGAGACCACTAGCAATGATGTTGATGGCGCCCGGAGCCAGACCGCATTGTGGCATGAAGGTGGACCGAGATTCTGCTGCCAAGGCACGTACGAAGTTGGCCGTATCAACATCTTCGGTCAGGTCGAAGTAGGATCTCCCGAAATCGGCACAAGCCTTTGCGATTGTTTTGTTAAGGTAGTAAGGCGTTGCGCTGACGATGGCGTCCGAATCACCGACGAAATTCGCAAGTTCAGACTCTGAGAGGACATCTAATTTGCGAAAACGAACTTTTCGCAGGCCATCGAGGTTTTCTACCAATTGGACATCAGCCAGAACAATGGAGTCGACGAAGCGCGTGATATCGAGAAGAGCGGCGATTGCCGTTCCAACCTTCCCTGCGCCGAGAATGCCGATTTTCATCGCCATAGTTTTCAAACAGCCGATTCAGTCAAACACCTTCACATGGTCAGAGTTTGTCTGCCAACGTTCTTCTTCAATGACTCCAGCTTCAGGAAGACAAACCCTGGGAACGGTTGCTTGTCTTCACAGAGTTCCGGCGCCGACCTGATTGCGAAGTGGCGGGAATTTGCTCTGCAAATGTGGACGGCCAGCGGGAGGAAGGAGGGAAGAGAAAGGTACCAAACTCTACAGACAAGTAGAGATTAGTTGCGTGGCGCGTTAGTTTGTGTAGTTTCGGCGATATGTCCTCCACCGAATACGCTCATCCCGAAGCATTGGTTAGCACGGAGTGGGTTGCTGAGCACCTGAATGATCCGAAGGTGCGAATTATCGAAAGCAACGAAGACGTGCTACTCTACGACACCGGCCACATTCCAGGAGCTGTCCATGTCGATTGGCGCCGCGATCTGAATGATCAGACAGTCCGCGACTACGTGGATCCAAAAGGCTTTGCAGAGTTGGCAAGCCGCATTGGAATTACACCGGAGACGACCGTGGTTTTTTACGGGGATAAATCGAATTGGTGGGCGTGCTACGCTCTATGGGTTTTTTCGCTCTTCGGGCACAAAGATCTGCGAATCGCCAATGGAGGCAGGGACAAATGGGTGGCTGAGAAGCGGCAGCTGACACGAGAAATACCGAAGTATGACCCAACCCAGTACCCTGTTCCTCCAAGCCGGGCGGACGACAAGATTCGCGCTTTTTACGAAGAAGCTTTAGCGCAAAGCAAGGCAGGCAAGCCGCTGATCGACGTGCGTTCCCCTGGTGAATTCAAGGGAGAGGTCACCCATATGCCGGAATATCCGCAGGAGGGAGTTTTGCGCGGTGGACACGTTCCATCGGCAAAGAGTGTCCCCTGGAAGACAGCGGCCCGTGAAGACGGGACCTTCAGATCAGTTGACGAACTCAGAAAAATCTATGTGGATAATCTCGGCTTCGAGCCTTCTGAGCACACCGTCGTTTATTGCCGGATCGGAGAACGTTCAAGCCACACGTGGTTTGTTCTGACGAAGCTTCTCGGATTCGAAGATGTGAAGAACTACGACGGGTCATGGACCGAGTGGGGCAATAAGGTGCGGGCGCCGATCCAGAAGCCGTAAGCCGCTGATCTCAGCTTAAGGCTTGCTTGTTTGAGCTTTTGTCGTTTGGTGTCCTGAATCTGCTGAGGAGCCGATCAGAGGAGCTCGGACCGATTGGCAGTCGAGACATCAAGTGATATGGAGAATGGGAGCTGGAAACTGGAAGTTGAAGCGGAATCGGTCTATCCAAAAGGGTTAGAAAAAATCGTCGACCTATTTGGATCGCTACCCGAACAGGAAAGACGGGACGCGCTAATTTCCTATGCAGATCAGGCCAGAAAATGGGAGCCTAGAGAGGGCGAAACATTCGATCTCGAGGATATCCGCAAAGACGAAGAATGCACCGACACCGTCGGTGTCTTTCTCAAGGTCCATGAGGATCAGCGGGCGGTTTTTCGAGTAACTCTGGGCCCCCAGGTGCAAACTTTGACCCGAGCGATGACATCGATCCTTTGCCGCGGTTTGGATCACTCCACAGCGACCGAAGTTTTGGAGGTGCCTAGCGATTTTGTGCCAAAGATCGTCGGTGGAGAATTGGTACGAGCGCGCAGCCAGACCGTGTACTATGTCCTGACGCGCATGAAAGGGATTTGCAAAGTTTATCTGGATCGGCGTCGTGCCGCGATGTCCGGTTAGGTGCTGGTGCGTCAGGTCGACGCCCTGCTCACCGCGCGCAACAATTGAGGCTTTATTGGTCCGGTGCCTCGCGGCAATCGCGTTCAGTCTGCTGGTAACTTGCCACCGTGAGCTGCAGCCTTGCCGCAACGTTAAAACTTCCGAAGAGATTTCACCGAACGGGCAGTTGAAGGCCCTAACTTTCCGACGGCTTTGCCCCGAGGAGCATTCGATTACCACGCATGTGTCGATGCTGAGGGCAGATGAAACTCTCCCGGATGGAAACGGAAACGTGTTTGCTTATGACAACGAGATTGCCATCCGGGTGTCCTGGCTAAGCGATTCTCGCCTGGGTGTGTATACATACGCCGATGCTGCCAAGGCGACAAAGATCGCGCGCGCCGGCAACGTCTCGATCGAATATTCAAGGATAGTTGAGACAGCTCTGGTAACTCCGCCTCCAGATCCTGTACCGACCGCGACTGGAGTGCCGACTGGCTCGGCGTTGCCTGCGGATAGATGATTGGAGTTCAGAGGTATTTAACTCTGACGAGGTAGAGACCTTGGGCCGGAGCAGTGCAGTTCGTTTTCGCTTTTCCAGGCTCATCGAGCAATTCGGTAATCCAGCTACGATCTGCTCGTTGTAAGGCAACACGAACCATGCTGCCGGTCAGCATTCTGATCATGTGATAGAGAAAGCCGTTTCCGTCGAATTCCAAAGTGACGAGATCCTTTTGGTGCTGGAGGCGAATCTTCCGGATCGTACGGGTCGTTGTTTCCACCGCCTTGCCTCGATGAGCGGCAAAAGAAGCAAAATCATGGGTGCCAGAGAGCTGATCCGAGACTGCTCGTAGAATATCGAAGTCAAGGCCTTGCGGTACGTGCCAGGACCTCCCGACTTCCAGCGGGTGCAAAACGGATGCATTCCAGATGCGGTAACGATAGACCTTTCCGACTGCTGAGTATTGGGCATGAAAGCTGGCCGATGCGGGCAAACATCGAATCACGCGAATCTCCGGAGGTAAATGGGCATTTACGGCTGCCATCCATCTTTCCGGGTTCATTTTGCGGGGCGGAACGTCGACATGTGCCACTTGACCCAGGGCATGGACTCCCGAATCTGTTCGTCCGGCGCCGTGCAACCTTACCGGCTGCGAGATGATCCTGGAGAAGGCGTACTTCAGATGATCTTGAACAGCGTTTCCGTTGGGCTGACTTTGCCATCCGCTGAATGGTCGGCCGTCATAGGCAACGGTCAGCTTCAGGCGTTCGAGAGACGAGCCCACTGCAAGGAGTCCAGATAATTCTGCAACAGGATCTGTGCAGCGACTTGGTCGATCATCTTTTTGCTTTGCTTGGTATTTTTTCCCGCCGCATGCAAGGCGCGTTGCGCCTCCTGAGTCGTCAGCCGTTCGTCCCAGAACAGGATCTTAATAGTTGGCATGACCTGGGTGAGCTGTTCGCCGAAAGATTTGGCCTTTGCCGCGGACGGGCCAAGCGTCCCGTTCATATTTTTTGGCAAGCCGACGACGATGGCGCTAATTTGCTCGCGTTCGACGATGACGCGGATCTCGTCAATCACACCCGCGCTGGCCAGCAAGGTCCGATAAGGATGGGCAAAGGAACCAAGTTCGTCGGAAATGGCAAGACCAATTCGGCTGTCTCCGTGATCAATACCGAGCAATCGTGTCTTCACTGAAGTTCTTTCGGTATCATCTGGACCAGTTTTTTGATGTTTTCCACATCGTGACGATGACAGACCAGGATCGCATCGGTCGTTTGGACCACGACCAGGTCGCTCACCCCGAGAAGGGCGACATGGGTTTTTGAATCTGAAAAGACGATATTGTTCGACGACGCTTCCAGAGTGACGGGACAGTTGACAGCGTTTTCACCAGGCAATTGCTTCAAATATTTTGATAGAGCGGTCCAACTGCCGACATCATCCCAGTCGAAGCTGGCGGGTTGGACCAGAACCCGGCTGGCTTTCTCCATGATTGCATAGTCAATCGAAGTCTTTCGCAAACTCTCGAACCGGTCCCTCAGCACTTTCTTTTTATCGGAAGAATTTCGGATCGCAGAGACGAACTCTGCCAGATCGGGAGCATGACGGTTAAACTCTGTCAGAATGGAATGGACAGACCAAAGAAACATCCCGGCGTTCCAATAGAAGTTGCCGCTTCGCACGAATGATTCCGCAAGATCTGGATCAGGTTTTTCCCGGAACCGAATTACTTCAAACGCATTGGAGTTTTCGATCTGTCTGCCGCGCTCTATATAGCCGAAGCCGGGGCAGGCCCAGGTCGGCTTAATGCCGATGGTAATCAAGTCTCCGCTCTTTTGTGCGATGGCCGCGGCGCTTTGCAGATCGGTCTGAAACGCCTCCTTATTGGATATTCGATGATCCGCGGGCAGCACAACCATGGTCGCCGACGGGTTTCGCGCCGCAATGATCCCGACGCCGAGAGCGATCGCTGCCGCGGTATCCCGCTTGGCCGGTTCAGCCAGAATATTGTTTTCAGGATAGTCGGGTAATAATGCCCTGATAGCCGCTTCCTGCTCCTGGTTGGTTAGGATCAATACGTTTTCCTGGGGAATGAGTCCTTCCAGGCGCCGGACCGTTTCTTCGACCAGAGAGTGAGGACTGAACAAGCGCAATAGCTGCTTTGGCGTTGCCTTCCGGCTAAGCGGCCAGAATCGTTCACCGCTTCCCCCTGCCAACACGAGTGCATAAAAAACATTCGACATCGTTCGAATATCGCCCAAGATTTTTCTTCGCCTAACGATAAAGATTTCTCAAGATTATAGAAGTTTGCGACCAACCCTTCAACAGAGTAATACTGTTTTTATGTCGAGCGATAATCATAAAACGATTGTTCTTTCGCTCCCGTCAGCGGCGTTGCTTACGATCTCTCAGGCAGCGATTGGTTGTGGCATTGGAATATTGCTGGCGGATAAAGTTCAAGAGAAAAGGCGGAACACTGCCGCAATCGGGATGCTTTGCCTCGCGATCGCGACGACCGCCCCGGCTCTGGTCGGGGTGGTGGCAGACCTCATCAATGGACCACAGTCAAAACTCGGGGTTCGTCGCCGATTGCGTTCTATCCGCGAAGATTCTGGACTGCAAGCGGAAGAAGAAGTTCTTTGATTCCCTACTCCGCTGCGAGGGTTCGGGCGATTCTGGCCTCAAATCCGGAACCTCTCTCTGGCCAAGGCTCTTCATTGCGCGTACGAATTTGCCAAAATGTGCAGAAGTCTGCGGAACTACGCCAGAATCCGCGCCCCTTCGGAAGGCTCAGTCAGGATTGGTGTGCAAGTCGCGCCGGTGATCCTCTGGTATTCTCTGGAAATTTCCTGAACGATCTTCGCTGCGCGCCCTGTCTCGATCAGCGAGACGGTCGATCCTCCAAAACCGCCCCCTGTTAACCGGGATCCGAAAACGCCGGGAGTCTGCCTTGCTAGGTCGACCAGAGTATTTAAATGCGAAGTGCTATTTTCGAAATTGTATTTGGAACTAGCGTGGGAGGCGAACATAAGTTCGCCAAAGGACTGGATCTGCTGCGAACGCAAGGCTTCGACGCCCCGAAGAACCCTATCGTTTTCTCCGATGATATGAAGAGCTCTTCGCCGGGTTACATCGTCGAGAGGAGCGTTTTTCAGGAGGGTTAGATTTGCATCGCGCAGCGATGCAACGGCCATCGCTTTAGCTGCCAGCAGGCATTGATTTCGCCGTTCATTATATTCTCCGCCCGTTAGTTCATGCGGAACGCCGGAATTCAGTAAAAGCAATGAGGCATTGGCCGGCAGCGAGACAGTCTCTACCATGAACTCAAGAAAATCCAAAAGGATCAACTGATGACTCTTTCCAAAAACAGAAGAAGCTTGATCCAAGAGTCCCGATTGCACCCCGACGAACTCGTTCTCAGCTTTCTGGCAAAGCTGAGCGAGTGACATTTTTTCGATTTGCAGGTCGAAGAGAGACTTGGCAGCAAGAGCGGTCGCTACTTCCAAGGCAGCCGAACTTGATAGACCAGCACCGAGAGGTAAATCGCTCGAGATTTTCATCTGCATTCCGCCTACCGGAAAACCGGCCTCGGCCAGGACCTTAATCACACCGATCGGATAGCTGGCCCAGGGGTCCTGGGCCAGAGGGCGAAGATTATCTAGCTCAATGCTAACGGTCCTCCCGTTGGTCTGTGAGCTAATTTCGAGAGAGGGCCTGGAATTTCGAGATGCCTCAATTGTCACGCCGAGATGAATGGCAGCCGACAGAACAAAACCTAGATTGTAGTCGGTGTGATTACCCAGAATCTCGACGCGTCCAGGGGCAAACGTAGTGATGGTATTGGGCATTCGAACAGTGTTATTCGGGAAACATTACAAATCAACCACTGTCCGAAATAGCTAACTAAGCGGAATGCCAATGGGCAAAACTATCCAAAGTTTCTTGCAAAGTAAGGATGGAAGCATAATATGCACTCGTGAAATTATCTTCCTCCACTCTTAGGAAAGCAGCAGAAATACAGGAACGCATCGAGCGATTGCAGGAAGAGCTTAGTAGCTTATTGCAAGCAGGTGCAGAGGTTAGTTTGACGGTGGCCGCCTCCTCGGCGAAAGCTCGTATAGGAACGAGTCGAGGGCGTCACACGAAAAAGGCGGCCAGAATGGTGCCGTCCGGAAATATTAGAGGGCGGCGATCGACTTCGCCGACCGGTCCTTTGGCTCCAGCGGTTGTTGAAGTTCTCGAATCCAAGAAGGCGCCGATGAGCGTTTCTGAAATCTTGGAGGGCCTTTTGTCAAACGGCTATAAATTCGCCTCGCCGGAACCGAAGAAGAACTTGTTTGCGCGAATCTATCGATTGAAGGGTGTCAAACAGGTTGGTCCCGGCAAATTTACTGCCGAATAGTTCCCACGATCTATTTTCTTTTCTAGCCGCAGACAGAATTGAAGGAGGTAGTCGGTTCCGAAGCCGATCGCCTCATCTGGGTAGATCGGTTTGGACCTTGACTGGAGTGATGGTTCGGCTTGAAAGGGTGAGAGCCCCTTGTGCTCGGCGGCCCTGGTTTGGCTGAGCAGCGCGAAACTCTTTTCATCCGCCTCCCCTCTGCACCGAAAACTCCTGGTTGACAGGTCTGCAGCTTCGGAGTTTGATCGCTTCCCATGAGATGTCTGCTCTCAGGGGCGTTTCTGGCTTTTCTTGTCGGGAGTGTGGCGGTCAGAGCCGAATACCCGCTGCCGATTGAGAGCGCCAACGTCTTGCCTCTGTCTATCAGCGATGACTTTGCGTTTCGAAAATTCGAAATTTTTCGAAACGCACTCTCTGTTCCGGGAGCGACACCGATCCCGACAAAAGACCTGATGATCGACTTCGAGCGGAAACACAGGTATTGGGGCGCGCTGGACGGAGCGGACATTTCCGCGAGGACGGGTCAATATTTTACCTTTTTTTGGCGTGCAAAAAGAGCCGCAAACCTCACACTTCGCTTGGAGTATCGGCAAGCCAACCTTAAGAACTATGTGCAGGGCAGGGAATTGAACTATGCAAATGCCAAAGGAAGCCATACGTCCGAATTTGCGATATTAGGAACCGATTACGAAAACGACGGCCCAATCACTTCGTGGAGAGCGATTTTGATCGAGGATCGAAAAATTGTCGCTCTTCTTCAGTCTCGAACCTGGCAATAGCGCTGCCCGAAAGTCTTGAAATTTGACACCTAATCGCCAGGGAAGATATAGTTCGGGAGTTTTGTGAATTCACCAACTTCCATCTTGGTCGGGGTAACGAACGGGGGGGTCCATGTCAAGGTGGAAGGTAAAGGGTCGTTTCAAAGCAGCCCTGCTTTAAAAGAGTTTTCCAAACAAATGTTGGAGCGCGGCTATCGCAACTTCGTCGTGGATCTGCATGGCTGTCCGGTGATGGACTCCACATTTATGGGTACGCTGGCCGGAATTGCCTTGCGCCTGCGGGAGTTTGGCAACGGGTCGTTGCTGGTGCGAAACGCCAATGAGCGCAACACTGACCTGCTGCGGAATTTAGGCCTGAACAACTTGTTTGCGGTTGAATCAAAAGCGCCGAGCGTGCCGGAGAAGACAATTGCAGAGGCGCCGTTAGAGGCTGATCAAGCGATCGGTCGTGCCGATCAGGCCGAGTGTATGATCGAAGCGCATGAGGCTCTGGTCGATGCCGATCCAGAGAACCTTGCGCGATTCAAAGATGTTTTGGAATATTTAAAGCAAGATCTTCGCGCTGGTTCAAAATAGTCTGATTCAATGTGGTCCTTTCTGCTCATAGGACTACTCGCCGCTACTGTCATCGTCCTTGTCGGGGCAAATCTCAGGCAACGTCGATCGATCGAAGCCCTCAAACGGGCTCGGGAAGAATTGCAGCTCGAAGAAGACAGGGTTTTTGATTTTCTCCACGGATTGGGTGAGGCGTTCTCGGATGATCTACGCTCTTCGGATCTTCACCGGCTGATTGTAGAAGGAGCAACTCGGATCACCGATGCGCACGGGGGCGCCCTTTACCTCGTGGACCGGACGGGAAAGCTGCTCGTTCCGAGCTTTATTTCAAGGGATTGTCCGCCGCTGGTCGAAGTGCCACGCAATATTTCCCAGCAGAGTCTGACCTCTCCGCTGGCACTTGAAAGTTATCTTCGGCTTCATCCCGTCAAACCGGGAGAGGGTCTGCTCGGCGCTGCCTGGGAGCGCAAAGAGCCCTTGTTCCTTTCCAGCAAGGACGCGGACCCCCGGCTGGAGCGCCTGAGGGATTTGTCTCTCGAGATGGATTCGGTGATGATTGCTCCTTTGGTTTACGCGAATCAGAACCTTGGGGTGCTGGCAGTTGCCAATGGTCCGATGAGCACTCCTTTCTCTCCTTCCGATTTTCTGGTGTTTCAATCCATTGTCGAACAGTCGGCATTTGCTCTCTACAACGCGGTGGTCTATTCGGAGGCCAGTGAAAAAAGAAGGATTGACCGGGAATTGGACGTGGCCCGGGATATTCAAAGGATCCTTCTGCCGAATGCGGCGCCAGCCTTCGAAGGATTTGAAATTGCCGGGCTGAATATACCGGCCAGTCGAGTGAGTGGCGATTACTACGACTACATCGCTTTGGACAATCAGCGACTCGGGATCGCAATTGCGGATGTCTCCGGCAAAGGGGTGGCGGCATCCTTAATTATGGCGATGTGTCGCAGTGTATTGCGCTCCTTTGCCAGCTCGAGTGAATCTGCCGCCGCCGTGTTGCAGGCGGTCAATCACCAACTTTATCCCGATATCAGGGAGGACATGTTTATCAGCATGGCTTACCTGATTGCGAAGACGGAGGATAACGAGCTGATCCTGGCGAGAGCTGGCCACGACGCTCCTTTGCAATACAGAGCCGCTGACGCCTCCGTGGTAAGGATCAACCCTCCCGGGATGGCGCTGGGAATTGACAGCGGGGGCGTTTTCAATAGGGTAACAGGTGACTGTCGGGTTCGCCTGGAAACCAGTGATTGCTTAATTTTGTACACTGATGGGGTGACCGAAGCGTTGGATGCCAATGGTTTGGAATTTGGGATGTCGAGATTGACCGAGGCCATTCAGGCCAGTGCGGCAGACGGGGCTCCAGCAATCTTAAGTCGGGTGACCGCTGATTTGAAGACCTTCGTTGGCAGCCATCCGCAGAATGACGACATTACGCTGATTGCAATTCGGAAGTTATGAGTGAGGCGAATCAAGAGAAAGAAGTTGAAGCAGAAGAAAAGCCGGTCGATGACATGCTATCCCGAGAAGGAGCACTGAAATCCGATGCTTCTCCGGGAGGAATCTCCGCTATGCGAAATGCAGAAACAACAGCCGCTCCGAACGAGAAAGATTCGGAAACCAATTCCAGGCAAACAGAGGATGCGCTGGACCAGCCCGGCCAATTGAAAGCCGAGTTAAACAAATACAAGGACATTGCTCTGCGTTCTGTCGCTGACCTGGACAATTATCGCAAGCGGATGGCTCGCGAAAAGGATGATGCCATTCGATATGCCAATGCAAGTTTTCTGGAGCGACTGATCCCTATCCTGGACAACTTTGAACTCGGTTTGCAGGCGGCCAAAGCGGGTGGGGGGCAGTCGGCGGTTCAGGATGGGATGATGATGGTGTTCAAGCAGTTGCAGGATTTTTTGGCCAGTTCGGGTGTGGAGACAATCGATGCGACCGGTCAGCATTTTGATCCAAATCTCCACGAGGCGATTGCCCAGGAACAAAACCCGGAGATCGCGGAAGGCTTTGTCATCCGGCAGCTGAGAAAAGGCTACAGATTGAAAGATCGGTTGATTCGTCCCGCCAACGTGGTGGTCTCAAAGGGATCGCCCCTGGGCTACGGTTCTTCAACGCCTGGCGCAGGAACGTAAGGAATGGCTACAAAACGAGATTATTACGAAATTTTGGGAGTAGAGCGGAGTGCGAGCACCGACGATATAAAGAAGTCTTACCGGAAGCTTGCTGTGAAATTTCATCCGGACAAAAATCCTGGTGACGCCGGTGCAGAAGACAAGTTCAAGGAGCTGGGCGAAGCCTATGAAGTACTGATCGACGAGAATAAGAGATCGGCTTACGACCGTTATGGGCACGCGGCATTCGGCGCCGGGGCTGGAGCTGCGAACCGGGGAGCGGGCGGTTTTCATGATCCGTTCGATATTTTTCGGGAAGTATTCGGTGCAGGCACAGAAGGCGGTGGCGGCATATTCGATCAAATTTTCGGCTCTGGGATGGCTTCCAGAGACCGGAGCGGCCGTCAACGTGGTTCTGATTTAAGATATGATCTGCAAATCACCCTGGAGGAAGCGGCATTCGGCACCGAAAAGGAGATAGAAATTCTGAAGCACGAGGCCTGCAGCAGTTGTAGCGGTTCGGGAGCAGAGCCCGGCTCTCGTGCAACCTCCTGCCCGACTTGTCAGGGCCGCGGACAAGTGATTAGTTCGCGGGGGTTTTTCCAGGTTTCCCAGACCTGCCCACGCTGTCACGGCACTGGCCAGGTAATTGACCGACCTTGTCGGGATTGCGGGGGCGACGGCAGGTTAGAGAAGAGGTCGCGAGTCAAACTAAAAATTCCCGCCGGAATTGATGACGGCGCTCGTCTCCGGTCTTCCCGGAACGGCGAGGCGGGAATTCGCGGGGGGCCTCCGGGGGATCTCTATGTGGTGATGCATGTGCGCGAGCACGAGATCTTCACCCGGGAAGACGACGATCTTTATTGTGATGTTCCAATCTCCTTTTCGACCGCGGCCTTGGGAGGCGAGGCGAAGGTACCGACGCTGCAAGGCCAGGCGCTGTTAAAAATCCCGCCTGGAACTCAGAGCAGCACCCAGTTCCGGTTGCGCGGCCACGGTGTCCAGAACATGGACACGAAGAATAGGGGAGACTTGCGGGTCCGAGTGATCGTTGAAGTACCGACCAAGTTGAATTCCGAGCAACGGCGAAAGCTGGAAGAGTTTGCCTCCTCATGCGGTGATGATAACAGCCCGATGCACAAGACTTTCTTCGATAAAGCGAAGGATTTTTTCCGGTAGTTGGCCCGTGAGCACGCCCCGATTCTACGTCCCTCCTGAGCGATGGAGTCTCAAGCCTTTGGCACTGGTTGAGGCAGAAGCACATCATTGCGTTGACGTTCTCAGGTTAGGGGTACGATCCAGGGTGGTAGTCTTTGATGGGCAGGGCTCGGAGATCACGGCCGAAATCACGGAGATCGAAAAAGGAAGCGTCCATCTGAAGGAATTGATTTCCGCGAGATCAGAACCGCTGCGCTGCGCCATCACCCTCGCACAAGCGATTCCCAAAGGGAAAAATATGGATCTGATCATCCAAAAGGCGACCGAACTCGGTGTTGCGAAAATAGTTCCGCTGCTTTCGGATCGTACAGTTGTGCACCTGGAAGACGATGAATCGCGAAAAAAACGGGAGAAATGGAAACAGGTGATCATCGAAGCGGCGAAACAATCTGGCCAGGATTGGCTTCCTGAGATTGCCGAGCCGATAACTCCCAAACAATTTTTTGCGAAGTTCGACCACTATGAGCTTCCGTTGGTGGCGTCTCTCCAGAGCGATGCGCGCAGCCTAAAGAAAGTGTTAGCCAATTTTTGTGAACAACACGGACGAAGACCTAATTCGGCGCTTATTCTTGTTGGGCCGGAAGGCGATTTCACACCTGCTGAGAGCTCTTGGGCGAAAAGCGCTGGCTGCATCCCTGTCAGCCTCGGTCCCATTGTTCTCCGAACCGAAACGGCCGCTATTTACAGTTTGAGCGTGTTGGCTTACGAGCTCCAAGGTCAGGAGCTGTAGGGGGCGTTTGACGGTCGGCGTTTGGCGTTCGGCGTTCGCGTTTGGTGTTTGGGGTAGCCTTTCGCCTTGCCAATGGTTGGCTCCCGAAGCATTCTCTCAGTCGTGATGCGCTCCGGGTGGGTATGCGTTGCGGTCCTCTTATCGTTGGCAGGTGAAGCGCTCGCGTTTTCCTGGACGCTCGTCAGGCAGGAGGGACGCGATTATATACCGATTGAAGACGTGGCGAAGTTTTACAGTTTTACCCAGGCCAACTATGCGGACGATACTATTAATCTTGAAGGGGCCACTCTGCGCATGGTGGGCGGAGTTAACTCTCGTGAGCTTTATCTGAATGGCCTCAAATTCATTCTTAGTTTTCCAATCATTAAGGTGGATAACCAAATCCTGATGTCGAGAATGGATCTAAGCAAACTGGTGGAACCGGTTTTGCGTCCGGCCAGAATTCCGGCTCAACCTGTTCGCACGGTGGTTCTCGATGCGGGTCATGGCGGCTATGATCAGGGGGCGCAAAGCCTTCTAGGCAGTGAGAAAGATTTCGCGCTCGATGTGGTTCAGCGTGCGCGCGATTTGCTGCTGAGAGCGGGCTTCAATGTTCGTCTTACACGTTCCGGAGATGTTTTTATTCCGTTGGAAGATCGGGCCGCTTTTGCCAATCGGCAATCCAACGCTGTTTTCGTCAGTGTTCACTTCAACGCGGGAGCGCGCGAGGAAGCAGGGGGACTAGAAACTTATAGTTTGGCGCCGCGTGGCGTCCCTTCGACCAACAGCATAGGCTTGACTCTGACGGATCTTCAGCCTTGCCTCGGCAACCTGCGCGACCCCGAGAACATTGCCTTGGCGACAGCCATGCATGCCGCTCTGATGACGCGGGTGGGAGGCAGTGACCGGGGGATTAAGCGAGCGCGCTTTATCGTTTTGCGCGATAGTAACCTTCCGGGAGTTCTCATTGAAGGAGGCTTTTTGACAAATCCGCAAGATCGAGTCCGAATCGCCACACCGATCTACAGACAGCTTTTGGCTCAGGCGATTTTACAGGGGATCCTTTCTTATAACCGGGCGTTGAATCGAGGTGGAACTTCTGAACAGATGATGGTCAAACGGGGCGAAGCATCAGCGGTTGAATCGACAGGGGCGTCAATCTGGGATCCACTCAGGCCAAATGTCTATACCCTTCCCGAAGATGCCGGAAAGTGAACCTTTCCTTCGGCCGATTGGCGTATTTGATTCTGGCATTGGCGGCTTAACTGTCGTTCGCGCATTGCGTGATCTTTTGCCGCATGAAGATATATTCTATATCGGCGATACGGCCAGGCTTCCTTATGGCGGTAAGAGCAGATCGACGATCGAACGATACAGTATTGAAATCAGCGGACTGTTATTAGCCGAAAATGCAAAAATGATCGTCGTTGCGTGTAACACCTCCTCTTCGTTGGCGATCTCGAAACTGCAGGAGATTTTGAAAGTTCCTGTAGTAGGGGTGATAGTTCCAGGGGCACGCGCGGCGGTGAAAGAAACCCGTATTGGTCACGTTGGCGTAATTGGTACGAAGTCGACGATCCAGAGTCAGGCTTATGAGAGAGCAATCCAAGCATTGAACCCTGCGGTGCGCGTTACCAGCCAAGCCTGTCCTTTACTCGTTCCGCTGGTGGAAGAGGCTTGGTTGGAGGAGGAAGTAACCAGGGAAATACTGCATCGGTATCTCGATCCGGTGATCCGCGCCGGAATCGACACCCTGGTTCTTGGATGTACGCATTATCCGTTGTTGGCGACCTTGATCCAGGAGGTTTCCGGAATCGATGTCCGGTTGGTTGATTCCGCGAAGAACTGTGCAGTTGCCGTCAAACAGACTTTGCTGGAATGCGGCCTGGAGAATCTAACAGTAAAGCCAGGCAAGTTGAACGTGGCTTTGACGGACAGCTCTAACTCTTTCCTGACCACCGCCAGAGAAGCCCTTCAATTGGAAATCAATTCGATAGAGACGCGAATCGTTCAAGGCATGGTTCTATTCGAAACTGCTTAGTGTGAAAATCTGCCAAGCTAACAGCGCTCGTGAGTTTCCGGGATGCTCATAGTCGCTGAATTTTTTGAGCGGGGTGGTGTCGCTTAAACGAACATATTTCAGCAACCCCAGCCGCGTCCAGGACGGTGGCAAGCTTTTCGTAATCGGCGCCTACCTGTGCATAGGAATGCGCGTCGGAGGCAGTTGTTATTGGGATCTGCAGTTCAGCGGCTGACCGAAGAATAGAGAGGTGCGGGTATTGCTCGCAGACAGGTTTTCGCCAACCGGCGGTACTAGCTTCCATCGCCAGACCTGCTTTCCGGGCGATTTCGAGGATTGGGCGAAACAGGCTGGCCGGATCATATTTGGCGGGGAACAACCCATGGATCTTCACCAGATCGAGATGAGCCAGGCAATCGATATAGCCTCGGGCCACGAGTTTCTCCAGTTCGCGCACGTATTGATCGAAAGCTTCCAATATACCGCGCCCCTCTATCTGGCCTGTTTCCCCGGTGCGATCTAACATTTCGGATTCGCCGCTGAAATAGTGGACCGAACCGAGCACAAAATCGAGGCGATCCCAGTTTTTTTCTACCCAGCGCAAGCCGCCTGATGAAGTAAGGGGATCGTTGTCCAGCTCGATTCCGGCAAGGATCTCAACGTCTGGATTATCCTCGCGGAGCCGGTCGAGTACTGCAAAATCAATACCATCGATATAACGGTCGTGATCAGTGAAGGCGATGCTCAGAATTTGCTTTACGCGGCATTGATCAATCCAGGGTTGCAACAACTCGATGGTGTACGGCCGTACCTGGTGTCCCTGAGGATGAGTATGGTAATCGCAGGTGGGAAACATAAAGGATTGCTTTCTGTGCTGGACGAATTGCCCCTTTTGAGGCATTTGTTCAACGGTTTTTCGCCGGAACTCAAATTTAGAAGACGGTATGAATGACGTCTTGAACAAATCAACGGTTCTCGTATTGAACCGAAATTGGCAGGCGATCGATGTAAAGACGCCGGCGCAGGCCTTTTGCATGATGGCAAACGGCAACGCGACTGCCCTCGACATGTTTGGCGCTGGTGATATGCGTCCGGTTCGGTGGCAGGAATGGCTCGTTCTTCCTGTCCGGGAAGAAGATTACGCGGTCCGAACTGTCCGCGGTTTGGTGAGAGTTCCGACGGTTTTGGTTTTGGCCCGCTACAATAAGGTACCGAAGCGCCGGCCAAAACTTTCTGCCAAGGGAATCTGGGAGCGGGACGGCGGTCACTGTCAGTATACCGGCAAGAAACTGGCTCCGCATGAGGGCAATATCGATCACATTGTGCCGCGCTCCCGCGGGGGGCTGACTTCATGGGAGAACTGTGTCCTGGCGGACAAGCGGATCAATAGCCTGAAAGGCAACCGCCTGCCGGAGGAAGTTGGTCTTCAATTGAAAAAGAAACCGCAGACACCCCGGGAGCTTCCGGTCAGTTCCTTTATTCGGAACGCTCACAATATTGAGGATTGGGATCATTTCTTGGTTTCGATGAAGTAGGCGGGGCGTTGAGCGTTCCACGTTCGACGTTTCGCTCAAATCCTCTAAACAATCCAAGGCGCCCGAATGCCGGTGTGCCTCCCGCCCGCCGCCGAACGCCCCTTCAACTCTGCGGTTGCGGAATGGCGGCCTCGGCATCAGATTCCGCTTCCCATGAGTGCTGAGATTTCAGCCGCTTACGAGCCTAAGTCGGTAGAGGAAAAATGGTATCGGATCTGGCTGGAGCAGAAATGCTTTCAAGCGAATACAGAATCGGATAAGCCGCCGTATGCCATAGTGATTCCGCCACCGAATGTGACTGGCGTTCTCACGATGGGTCACGTTTTGAACAACACGATCCAGGATATCCTGGCAAGACGGGCACGCGCGATGGGGAAAGAGGTGCTTTGGCTGCCTGGCATGGATCATGCCGGTATCGCGACGCAAAATGTTGTCGAAAAAAGACTTCGTGCTGAGAAGACGACGAAGCATGACCTGGGTCGCGAAGCGTTTATTCGAAAAGTCTGGGAGTGGAAAGAGAAGTACGGCGGAATCATCATTCAACAGCTGAAGAGGCTGGGCTGTTCGTGCGATTGGTCCCGGGAGCGGTTCACCATGGATCCGGAATACAGCCGGACGGTTCAGCAGACATTTGTAGATCTGTATCGAAAAGGATTGATCTATCGTGGCAAACGGATGGTCAACTGGGATCCTTTCTATCAGACCGCTCTCTCTGACGAAGAGGTCATCCCGACTCCGACAAACGGCAAGCTTTATTACATGCGATACGAGGTCGCGGAGGAACCTGGGACATTTCTTGAGATAGCGACCACACGGCCGGAGACATTGATGGGTGACACTGGCGTGGCGGTCAACTCAGGCGATCCTCGGTACAAGCGTTTCATCGGCAAGCATTGCTGGCGACCTTTTCCGCGAAAGAAGATCCCTATCATTGGGGACGAAGCAATTGATCCGGCCTTCGGCACCGGCGTTCTGAAAGTTACTCCCGCTCATGACAAGGTCGACTTGGCGATTGGCCAGCGTCATGGTCTCGAAGTAGTCGACGTGATGAATCCGGATGGAAGCTTGAACGCGCTGGCGGGCGAGGAATTTAACGGGATCGACCGGTTTGAGGCGCGCGAGAAGGCCGTTGATAAGTTGAAAGAACTCGGCCTGCTTGTCCGGCTAGAGGAATACCAGAACAACGTTGGCTACAGCGAGAGAGGGGGAGTTCCAATTGAGCCACGGCTTAGTGAGCAGTGGTTCTTAAGGTACCCGAAGGTCACAGAAACTCTCCAGGCGGTTTCGGCCGGTCAGATCCGGTTTCGGCCGGAGCGCTGGGTCAAGACCTTTGAACATTGGATTGATAACATCCAGGACTGGTGCATCAGCCGTCAACTCTGGTGGGGACACCGAATTCCTGTTTGGTACCATCATGAAGATCCCGACCGGATCCATGTCGACATGGATCCGCCCTCGGATACGGAAAATTGGCACCAGGACCCTGATGTGCTCGACACCTGGTTTTCGGCATGGCTCTGGCCTTTCGCCACCATGGATGAAGCGACCAGGAAGCGGTTCTATCCGACTCAGGATCTGGTGACGGGTCCCGATATCATATTCTTCTGGGTTGCCCGGATGATCATGGCTGGGTTCGAATACCAGAGAACGATCCCTTTTGAAAATGTGTTTTTCACAGGAATCATTCGGGATCTTCAAGGGCGAAAAATGTCGAAGAGCCTGGGCAATTCTCCTGATCCGCTCGATTTGATCGCTAAGTATGGAGCCGATGGACTTCGATTCGGCCTGATGCGGATTGCGCCTCACGGCCAGGACATTCGTTTCGACGAGAAACAGATCGAGGAAGGAAGGAATTTTGCCAATAAGCTCTGGAACGCATGCCGCTTCCGTCAATTGCAGGGCCCGCCGACAAAATCTCTGGATCCTCGACCGTTCAGCCCCTTTTCCGCAAACGTTCTTCATCGTTTGAACGAGACGGTCGATCGCGTTGAAAATGCCTATGCTGGATATCTGTTCACAGAAATCGCGCAATCGCTGTACGAGTTTGTCTGGAGCGATTTTTGCGATTGGTATCTTGAAGCCGCTAAAACCGAGCTTCAGAGCGAACAGGAGAGTGTCCGCTTGAATTGCCTGAGCGTGGTAGATTATGTGCTTTCCAGTGTCTTGCGCCTGCTCCATCCATTCATGCCGCACATCACCGAGGAGCTCTGGCATCGGATGAGCTTCGGTGATTCGACGATCCAATTTGCTCCCTTAGAAAATTTGCGTGTCGATGAAACTCGGCTCGATCCATCGGGTATCGCTTTTGCGCAAAAGATCTATGAAGCGGCGACCGTTACGCGTAATCTCCGGGCGGAATACCGAATCCCGTCAAATAAGAGGGTGAAAATGACCTTGAAGCCTCTTGGAAAAGGCGACTTCGGTGTTTTGGGGCGTTTGGTCAACGGAGATCCGTTCGATGTCGACCTGGAGTTTGTTGGGAAGCCCGGGATACCGGTCGCGATGACGTCACTGGGTCAGCTGTTCATTCCATTAGATGGAATTGTTGACCTTTCCGCGGAAAAGGATCGGTTGGCTAAAGAAATCACGAAGCTGGAAACGGAAATTGAGACTGTGCGGAAAAAGCTTGGCAACGAAAGTTTTGTGGCTCGGGCGCCGGCGGCAATCGTGGCGGAACATCGCCAACGGGAAAAGGACTTTCTGATAAAGCTGGCGCAACTCAAAGAGCGCGTCGCAGGAATTTGAATTGTAAACTCCTCGATTAGAGAGTCCAAAAAGCTAAAATCAGGTCTAGAGGGATTTTCTGATCTGCAATCCTGAATATTTCATGTATTTTCCCGTCTTGCAGTAAATGTCCCAACACCTTGAGAAAATTCTCGCGCATGCTGAGCGCCAGTTAGCATCAGAGGGGAGCAGGCGCCTCCGGGAGCGCCTGGATCTATACAAAAAGTTTCTCAAGATAGAAGAGCACCGGCTCCGCTTGAAACACTATTCTGGCGCGGGTGGCCTCGAAATAGTTCGGGATCGGGCGGCTCTGCTGGACATCGTGCTCCGGCATTTGTTTGAGGGGGCGATGGAAGGGTCGGTGTACGCGGACAGAACACCGCCTGTAGCGCTGCTGGCGATCGGCGGCTATGGGCGCGGCGAATTGAGTCCCTACAGCGATGTCGATATTTTGTTTTTGCACGATTCGGCCCGGATTGCTTCAGAAGGCGCAGAAGTGATCGAACAGGTTTTGTACATGTTATGGGATGTCGGCTTCAAGGTTGGCCATGCCACCCGATCCATCGATGAGGCCATTAAGCTGGCCAACTCGGACGTGTTGACGAAAACGTCACTCCTGGAATCCCGGTTCCTGGCCGGCGATCACCGGCAACATTCCAAATTCAGAAGGGAATTTTTTGAGCGTTGCGTGAGGGGACAGGTGGACAGATACCTGAAATGGCGCCTGGAAAATCAGGATGATCGCCATCGCAAATATGGGGGATCGGTTTTCATGCAGGAACCGAACATCAAGAACGGCTGCGGCGGGTTGCGTGATTACCACAACATGCAATGGATTTGCTATTTCCGGGATGGCGTGATGAGCACTGCCAAGCTGGTGGAACGTAAATATATCAGTGAGAGCGATCGGCGCGCTATAGATCGTGCCTACGATTTCCTTCAGCGAGTCCGGACCGAGTTACATTATCTAAGCAAGCGAGCCTCAGACTTGATGACCCTCTTTTACCAGGGCCAAATCGCAAATTCGTTCCATTATCCGCAGAAGAATGTGCTGCGCCGCAGCGAGTCGTTCATGCGGGACTATTACCAGCATGCGCGGACAATCTATCTGACGGCCAAGCGGGTGACAGAAGGGTTTTTGTTACCGGACATCAGTGTAAAAGAGCAAAAACCGGTCTTTGGTTTTTTGGCTAAACGCAAACTGAAGACGGAACAATTTGATGGGTTTTACAGCCACGGGAGACTCATCTACTTTGAAAATGCGGAAGTTTTTCACGAAGACCCTTTTCGCCTGATCAGAGTTTTTTTATACGCGCAGCAACGAGAACTTGAACTGAGCTCGGAACTGCAGCAGCTAATTCGCAGACGGACCAGGCTGGTCAATCGCACGTTCCAGTACGCCCGAGCTGCGCGTGAAACGTTCCAGGCCATTTTGTCTCGAAAGGGTCAGGTGGGACACATTCTCCGGATGATGCATGAGGTCGATTTCCTGGGTAAATATATGCCGGAATTCGGGGAGTTGACTTGCCTGGTGCAACATGAGTTTTTTCACCGGTACACCGCGGATGAGCATACCCTTGTCTGTATCGAGAAATTGGATTCACTCATCGATATCGAAGATCCGAAATTAGCGCCCTACAAATCGCTTTTCCTGAAATTTGAAGATCCGTACGTACTTTATCTGGCCCTCCTGCTGCATGACACCGGGAAAGCCTCCGGTGCACGCCACCATGCGGAGGCGAGTGCGCTCAATGCGCAAAAAGTCGCCGCCCGGCTCCAACTCTCTCCAGAACGGAGGCGGAAACTCATCTTGCTGGTGGACAATCACATGACGCTTTCAGAGATCGCTCAACGTCGGAATCTGGAGGATTCGGCGACGATTGCGGATTTTGCGGAGGTCGTGCGTAACCCGGAGAATCTTGATGCTCTGATGCTGCTGACTTTGGCAGACGGGCAAGGAACCGGCGGGCAAAACTGGTCAGACTGGAAGGAAACCCTGGTATGGCATCTGTATCACGCGACTTCCAGCTATCTACATGACGAGCGGGAATTTTTTGCCGAACGGCGCATTGCTCGGGAAGACCTGCAACAAGCAGTCGCCAGAAAAATGGCGAAAGATTCCGCGGAAGAGATCGAAGTGCATTTCAATTCGATGCCCGATCGCTATTTTCAGAGTCATCACATTAACGAGATCGTGGGGCACATCCGGCTGTTCCGCAGCTTTGTTGAATTGAGACTGCGCAATCCCAAGATGGCGCTTTCGGCGGCCGTAAAATGGCACAGCAAACCGGATCAGGGACATAGCGAATTCTGGATCTGCACCTGGGATCGAGCCGCCTTAATGGCCAAAATAGCTGGCTCCTTTGCAACGGCTTCGATCAATATTCTGAGCGCGGATGTTTATACCCGGGTTGACAATTTGATGTTAGCTATCTTTCGCGTCTGCGACACCAGTTTTCGGCCTGTCTCTGACGAACGGGATCTCGAACAGGTCGAATCGGTATTGCAAGAGTCACTAGAGAAGATTGATTACGATTTTACGCCCCTTTTGGAAAAGGCCAGGAAGCGGACCGCATTTCATATCCCGATCGGTCTGGAGTTGCCGACGAAACTGGTGATCTCCAACGAGATCCATTCTGGATACACCGTAATCGATCTACAGACAGCGGATCGTCTGGGCTTGTTGTACGACGTACTCATCTGCCTTTCACGCGCGAAGGTGAACATAGCATTGTCTCGGATCGCGACAGAAAAGGGCGCTGCTTTTGATAGCTTTTACGTGACTGATCTGGAGAGCAGGAAAATTACGGACGAAGCGACCCTGAGGCGTCTGCAGACTTCGTTGCTGGCCGCCGCCACCGGCGGCGAGTATGGGAAAAGGTAGGTTCGCCATCTTCACAGCGGAGCAAAACGGTCATCCGCACAGAAGATCGCAGAGAAAGATTCACAGAAGCCCGCAAAAATCACGAAGGTGATTGCACTTTCGGGATTTTATCGTCCCGGTAATGACATGAGAATCGTCAGGATTTGGCCTCGTGGTCCGGCAAGCGGATTTTGATCCCAGGGAGGAATAGGGATGCGCGCTAGTTTCTCACTATCCGGATGCCTGGCATAGCCAGTGCTAAAAGACCGTCCGGACCGATCGCCAAGCAAGGCGCTTATGAGAAACCGCACCGGCTTTGCAGCAAAACAGGGTATTTGCAATGAGTGATAAGAACGCAGAGTCGCATGATGGCGAAGGGACAAATGACGTTGATCCCTGGGTTCAGTCGCAGCTTTCCGCCGATCACCTGCATTGGTTGGAAAAGCAACGAGACGCGGTTGACCCCACTGAGATACTGAAGTTTGCTCTCGCGGAATGGGTGGTCCGCCATCCCGACGACTGGTTTGGCGACCCAAATGTCGGAATCGCTATCCGCTCGGCTCTGGACGAATTCATCGTGCGTCACAAAGAAGAATTCCTTTCGGTAGACTAGCAGGGGGAACCACGAAGGTTTCTTGGTCAGCCCGATTGCCCACGCCGAAGCGGATCTCGTTCGGAGCAGAGGAGCAATATGGTTCCGAACCGGCTGTCGAGATCCAAGGCCATACCGGGCCTGTCCCACTTGCGGCGCTGACGGTACTGTTCTATAGGGAACTCCTCTTGCATGGAATCTATTTATCTCAGATACCCTGACGGCCAGATGACTCAACGGTCGGAAGAAGAGGCTCGTCGTCTTTGGAGCGAGGGTCTGATGCCAAGCGGGACGATTTACTGGTGGGAAGGAATGCCTGAGTGGAAACCAGTCACTCAATGGCTCGGAGAACGTCCACTGGCGTCTGAAACACCGGTTGCTGACAAACTGGAGACAGGAACTCGCCCTTACCATTTTTTCCTGGATCCCGAGGGCCTGACAAGATTTCTTCAACGGCTGCTCTGGGCCAGCGTGCTGGTCGCCTGCATTGCGCTCGCCGATGACATAGCAGAATTTGTCCAAGTTCAAACGGGTCAGCTAACAGCTGACCAAGTGGCCAACAGTGATCCGATTCAGGGGATCGTGGGATTGCTGCAATCCGGCCTCGGAATTCTGACAGGGATCACCTTTCTGAAATGGATCTATCGGGCCTACAAGAATATTCAGGGATTTGGCGCTGAAGGTTTGCGGTTTTCGCCGGGCTGGGCGGTGGGCTATTATTTCATTCCGATCCTCAGCTTGATACGGCCGGTGCAGGTGATGAGTGAAATTTGGCGAGCCAGTGACGATCCAAAAAACTGGGCTCGAAAACCCGGTTCATGGCTAATTGCCGGCTGGTGGACCTTGTTTTTGGTCTATACCGGGCTAACCCAAGTCTCGCTGGAAATCGCGATCCAGGCCTCGACCAACGATCAGTGGACGCTTGCCGCGGTGCTGGCAATTCTGGGCGATTTGTTTTCGATACCGTTATCAATCGCAGCGCTCCGTCTCGTGACGGAGGTCTATCGCCGGCAAAAAGCGCTCGTGGAGGGAACCAGCTCGGCTGACCGATTTGCCTGAAACGGGTTATTTTCTTTTATGTGGCACGAAAATCGCAGAGCGCGTTTGGCTGATAGTATTTTCGCGCTAAGCGGAATTCAAATGTTGTTTGGCGTGCAAGGTTCGAAACCGGCGGGGTTGCATATCGAAGAAACGTCGGAAAACCTTCCGAAAATAATCAGAATCCTCATACCCGCAGGCGACTGCGACTTCATCGACGTTCATTGACGTGAAAAGCAGCAGATTCTTGGCGTGTTTCATCCTGGCGCGATGAATCCCTTCCGTGGGATTGCAGCCGTAGGTCTGGCGATAGACGCGGCCAAGGTAGTCTGGGTTGCGACGAAGTTTTCGAGCGATCAGGGAGGTGGAGAGCGGTTCACGAAAGTTACGCGTAATAAGGGTCTGCGCCTGGATGGCCAGATTTTGCGACCGTTTTTCGGCTGAAAAATGGGGTCTGTTTTGCAACGCAATTTCAAGCAACATCAATCTTACCAAGGTGGAAGCGTAGTCTTCGTCAAGCCGTTGACGCTCCTGGTCGTCCAGGAATCGGAGGAATAGCTCCGTCAGTCGCAGAGGTTCGGGTAAGCGGCAATGCTGCGGGATGGACGCTCCTTCGCCAGGGGAGATTCGAGGCTTCGCTCCCAGATAGAAATGCACCCAATAAAATGAAGTATTCCAGGCATAAGGGGCAACCCCGCGATGAACACGGCCTGGCCAGAGAATCAGGGTGTCACCCTGCTCAAGCGCAAAAACCGTCGTTTCTTCGCCCAGGATCAAAGTGCCGGTTCGGACCAGAATCAGTTCATAGGAGTCGATCACCCGTTCGGAATGGATGCCTTGAGCCGGTGAAACAAAGAGTCCGGCATTGCAAGCTTGGCACTTGCAGGCCTCTGAAAGGCGCAAGCAATTGACGCCATAAAGTTCGTCGCTCATAGCAATAGTGAAAAAATCGGAATGCTCCGCATTTTCGTCTCACGGTCCCGGAGCGAAATCACTCGGAGCCGGCGCGACATGCAAAATACTGGCCGGTGTCCGCCGGATTGTGAAATAAATAAAGCATGCCGAGTAAATTTGCAGCTATCATGGTCGGTTGCGGCGCGATGAGTGCCGAGTGGCTTCGAAGCGCCAAGGAGATTGGAATAGAGATCTCCGCGTTAGTTGATCTGAACCTTGAACTCGCGCGGGGACGAGCGTCGGAGTTCGAATTGAAGGCTAAGCTCTTTGACGATCTCGACGAGGCGATTCGAACGGTGCAGGCGCAAATGCTCTTCGACTGTACCGTTCCTGCAGCTCATATCGAAGTGGATTCAAAAGGCTTGCTGAACGGTCTCCATGTTCTTGAAGAGAAGCCACTTGCGATAAGTCTGGAGGATGGTCATCGTCTGATCTCTCTTGCCGAAAGGAATAACCTCGTTCATGCGGTCGTCCAGAACCGCCGATTTCATCCCAGCGTTCGCAAAATCCGACGCCTCTTGGAACAAGGCCTCATCGGGGAAATCACCACCGTGAACATTGATTTTTTTGTGCCGGCTCATTTTGGAGGGTTCCGAGAGAAAATGGACCACGTCCTCTTGACCGACATGGCCATTCATCCATTTGATACTGCCCGCTACTTGACGGGTGCCAACGCAGAGTCGGTTTATTGTGAAGAGTGGAATCCGAAAGGATCCTGGTGGCAGCACGGCGCCTCGGCGCACGCAATATTTCAGATGACCGGCGGCATCCGATGCACATTTCGCGGAAGCTGGTGCTCCGAAGGTCTGCGCACGCCATGGGATAGTGTCTGGCGGATTATCGGCACGAAAGGAACAATCTGCTGGGACGGTCTTGATGATATTCGAGGAGAGTACGTAAAGAAACCGGAAGGTTTCTTTTACGAAGTTCAGGGTTTTGCTCCGACCGAAGAACCGGATCCCAGCGAGACGCGCGGGCATTTCAGTGTTATGTCTCAATTCTTACGCAATATCACGGAGGGGATACCTGCGGAGACGCGTAGTGTCGACAATATCCACAGCCTGGCGATGGTCATCGGAGCGATCGAGAGCGCAAAAAGGGGCCAGAACGTACCAGTGACAGTTTAAGAGAACCGGGTTGCCGAATCGTCTTCTATTCGCCCCTAGCAAAGCCTATGATCGATCAAAGCACCCAGCGTGTGAGCTATCTGCGCAGACTTGTCACCGTTGCGCTCACGCTTGGAATCGTCATTGCCACCTTTGACATACTCAGCAAAGGAGAACAATTTTTTGTTCCTCTGGTAATGGCTGTGCTGGCCGTCTATCTGGTGGATGTTTTGAGCAGATTGATTCGAAAAGTCCACGTTGCGGGCCACTCGGTACCCAACGTGATTTCTGTGATCCTAGCTTTCGGAATCATTTTCGGACTTGGTTTTGTGTTAACCGAGATTGTCGGGCAGAACGCGCGCCACGTTGCGGCAGCCGCGCCGAAGTATCAGGCTCGGCTGCAGCAATTACAGGGAGAGTTTTTTTCCAAGGTAGGAATTGAGGAACCGCCGGAACTCCGTCAATTGGTCAAAGCGATCGACCTTCGATCGGTGTTCACCGCTGTCGCCAAACAAGTGGCTTCTTTGCTGGAAGACGTCACCCTCGTAGTGATTTACGGTTTGTTCATCATGCTTGAGCGACGGTTCGGCCCCATCAAAGTCCAAGCTCTATTTCCTGATCCGGAACGGCGGAAAAACGCTATCCGTATCATGCGCCGGATCGATCGCGATATTCACACCTATCTCGGGGTGAAAACGGCCGTAAGCTTTACGAGCGCGTTGTTGTCCTACATACTGATGCGGATCGTTGGTTTGGATTTCGCAGAATTCTGGGCGTTGCTCATCTTCGTCTTACATTACATCCCGACGATCGGGGTGATTGTCGCAACGCTCCTTCCCACACTGCTGGCCGCGGTGCAATTCGATGACCTTGGCCCGTTTCTGGTGATTGGAATTGGAATCACCGCAATCGCCCAGCTGATGGGAAACATTGTTGAACCGAACGTGATGGGAGAAACGCTGAACCTGAGCCCGCTGACGGTGATTGTCTCTTTAATCATCTGGGGCTCGATCTGGGGAATTGTCGGGGCGTTTCTCTGCGTCCCGCTCACCGTGATTCTGGTTATTGTTTTGTCGAACTTCAGGGCGACCCGGTGGGTTTCCATTCTGCTGTCGAAGACCGGCGAAATTCGTTCTTCAGACTGAAGGGCGCTTGGGGCGTGAGGCGTAGGGGCGTAAGGGCGGCGTGGGGGCGTGGCTTCGACTAAGACTTCAAGTGTTTTAGATACGCCGACCCGCCGACACTCCATATGCCGATTCGTTGCCTTCCCGGCAGTTGGGGATATCTTTGTGCTGTGAGTTTGCCGACACGGTTTGATCACTGCGTAATCCACATTTCGGACTGGGAGCGTTCAAATACATTCTATCGTGATGTTGTGGGAGTCCAGCTCATCTCGAGGAACGGACGGTGGTCCTACCGTTTTGAAAATGCGCAACTGAATCTGCACGGCCCAGGGGTTCAGGCGCAACCGTTGGCAAAGATTCCAGTTCCGCCAGGCGGCAGTGATCTTTGCTTCGAATGGTTGGGGCCGATCGAGCAAGCTGTCAGCCACCTGCAGAAGCAGTCCGTGAAGATAGAGTTGGGCCCGGTCCCCCGGTCCGGCGTCAAAGGTGAGGGCGTCTCTATTTATTTCCGGGATCCGGACGGCTCTCTCTTAGAGTTTATCTCGTATCCAGCAAAGAATTAAGTTTCCAGGAAAATTTCGATTTCTTCCCACTCAACGGCAGTTTGGCGCCCTTCCTCAAATTGCCGCAACATCCATTGATGGGCCCGCTGAATGTTGGGATTCTCTTTCTGGAAATCGCGATGCAGACGCTGGCGGGCAACGAAGATAAGCCCGGCTAGACCCGACTCCTTGGTTAACGAAACTTCGAGAGGCCGTCCGATCAGTTTTGGTACATTAAAAGGCGCATACATCGCCAGAACTTGTTTAACCCGTCGGCGTGAATGCCGGCCCGAGTTCGATGTGCGTCCCGGCCATAAAGAGGATATTTGTCCGCCACAGGCTGTCCCATCTCGGCGTAGAGCTCGCCGAGCTCATTGAGGATGGTGAAATCCGGCTGGCAGTCGGTGAAATAGCCCATCCCAATTAGATGTATCAGGATCATTTCCAACGGCGCGTTCCCTGTTCTCTCTCCCTTCCCGAGGCAAGTCCCGTTGATCACGGAGCATCCGTGCCGAACAGCGGCCAGAGAGTTCGCGACGATGAGTCCAGTGTCATTGTGAGGATGAAACTCGAGGTCGGACGCCGTTAAGCCTTCGGAGCGAAGCGCCGCAAATAATTTCGGTAATCCTCGTGGAAGAGGCACATCTTCGTCGGGAAGGGCCACGCCAAGGGTGTCGCAAACCCGGAATTTCGGTCTCAGCGAGGTGGGATAACACGCCGCCTTTTCCAGGACCATAGCAACAAAATGTCGAATGAAATCGATCACCGCACGAGAGGCGTCTTCCAGATGAAGTCTCGGACGGATACCGGCATCAAGGGCCAGTTGCACTGCATCCAGATAGATCTCGGCAGCTTGTGATCGGCCGCCCGGCTGAAACTTGTGAAAGAGGTGATAATCGGAGATCGAAGCGAGCAAGCCGGACTCTTTCACCCCGAGGGACTGGATCAACTTGACATCTTTAACTGAGGCTCTGATCCAAGTCGTGGGTTCGATCGGAGCCCCGGCGGCGTGACGTTCCTGAGCGGCCCTGAAACCCTCCAGATCCTGTTTTCGATAAACGAAGTATTCTGCCTGGCGGAGAGCGCCGGATTTTCCGGTGAATCGGCAGAGTAAATCGTAGATCCGAATGCTTTGTTCTGTTGTTAGAGGTAAGCCTCCCTGTTGTCCATCCCGGTGAGTGGTCTCTGTGGTCCAGACTTCGGCCGGGAAACTCGGAGGCCTTTGGGCCCAGGCGTGGCTTGGAAAACGATCTTTGGGAAACTGGTCCGGGAAATAGTCCTGAGCCGGAGGAATGGTGGAGAAGTGGGAGGACGGTGGCATCTCGGAAGGAAAGCAAAAGAAAAGTGTTCGTCAATGTTGATTCATAAATCAATCTATCATTCAATATCAAGATGGACGTCTTTCTTTCGGCCACTGAGGCGGCGACGTTTCTCGGCGTCAGCAAACCGACTTTGTATGCTTACGTCAGTCGTGGCCTCGTTCAGTCACAGGCTGGCGCCGATGCCCGGGGCCGGTCTTATAATCGGCTTGATCTGGAGCAATTGCGGGCCCGGAAAAGGATCCGAAAGAGACCTCAGGAGGAGGTTGCCGGAGCGCTCCAGTGGGGTACGCCGCTTTTAGATTCGGCACTGACCCTGATCACCAACGACTGCTTCTACTACCGTGGATTGAGTGTGCTCGAGCTGGCTCTCAACCGATCGTTCTGGGAAGTCGCGTGTTGGTTCTGGAGCGGTAGTTGGGAGATGCGTTCAAATCAATCAAGCTGCGATCTTCGGCGGCCGAAACGGAGCTCCGATCCGTTTCATCTTCAGCAGAATTGGTTGATTGAACGTGCGGAGCATGACCCTCTCGGTTATCAACTGGCCATGCCCTTCGCGGGGGAGATAGGCGCTTCCATCGTTCGCCAGTTCTTATCGTTTCTGATCGGGGCGGTGAACCCTGCGGTCGATCAGACTGGATCTCAATTAGCGGCTTGCTGGTGCAAACGGTCAACTCGTGCGGAACGTATCTTGAACGCAGTCCTCATCCTGACCCTTGACCACGAAATCAATGTTTCTTCCTTCACCTCGCGAGTGGTCGCCTCAGCCGGTGCGAATCTCTATGAAGTCGTCAACGGTGCGATGTGCGCCTTTTCGGGATCGAATCACGGTCGGGCTGCGGAGAGGGCTGAGACCTTTGTTCGTGAACTTGAAGAGGCCGAGACCGCCCGCGCCGTGATCCATGCGCGTCTGCGATCAGGATCGGAGATCCCGGGATTTGGTCATCCACTTTACCCTGCCGGGGATCCAAGGGCGAAGTTGCTTTTCCGCCTTTTGGCAGAAAATTTCCCGGCGGAGTTTGCAAAAATTCAAAGAAGAATCAAGGAAGCTGAACGGATACTTCGTAAATCTGCGAACTTGGACCTGGCAATGGCGATCGTGAGCAAAGTTCTCAAGCTGCCAGTGCATTCCGGATTCTATCTATTCGCGCTGGGACGGACCGTTGGTTGGATCGGGCACGCGCTCGAGCAGCAGCAAAGCGGAGCTTTCATCCGCCCGCGGGCCCGGTATGTAGGCGTCATGCCGGGAGTAAGTTTTAAGCGGGGATTGGAGGAAGGACGCTAGCACCTAAGGACGTAACGCCGTTCAGCTTTTTTTTGTGCGGATTACGATCTCGACGCGGCGATTGAGTTGTTGTTCTTCGACCGATCGTTCGGCCGGCACGATGAGGCGTGTTTTGCCGTAGCCCTGAGTCTGGACACGATCCGCATCGATATTCATGTTCTGGATCAGCCACGTTTTCACGGTTTCGGCTCGGCGCTGGCTTAGCTCCATGTTGTATTGGTCGCCACCGAAGGAGTCGGTGTGGCCTTCGACCCTGAAGACTGATTGTGGGTTACGCTGAATGAGGCGGCCCAATTTCTGAAGACTGGCGGTCGCTCCTGGTCGCAAGTTCGCCGAATCATAGTCGAATAGTAAATCGGTCGGCATGAGGATCGGAGCTGTGCTACTCCCGACCGGTCCCGAACCGGAAAGCAATTCATCGAGGTTGCTGAATCCGGCTGGGATGCCCCCATTCCGGGCGAGGGCCGCGTCTGCGGCATCTTGACTGTCAGTTTTACCCGGATTTTTCTGGCTCCCAAGAGCGATCTTTGGTCGTGAAGGCATATCGGGTTTATCCGAAAGGAGCTGCTGGCGCACCTCGCTGAGTTCCTTCTCCATTGCCACGGCGCTTTCGGCTTTTGCCTTGGCCGCTGCTGTCTGCGCAGATTGGGTATCGACGCTCGGTTTCTCCTTTAGTTGGGTAACCTCTGGCGTATTGACTTCTGGCGTCGCGCGGAATTCCTGGATATCCTTTTCAAACGAACCATCAAACTGGTTCAGGTTGGTGATCGTGCCAAAGTCTCCTGCCGATTTGCCAGGTTTTTCAGCCGGCTTAGTTTCTTTTTCGAGCAGTTTCTCGTCAATTTGCGTACGGCTGATATTGAAGGCCCTGGGGACGAGCCGCGGGGTGTCGGAAGCCACGAATCGGTCGAGAGTCTTCCGGTCGAAAACGTAGAGTAGCCCGCAATGGAACAGGAAAGAGAGGACAATTGCAGGGAGGATCCAATGCTTGAGCGAGACGGAGCTATCCGCGAGCAGGTCCTCTGAGTAATCAGCCATAGTGTCGACAAAGATACAACAATGAGCAGCGGACGACAACGGGCGAAGAGAGGAGACGGGAGGCAGGGGGACAGGAGGCAGGAGTCAGCAGCACCCCACGAGCTGTGCGCGCGAGGATTTGAGAAGAAAGTCGCGCTCGGCGGACCTCGGCGTTTTCAGAGAAGTCAGGAGTCAGGAGTTGCAGAATGCAAGATCTGACTCAAACGAGTTGGAAGCGGAGTGAAACGCATTTTTGGTTCCCCGCATATATAATTTTCCTCGCAGGCCCTCTGGCTTGCGTCCCACAGACTTTCCCGATGCCCGACTTCTGACTTCTGAACTCCTGACTCCTGAACCGCTTTTTTCCATTGACGTTCACTGGGGTTCGTTGATTTTCGCTCTCTGCCCTATGGCTCAAGATAAAGCCGCTTCTGAACGAATGGAGAAAATAGTCAGCCTGTGTAAACGGCGCGGGTTCATTTTTCAATCCAGTGAGATTTATGGCGGGTTAAATGGGTTTTGGGATTACGGGCCACTCGGAACGGAGTTGAAGCGGAACCTCAAAGATTTCTGGTGGCGCCGGATGGTGCGGGAACGCGATGACGTTGTCGGGATGGATGGTTCGATTCTGATGAACCGGCAAGTTTGGATAGCCAGCGGTCACGAAGACACTTTCAGCGACCCGATGGTAGACTGTCGGATCTGTAAGTCCCGGCTCCGAGCGGATCAATTGGAGGAAAAGGACGGCCGCAAACAGTGCCCAGTGTGCGGCAGTTTCGACCTGACTGAGCCTCGTGCTTTCAACCTGATGTTCAAAACCTACGTCGGCGCAACCGAGGACGAATCAGCTGTCACTTATCTGCGTCCGGAAACTGCCCAGGCCATTTTCGTTCAGTTCAAAAATATTCTGGAAGTTTCCCGGAAGAAGCTGCCGTTTGGGATCGCGCAGGTGGGCAAGGCCTTCCGCAACGAGATCAACCCACGCAATTTTATCTTTCGCTCCCGCGAATTCGAACAGATGGAGCTGGAATATTTTTGCCGGCCTGAGCAAGGTCCGGATCTCCTCGAATACTGGCTAAAGGAGCGCTTGAAATTCTATGCGGACCTCGGGATTTCAGGTGATCTTTTGCGTGTGCACAAGATCCCTCCCGAAGAATGCGCCCACTATTCCAAAGGGACTTATGATATCGAGTTTGCGTTTCCCTTCGGAATCCAAGAACTGGAAGGCGTGGCCTATCGCACGGACTATGATCTGACACAGCACCAAAAAGCCAGTGGCAAATCCCTCGAGTATTTCGACGACGATCTAAAACAACGTTTTATACCGCACGTTGTAGAGCCCAGTGCCGGCGTGGATCGCACCACTCTGGCGCTGATCTGCGCCGCGTTTGACGAGGAACCGGTGACCGATGATAAGGGTAAAACAGAGACTCGTACGCTGCTCAGATTTCATCCGCGAGTGGCGCCGGTTAAATGCGGAGTTTTTCCGTTGCTGAAGAATAATGAACGGCTTGTCCGCCAGGCGCGCGAGATTGTGGATCTGCTCCGACCGCATATGATGGTTTTTTATGATGAGTCAGGGGCGATCGGCAGACGTTATCGCCGGCAGGATGAGGTGGGGACACCGTTTGGCGTAACGGTGGATTTTGATACGATCGGGGAAAATGGAACCGCAAACGAAGGAACTGTAACTATTCGCGAACGGGATTCGATGAAGCAGCAGAGGATCAGCCTCGGAGAAATAAAGAATTTCCTGATTGAGAAGATCAATTGAAGGGTTCGATCCGTGGCGCTCCAGCTTTCTTCTGGCTGACCGGGGAGCCGGTTTGCTAATCCGTTCCGAACTGTTTGCAAATTTCGCCGAGATCAGGTGAGATGAGCAGGCATGGCAAAATCCGTGCCAAAAATCTTGAGGGGGAGATCTCCGGTGAATCAGCGAGTCGGCGCATCCAAAACGCCCGCGGGCGTTTGGGTGATTGTTGGACTTGCCGTGTTTTTTGTCATGGGGGGATTGGGTATCAGTGCTTTTGTTGTCTGGAAAGCGATCGGTGTCAGAAAGGCGGTCCCGGCGGCAGGCGAAGCCGTCACCGGAATGTCGAAACCGGTTCTGAATGCACCCATCGAGTCCAATGGAGAAGTCGGAGTGGAGCAGCCCGGCGCAAAGGAAACGGTCCAGGAGGCTGGCCTCGCACCATCGGTGATCAAAGATCGGACGGAGGAAGATCGGATGCGGCAAGAGGTCTTAAATCGGATCGATCTCATGAGGGCTCTTACTGACACCGACAAAGACAAATTATATGCCCAAGTTGAGCGGGCGCGGGGCTTCACCAAGATCGCGATAATCCCGTTCGCCGAAAACAGGGCGCTCGTCGGGCCGGCTCAGATGGATGGCTTAATTAAAAGTCTGAAGGGACCAGCCTTGCAGAAACTTCTTTCGGATCCAACGGTGGCCTTGATCATCGTTGGTTATGCTGACAGGAAAGGGGAGGAGACAAAGAACCTGGACATCTCCCGGAGCAGGGCCGAAAGCGTGGTGGAGGCGCTCAAGGTAAAGATGGACCTGGTCAACGTTTTGCATGCCGTCGCGATGGGTGGCCAGGATCTTTTTGATCATTCGGATGCCGAAAAAAACCGAGTCGTTGAAGTTTGGGCAGTGCAACCTTAGCCCGAAAATTACAAATCAAAGCGCTCTGGAGTTTTTTTGCGCTAATGGCTGGGAGCGACTCGGTGTTTGGCTGGCTAACTACTCGACGAGGAATTTGCGGGAGACCGCTTCACGGCAGCCGGAAGCTAGCGAAGAAGCCATTAGATTGACGCGTGAAATGTTAATTCGAATTCGATCAAGGTAACGATTTTTGCCGTGTCGATCTTCCAAAATCCGGTAGACGCCCTTCCACTCTCGATCGAGCATGCGCATGACGTAACCGTTAAAAAATTTTTCGCTTCCTGCCAGGAGATCGACAAGATTCTTGTGGAGCGCAAAGCTTGCTTTTTGAAGCCGAGAAAAGACCGTCGCCTCGCGGAATTCCAGGTACAATCCAGCGAGTCGTTCCGGATAATCCTCGGCAGCCATCTGTCCAAGCATATCGCCGGTAGCGACTAAGGCACCGATCAACCATTCCCGGGGATCGCGAAACGGGAGTTCGTCCATGCTGACGGAGATAGCGGTAGCACAAATGGCATTTTGGATCTGGCGCAGTTCGTCTTTGGTAAAACCAAAGGCGGGTAAAAGGTCCCAAGCGTGAAAGCAACTGCGGCCAACATGGATGGCAGAATATTTCGCACCTGAGCCGCTAATATCATTGCGACGTTTCAAGTACCCGGTATCGTGGAGAATCGCGGCGGCGATTGCTAGTTCCCAGTCGCGGTGTTCGAGAGGGGCAATGACAGAGTTTTGCCGATGGGCGGCCAGCAGGTCGGCGACCGCAGCCGTCGCCTGCATTGTATGATCGAAATCGTGAAACGCTGTATCGCAGGGCTGGAACTCGGCATTCTTTCCATGAAACAGATCGAAAGAGAAGGTAATCAATGAATCACAGAGGCTCGCCTTTGAATCGCCAAAAGCTTCTCGCAAAACCCGGTTAGTGAGTTCCGTCGTGGCAAGATAGCTCTGGGGATGGAACATCTTATTGGATGTTAAACAGGGTTAATCTTAGCCGTCCGCAGAGCAACACAAAAGTGACATTCCGATCCAATATACAACCAGTCTGAGGATTATGATGGTTTGATCATTTAGCGCTCGAAGTTAGTGATTTTTAGAGAATGTCGAAAAAAATCAGTTGATGAAGAGTCAACCGCCAAATATGGTTTTAGGACCAGCTCGATTGGCCCCCAGAACGTGTTCCCCCTCTGATCGAGCTGGTTTTCTTTTTTCCCCTTGTAGTACGCATTCAAGGGACCTGCGGATTCTTATTCTCGACGAAAATTTGGTGGAAGTACCGAATAACTTTCTCCAGCTTCTCTCGCTTATTTAACCAAGGGATGGGAAGGAGGAGGTAGCTATCCCGAGGCACTGGACATCCAGCTGACGCAATGCATCTGGCAAGCGCAGTCGTTTGCCAGCTCAAAACTCAAAACCGAAGTTGATCTCAGCTTCGGCGCAGTTTTCCGTTGGCAGTCCGCGGAAGACTTCCCACGATCTGGAAATGTCTGGGAACCTGGCGCGAATCGATCTTCTGGAGAAGTAATTCAGCGAGCTGTTCCGTCGGGCCTGGCGAACCGACCACTTCTGCCGAAAGAGTTTGAGATTTGGAATCCAGAAAAACGCGACTTTCTTCGACACCGGGCAACGTGTTGAGAATGGTTTCGACTTCTTCGCAAAAAAATTGAAGACCATTGATCTGCAGCCGGTTTTTCGACCGGCCGGCAAGAAAGAGATACCCGTCTTGATCGATCCGGGCAAAATCACCAGTCGCATATCCGTATCGTTGCAGGAATTGGTCCACTGGCCGCCAAGGCGCCAGGCAGGCACTCATCAGTCCGGGCCCTTTGATCTGGAGTTCGCCGATCTCACCCTGCGCGACCGGTTTGCCGTCTTCGCCGATCAACGTGACATCATAAGCCGGCATCGGGCGCCCGATTGATCCAATCTTGTCCGGCCTGGTATTGATAGTCAGAAGGCCAACTTCAATAATGCCCAAGGCTGGATTCAGGGTTTTATTGAAGCGTTGGGAAAAGTCTACCGCAAGCTGGGGGGGAAGCGGAGAGGTAGTGGAAATGGCCAGCCGCAGAGAATCAAGGGGTCCGATATCTGAGAGGCACAAGGCCTGATAAAAATCCGGAGAACCGTATAGCACGGTTGGGCGACTTCTTTCTGCAATAGAGCGCCAGTTTTCCCGCTTGGAAATGCCGAGGACCGTTGCGCCACGGGAGAGATAAAGAAGGATCGAGACGATTAAATGGTCCGCCATCGGGAGGGCGAACCAAACCCGATCGGCGGAATTGATGCGCAACACGCTGTTGGCGGCGTCTAACCGATCGATGATCGCTTGTTGGCCCAAAAGAACGCCTTTGCGTCGCCCGGTGCTGCCAGAGGTAAAACGGATGTAGGCCGGATTGCAGGCACGAAATTCCTCATCGTTCTGATCGTCAACGGATTCTGCGAATGGTAGCCGGAACAAACTTTGGTTTTGTTGATACAACCACTGGAGCGCGGCCGCTCTGATCACGAAATCCTTTTCCTCCTCGGGTAAGAAGGTCGCGATCGGAACGAGGCAAAGACCGGCACCAAGAATGCCTAAAGCCGATACCAGGAAATCGGCGCCATCGGCCAGACTCAGACCGCATCGTTCACTCTTCCGGCATCCGCGTTCAATCAATCTGGCCGCGACTTTATCCGCCCGAGCAATCAGCTCCCGGTAAGTGACGTTGTCGCCTTCCTCGGCGCTGGAGAAGGCCAGCTGGTCAGGTTGCACCTCGGATTTTTGGCGAATAATGGTGAGAATATCCACTCGTTTTCCTCCATCTATCAGCTGGCACTGGCATTCTGGTCAACACGTGACGATATATACTGGTTTTATATGTCGGATAAGAGGAAGCGCATCGTCATAAAATTTGGGACCGGAATCCTCACCAAGTCTTCCGGGAACGCATTGAATCTCAGGCAACTGCGGCGTTTGACCAGCGAAGTTGCCGAGATAGTGCGGGCGGGTCATCAATGCCTCCTTGTCAGCAGTGGCGCAGTCGGTGCCGGATTGATGTTAATGGGTCTCCCGGAGCGGCCAAAGGATCTTCCGTCTATCCAGGCTTGTGCGGCGATCGGCCAATCTCGGTTGATGCGGCTCTATGAGACATTGTTTCAACGGCACGAACTTCATGTGGCCCAGTTATTGTTAAGCCACCAAGATATCGATAGCCGCACGAGGTACCAGAACGCAAGGAACACGTTGGAGCGGCTGTTGCGTTTTCAAAATGTGGTGCCGATCATCAATGAAAATGATTCGGTGGCGGTCGAAGAACTCAGATTTGGAGATAACGACCGACTCTCCGCGGAGGTCGCCATCCTTGCGCAGGCAGATTTGCTACTGATCCTGACCAGCGTCGAGGGCTTGCTGGACGAACAGAAGAGGCTGATCTCAAAAGTCACCGATATCGACGCCGTCGCGCATCTGGCAAGCCAGGAAATTGGAACTTATTCCACAGGTGGAATGGTGACTAAATTACAAGCGGCAAAGACGGCTTTGCAAGGAGGGATTTCGAGCGTCATCGCGAGTGGTCTCCAGCCCGGAGTCATTTTCTCAGTCGTCGCTGGAAAATCGGCAGGAACACAATTTTTGTTAAGCAAATGACATTGCACATTTCAGAAGTGCTCGAAGAGATTGGACGGCGAGCTGCCTCGGCAAGCCGAGCCGTTGCTCAGGCGACAACTACCCAGAAAAACGAGGCTTTGCTCGCGATCGCGCATCATATCGAGCAGGAAGCACCTGCGATCCTGAGGGCAAATGAAAACGATTTGAGGGAAGGATCCGAGAATGGGTTAAGTCCTGCGATGCTGGACCGGGCGCGCCTGGATCCGAAGAGGATTTCCTCCATGGCCAACAGTGTGCGCGAAGTCGTCCAATTGACGGATCCGATCGGTGAGGTGTTAAAGGAATGGAGACGTCCAAATGGACTTAAGATCTCCAAAAGACGAGTTCCGATCGGAGTCATCGGGATTATCTATGAATCTCGTCCCAACGTCACGAGTGACGCGGCGTCCCTTTGTCTCAAGGCCGGCAATGTGGTGATTTTGCGGGGTGGCTCCGAAGCAATTCGATCGAACATGGCTCTTGCGCAGGCTGTCAGTAGCGGATGCAAGGAGGCCGGCTTACCAGAGCATGCGGTTCAGCTGGTGCCCAGCACCGACAGGGCAGCGGTCACCTTGATGGCGCAGCTCGATCGCTATATTCATCTGATCATCCCGAGAGGGGGCAGATCCTTGATCGAAGCGGTAACATCTGCCGCGCGGATGCCGGTCATCAAGCATTTTGACGGAATTTGTGCAACCTATGTGGATCGGGCGGCAGATCTGCGAATGGCCCAGCGAATTGTCGTGAACGCGAAATGCCAGCGGCCTGGCGTTTGCAATGCCATTGAAACCATGCTCGTCCACGAGGAGATCGCTCGCCAATTTCTTCCAGAGTGCGCCAAAGAACTTTGGCAGCAGGGCGTCGAACTGCGAGGTGATCCTTTAACGAGAGAAATTCTCGGTCCCCAGGCTCTTCCGGCGACTGAGGAAGACTGGAAAACGGAATATCTGGATCTGATTCTTGCTATCAAAATCGTGCGCAGTCTCGAGGAAGCGGTCGACCACATCGAAACATATGGATCGCATCATAGTGATGCGATCGTTACCGAGGATCGTGCGGCGGCGGATAAATTTTTGCGTCAGGTCGATTCTGCGACCGTTTTCTGGAATGCCTCAACGAGGTTCAATGACGGCGGCGAGTTCGGTTTTGGCGCTGAAATCGGGATAAGTACCGACCGTTTGCACGCTCGTGGCCCGATGGGTTTGGAAGAGCTGACCACCTATAAATACCTTGTGGAAGGCAACGGCCAGCTGCGGGGCTGAGTTCGGAGGGGTTAAGAGGAACGTATCGGCGTAGGCGAAGCGACTCGCTTTGCCAATCTTCGAGCCAGCGGAGGAGAAGCGTGGCGGCCTCCCGGCTGTGTCACGCTTGGCCGGGCCCTGTCGCGCGATTGATCATCGGAATTTTTCCGGCCTTTGTAAACGCCGCAGGAGTCTTCCCCGACTCCTGAACTCCTGATTCGCCCGTTGACACTTAATCCGTCGGATTGATGAGCTGTGTGCATCACGGCCCTCGGGAAATGGGGCAAGTAAATATTTTCATTCCGATGCGAATTATATTGACCGGAATGGGGGTTGGAGGGTAAAAGTGGGGCGTTGTGGATTAAAATGGTTTACGAGACCATGGCTTTTGTATGGAATCGCCACAGAGTGCGCCGCCGATATTTGCCGGAGAATTCCGGCACGCAATGGATGCGAAAAATCGCGTCACCATTCCGTCTCGGTGGCGTCGGGGAGAGATAGACGAGTTCTTTGCCATCCCGAATCTGAGGGGAGGATTTTTGATGGTCATGCCGCCTGGGGAATTTACGCGCCTGGCCGACAAGGTGGAGCATGATCAGGGTTTGACGCCGGAGGAGCGCACCAAATTTTTGCGGCAATTTTCTTCCAAGGCGCAGCACGTAACTGGAGATAAACAGGGCAGGATAGTGCTTCCGGACGAGCAGTGCAAATTGCTGAATTTGCGCTCCGAGGTGGTGCTGGTTGGCAATTACTCCAGGTTCGAAATTTGGGATCCCGAAAGATGGCAGAAAGCCACAGAGGAGGACACGCCGAGGTTCAGTTACCTGCTGGAGCGGCTTGGCATTTAGAAGAGGAGCGACGTCTACAGTTTTTGTCGAAAGCGACCGGTCTAACCGAAAAGACAATGATTGCGTTAATTGACGAAAAATACATGCCTGGCGATTCAGAGAGAACCGGAAGTTGTTTTCACGTGCCGGTTCTGCTGCGAGAAACCGTTTCGGCGCTTCAGCCGGCGGCGGGCCGAATCTTTCTGGACGCAACAGTCGGCGGCGGAGGCCATGCCCTGGCACTGCTGGAAGCGGGTGCCTCGGTGGTCGCTTGCGACCAGGATCCGGAGGCGCTGGAAGAAGCTTCCCGGCGGCTCGCGGCGTATGCAGGCCAAGTCCGCTTTATTGAGTCGAATTTTGTTGATGTAGCAGGCCGGTTGGAAGGGATTGGGATCAGGGAACTGGACGGTATTCTTCTTGATCTTGGTGTCTCATCACATCAGATCGACACACCTGCGCGCGGCTTCAGTTTTTTGGGGAATGGTCCGCTGGACATGCGAATGGGGCCGCAGGTCCAGCGGACAGCAGCCGATATCGTAAATCATTATTCTCAACAGGAACTCGCTAAAATCTTTTTTGAATTTGGAGAAGAACCGGCCGGACGTCGGTTGGCGACGCATTTGGTGAAGGTCCGAAGCAGGTCACCGTTCCAGACTACGAATGACCTTGTGAAGGCAGTCGAATCGGTCATCCCGAAACGAGGCCCCAGACATCCGGCGACCAGAGTCTTCCAGGCTCTCCGGATTGCGGTAAACGACGAGCTGAGCGTTCTGGAGCGAGCACTGCGCGCCTTAAGTGTCTTGGTCAAGGGTGGCGGCCGGATGGCCGTGATCGCCTTTCACTCGTTGGAGGACCGGATCGTGAAACGGTATTTCAAGGAGATAAGTCAGGAATGGATTGATAGACCGGAATGGCCGGCGCCGCAGAGAAATCCTGCGTACGCTTTTCGGTTAATCACAACTCGGCCCATCGAGCCGAGCGAGGGAGAGGTACGGCAAAACTCACGCGCTCGTAGTGCGAAACTGCGGGTCATTGAAAGGATCAGGTATGAATCGTAACCGCAGGAACATCACACATTCGATCAAGGTTGCCTCTATCTTAAAGGTAGTTGTCAGCACCGCAATTCTGGCCTTAGCCGGGTTGTCTTATGTTTATTTGAAGAATCAGCTCCAGCAGTATGGAGAGATTCAACGTCGATTGGAGCACGAACTCACTGAAATCCGAACTGCCAACGAGGCGGTCCGTGTGCAAATCACCCAGCTTAGTTCTCGGGCTGTTATTGAGAAGAAGCTGGCCAAAAATTCGCTAGGTCTCGTACCTATTGCGAGTGGTCAAATCGTTCGCCTTAACCAGCGTCACGATGGCATCGGGGATGAGCTGAAAGTCGTCTCCAATCGCGGTTTTAACCAATGAGATGGGATGCGCAAGCGCGTGCGGTCACGGTCTGTTTTGGATTGGTCGGCCTCTTCAGTGTCTTCTCGGTCCGGCTGATCGATCTCCAGATCGTGCAGCACGAGAAGTTCACCACGCTTGCCGCAGAAAAGCACAACCATAAACAAATCATCTATGCCAGACGTGGTATCATCCGAGACGCTCACAACGAACCGCTCGCCGAAAACGTTCCGGTCAAGACCGTCGTTGCCGACGCATCGCATATTCGGGATCCGGGGGCTGTGGCAGCGGCAATCGCGGATCAGCTTGAAATGGATCCGCGCGACCTCGCGGATAAGCTGAGCCTGAGCGGTAAAGGCAGCAAGCACATTGTCCTGAAGACGGAAATTCCGGAGCAGACGGCCGAAAAGATCAGGAATGCTCTTTGGGCGGCAAACTTGCGTGGAATATATTTTGACCAGGATTTTGTGCGCGTCTATCCGAATGGACAGATGCTTTCACAGGTGATCGGGTTCGTGGATCATGATCACAAGGGGACGATGGGCGTTGAGCGGACAATGCAGGATTTCCTGCAAGGGGCAGACGGCTTTCGTTACATTGAAACGGACAGAACCGGAAAGGAACTGGTGCCCTATCGTGGTCAGGAAAGTCCGGCCAAAGATGGCTGTGACGTCAAGCTGACTGTCGATCTTGGTCTTCAGAATATAGTCGAATCCGAACTGGAGGCTGCCTGTGCGGAGTTCAAGCCGAAAAACGCCACGGCAATCATGATGCGGCCGCAAACGGGGGAGATCCTCGCGATGACCAGTCGGCCATCGTTCGATCCGAACAAGCCTGGGGATGCCTCGCCGGATCAGGAAAAAAATCGGTCGGTGGTGGACATGGTTGAGCCAGGTTCGACCTTCAAAATTGTCACGACGTCTGCGGTGCTCGAAGAGAAACTGGTCACCCCGGACACGACGGTTTACTGCGAAAATGGACATTTTCAATACGCAGGCCGCGTACTGCGGGATGCACATCCGATGGGGGTATTGACTGTTCATCAGGTATTAATGAAATCGAGCAACATCGGCGTCGCCAAACTGGCTCTTCAGCTGGGCGAGGCGAAGTTGTACGAGTACGTTCGTCGGTTCGGGTTTGGACAAAAAACCGGAGTCACCTTAAGCGGTGAGATCTCGGGTCTCATCAATCCGCCCTACCGTTGGAGCAAGCTGGACATCACCCGGATTCCGATGGGGCAGTCGGTGGCTGTCACTCCCTTGCAGCTGGTAACAGCCATGTCTTGCATTGCCAACGGAGGCAGACTGATGAAACCGATGATTGTTTCGGATATCACTGATCAGACCGGGCGGACGGTGGCGAACTTTACTCCAGAAACGGTGCGCCAGGTTATTTCAGCAGAAACCGCTCGAAAGATCACCTCGGCGCTCAAAGATGTGGTCAGCAAACAGGGAACTGCTCAAAAAGCCGAGGTGCCGGGATTTCGAGTGGCTGGAAAAACCGGAACGGCTCAAAAAATTGACCCGCGAGGCGGCTATTTGTCGGGTCGTTATGTGACTTCCTTCGTGGGATTCATGCCGGCAGACGATCCGAAGTTTACGTTGCTGGTTCTGCTGGACGATCCGGTGATGAAGGAAGGAGCAGCGTTTGGTGGAGTCGTGGCGGGCCCGGTTTTCGCGAGGATCGCCGCGAAAGCGGCGCGCTATCTTGATTTACGGGCCACAGAGGTGATCCCTCCTCCACCGGGTGCGAATGGATTGAAAAAAGTGGCGTTATCCACCAGGAGTCGCGATTAGTCCAAGCACCATGCAACTGGCAGATCTGATTCAAGGGCTGAGTGCGAAATCGATCGTGGGATTAATTGATCGAGAAATAACAGGTGTGCGTTACGATTCACGACGAGTCACACCAGGCGATCTGTTTGTCGCGGTACGGGGAGCTTTCTTCGATGGACATTCGTTCATCGAACAAGCTGTCGATAAAGGAGCAGTTGCGGTGGTCGGAGAGCAACCGATTCTTTCGAAACGGGCAACGGCAATCGTGGTCCCGGATTCACGCGAAGCTCTCGCACAGTTGGCCGCAACCTATTTCGGGCACCCCTCTCGCAAGCTGAAAATGATCGGGGTGACGGGTACCAACGGCAAGAGCACGACAACGTTCCTGATCAAGCACCTGCTCGAGCGTGCAGGCCAATCGACCGGCCTGATCGGTACAGTCCAATATGAGATCGGTGAACGTCGCTTGCCCGCTGCGCGGACGACTCCAGAGTCGCTTGATCTGCAGGAACTCCTGAGCCAGTGTGTCGAGGCCGGTTGCCGGAATGTTGTGGTCGAGGTTTCTTCCCATGCCTTGAGCCAGGGTCGGGCAAATGGGATCGAATTTCAGGTCGGCGCTTTCACGAATTTGACGCGGGACCACTTGGATTTTCATCGCGGGATGAAGGATTACTTTGAAGCGAAGGCGCGCTTATTCGAGGGCCTGAGACGGAGCGGGAGCAAAGATCGAAAAGCAGTCATCAACGTCGACGACCCGTACGGTCAGCAATTAGTGGCGCGTTTCGGGAGGGATCTGCAGATAATCACCTACGGAATGGGAGCCAGGGCGGATTTTCGGGCCAGCGATTTCAAGGTCGAGATGAACGGGACCTCCTATCGGTTGGACGCGAAGGACAAGAGCTACCTGGTCCGTCTTCCGTTGATTGGCAGGTTCAATATTTATAATTCTTTGGCCGCATTAGCCGCAGCGAACGCAGTTGGGCTGGATGTCCGCAGTGCGGTCCTCTCGCTCGCCAAAGCGCCCCAGATTTCCGGGCGGCTTGAAGCAGTGCCGGCGAAACGGAAATTTCAGGTCTTTGTCGACTACGCGCACACCGACGATGCATTGTTAAATGTCGTTAAAACGTGCCGGGATCTGAATCCAAACCGGTTGATCCTCGTCTTTGGATGTGGCGGGAATAGAGACAGAACAAAACGTCCGCTGATGGGAGCTGTGGCGGATGAATACGCGGATTACTCGTTCATAACCTCTGACAACCCGCGAAAGGAGGATCCGGAGGCGATTGTTCGCGATGTTGAAGCCGGATTTAAACATAAGAACTATGAAAAGATCATCGACCGGAAACAGGCGATCGCTCGGGCAATCGAGATGGCTCAGCCCAGAGATATTGTTTTGATTGCTGGTAAAGGCCACGAAAAATATCAGGAATTCAGCGATCACACCGTTCCGTTTGATGACGTTGAAATAGCGGGACGGGTCTTGGAGGAACATCCAGTAGAATTGTCGAGGCATGGATCCTAGAACATTCGAACAGATCGCGGCGCTTGTTGGCGGGCAACTCCACGGAGGGAGTGCCGGGCAGGTGACGAAGGTAGTCACCGATTCGCGTTCGATCCGCGCCGGCGATTTTTTTGTGGCTCTCCGGGGCGAGCAATTCGACGGACATGCGTTCCTTCCGACGGTCAAAGAGGCGGCTGCCGCCGGAGCCTTGGTCAGTGAAGTGAATGTCCAACTGAATGGCTTTACCCAAATCGAAGTGTCTGAGACGCTCAGTGCGCTGCAACGACTTGCCCGGGGATATCGGAGAGAGCTTCGGCTTAAGGCGATCGGAGTGACTGGGAGCAGCGGCAAAACCAGCACCAAAGAGATGATCGCTTCGGTGCTGGGAGGAAGATTCTCTGTCATCAAAACGATCGGGAATTATAACAATCACATAGGGCTGCCGCTGACTGTTCTCGGGGCCAGCAATTCGGACGATTTCGGCGTCTTCGAAATGGGAATGAATCATGCCGGCGAATTAGCGCCCTTGTGTGAAATCTCTCAGCCGGATGCCTCGGTCATCACCAACATTGGCACGGCTCACATTGGTCACCTTGGCACCCGCGAAGCAATTGCGGCGGAAAAAGCGGTTGTTGCCGAGGCGGTTCCTGCTGAGGGGTTTGTCGTCCTCAATGCGAACGACGAATTCACGGAATGGATCGCGGCGCGTTGCAAAGCGCGGATCGTTCGCGCAGGGTTCGAAAAGGGAGAAGTCAGCGCGCAGAGCGTCGATGAATGTGCCAAGGGAGTGACCTTCACTTTGAAACGTGGCGCAAAGAGCACACGGGTTTCGCTTCCGGTACACGGCGAACACATGGTCACCAACGCGTGTCTCGCCGCAGCTGTCGGGCTTGAGCTTGGTCTGACGCTCGAAGAGTGTGCGGCCGGCCTGGAAGAGACCACCATTCCCGGGAATCGTTTCAAAATACAGTATCTCGGACCGCTCGTGGTGATCAATGACGCTTACAACGCAAATCCCGATTCCATGGTTGCAGCGTTAAAAGCCGCGACCCAATTAACCGCCAAAGGCAGACGCATCGCGGCTCTTGGCAGAATGGGGGAGCTTGGAAAAGAATCTGCAGAAGCCCACCGGCGGGTGGGCAGAGCGGTCGCGGAATTCGAATTCGACTATCTGGTAACCGTTGGGGATGAAGCCAGGCTGATCGCGGAATCGGCACGCTCGGCCGGTCTGAAATCAGTCGAACGCACAGACACCCACGAGCAAGCGGTGGAAGCGCTCCTCGACTACCTGGAACCAGGTGATCTTCTCCTGGTGAAAGGGAGTCTTTCGTCTTCCATGGATCGTGTCGTCCATGGGCTTGAGGCCGTTTTTGATCAAGCGAAGTGGAGGTCGCGATGATGTTCTATCTCTATCACCTGAGCCAGGGACCAAACGCTATCGCGGGGGGGTTTAATGTTTTCCAGTATGTATCGTTTCGAGCGGTGTGCGCGGCGATCACGGCCTTTCTGCTTTGCCTGGTTTTTGGAAATTGGTTAATTCGCAAATTAATCTCCCTCAAATTCGGGCAACCGATTCGAACAGCGGACGAGGTTCACCGTCTTTTTGAGCTTCATGGTGCCAAGAAGGGGACGCCCACCATGGGCGGAGTGTTCTTCATGGGATCGGTTGTTGTTTCCACGATTATCTGGGCGCGGCCGGATAATGGTTTCGTCTGGCTCTGCCTCTTCACGATACTCTTCACGGCCGGTCTCGGATTCGTTGATGACTATATCAAGGTCACTAAGAAAAAATCGGATGGGGTGCCGGGCAGAGTCAAATTAATCTGCCAATTTATTCTGGCGGCAATCGTGACTGCCTTTTTTTTACTCAATCCGTCTCTGGAGGTTCAGGCAAAAGAGCTTTACATCCCTTTTTTCAAGGAGCCGATCATTTCTAATCTGGGGTGGTTCACGCTGGTCTTTTTTGCGATCGTGATTGTGGGCACCTCAAACGCGGTGAATTTAACGGACGGCCTCGATGGACTGGCAACCGGTTGCACCATAACGGTCGCATCGACCTACGCCATTCTGGCCTATGCCGCCGGGAACATTGGGGTGGCAAGTTATCTGGACCTGCCTTTCTATCGTCAGAGCGAGGAATTAACCATCCTTTGTACGGCTCTTGCGGGCGCGGGTCTCGGGTTTCTATGGTTTAACTGTCACCCCGCCAAAGTGTTTATGGGTGATACCGGATCTCTCTCGATCGGAGGCACCCTGGGGGTGGTGGCGATCTGCTGTAAGCAGGAACTGCTCTTAATTGTGATCGGAGGAATTTTTGTTATCGAGGCCCTCTCCGTGATCTTACAGGTGCTGAGTTTTAAACTGACCGGCAAACGGATCCTTCTAATGTCGCCGTTGCACCATCATTTCGAATTAAAGGGATGGAAAGAAAATACCGTCATTGTCCGGTTCTGGATCATGTCGCTGATGTTTGCCTTTCTCGGGCTCGCCACTTTGAAATTAAGATGAACCTCGATGGCTCACGAGTCGCCGTCCTAGGGTTAGGAAGCAGCGGAGAAGCCGCTGCCGGATTGCTACACCAGCGAGGCGCCCTGGTCACAGTTTTTGATAGTGGGAAACCGGACCCGAAAAAAATCAAGATCTTGGAAGCCCTGGGAATTTTGGTTGTCACTGGTCCGGCGGCAGATACGGCCGAGGCTGATTACGACCTGACGATATTGAGTCCCGGGATCGACCCGGTGGTGCCGCTGGTGACAAACTTTCGCCGGCAAGGGGCCACCTTGATCGGAGAACTCGAGTTGGCATTCCGGTTTTGTGAGCGACCGGTGATTGCGGTTACCGGCACGAACGGGAAGACGACGACGACCCAACTGATTGAGTCGATGTTAAATGTCGCCGGGCATCGCACAGTGGCCTGTGGCAATATTGGAATGCCGTTCGCCGAAGCCGTTCTGCGTCAAGGGGAATTTGATATCTTTGCGGTGGAAGTTAGTTCGTTCCAATTGGAGACGATTTCGAGTTTTCGTCCCGATGTGGCGGTCTGGTTGAATTTGACTCCAGATCATCTGGATCGCTATCCGAACATGGCGGAGTACCGCACGGCAAAACTGCGGATCTTTGAAAACCAACGAGCGAGCGACTATGCAGTGACAAATTACGCGGAGGATTTACCGGACCTACGCGCCAGACGAATCACCTTCAGCGCCTATTCGCAAGGAGCTGATTTCGTTCTCCAGTCAGACGCGATTTACTTCAAAGGCGAACCGATTCTGCAGATGAAAGAGACGCAACTGTCCGGAATTCATAACGCCGAGAATCTAATGGCGGCATTGGGCACTGCCGAAGCCATCAAAATCCCTTGGGAGAAGGCCAAATTCGGACTAACAAATTACCGACTGCTGCCTCATCGCTGCGAGAAGGTAGGTGAAATCGATGGTGTAATCTTTATTAACGATTCGAAGGCGACCAACCTGGACGCCTTGGTCAAAGCGCTCGAATCGCAACCGAAACCGGTCGTTTTGATTGCCGGCGGCAAGGACAAAGGGTTCGAATTTGACGCGATCGCGGGTCTGGTTCGTGAGAAGGTGAAGCACGCCGTCCTGATCGGGGAAATGGCTGACCGAATATTTCAGAATTGGTCGAAAGTTGTGCCGTGCTCTTGTGCAGAGACGCTGCAGGCGGCGGTCGACCAGGCGCGAGAGAGGAGCCTGCCGGGAGAGCTAGTGCTTTTCTCGCCGGGAACATCTTCATTCGACATGTTCAAAAACTATGCCGATCGCGGCAACCAATTCCGCGAACTTATTGAGGAGTTAGCAAGGTGAGAATAATAAGGAAACCTCTCAAAGTAACCCCAAGGAAAAAACTTCGCTCTGCCGCCCAGCGGTCCGCCGCAAAATATGCGGAGGAAGACTACGCGGCGGAGGAGCCCAACGTCAAATTGTCGCGTGCGTTCGTGGTGGTGCTCTTGCTCCACGTTGTTGCGGTAGGCGGAATATTCGCTTTTAGCGCACTGAAGGATCATCAAACGGACAGCCCAGTCGGAAAAGGAGAATCCAGCAATCAAAAAGGTCTGGCGACCCAAACTAGCGCCGCGCGAGAATTGGGGACTATCGATAAATCTACCGGCAAAGGGGTTCCGGCAGAGGTGCAAAAATTGGTGGATTCCTCGCGCATTTCAGGGGGTGGGGGCGCGAAAAATCAGAATAACGGTCTCGGGCAGGAGGCTGGCGGAGAATCCGCGAAAGTGTACCTGGTCCAAAAAGGAGATAGTCCGGCCGGCATCGCGAAGAAATTCAAGGTTAGTTATGCGGATTTGTTAAGAGCGAACAATATAGAAGATCCGAAGAAATTGCAGATAGGTCAAAAGCTAGTGATCCCGTGAATACTGTATAGCCCTCCAGAAACGCGCAGCGAATGCATAGACAGAGTGCGTACATATTGGTGCTGGCAGTAGCCGTATTGGTCACCCTTGGGCTGGTGATGCTTTACAGCACGGGTGCGTTCGCGCCAGACAGTCACGGCGATCAATTCAATTTTCTGAAAAAACAAAGCTTCTGGCTGGGTGTGGGATTTATCTTCTCCATCCTTTTTGCTCTCCTGGATTATCATCGGCTGGAGCGGTACTGGTATGTTTTGTTTCCGCTGGCCCTGGGCTTGTTAGCGCTCTGTTTTATTCGCCCGATCGGCATGCGAATCAACGGTTCCTGGCGTTGGATTCATGTGGGTTCGGTAACCTTTCAACCATCGGAATTGGCCAAGCTGGTAGCGATTATTTTTGTGGCATGGTGGTTTTCAAAATTTGAGGCAAAATGCAAAGGGTTCCTCATGGGATTGGTCTGCCCTTTTGCTGTGGTCGTCACGCTGCTCGTCCCGATCTTGCTGGAGACCGATCTCGGAACGACTCTTTTGATCAGCGGAACAGTTCTTCTCATTATGTTCGTTGCCGGGGCCAGTCCGAAATATTTGGGGCCATTGATCGTAGTCGGGGTGACCGCGCTCCTGGGCATCGCGTGGCATATCGCTGAACGTCAGGGGCGTCTTCTCGCGTTTCTGCATCCTGACCAGTATCAAGAAAAGGAAGGTCATCAACAATGGATGGGATTGATCGCTTTCGGTTCCGGCGGAGCGGAAGGTCTTGGTTTGGGGAATGGACGACAGAAAATGCTTTATCTTCCCTACGCCCACACCGATTTTATCTTTCCGGTGATCGGCGAGGAATTGGGTTTGCGGGTGACGCTCATCGTGGTGTTTTGCTATCTCTTAATTGTCACCTCTGGAATTCTAATTTCACTGAATGCCAAGGACCGCTTTGGCATGTTGCTGGGATTTGGTTGTACTGCCATCCTGGGTTTGCAAGCCGCGATTAATGTTGGGGTGACCACTTCTTTGTTCCCAAATAAAGGGCTTCCGCTGCCGTTTATTAGCTACGGCGGGTCAAATCTCTTTTTCTGCCTGATTTGCATCGGAATCCTGATCAACATTTACAGGCAAGGTAAAGAAGACAAAATGACCGCAAATACCGAGATGATGGTCCGGATCCGGCACGTTTCCCGATTTTAGGAGTTTCTTCTGATGAATGTCGCAATTGCATGCGGAGGAACAGGTGGGCATCTGTTCCCTGGATTGGCCGTTGCCGAGGTCTTGAAAAACCGCGGACATGAGGTGCTCCTGCTCGTTTCCGAGAAGCAAATCGACACCATCGCAGTTGGCAACCGAAGAGAGTTTGGCATCCAGAAGCTCCCTGCTGTTGGTCTAACAAAGCTTGTTTCAAAGCAGGCATTTTCATTTGTCGCGAAGTTCATCAATGGATTGCTAGTCTGCCTCCGAACCTATCGTTCGTTTAAGCCTGACGCAGTTCTTGGCATGGGAGGATTCACCTCCACGGGACCGATTCTGGCCGGTCGGATCAGGGGAGTGCCGACGTTCATTCACGAATCAAACGCGATCCCGGGCAAAGCAAATCGGCTGAATGCCTGGCTCTCGAAGAAAGTCCTGCTCGGGTTCGAGGAATGTGCACGCCATTTCCCGAACAAGATAGTGGAAGTGACGGGCACGCCGATTCGAGACAGTTTGCGAAACCCGGTTGACCGAAATCAAGCGTTAAAAAATCTGCGGCTTAAGAGTGGTCTGCGAACGATCCTGGTCATGGGTGGGAGCCAGGGAGCTCATGGAATAAACGAAGCTGTGGTGGCGGTTTTGGGTCGATTTGCGGGAAAAGAAGTGCAGTTCGTTCACCTGACGGGAAGAGAGGATGAAAACTATGTTGGCAAATGTTATCGGAAGGAGGGTATAACCGCTTTCGTTGGTGCTTTTTACGATCACATGGAAGAGGCTTATACCGTTGCGGACCTGGCGATAGCCAGATCTGGTGCGGCCAGTCTGACTGAACTCTCTTACTTTGGGTTACCGACAATCTTGATTCCGTATCCCTTTGCAGCCGAGAACCATCAATATTTCAATGCGGAAATATTTGCGAGACATAGCGTCGCTGAAGTATTAGAAGAGTCACGTGTCAACGAAGACACGCTGAGCTCATTGATAGATCAATATTTGAATAACGGAGTGATGTTGCGCCATGCTACCACGCAACCTCTCGCTCCAGGACCGAAGACCGCTGCCAACAGGATTGTAGAAATCATCGAGAAATCCCGCACATGATGTTCGATCTGCCAAAGAAGCTTTCTGAATTTCTGCTGGAAAATCCGAAGCGGATTCATCTGATAGGAGTGGCCGGCTCGGGAATGAGCGGGATCGCCGGCTTGTTGCTAGCGCTTGGCCACCGCGTGAGCGGATGTGATCGTGTCAGTACTCTCGAAACACGGCGACTGGAAACGCTTGGCTTGAGATTTTATCTCCCTCAAACGGAGGAGACGGTTCGCGGCGCAGAACTAATAGTCTATTCTTCTGCTATCCGGAGCGGAAATCCCGCCTTCGATGAAGCAGTCAGGCTGGGATTTCCAATGGTGCGGCGCGCAGAGGCTTTGGCTGCGATAATGCAACTCAAGAAAGGGATTGTGATTGCCGGAATGCACGGCAAGACCACAACTTCCTCGATGACTGCTCACATTCTGCGGGTGGGTGGTCTCAATCCCTCCCACTATGTGGGCGCCGAGATTCCGATTCTTGGTACGAATGCGCATTGGGAATCGAACGGAGGTTATTTTGTCGCAGAAGGGGATGAAAGTGACGGCACGCTCCGTATCTATCATGCGGAGCACGCAATTGTCCTCAACATCGAGGAGGAACATCTCGATTACTATCCTAACCTCTCTGCCATTGAAGAGGTATTTGACAGGTTCATGGACCAGGTCAGGGGCAAAATCTTCTATTGTGCCGACGATCCACATACCGCGCGCCTTTGTTCGACCCGTTCGAATTCCATTTCGTACGGAAAAGCGAAAGGGGCACATTACAGATATCAGATTTTTGCGGGAGCCCCCACGGGATCGCGTTTTGAAGTTTGGAAAGCAGATAAATTTCTTGGGAATTTAGCGCTTGGAGTTCCCGGGGCTCACAACGTTAGCAATGCGTTGGGAGTTGTAGCCCTGGCCACAGAAATTGGAGTGCCGTTTCACAAGATTGCGGAAGCACTCGAATCATTTCGGGGGGCCAGGAGAAGATTCGAGATCCGATTGCAAACGGGCGATTACACGGTGGTAGATGATTATGGGCACCACCCCACCGAGATAAAAGCGACCCTGGAGACAGCACGCTCGCTGGCATGCAAACGGGTCATCGTGTTATTTCAGCCCCATCGTTATTCCAGAACCAAGGCACTGGAAAAAGAGTTCGGCTCGTCCTTCAAACTGGCTGACCTGGTCTTTGTCACAGATATCTATGCGGCGAGCGAAGAGCCGATCGCGGGGGTGACAGGCAAGACGATTGCGGATGCCATCAACGCAAACAATCTTGCCAAAGCCGTTTACGTGCCGAAACGAAGCATTCTACATCGAGAGATTGGTCGCATCGTAGAACCGGGAGATTTGGTGTTGAGTCTCGGAGCGGGAGACATTCACGAAGAAGCCACCAAATTGGTAAAAGATCTCGAGATGTCTATCCAACTCCGAGAGGTTATGGGTGCGGGAGAAGTGAGGTTGTACGAAGCTCTCTCCAAACACACCACCCTGCGGGTGGGTGGTCCTGCGCAATTCTGGATAGAGCCCGAGACCCGCGGCGGATTGGCCAACGTATTGGAATATTGTGCTGTCAATCGTTTGCCCGTCATGTTCATCGGTCGCGGTTCAAACCTTTTGGTGCGTGATGGCGGGATTGCCGGTGTGGTTATCCATTTGAATCGCGGAGACTTTTTGGAGCTCACGGTGGAGGGAGCCGAGATTCATGTGGGTGCCGGCGTTCGCTTCAAGCAAGTTGCTGCTGCAGCGCGCAATGCCAGGATTGGAGGACTGGAGTGGATGGAGGGGATTCCGGGAAGTGTGGGCGGCAGTCTGCGCATGAATGCCGGCGCGATGGGGGCAGAAACGTTTGCCAATGTTGTTAGTGTCCAGGTTGTCAATTTACGAGGCGAATTCGAAACGCTCCGGCCAAGCGAGATGCAGGTTCAATACCGGAACGTGCCAACGTTGCGAGATCGATACGCTGTTTCGGCCATTCTTCGGGGAGAGAAAGCCAGCCTTGAGGCAATTGATCAACGACTGACGGAATCGAGTCAGAAAAGGAAAACCACTCAGCCGATCGCTGCGAGTGCCGGCTGCATCTTCAAGAATCCCCGCGAGAGTCCCGCCGGGAAGCTGGTCGAAGAATTGGGGTTGAAAAATCATCGGGTAGGCGCAGCCCGTGTTTCGGAAGTTCACGGAAATTTCATCGTGAACGATGGTGGTGCGCGCTCGGAGGAAATCCTCCAGCTAATCGCTGAGATCCAGTCAGTCGCTAAGAAACAGCGAGGGATCGATTTACAGACGGAAGTTCAGATTGTGGGGGTGGATGATGAATAGCTTTTTATTTGGCAAGAAAATTGCAGTGTTGTGTGGCGGACCAAGCTCGGAACGTGAGGTTTCGCTTCGGTCCGGCTCGGCGGTGGCCAAGGCGTTAGGTTCGTTGGGAGCGGATGCATTCGAGATTGATGTGCGGGATGGTGATTTTCATCTGCCGGCTGGAACGGAAATGGCCTTCAACGCTTTGCACGGCACTTTCGGGGAGGATGGGACCATCCAGGCGATCCTCGAGGAGAAAGGAATTCCGTACACTGGCGAGGGCGAAGAATGCAGCCGAGTGGCTTTTGACAAGATTGAGACGAAAGGTCGTTTTGTTGACAACGGGGTCCCGACCGCCCCGTATGTTACCGTGCGAAAGGGAGAAATCCCGGAAATTCCGCTCCCGTACGTTGTCAAGGTGCCCTGCCAGGGATCGAGCGTCGGCGTTTACCTGGTGAAAGCGATCAGTGAGCGCGACGCTGCTTTAGAAAAGGCCTTTGCGCAAGCCGATAGCATCCTGGTCGAGGCATTTGTGAGCGGTCGGGAACTGACGGTCGGGGTTCTGGGCGAAACTGTGTTGCCGATTATTGAGATTCGACCGCGTGGAGGATTTTACAGTTACGAAAACAAATACACTTGGACCAATCGTGGAGGTGCGGCCGAACACGAATGCCCGGCCCGGCTGAGCCGGGCAGAGAAAAAGAGAGTCGAATCATGTGCGTTGGCTGCCCACCGGTCGCTGGGGTTGGAAATTTATTCGAGAGTGGATGTCATCCTGGACGCGGATTGCGAGCCTCAGGTCTTGGAAGTCAACACCATTCCTGGAATGACCGAGACCAGCTTGCTGCCCGAAGCAGCTGCAGCAGCCGGCATCTCAATGGCGCAGCTGTGTGAACGCATCGTTCAGTTGTCTTTGGAAAGGAGGTTGGCAAGCAAGCGGTGATTGTTAAACAGAGACTGCGCAAACAGAATAAGCGCGCCTCCACTTCTAAGCAGCGAAAGCGGCAACATCTACTCGATGTCAAGGTTCGTGCCAAGAAGGTGACGGCACGACGTACGCAGAGCGTTTTGCTAACGGTGTGCGGCTTTATTCTAATTGCCTCAGTGCTCGGCGGAATCGCCTTTGGAGCGAAACGGATTTTGAATGCCCTTTTCTTCGCGAATGCGGACTACGCTGTAAAAGCAATCGAAGTGTCATCGGATGGGAACTTGACCCGTGAATCGATCTTGCGCGCGGCCAAGGTCTCTGAAGGGAAAAATATTTTTTCAATCAGTCTTCCCAAGGTGCAGGAGGAACTCAGTGCGCTGCCACAGGTTGAAGAGAGCCGCATCCAGCGCATCCTTCCAAATCGGCTGGTGATTTCGATTCAGGAACGGCGACCTGTGGCTTGGGTCGTACCCAGGGAGACAAACATCGGATCGTTCAACTTCGAAAATGCCTATTTGGTGGACCGGCGTGGAATTCTTTTGAAGACAAAATCGCTTGCCCCCGAATATCTGGGGCTCCCTCTGATTGTCGGAGTCGACACTTCGAATTGCCAGGCGGGCCAACCATTAGAACAGGATGATGTCAAGGCGGCGCTCGATCTGATTCGATCTTCGGCAGAAATTCTTCAAGGCCGTTTTCAGATCCAAAGCATCGATGTTTCCAAGACCTATTGTCTCACGGTGACGGACAAACAGCATGCCAGTGTCACCTTCAGCACGGATGAAATCGAATCGCAACTGCACCGTTTAGGGAACGTGTTGAATTTCTGCGATAAAAACAGCCGTGAACTGCAAACCGTCAATCTGATGGCGCAGCGCAACGTACCGGTGACCTTTGTGCAGGAAACTCCAGCGGCTCCGCCGACATCTTCGACTGCTGACGTAACCGTCGGTCCAAGTTCCGGTGAGGAGGCCAAGACGAAATCTGGGTCGCCTGGAGAATCCGCGTCAGTGCAGCCTGCCCAATCGAAGAGTCCCTCGTCGGCCAACGGATCAAAATCACCAGAAAAGAAACCTCAACAAAAACGGGAGCACGCAAAATTGAGGCCGTTTAAGGAGGGACGAACTTCGTCTCCCTCTGCGGTCGATGGAGCGGACCAAAGACAGTCTGCGCCTCCAGTTCGGCGAGCAATCCCGGTAGAGACGACTCGATTGAATGGCTAGAGACAACATCTTTGTAGGGCTTGAAATAGGCACCTCAAAAATCTGCGCCGTGGTCTCGGAAGCGCGGAGCGATGGGACGCTGAAGGTTGTTGGTGTGGGAAGCGTTCCTGCGCGTGGTGTTCGCAAGGGCGAGATTGTTGATTTTGAAACTGCAAAGCGATGTGTCCACGACGCGATTGTAGACGCAGAAGAAAAGAGCGATGTCGAAATCAGTGAGGTCTATCTGGGAATCACCGGAAGTCACATCCGGAGCTTCAACAACCGTGGTGTGGTAGTGCTCGAAGAAGGACGAGAAGAGATCGACGAGCAAGATCTGGACGATGTTCGTACCAACGCCCGGGAAGTCAGCTTGCCGATGGAGGATTGCATCCTTCATACCATCATCCAACACTACTATGTGGACGGACAGGACGGCGTACTCAATCCGATCGGCTTGCTCGGCAAGAAACTCGAAGCGGATTTTCACATCGTCTATGGAATTCGCACCCGGATCCAAAACGCGATTCGCTGTGTGAAGGAATTGGAACTCGAACCGGCTGATGTGATCATCAATTCTTTTGCGACTGCCCAGGCGATCCTGGAGAAAAACCAAAAGCAATTGGGAGCGATCGTGATCGATATCGGCGGTGGAACGACCGATTTTGTTGTTTATGTCGATGGTGCGGTGAAGCAAAGCGGTGTGCTCGCCATCGGCGGCGATCACATCACGAATGATATCTCCATTGGGTTAAAAATCCCTTCCGCACGCGCTGAAAAACTCAAGGTTGATGAGGGCAACGTGACACTCGGAACCGCATTTCCCGGCGAGACAATTTTACTCAAGGACGAAACCGGGTTTGCCGGGAGGGAGATCGAAAGAGAGTCTTTGAACCAGATCATCAACGCACGTCTTCGAGAAGCTCTGGATATCGTCAAGCGGCAGATTGAGGCGGATCAAAATCTTCACTATGTCGGAGCTGGAGTTTTTATCACAGGAGGCTGCAGCCAGATTCGTGGGCTGGAACATCTCGCATCGGATATCTTTGGAATGCCAGTCACGATGGCACATGCCCTCCCGATGGCTGGAGTGACGTCGGCATTCGAGAATCCGCAGTTCTCTACTGCGCTGGGTCTGGTGAAGTACGCGCACTTGGTGCAGATGGACAGGCCAGCTGCCGGTGGGCTTATCCGAAACGCATTTCAGAAAATCAAAGGAATATTTCGTAATTAGTTCAATTATATGGTGCAGCTAAATCGGCAGTACGATCGAGCGAATAACTCGGGCGAACCAATCCAGATCAAAGTGGTTGGTGTTGGGGGCGCAGGCTCCAACATCCTCGACCGCGTGATGCTCGACGGCATCGAAGCGGCGGATTTGGTCGCAATTAATACGGATGTCCAGTCGCTCACCGCGTCGGTGGCTGCGCATAAAGTTCAACTTGGTCGGAATCTCACACGGGGCCTTGGCTCTGGCGGAGACCCAGAACTGGGATACGCTGCGGCCGAAGAAGCGACTGACGAAATTCGTTCGGTGCTGCAAAACGGCACAGTGATCTTCCTCTGTGCCGGTCTGGGTGGGGGAACCGGATCGGGGGCCGCACCATTGGTGGCGCAAATCGCGAAGGAGGAAAACGCATTGGTGCTCGCGTTTGCGGCTGTCCCTTTCAGTTTCGAAGGGCGCCGGCGCTGTGCTCAGGCTGAGGAGAGTCTGACTCGATTGCGCGCGGTTTGTGACGCAGTGATTTGTTTCGAGAATGATCGCATGGCAGAGATCACTCTGCCGCGCATGGGCATTCATGAAGCGTTCGCTGCGGCAGATCTCACGGTTTCACAAAGCATCCGTTCTGTGGCGGGGATTTTGCAAAGGCCTGGGCTCTTGCACATTGGTTTTGATGACGTTTGTGCAGTGTTGCGGAATGGGGACGCGCGCGCTCTTTTTGGATATGGGGAAGCGGACGGTGAGAACCGAGCACATGATGCGCTGGCAAAAGCCCTTAAAAATCCTCTAATGAATCGGGGCGCCCTGCTAGAAGATACTTTTCATGCGATCGTTCACATCTGTGGCGGTGCGAACGTGACCCTGGGCGAAGTTCAAATTATCATGGAAGAGCTGAACCGACATATTAACGATCAGACTCAGCTCTTTATGGGGATCGGGATTGAGACGCGCATGGGTAATCGCCTTTCCGTCTCCATCTTAAGCTCCCTGGGGAACGGAGCGCAGAAACCGGTGGCTCAACTTCGCCAGCGAACGGTTTTTCCCGTTGAATCCGTGCCACCACCGGATGTCAAACCGGAAGTATGGAAGCCCGTGGAAAATTCCCCATCGCCTGCGAAATCTTCCTCGCCGGAACAGGCGGTTGCTCCGGAGCGTACCGGCGAAGAATTGATGATTCCTCGTACCGAATCAGAACCTCAGAAGCCCGCCCAATTACGCTCACCGGCCAAGGTGGAATTAAAACCACCGTCAGCGGTGGTGAAGAAGGTTGAAGCGAAACAGGAAACGTTGCAGTTCGAGCCGATTTCGCGCGGTCGTTTTGAGAAGAGCGAACCGACGATCATCGACGGCCAGGACCTGGATGTGCCGACCTTCCTGCGCAAGAATGTGAAGCTCAGATAGCGGAGGCGGGTCGGCTGGGGCGTGTGGGCGTAAGCGAAGCATCTCGCTTTGCTCTTAAAAGGAGCACCGGCGGCAGAACCGGGTCGGCGTGGGGGCGCTTCGGCGTAAGCGAAGCGTCTCGCTTTGCTCTTAAACTTAATTAAAGATAAAGAGCGGACGAACCGGCTGGGGCAGAGCTGCGTCGGCGTAACGGCGTGGGGGGAGGGATTACAAGGTCCTTCCTGAAAAGGTTCCGTAAAGGTCGGCGGCGAGCTTCCTCAAGGCCGCATCCGCCGCTGGCGTCGATATATTCGTCATCATGACGAACCCAAAATCGGTCTGGGGCCAGAACATGGCGACGGCGAGATTCATTCCGTTCGATCCGCTATGAGTAAACACTGGCGCTGGCGACCAATCCATGGTCACCACTCCCCAGCCGAGCGCATATTTTCCCGTTTTTGGCGTACCGGGCGGGGCATCTTCCCGCACGCCGGTGTCGATCACCGGAGTGTGGAGTTTTTTGACGATATCCGGCGAAACCAGGTTGGGCGGACGCTTACCCTCTCCCGCGTGCCAAGCCACCCATTTTGCGAAATCGAGCACAGACATATGCATGGTGCCGGCGGGCCCGACGACGAGAGGATTGTCTCCGTTTGGGCCGGCCAGCATTGGTTTAAGTTTGCCATCCACAACCAGGTGCCCAAGCGGGGCGTCCACTTTTCCGAGGCTGGCCTGCGGCCCAAAGCCGGCGCTTTTCAAATCCAACGGCCCGATGATTCGCTCATTAACCAATTCTTCCCAAGTCTTCCCGCTGACGCGTTCTAAAATGGCCCCCGCGATCGTATAACCAAGGTTGGAATAGACAAATTTGCTGCCACGCGCATGATCGAGTGGCTTGGATGCCGTTTCCTTTACCATCCAGTAGCGCACCTCATCCATGTTGCCCTCCTGCGCGTACGAGCGACTGATCAGATCGAGCAAGCCTGACCCGTCCGAGCCTAAGCCGCTTGAATGCGAGAGCAATTCCTGCAGCGTGATTTTGGCGAACTCGGCATCCATGCTATCCTGCAGTTCTGGGAAGACGTCGGCCAGCGTTGAATCCCATCGGAGTTTCCCTTGCTCGACGAATTGCCCGACCAGGAGCGCGGTGAAGGCCTTGGAATCCGATCCAAGATGGAACCGGTCTTCGATCGTTACGGGAATGTCTTCTCCGGCGCGCCGTGTGCCTGCCGCGCCGGCGGCAATCACCGCGCCATCCTTAAACACAGCAGCTGCGAGCGCCGGCAGCGTGAATTCCTTCAAGTAAGGTTCCAGCGTTCGGTTGAGAGATTCCTGCTTCGCGTCGTCGGCGCGGATGGGAGAAGAAGCAAGGAGGGCAATCGTGACGAACATGGGGAGAGAATTCAAAAAGGACATTCAGGAGAGCTTTCGTGGAAACGGTCTTTATCAGACAGCGGAGCATACGGGGTAGCAGAGCGACAATGAAATATCAACCATCGAAGAGGCTGTCACCTTTCTCCGGATCGGTTTCTGTCGGCAGAAGAAAGCAAAGGGAGACGCTTCGCCGTTCCGTTTCCTCCAGCGGGTTGCTGTTGAGTCAGGCAGTGAAAAGCGCCAAGACCCCAGATCAAATTCGTGCAATCGATCGGGATGATTCGTCGTTCCGGAAAACAGTTTTGGAGAATTTCGTAGGCGCGCTTGTCCTTGGGTGAACAGAATACGGGCAAGAGTATCGCTTTGTTAGCGATGTAAAAATTTGCGTAGCTCGCCGGAAGACGTCGACCGTCCCTGTCGATGCGCGGCGGCATCGGCAAAGTACGAACTTCGAGTGGTGTGCCGTCCTCTGCGCTCATCGATCGAAGCAAATCCAGATTGGCTTGCAGCGGTTCAAAATTCGGATCCTTCGGATCCTCCTCAATAGCGGTCAAGACCGATGTTCGACCGACAAATCTGCTGATATCGTCAATGTGCCCGTCTGTATCGTCGCCTTCAATGCCGTCACCCAGCCAGAGGAAATTGGTGACGCCCAAATAGTCGCGCAGGGATTGTTCGATCTCGATTTTTGAACTTCCAGGATTGCGATTTGGGTTGAGGAGACAGGACATGGTAGTCATCAGACTTCCGCTCCCGTTCACATCCAGCGAGCCGCCTTCCATCACCAGACCCGGATAATAGCAGGGTAGACGAAGATAGTCTGCGACCCGGGTCGGAACGACATCGTCAAGATCAAAGGGAGGGTATTTTCCGCCCCAGGCATTGTAGTCCCAATCGACGATGGCAAGCTTCGGATCACGGTTGCGTTTGATGAAGATTGGACCGTGATCTCGGCACCATGGTTCGTTGGTCGGGATGCGCACATACTTGACGTGACTTGTGTCGATCTCTTTTAAAAGCGAGCGGACCTGCTGCTCGTGATCCTGGTCCACGACGTTAATTTTGACCTCCTCAGACTCGCGCAGGGCGTCAACCATCTGGACAAAGGCCGGCATCACTTCGTCGTATGCGTCGGGAAAACTAATTCCTTCGCGACGCGGCCAGGAAATCCACGTCGCCTGGTGGGGCTCCCACTCGGCCGGCATACGATATCCTTGAGCGGCCGGAGAATTGTCGGTAAAAGTCTTCCGCATCGGAGTCGGGGTGAAATCCTCAGTCGATATAGCGTTTGCTGATATCGGCGTATGCGTCGATCCGGCGATCCCGCAGGAAGGGCCAATGAATTCGTTGCTGTTCTAATTGTGCAAGATCAATCTCGACGATCAGGGTTTCTTCTTTGTCCACGGCCGCTTTTCCAATGATCTCCCCTGACGGATCCGCGACGAAACTCTGTCCCCAGAATTCGATCCCGTCTCCTCCAGAAGGCGCTTCGTGCCCAGTTCGGTTCGGTGCCGCCACGTAACAACCGTTTGCGATCGCATGGGATCGTTGGATTGTTTCCCAAGCGGAATGCTGCCGCTTGCCAAGGGACTGTTTTTCAGCGGGATGCCAGCCGATGGCGGTTGGATAGAAAAGAATTTCGGCGCCACTGAGAGCGGTCAGTCGGGCTCCCTCCGGGTACCATTGGTCCCAACAAATCAGCACCCCGATGGTGGCAAACCTGGTCTTCCAGGATTTGAATCCGAGATCTCCGGGTGTAAAATAGAATTTCTCGTAAAAAAGCGGGTCATCCGGAATATGCATTTTCCGATATCTTCCGAGATAACTTCCGTCCGCATCGATAATAGCGGCGGAATTATGGTAAAGTCCGGCCGCGCGTTTTTCGAATATCGGCGCGATAAGGACCACCCCGAGTTGCTTGGCGATTTCCCCCAGGCGCGCGGTGGTTGGCCCAGGGATTGCCTCGGCGAATTGAAAATATTTGTGGTCCTCGGTTTGACAAAAATAGACCGTATTAAAGATCTCCTGGAGACAAACGATATTGGCTCCCTGCGCAGCCGCCTGGCGGATCATTGCTTCCGCTTTGTCTACGTTTTCAAGCGGATTGATCGAACATCGCATCTGGATCAAGCCGATTTTCAGCATGGAATTTACTAGAGTGAATCAATGCCTGGCGCAAAGCGCATGTTGTGAATTCTTTGGCGCTCAATTTTTTCTTGGCTTCGCCGTCGTTGCAACGGAGGGTGACCCTGATGCTGACTGATATTCGGATTGTTATCCACACAGCGAAAGGGGATATCGAGGCAACGCTCTTTCCTTCGAAAGCTCCCGTCACAGTAGCGAATTTCTTGAACCTGGTGTCCCGTAAGTTCTACGAAGGGCTCACCTTCCACCGAGTGGTCCCGGGTTTTGTCGTCCAAGGTGGCGACCCTCTCGGGAGCGGAAGCGGGGGACCTGGCTACCGCTTCGAAAATGAAGTTCACCCCTCTTTATCCCACCTCAATGTAGGCACTCTGGCAATGGCGAACGCCGGCCCCAATACCAACGGCAGCCAGTTCTACATGACGATTGATTCTCTCAAGCCAGAGCACGTGAAAATGCTGGATGGCAGTTATTCGATTTTTGGGCAAGTCACCAAAGGAGTGGATGTCACCACAAAAATCAATCAAGGGGATAAAATTCAATCAATCGATATTCTTGACTCGACCGACGGTTTGTTTTCCGAACAGAAAACGCGCCTCAAAGAGTGGAACCGGACGCTCGATCAAAAATTTGGAAAAAAGCTGGCCCCGGCTCCGGTCAGTCAGCTACCGAACACCTGAGTCTACGGACAGCAGATTACGGATATCAGCTCCCGGACGAACTCATCGCCCGATTTCCGGCCGAGCGACGAGACGAGTCGAAGCTGATGCTCCTTGAGCGCTCCAGGCAGGAGGTGACCCATCTTCGTTTCGGCGACTTCATCGATTTGCTGCGGCCGGAAGAGTTGGTCGTCTTGAACAATACCAAGGTTATTCCGGCACGGATCCGATTTCCTGATCGCCGCGCGGAATTGCTTTTGTTAGAACAAGTCGATCCCTTTACCTGGCGATGTCTGGTCCGGCCGGGTAAATCGTTCACTGCTGGGCAAACGTTCTCGATCCACGGCCTTTTTGGGGAGGTTGTGGAAATTGGGAACCAAGGGGACCGGGTGATTCGGTTCGATCGACCGATCGACCTCGGCGAAATTGGGGAAATCCCTCTTCCTCCCTACATCGCCAGGGTTCCGCAAGCCGTTGACCTCGAACGATACCAAACCGTATTTGCCTCGGAGAACGGCGCGATTGCGGCGCCGACTGCCGGCCTGCATTTCACGCCCGAACTACTGAACCGAATTCCCCACGAGTTTCTTACCCTGCACGTAGGTTTCGGAACATTCAAACCGGTGAAAGTCGCGGATATCACTGAGCATCAACTTCATCGCGAAAGATTTGAAGTGAAAACAGCTGCGGCAGACAGGATGAACGCAGCGGAAAAAGTTTTGGCGGTCGGGACAACCACGGTGCGTACGCTGGAAACCTTGATGCAGCGCTTTAACAAAATTAATCCGGGCCGAGGCGTAACCGATATTTTTATCTACCCTCCGTTCGAGTTTCGGCGAGTGAATTCGTTGTTAACCAACTTTCACCTTCCGAAATCGACGCTTTTGATGTTGGTTGCCGCCTTCGCTGGGCGCGAGTTTATTTTGGATGCCTACCGGCAAGCGGCGAAGGAGCGGTACCGCTTTTTCAGCTATGGGGATTGCATGCTGATCCGCTAAGGTCCAACTCGTTTTGCCCGGAAGAACCGCTGGAGGACTTCACGACATTCAAGCTCTCGGACACCGCGCGTGATTTCGCACTGGTGATTCAATGGCGGCATCTGAAGCAGATTGATCATGCCTCCAGCTCCGCCGGTCTTCGGATCGGGGCATCCGTAGATCAGGCGCCGAAGTCTGGCCTGGACGATCGCTCCTGCGCACATCGGGCATGGTTCCTTCGTGACATAGAGGTCGCAGTCTTCCAGGCGCCAGTCGCCGACCACGCTTTCGGCCTGGGTGATCGCCAGCATCTCTGCGTGAGCGGTGGCATCCTTCAAGATTTCTACCTGGTTCCAGGCGCGCGCGATAATGTCGGTATGGCGAACGATTACTGCGCCAATCGGGACTTCGTCTTGCGATTCAGCCTTCCTTGCTTGTCGCAAGGCTTCGCCCATGAAATAGGTATCGCTCGAAAAATCCAGCAGATCGTCCATGATAAGTGCTAAAGAGAAGGAAGAATCGATGAACAGCAAACCGACAATCGTTGCTCCCTCAGTACTCGCATCTGATTTCAATCAGCTTGGGGCGGAGTGTGAACGTATTGTGAAAGCCGGCGCAGACTGGCTGCATATTGACGTGATGGACGGCCATTTTGTTGACAATATTTCTTTCGGACCGCCTGTTGTGGAATCGATCGCGAAAATCGCCACCGTTCCTTTGGATACCCATCTCATGATTGAGCGGCCCGATCACTTCTTCCCACGTTTCATTCCCTACGTAAGCAATATCACTATCCACGTCGAGCCCGATTATGATATCGGCGGCACCTTGACCGCCATTCGCGCCGCCGGGGCCACCTGTGGTTTAGCGATCAGCCCGCCGACTCCTTTTGAAAAGGTCGAACCGTACCTCCACCAAATCGATTTGTTACTGGTCATGACGGTCAACCCCGGATTCGGAGGACAGAGTTTTATGGAGGTGACAATGGCGAAGGTAAAGCGAGCGGCTCAGCTTCGCACTGAACGGGGACTTGATTTTCATATCGAAGTAGACGGCGGCATTTACCCAAACACCGCGGCGATCGCGCGTGCATCAGGGGCCAATGTGCTGGTTGCGGGCACCAGTGTTTTTCGAGCTCAGGATGCCGCTCTGGCGATCAAGGAACTCCGCTGATAGGTGAGCAATCCCCGATTTTTCAGGTTGAGGCGGATACTTCAATGGTCTGGATGGATCGCCTTTGGGGTGATCTTCTCCATCGCCTGGAGTGCGCAGGCCCAGGATGGGATCGATACGGTCGTCGGGTCGCCGGGGCGGGTGATCGTCAACCAGCGGGCGATTCGTCACATCGAGCAGCGACATTGGCCAGACAGCCCGGCCCAGGGCGCTGGCAAATTCTCTCCGGGAATCACCGAGGAGGATCTTAGGGAACTTATTAACGAAGCTGCAGCCAAAGGGCACGTCCGGCAAAATACCCATGGGCGCCCCGGGCAAATTTACGAATATGATTTTGGTCACCCGATCGGCGTGGCGATTGACGGCAGACCAGCCTATCGACTTCGAGTCGTTGTGAACCGGCGGAATCGACTCATTACCGCCTTTCCCTTTTAAACTGAACCCTTTATGCACCTCGACTACCGGCTTTCGGAAGATTGGGACGAGAACTCGGCCGATCTGGCGGCTGCGGACGAGACGGATCTCCGCTATTACGCGGCGATCGGCGATGTCATCCTGCGAAATGATCAGACGGATTTGAGCGCGAGATGGGGCTGGATACCTTTGATTGATTTTGCGCTGGCCATGCGAGAGATAACTAAGGCTCTGGAGTCGACGGAGGGGACTCAAACGTTCGAGTTTACTGAGTCCGACGCCACACTTGATTTCGAACGGAGAGGCGAGGAAATGATTGTCAGCGGGAGTTACGCCACGGGAGAAATCGTCGTCCCTTTCGCGGCATTCAAAGAACAGGCAGCGGATTTTGCGCGTCGATTGGATGAGGAAGTGCGGGCCAAGCGACCCGACCTCGAACTCAATCCGGTCTATCAGGACTTCAAACTTTCCGGATTGAGCGATTGAAGTTCCTGAGGGACGAAAAGACCCTCTTTTCTTAAGAGCTTTCCGTCAAAGTGAATCTCGCCTCCGCCGTAATCTGACCGCTGAATGCACACGAGATCCCAGTGAACCTGGCTGCGGTTACCGTTATCAGCCCGCTCGTAGGCTTGTCCTGGCGTGAAATGAAATGAACCGGCGATCTTTTCGTCGAAGAGAATATCACGCATCGGCTCTCGGATATGAGGATTGAAGCCGAGTGCGAATTCGCCAACGTACCGAGCGCCTTCGTCTGAATCGAGAATGGCGTTCAGTCGTTCCGTGTTATTCGCAGTGGCTTCGACCACCCTGCCGTTTTTGAATGCCAGACGAACTGAATCAAAGGCGGTGCCTTGATAGACGGTTGGGGCATTGAATTGCACGTAACCGTCAACTGAATCTCGAACTGGACAGGAAAAGACTTCGCCATCGGGGATGTTGTGCTGGCCGCCGCACGTGATCGCGGGAATGCCCTTGATGCTAAATCTTAAATCGGTCCCGGGTCCGGAGATCCAGACTTGATCCGTCTTCTCCATCATCGATTTCAGAGCCTCCATACCGGGCTTCATTTTGGAATAATCGAGCGTACAGACTTTAAAATAGAAATCTTCAAACGCCTCAGTGCTCATCCCGGCCATTTGAGCCATGGCAGGAGTCGGCCAGCGCAAGACGACCCATTTGGTTTTGTTCACTCGTTCTTCGACGACCGGCTGAAGCAGTTTCATCGCGAGCTGCATCCGGTCGGGAGCAACATCGGAAAATTCGGTCATATTATGGCTTCCACGAAGCGCGACGTAGGCATCCATCGCTTTCATTCTGGCCATTTCAAATTCGCGAACGGTTCGGTATTGGTCCTCTTCCGCTCCTCTAAGCAATTCCCTGGCGATCGTATTCGATTGGAGATTTACGAACGGAAAGGCGCCTTTGGAACGGGCGGACCTGATCAAAGCGATCACCATCTCAGGCGGAGCGTCAAACGCATCGATGAGAATTCGCTCCCCCTTTTTCAGTTTAGTCGAGAAACCGATCAAAACCTCTGCCAAAACATCAAAACGCGGATCTATCATGGGAAATGAGTAGACTTAGTAGGATAACCTGCTACTGCAACACAAAAAAGCGATGGTAGGCGCGACCAAGGTTCTGGATCGATCCGAGGCTGCTGAGGTGCGAAACCGGCACCCAGGGAAAACAGTAGTCTTTACCAACGGTTGTTTTGATATCTTGCATGTCGGTCATGTGCGGTATTTAGGGGCAGCCAAACGACTCGGCGACATACTGGTGGTCGGTCTTAATGGTGACGCTTCTGTTGGGGAACTGAAGGGGCCAGGACGCCCGTTCAATCCGCAGGCGGATCGAGCGGAAGTGATGGCCGCGCTCGAAGCAGTCGATTACGTGATCATTTTTGAAGAAACGCGCGTTGATAGTCTCTTGCGCCAGGTACTCCCGCAGGTTTATGCGAAGGGAGGCGATTACACTTTTCAAAGCCTTGAACCGGGTGAAGTGGCTGCGCTGGAAGAGATCGGCTCGAAAATTGTGATTTTGCCGTTAGTGCCGGGCAAATCGACTTCCCAACTGATGGAAGCGCTCCAGCGAAAATGAAAAATCCGTTGCGGCTAGGTGTTCTCGGATCCGGAAAAGGGTCGAATTTCCGTGCGATCATGGAACAAATCGTCGACGGCCGACTGGATGCCGAAGTGCGTATCGTCATCTCCGACGTCGACAATTCCGGTATTCTCAGCCTCGCTCGCGAGTTTCAGATCCCGGGACTTTATCTTCGCCCGGGTCGGTTTCGAACCAAGCTTGAGCCGGAAATCGAAGAAGATATGGTTCGACTATTACTGGAAGAGGATGTTGAACTTGTGGTCCTCGCCGGGTTCATGCGAATTCTAAAGCAGCCTCTCCTGCGCGCTTTCCCGCGAAAGATCATCAACATTCACCCTTCGTTACTGCCAAAATTCCCCGGATTGGAAGCATGGAAGCAGGCTCTGGCGGCAGGCGAGAAAGTGACCGGATGTACCGTGCATTATGTCGACTCCGCGATCGATGCGGGAGAAACCCTGGGGCAGGAAACCGTTCCGATACTTCCAGATGATACCCCGGAAAGCTTGCATGCTCGTATCCAGTTGTCGGAACATGTGCTGCTGCCGGCGGTCATTGCCGGGATCGCCGAGAGATTTCATAGCCCGGCTCACCGGACTGGCTCGAAAACGTCTTAGTAACCAGGTGGTTGACGTCGCGAGTCGGGTTGGAGATGAGGCCTGGGAGAGGCAAAAGCTTCTACCTATCCGGCGAAATCTGGTCTGTTTCCTTGCGTTTTCATGCCAAGTATCAGAGTCTTGGGCGGTTATGAAGAAAATCGAGGCGATCATTAAACCTTTTAAGATGGAGGATGTCAAAGAGGCCTTGGCGGAAATTGGCATTGCAGGGATGACCGTCAGCGAAGTTAAGGGCTTTGGACGCCAAAAGGGTCACACGGAAATCTATCGGGGCAGTGAATACACAGTCGATTTTCTTCCGAAGGTGAAATTTGAAATCGTGGTGGGAGATGATCGAGTTCAAAAAGCCGTCGAAACCATCGTAGAAGCTGCGCGGACTGGAAAGATCGGTGACGGAAAGGTTTTTGTGTTGGCAATCGAACAAGCAATTCGAATCCGCACCGAAGAACAGGGTGAGGCTGCTATTTGAGCCCGGCGGGGCCGGAACCCGGAGATCGCACAATTCTGTGGCAGGACCCGGCGAGACGGCGAAAGAGCTTTGATGGGAGCGGATAATCTTCTTCCTGATCTCCAGGGGTCGATCCTATGCGAGGATGTTCGGCAGGAAGTGAACGGCCTTCAGACGTTGGTGGGAGTTATTGGCGTACTTCCGACGCCAACGCTTCCGGTTGGCCTGTTAAAACTTTGCCTCTGGACACGTTGGTGTGGCGGATGCGGCAGATTTCGCCAGACATCCCGGATCCTGGGGGTCGAGGAGGTGCAAATAGTGAGCGAATCGAACATCGATTTTGAGCTGAAGGAACTGGAAGGGCACGTCACCAACGTGAACGTCTTCGCCGGCGTCCAATTCCAGCAGTACGGTCTGCATCATATTGAGATAATTTTGGATAACGAACTTATCCTTCGGTATCCTCTTCCGGTGGTGAGAGTATGAACTGCGTCTGGCAGATGGCCCTTCTCTTTTTCCAATTCTCACTTCCGCACAAAAGACCTCAACAACGAATAACTCGTATCCCCCTATGAGCACTAATATTGAATCGCACCTGATTGAGAATCGGGTTTTCAAGCCGAGGAAGGACTTCTCCAAAAAGGCGCACATCTCGAGTTTGGCCCAGTACGAAGAGATATATCGTAAATCGATAAAAAACCCTGAAAAATTCTGGGCTCAACAAGCTGGGGATCTTCTGGTCTGGCAAAAAAAGTGGAAGACGGTTCTCGAATGGAAGGAGCCTTTCGCGAAGTGGTTCGTCGGCGGTAAATTGAATGTTTCGGAGAACTGTCTCGACCGGCATCTGACCGGGGCGACACGGAATAAAGCTGCCTTGGTCTGGGAAGGCGAACCCGGGGACAAAATAACTTTAACGTACCAGCAACTGCATCGAAAAGTGTGCAAGTTCGCCAATGTTCTGAAGCGGAACCATATCAAAAAAGGGGACCGTGTGATTATTTACATGCCGATGTGTCCGGAGGCTGCAATCGCTATGCTGGCCTGTGCGAGAATCGGAGCGATCCATTCAGTGATCTTCGGCGGGTTCAGTTCCGAATCGATCAAGGATCGGATTAAGGATTGCGGAGCCAGGATGGTGATTACCGCGGACGGCGGATATCGGCGCGGAGCGATTGTCCCGCTGAAGAAGAATGTTGATGATGCTTTAAAAGACAATGAGCAGATTGAGAGGGTCATCGTTTTTCGTCGTGCCCACAACGAGATCCATATCAAGGAAGGCCGCGATGCATGGTGGCACCGGGAAATGGAGTACGTCGACGGGAACTGCCCGCCCGAGGCGATGGATTCTGAGGACCCGCTCTACATCCTTTATACCAGCGGCTCGACCGGGAAACCAAAGGGGATCCTGCATACTACGGCTGGATATCTGTTGGGGACAGCTCTGACGACGAAATACGTTTTCGATCTGAAGCCGGAGGATGTCTATTGGTGTACTGCAGATATTGGGTGGGTGACCGGCCACAGCTACACGGTGTACGGTCCGCTCTGCAATGGCGCAACAGTTCTGATGTACGAAGGCGCTCCAAACTGGCCGGAACCTGATCGTTTCTGGGCGTTAATCGAAGAGTATGGGGTCACCTTGTTCTACACGGCGCCTACGGCGATTCGTGCCTTCATCCGGTGGGGCGACGAATATCCAAATCGGCATGATCTTTCTTCTCTCCGATTGCTTGGTACTGTCGGAGAACCAATCAACCCTGAGGCATGGATGTGGTATCACACCGTGATTGGAGGTGGTCGCTGCCCGATTGTTGACACCTGGTGGCAAACAGAGACGGGTGCTATCATGATCACTCCGTTGCCCGGGGCCACGCCTCTCAAACCGGGAACGGCGACTCTGCCATTTTTTGGGATCGATGCCGCCGTCGTAGACGACCAAGGGAACGAAGTTCCTGCGAACGTGGGCGGCAAACTGGTGATCCGTAAGCCATGGCCATCGATGTTGCGCACCATCTGGGGGGATAAACAACGTTACAAAAAACAGTATTGGAACGAGCTGAAAGGGTGTTACTTTACTGGCGACGGAGCTCGAAGGGACAAAGATGGCTATTTCTGGATTGTTGGCCGAATCGACGATGTTCTGAATGTTGCCGGGCATCGGCTAGGGACATCGGAAATCGAAAGCGCACTGGTCAGCCACCCTAGTGTTGCCGAGGCCGCCGTGGTTGGACGTCCGGACGAAATGAAGGGCCAGGCAGTTGTTGCCTTTGTCACTCTGAAAGAAAAGGAACTCGCCACCCCGGAACTTCGGGAAAAAATTCGACAGCACGTCTCGGCCGCAATAGGGGCGATTGCCAGACCGGACGATATCCGTTTTGCGGACGCGCTGCCAAAGACTCGGAGTGGGAAAATCATGCGCCGTTTGCTTAAAGAAATTGCCGGGGGAGGCAAGGTCACGGGAGACATAACGACGCTCGAGGACTTTGCTGTGCTTGCTAAATTGAGGGGGGTCGAAGAGTGAGGGCGATTGGGGGGAGCCAGTAGTTCAGGAGTTGCAGATGGTTAGATCCCTCCGAACGGGAGCTTGGAGAGGAAAAGGCCTGAACCTGGCACTGGGACGCAGGCTGGAAGTCTACCCGATCAGCGGCTTTTTTTTGTGCCAATCGGTATGTTGTTCGTAGGCGTAGGCGACCTGAAGAATAGTGGACTCTTTCAACTCCTTGCCAAGGATCTGCAGACCAACTGGGAGCTGTTTTCCTTCTCTCTCGAGGAAACCGCACGGCACGCTGATTCCACAGATCCCGGCGATGTTCGCAGCCAGGGTGAAAATGTCTGTGAGATACATGCTCAAAGGATCGCTGGTCCGTTCACCGAGTTTGAAGGCCGGCGTCGGAGATGTAGGACAGACAATTGCATCCACCTTCTCGAAGGCCCTTGCGAAATCCTGTCTGATCAGAGTTCTGACCTTTTGGGCACGAAGATAGTAAGCATCATAGTAGCCCGAACTCAGCACATAGGTACCAAGAAGAATACGACGTTTAACTTCCGGTCCAAACCCCTCCTCCCTTGTTTTGCTATAGTGATCCAGCAGGCCATTCGTGCCTTTGGCGCGAAAGCCGTACCGCACTCCGTCGAACCTGGCGAGATTCGCAGACGCTTCAGCGGGAGCAATAATATAGTAGGTGCTCAGTGCGAATTCGGTGTGCGGTAACGAGATATCGACGATCTCGGCGCCCAATTGTTGAAGGTTCGTGACTGCCGTCCGTACCGCTTTTTCGACGTCGGGATCGAGGCCTTCAATAAAATACTCTTTTGGAAGTCCAAGCTTCATTCCCTTGACTCCTTTCTCGAGAGTCTCCGTGTAATCCGGGACCAGTTCATTCAGGGAGGTCGAATCGAATTTGTCTGGCCCGGCGATGAAGTTCATCAGGATCGCCGCGTCCCGCACATCTTTGGTGATTGGACCGATTTGATCGAGTGAAGAGGCGAACGCGACCAGGCCGTAACGTGAGACGCGACCATAAGTAGGTTTCAAGCCGACCCGACCGCAAAGTGCGGCCGGTTGGCGGATCGAACCGCCGGTGTCCGATCCAAGGGCGGCAAAACCCTCATCGGCAGCGACCACGGCGGCAGAACCCCCACTGGAACCGCCGGGAGTGCGAGTGCTATCCCATGGATTTCTGGTTGGGCCGAACGCCGAATTTTCGGTGGAGGATCCCATGGCGAATTCATCCATATTAACCCGTCCGAACGGGATAGCGCCGGCGCCCCGCAGTTTCGCAATGACCGTTGCGTCATACGGCGCGATGTATCCTTGCAAAATCTTCGAGGCGCAACCGCATGGGTGGCCTTGGACACTAATGACATCCTTGACGGAAATAGGTACGCCGCCCAGCGGGAGACGCACATCAGTCTTTTGAGCTTCCAATAGTGCGCGACTTAAATCATAGGACAAGTAGCCGTGTATCAACGGGTCTACTTCTTCAATCCGATGACCCAAGGCTTCGACAACCTCTTTCGGGGAGATTTGCTTTGCGCGGATCAACGCTTGGACTTCGTGAACGGTAAGCGACGTAATTTCCACGGGCTATTCCACGACCTTTGTTACGATGAACAATCCCTGCGCCTGGTGCGGCGCATTCGAGAGAGCGCTCTCGCGATCTAGGCTTTTTCGTACCTCATCTTCGCGGAAAACATTATAAACCGGGAAGCTGTGAGCCATGGGCTCGACCTGTGAGACGTCAATCTCATTCAGTTGCGCTGCGTGTTCGAGCACCAGCCCTAGTTGGGATTCGAATGTTTTAATCTCTTCCGGTGTCAATTTGATGCGAGCTAGTTCGGCCACATATTCGACGTTAACGTTCTTTGAGCTCATTTTGATCGTCGTAACGAATAGAGCGAGGGCGGCGGATGCGCAATCGTCGAGTTCGGGGAGAGAACAATTGTCGCGTGGAAGAAGAGAAGAAAAGAGTTTCGCACGGAGGTCACGGAGAAGGAAAGGGTGTTCTGAGGATCCGCCGGTGCAGCTCGAGATCGCTCGCGGGTCTATCTGGTAGCACCTACTCAGCGACCTCCGTGCGGCAATCTCTTAGTTCCGGCGCTGGACCTTCACTCACAAGTGGTTGAACATCTGAATCGCCAGAAATATAACGACCGCGACCAGAGCAAGGACTGCCAAACTCGAAATCAGCAGACGCAGGCGAGCTTGGCGCCGCTGTGCGCGCCTAGGCCGACGGGGCCGCTCCGAGAACAAATCCTCGTCGTGCCGCGAATCCTGCAGAATATCCGGGGAATCGAATGGGCTTCGTCTTGTCGATGCGCGGTCGATTCTCTCCTGGCGCTGCCGTTCCTGCTCTGCTTGAGCCAACTTTGGAGCTTCTTCGATCTTGCGCTGTAATTCCTCCATTTGGCGGCGCAGCTCTTCTTCCTGTTTTGCGAGCTCGTCTTGTTTCGCCGAGATTGGAGAACCGTTAAATCGTCTACGTCCCATCACACAACAGTATCAGCCATGCATGAAGTAGAAAAACAGCAGCGCGCTAAGCCCCAGAATTAGAATAGGGAGCGTGAAGGCGAAACCGCGTTTAAGCCAAAGGACGAAACTCGAATCGTCGGTCGGCGAATAATAGGTTTCTTCGACCGCTGAACCTGGGTTGATCACTTCTGCGTCGGATTTGGCGTTAATTTTTGTGAGAGATTTTGTGTATTCCGCCCGGGCATCATCCACCGCGCTCAACGCTTTGCTCAACTCTTTGTGAAGATCCAAATTACTCCAGCCTTTTGGATTGATCCTTTCAAGCAAATCAAGGTGTTGCGCGAATGTCGTGCTGGTGAGCCGCAACTGTTCTACGCGTTTCTCGGCTTCGTAAGTCTCCCGCTCGATCACCACAAGCGATCGGGTGAGCTTTTCAATCATGTCGGCACGGCCCTTCTCGAGATCCTCTTGTTTCCGGCTGAGTTCCTCGAGCTCACGCTTCTGCTTTTCGATCTGCTCCTGCTGACGCTTTAGTTGCAGAAGCTGTTCGTGCGCCCGTTGAACCTGCGAATCGAGCAGTTCGGGTGATCCCGACTGGTCCTCCGGGAGGTCAAGTAACGGTTCTTTCATACTTTCCGACATCAAACTCCATTCTCAGGAAAACAAACGCCGCCGCAACGAAAATCTGTGTTTTGATGGCGGAGAACCAGTAATTTCAACCGGCACACTCGCAATCACCCTCCCCTTGCACGGAAACGAAGCGTTTTGATAGTCATTGACAGTAACCACTACTTTCACCGTCCTGGCAAAACCTGAAGCAGGAAACCCTTGAGATACTCCGTTTCGGGAATATGAGGAAGGATCGGATGATCGAGAGGCTGCGTCAGATATTGTACGATTCGCACATGACGTTTCGCGTCTACGCTTGCGTCCACGATCATCTCCAAAAACATTTCACGGGAAACGTGATGAGAACACGAGAAGGTGGCCAGGTATCCGTCAGTCGGGAGCAATTGTAGCGCACGCAAATGAATTTCCTTGTAGCCTCGTCGAGCGCTATTGATCGATTCTTTGGATTTGGTGAAGAGGGAGGATCAAGTATGATCAAATCGAACTCAAGGTTCTCTCGGATTTGCTCCGAGAGATAGTCGAATACATTGGCTTCTTCTGTTGTGATCGTGACATTGTTCAGTTGAGCGTTCTCGTTAATTAATTTCACTAAGGGCCCGTTGATTTCGATGGCGGTCACTGCGGACGCTCCAGCGTTGGCGCAGGCAATCGCAAATGCTCCCTGATTCGAAAAACAGTCCAGAACCCGCAAGCCATTGGCGAGTTTCGCGACCGCCTCATAATTATCGAGTTGGTCAAGGTAAAGGCCGGTCTTGTGTCCGGTCAGCAGATCGACATGAAACCGAATACCTTTTGCCTCAAGTTCGATGATGCCGGGTTTCTCCCCGAAGAGGACTCCGGTGACCAAATCCAGTCCTTCTGCCTTCCTGATCGGCGCGTCATTCCTTTCGATGATCGAACTAGGCGACAAGAGCTGTTTGGCTACCTCGACAATCAGTTGCTTTCGCTGATCCATAGCCAAGGTCAGAGTCTGCAGAACCAGATGAGACCCGTACCGATCGATAATTAGTCCGGGTAACCCGTCGCTTTCACTCCAGATCACGCGTCCAGGATTGCGCAGACTTCCGAGTTTATCGCGGGAAGCCAGCGCCTGGCCAATTCTTCGAATGAAAAAATCGTGGTTCAGGTCTTGTTTGCGTCGCGAAAATCGTCTGGCAACGATCTGCGAATTTGGATTGTAAATCGCAGATCCTAACGATCGATCCTGACCGTCTTTCAGCGAAACGACATCACCCGGTTCGGGGTTACCGAAAGTTTTCAGAACCTCGGATCCATAGACCCAATCGTGACCGTGAAAGATCCGTGCGCGCGGCTTGACGACAATCCCGGCCATGGAAGGAGTTACAGCAGGCGTGCCCGGTGGTCCACAGAAAAGCCCGCGAGGAAGGAGCCAGGGGGAAGGAGTTACAGGAGTTACAGAATGGTAAGCCAGTTCAAAATTGGAAGCCCATGTTTGTGAGTCGCCGCACGTTCTGCTGTAAAGCTGATTTTTCTGGCGCGCCCGGTGTTGGCTTCCCAGTTTGATTACTGGGCTGACACCCTCCCTCAAGTCGCTCCGGGACTTTAGAAGCAAATGAATAACTGGGTCAACTTGCAGAAAGCCCTGGGCCATTCTGCAACTCCTGAACTCCTGCTACTCCTGACCTTCTGCAACTCCTCAGGAATACAAATATTCGTCCACGTATTCAGAGTGGTTTCCGGATTGGCTGGCCATCTCTAATTCAGGATACTCAAAGATTTTTCCTTCGTAGTTTCTAATCACGATTTTCTCATGATCGTGATAGAGAATGTAGCCAGGATTGATCGGTACTTTCCCGCCACCCCCTGGCGCGTCAATCACGAACTGCGGCACGGCATAGCCGGTCGTGTGGCCCCTTAGACCTTCGATAATCTCGATCCCCTTGGCCACTGAAGTCCGGAGATGAGCCGACCCATGGATCAGGTCGCACTGATAGATGTAATAGGGTCGGACGCGGCACATCACGAGCTTATGGACCAGCGTCCTCATGACGGTCAGATCGTCATTTACCCCCTTCAGGAGCACACTCTGGTTCCCAAGCGGGATTCCATGGTCGACGAGGCGCTCAAGAGCGCTTTTCACCTCGGTCGTCAGCTCGCGAGGGTGATTGGCATGGACGCTCATCCAAAGAGGATGAAATTCCTGGAGCATCTTGCACAATTCCGGGGTGATGCGCTGGGGGAGGAAAATTGGGACGCGTGTGCCGATGCGGACAAACTCAATATGTTCGATGGCGCGTAAACGACGCAAGATACCCCGAAGCTTGTCGTCGGAAAGCAAAAGGGCATCTCCGCCTGAAAGAAGGACGTCCCGGACTTCGGTATGGGTCTCCAGGTAACGGTAAGCCTCCTCAAAATTCGTATGCAACTCTTGCTCGCCAACGCCGCTGACCACACGGCTACGGGTACAATAGCGACAATAGGAGGCACATCGGTCCGTGACCAAAAAGAGAACTCGATCGGGGTATCGATGGACCAGTCCCGGGACCGGCATATGAGAATCTTCGCCGCATGGGTCGGCCACTTCGAGCGGGGACCGCTCGGCCTCTTCGACGCGTGGGATCACCTGCCGGCGAATCGGGCAATTTGGGTCTTCTGGGTCGATGAGGTTGAAAAAGTGAGGTGTAATCGCCAGCGCAAGTTTGTTCCCGGAAAGGATCACTCCGGCGCGTTCTTCACGGTTGAGAGAGATCTTCTGTTCGAGTTGCTCCAGATTCGTGACCCGGTTTTTAAGTTGCCATTTCCAATCGTTCCAAAGCTCAGGAACGATGTCAGGCCAGAAACCTTGGGCGAAGGAAAGGAACCGCTTATCGGCGGTTTCGGCTAAACTTTGCATGGTTGATTGACTAGTTGGTAAAATAGTAAGGGCTCACCTTCGATTGTCAATCGGGTCGCTCCCTGACCCCCGAGAAGCACTGTTGCGTTCACCGTCACGCTAGCGGAGTATCCGGTGATTGAACAGTTGGTAAAAACCCTCCTGTCAAAGTGTACCTGCATTATGAGCGTAATTGATCGTGCCTCGGCCCTCATTCTCGGGGGATTCTTGCTATTAAGCCAACCATCAACCCGGACACTTTCTGCCGAGTCGTTTCCCGCGGACTCTGCGAAGGATATCGCGCATCAACTGAATAACGCTTACACGGCGGTCTACGAAAAAGTCGCTCCGGCGGTTGTGGTGGTTGACGTCGAGAAAAGCGGCCGGCCGGGCAATTCGGCGAACCCGATGGATGGCTTCGATTTCTTTTTTAAAGGTCCACGGGACGAAAGTGAGCAACCAGACCAGAGCGAAGGATCGGGATTTGTGGTGCGACAGGATGGGTACATCATCACGAATAACCATGTCATCGATGGTGAAGACAAGATCAACGTCAAGCTAAAGGACGGGCGGACATTCTCAGCCAGGATCATCGGCTCTGACGAGCGTACTGATGTGGCCGTTTTAAAAATTGACGCGGCAGACCTCCCCACCATCGATTTTGCGAACAGTGACGAGGTCAAGGTAGGCCAGATAGTGTGTGCGATCGGAACTCCTTACAAATTTGCCTACACCTTCACCACAGGCGTGGTCAGCGCTAAAGGCCGCAACGAATTGTTGCCGGACAAATATGAGGATTACATCCAGACGGATGCGGCGATCAATCCCGGGAACAGTGGCGGTCCGCTGTGTGACATCGACGGCAAGGTGATTGGGATGAATACCCTGATTCATGGGCTGAATCGGGGACTCGGATTTGCCATTTCCAGCAATCTCGCTAAACAGGTGAGCGATCAACTTATCTCATCGGGGAAGATTGTTCGACCATGGCTCGGGATAATCATCGAAAGTCTCAGTGATCAGAACCGCGCCGAAGTGTTCAAAGGGGTAGACAAAGGAGTGGTCGTGCGCACGATTCAGGCGGACACTCCGGCGGCGAAGAGCGATTTGCGTCCTGCGGACGTCATCACCGATGTCGATGGTGTCCAGGTCTCCAGTGCCAGGGAGCTTCAGAACGAGATTTTGAAGAAAAAGATCGGAACACAAGTCAGTTTGGGGGTTTGGCGAAACGGCAAGAAGACGAATGTGGTGGTCACTACCGAGGCGTTGCCTACCGATTCGAGCAAGTTGGCGACCAACCAGCCTCCGCCCTCCCAAGGCGACAATGTGGCCTCAACTTTTGGAGTACAAGTACAGGATGTCACTCCGGAACTGAAACAGGAGCTAGGATTAAAATCGGATTCGGGCGTCGTCGTGACCGAGGTCCTGCCAAATAGTCCGGCGGCTGTAGCTGATATTCAGACCGGGGACGTGATCACTGAGGTGGGGAGAAACCAGGTAACGAATACGGCCTCATTTCAGAAGGCCTTGGCCGATCAGAACGGTAAACCGAACCTGTTGCTTTTGCTGGACCGCAAGGGAGTAAAAACCTATTCAATTGTAAAAGTCGGTAAGTAGCCTGCGTTTTCGCAATCAGCCACGGACGACCCGGCGGGCCAACAAGGATGGACCGGCCGTTGCGGAGCAGAAATCCGATGAAACGAGTAAGTGAAGTTGGCCGTTCGCAAAGAATGCGGATTATTGACACCCTAAAGAAAACGCAGGGGCTTTCTGTCAATGAGCTTGGTCAGCGGCTGAAGCTCAGCTACATGGGGATAAAACAGCACTGTAACGAGCTCGAACGGCACGGATTTGTCGATACCTGGCGTCGTCCGAAACCGGTGGGACGCCCAGAGATGGTCTACCGGCTGACTGCGAAAGCGCAGATTTTTTTCCCAAGCGCGACCAATGCGATGACGATCGAAATCTTGCATGCCGCGACTCGCCTTTACGGGCACGCGGCCGGCGAGAAACTGTTGTATTCCGTCTTTGCTGCGAAAACAGAGGATTACATGCGCAAATTGCGCGGAAAGACGGTTCTGGAATTGGCGGAAATGCTGGTCAAAGTTCGCGACCAAGAAGGCTACATGTCCGAGCTTTCAAGCGGGGATCAGGTTGCCATCGTGGAGTATCACTCGCCGATTTTTGATTTGCTTGAAGCGTTTCCGCTGGTCCGACGACTCGAACGCGAGATGATGGAACGAATTCTTGGGGTACGGGTTGAGCGTGAGGAGGAGATGGCTTCAGGGTTGTACCGGTGCACCTTTGTCCTTCAACTCTGATAAGAACTAAGCAAGGCGGGACGTTTCACTGCTCACTCGTTCCCAGTTTCCCCTTGCGAACTTGATTGAAGAGGATAGGTTCCCGGCTCCCTATGCCAAAACCGATATCAAGACGCAAAACAAAGAAAGCCGTAGCGAAACGCTTCAAGATAACGGCAACGGGCAAAGTATTGCGCGGCCATGCCGGACGCCGCCACTTGCTGGCGTCCAAAAGTGCGAAGCGCAAGCGGCATCTTGCCAAGGCTGCGGTCCTCGACTCAACCGATGAGGCGCGGATCAAGGAAAACCTGCCGTTCCACTGATCAACGGCAAACGTTCTCCACCTGTCCCGAACGTTTTCGGGACTGATGCGATGGGTGAGGTCGGAGAACGCAATTTATAAAAACAACCTGTGCCTGAGGATCCGGCGGATGCCGGATGACAAAAATGCCTAGAGCAACGAATGCGCCGGCCAGCAGAGAGCGCCGCAAAAGAGTACTCGACAAAGCGAAGGGATATCGAGGTCGTCGATCCAAGCTTTTTCGCTATGCCAAAGACGCCACCATGAAGGCGAAGTACTGGGCTTACCGTGATCGTAAGACCCGGAAGCGCAATTTTCGGAATCTTTGGATTCAAAGAATCAATGCTGCTTGCCGCCAGTTTGGCACAACTTACAGCCGGTTTATGGAAGGCTTAGCCGCAGCCAAGATTGATATCGATCGAAAAGCGCTGGCTGATTTGGCCGTGACCGATGAGGCCACCTTTAAGGTCATCCTGGACAAAGCTGTCGCTGCTTTGCGGCAAAAAAGCGCGGCCTGAAAAAGACCAATCTCCTCCCCCACCAGAAGTACGATTTGGTATTCGGAGTGCAGGTTGGGAGGGCAATCTTCTGATGGACAACGATCTGCAAACGTTGCGGGCGGAGGCGCTTGGTGAAATCCAGCAGGCGAACAGCAAGATCGCTCTGGAAAACATCAGGGTGAAATTCCTGGGAAAAGCCGGGGCCATTTCGCGGTTGAGCGAAAACATGCGCAACCTGCCGAATGAGGATCGGCCCCGCATCGGAAAACTTCTAAATGAAATACGAAACGCTGTCACTGAGGCACTGGATGGCCGACTCGAGGCCATCGAATCCGAGGGGACAGCTCAAGTTCTGAGCGATGTCGACGAAACGCTTCCGGGAAGGCAATTTCCTGTCGGCGGCTTGCATCCTCTGACGCTTCTTCAGGACCGAGCGATACGGATTTTACGGCGACTCGGGTTTGCGCTGGCTGATGGGCCAGACATTGAAACGGAATGGCACTGTTTTGACGCGTTGAATACGCCTGCGAATCATCCGGCACGCAACGATACAGATACGTTTTACCTGCCTGACGGGAGGTTATTGCGGACCCATACCTCAAGCGTCCAGATCCGTACGATGGTTGTCCAGAAACCTCCGGTGCGCGTGATCGGCCCCGGGGCCGCTTACCGTCGCGATGAAATCGACGCCACGCACTTGAACCAGTTCAATCAACTCGAAGGACTTTATGTTGATGCCAACGTCAGCGTCGCGGACCTGAAAGGAACTTTGGAATATTTTGTTCGTGAGTTATTAGGTCACGAGGTCCAGACCAGACTGCGACCGCACTTTTTCCCGTTCACGGAGCCGAGTTTCGAACTTGATATCAGATTGCCGGGAATCCAGGGGGGCAAATGGATGGAATTGCTGGGGTGTGGGATGGTCAATCCCGCCGTATTCGAGGCAATTAACGCAGAGCGCGGCGACAGCTCTTATGATCCGGAGGACTGGTCTGGATTCGCATTTGGAATGGGGCTGGAACGCCTGGCAATGTCCTTGTTCGGTCTGCCCGACATCCGGCTGCTGATCGAAAATGATCAGCGGTTCTTAGCCCAGTTTGTCCGATGAAACTGTCACTCAGTTGGTTGAAGGAGATTTTGCCGCTCGCGCAATCAGTCCCTGAGATTGTCGAAGCTCTGACGTTTTCCGGGATCGAAGTCGAAAGCGTCCGACAACGCGGCGCGGATTTTGATAAAGTCATCGTCGGTCAAATTGAGTCGTTCGAGCCGCATCCTAATGCAGATCGATTGAGCGTCTGTCGGGTCAACGACGGCACTCCTCTTCCCCGGCAAGTTGTTTGCGGGGCAAAAAATTTTCAGGCGGGTGACAAGGCGCCCTTGGCTTTGCCAGGGGCTCTTCTGCCGGACGGCACAAAAATCAGGGCCAGCAAGCTGCGAGGTGTTGAGTCGGAGGGCATGCTTTGCAGTGCGCGAGAACTGAATCTGGCGGAGGACGCCGCCGGTCTCTTGATTTTGCCCGCCGACTCTGCCGTTGGGGCTCCCCTGTCCGATATCTTTCGACCGGATACGATCATTGAAGTGGAGGTGACGCCGAACCGGCCAGATCTGTTGAGTCACCACGGAATAGCTCGGGAGTTAGCTGCTTTGCTCAATCTCCCGCCGGCGAAGTTACCGGGAGTAAGCGCCGCCTCCGAGAAAATAGACTTCGATGTTATCCAGATTGAAACTCTGGAGGGTTGTCCTTTTTATGCCGGACGTATCATTAGGGATATTCGAGCCGGTCCGAGCCCAAGCTGGCTCCGGCAAAAATTGGAGGCAGCAGGATTGCGTTCGATTAACAATGTCGTCGACGTTACCAATTACGTGTTGTTGGAGCTTGGTCAACCGCTGCATGCGTTCGATCTCGCGAAGATCAAAGGGGGCATTCTCGTTCGAAAGGCGAAGGCCGGCGAGCGAATGACGGCACTGGATGAGAAAGAGTATGAGCTGGATCCTGCCGATCTCGTGATCGCAGATCATGAGCGGGCGTTGGCGATTGCCGGCGTGATGGGTGGCGAGCAAAGCGGGGTGACGGCGACTACGGCCGACATCCTCCTGGAAGCTGCCTATTTTGATCCTGGGTTCATTCGTCGAACAAGTCGGCGGTTGGGGTTGATCACGGAATCCAGTTTTCGCTTTGAACGAGGTGTCGATTTTCGATCGGTGCTGCTTGCTTCTGCCAGGGCAACCGATTTGCTTTTGCAAGTCGCGGGAGGAAAAGCCGCCGAAGACGTCATCATCGCTGGAGCTATTCCACGTTTCGACCGAGTCGTCGAGATGCGCCCGGAACGATGTACTAAGATTTTGGGAATCGAGGTCCCGGATTCCGGCAATCTTCTTGCTCGACTCGGGCTTAAACACGCAGGCGGAAATCGCTGGAAAGTGCCAAGCTACCGCCAGGATCTCGCACGCGAATCGGACCTGATTGAAGAAGTGTGCCGAATGGCAGGTATCCAGAGAATTCCATCGCGCCTCTTTGGTGCGGCAACCGAAAGTTCGGCTTCGGATCGTGCGCATGACGATTTGATAAACCTCCGCCAAAGACTGGCGGGTTTGGGGCTCTTTGAGGCGCGAAGCCTGACTCTCCTGGACGATCGAGCGTTGGAATACTTGTTGGAGGCCACGCCGGGCGCTCTGACGCTGCGGAACCCATTGAACGAGGATCAGAGGATTTTGAGGCCTTCGCTAGTGCCGGGACTGGTTCGAGCGGCTGAGCGAAACTTCAATCGGGGATCAAGCAGTGTGGCAATCTTTGAAATTGGCCGCGTTTTTAAAGTTGCCATAGACGAGGAGTCGATTGCTCTGTCGATTCTTGTGTCCGGAGAGCGTGAGAGCAAAAGCTGGAACCAGAATGCCGCTATCTTTGATCTCTTTGATCTGAAAGGTATCTTGAAGACTGCCGTTTTCGAGAATTTGATTTTCGTACGAGAACAGCCGAGCACTTTCGCTCCGCTTCGGTGTGGGATAGTCGACGGAGAGGGGAACCAAGTGGGCAAAATCGGGCAACTCCGACCGGGCTTGGCAAAAGAAATTGGAGCACGTTATCCCGTTCTGGTGGCCGAGCTGAGGCTGACCCCGGGAAAGACGTTGAACCCTTTTCGATTTAAGGCGTTGGACCGTTTTCCAGCGGTGACGCGAGACGTCGCTTTTCTCGCCGACAAGGAATTAAAATATCAAGCAGTGCTTGATGCTTTCGCTGCCGCCAAGGAGCCGCTTCTTGCCGACATTAAATTGTTCGATCTTTTTTCGGATTCGGCGGGTGAAAAGGTGCCGCTGAACAAGAAATCGATGGCCTGCAGTTTGACTTATCGAGTAAGCGATCGAACTTTGACCCAGGAAGAAGTGAACATGGCGCACGGTCGCCTGAAATCGCAGCTCGTCGAACGTCTCGGAGTGACGTTGCGCGAGTAGTTCTTTGCAGATGGAAGATTTGAGAATTTGCCCTGCGGTGCTCGGGATTTAAGGCTAATGCCCCAGACCCGATAATACAGATCCCAAGGAGGCTAGGTTGCGCGTGTGATGATGACAGGCCTTGATTGGAAGTCAAAGTTCACGTCAGCGGTCATCCGCCCTTATTTTGAGGGGAATGGGAGCTTCGCCTAAACGACATTCGTGGGGCAACTCTCTTGCGCGAACTCTCGCGAGCCAGCGCTTTCGAGATTTTTGCGTTAGCCCGGTGGCCAACGCAGCGGGCGGCCTCCCAGGAGATGAACATGCAAATGGGGGACGGTTTCTCCGCCGTCGCGTCCGCTATTAATGACGACGCGAAATCCTGTCTCCGAAATCCCGAGCGCTTTAGCCGTTTCTTGTGCCTTAAGCAGCAATTTACTTAATAAAATCCCATCTTCTGCCGTCGCTTCAGCCAGACGCCGTATCGGCTTTTTCGGTACCAGCAGTACATGAATCGGGGCTTGCGGATTGATATCGTGAAGAACGATCAAGTCCTCGTCTTCCGAGATGATCTTTGCCGGTATTTCGCGAGCGATAATCTTTTGGAAAAGTGTCATCTGATCGTGAGATGAATATCGATTTTCACGTTGGCCCGTTCAAGGTGTGCTCGGAGGAAGTTTACAATTTCGCTGCGCAACAGGGAACACTCGCGACTCCAGGTTTTGACCGATTGCAAATGTCGTACGCACGATTGCAGCCCGTAAATATCAAGGCTCCATATGTGATCACAGAAGGCGGGTTGAATCCGTTCTTTCAGCAGACGGAAGAAGGCTAATTCGTATCCGGGTCCTGCCTCTTCGGCCAGTTCGCTCAAAGAAAGCTCGAAAGGTGGACTGATTGCCTCCAGACGCAGTGCGACCTCGGCATAGCCAATAGCCTGCAGGGCAGAGGCAACAATCTGCCGCAATTGTTGCGAGGTAATAACATTGCTGCCGTATGTTCTGGAAAGATAGTGCAACACACTCGCAGCGACATGTTCTGCCAGCCACCAGCGTCGGTAACCGGCTTTCTCCGCAGCTCGAAAAAGGCAATAACAAACCCAGTCCTGGCGAATGGCACAATGCTCATTCTCGCGTTGTCGAAGGAGTGGGAGGGAATCGCGGAGTGCTATCACGGAACAAATAAATCCGGTTGGAGGGCGTTGCGTTTGATCTTACGACCGAGAGATTCGATTTCGTTAATGAACTCTCCAATATCCTGGAATTGCCTGTAAACAGATGCATAGCGGATGTAAGCCACTTCGTCCAGAGAGTGCAGTCGTTCCATCACACGGATGCCGATCGCGTTGGTCGGTACCTCATGATCGTACGCCTGCTCCAGTTCCTGAATTATCTCTTCTACCGCGCGCTCCAGAGCGTCGTAACTAACAGGTCGTTTTTCGCAGGCCTTGATCATTCCGCCTAACAATTTCTGCCGATCAAACGGCTCGTGGCGCCCGTCCCGTTTAATGACACGCAAATCGCGCCGTTCAATTTCTTCGTAGGTGGTAAATCGGTGCTGGCATGCAAGGCACTCGCGGCGACGGCGAATTGCCGCTCCTCCCTTCGCAGAGCGGGAATCAATTACCTTGTCCTCAAGGTTTCCGCATTTTGGACATCGCATGGCTGAAGGTGATCCGAGTGCTGACCACAACATATTGTGGTCGTCCCCGGAAAAAATACAAGGCGAAGTTTTGCTGCCAAGAATTCCTCAAACGGCCTCGGAACGCGGGTGCAGCAGACGCCAGAAACAAAGAACTAAAACAGTAACCATGGGGGCCGATGAGTGTTACCGAGATCCTGCCCCCTAAGCGCTACCGATGGCCTGAATGCGCCACCGAACAGCGAACGGTGAACAGCGAACGGTGAACGGCGAACGGTGAACGGTGGGAACGGTGAACGTTCCCCGATTAAAGAGGCAAAGCGGGACGCTTCGCATACCACGGCGAACGGTGAACGTTCCCCGAGTAAAGAAGCAAAGCGGGACGCTTCGCATACCACGCGGCGAACGCCTAGGCGTGCTCGCGAGCGCGACTCTCGAATCGGGTGTATTGTTTGAGGAATGTCAGCGGGACGTCACCGGTCGGTCCATTTCGTTGCTTCGCGATGATCAGCTCTGCCTCGCCGGCTCGTTCCTGTTTTGCTTCATCATCCGTCTCGTAGTACTCCGGCCTGACGAGGAGTCCGACCAGGTCGGCATCCTGTTCGATTGACCCCGACTCGCGCAGATCGCTCAGTCTTGGACGGCCCCCCTCTTTTGCGCGGGTGTCCGGTTGCCTGTTTAGCTGAGCGAGTACGATGATCGGCAGATTGAGCTCTTTGGCGAGTGCCTTGATTCCTGCCGAAATTTCGGAGATTTCCAATTGACGATTGTCTTGGGCCCGACGGCTCATTGAACGCAGCAGCTGAAGATAATCAATGACGATCAGTTGAATATCATGCTGTGACTTCATGCGCCGGGCCTTGGCGCGCAATTCCGTGACTGAGAGACCGGGGGTGTCGTCAATGAACATTTTGGCGGCGGCGACTTGGGAAGCCGCGGCGGTCAGATTCGGAAAGTCGCGCTCGGATAAAAACCCGTTTCTCACACGCTGGAGATCGACTTTGGCCCGGGAGCAAAGAATCCTTTGGACAAGTTGCTGACTGCTCATTTCGAGGCTGAAAACCGCGACTGGCTTGTCGATATCCATCGCTACGTGCTCTGCGATGTTCATGGCCAATGCCGTCTTGCCCATGCTGGGCCGCGCAGCGATAACGATCATCTCAGCTGGATGCAGTCCGCTGGTCATTCGATCCAGTTCAACAAACCCAGTCGGCAACCCTGTGACTGAGCCGCGATTTTCGTACAGTTTCTCGATTTGTTCGATTGCTTCCATGACCAGGTCTTTGGTGGGAACAATTTCGGTTTTGACGTGTTCCCCGGTGACCGCGAAAATCTCTTTCTCCGCTTCATCCAGCAGCGGTTCGATTTCCCCCTGTTGATCGTAACACTGGGCTGAGAGCTTGTTGCAGGCGGAGATCAGCCGGCGAAGAACGTACTTCTCGCGGACGATATCGATGTAGTAGTCCGCATTCGCAGCGGTGGGAACAAAGCCATAGAGGTCGCTGAGATATTCCGGTCCACCGGTCTCCTCCAGTTGATTTCGATCTTTGAGGGCCTGTTTGAGCGAGATGAAATCGACTGGTTTGCGCTTGTCGCCGAACTCCAGGATCAGGCTGTAAATAATCTCGTGGGCAGGAATGTAGAATGCCGCAGAGCGAAGGCGCAGAACGCAAATGTCAGCTACGTCGCGAGGGGAGAGAAGCAAAGAACAGAGAACACCCTTTTCGCCGTCTTCACTGAACGGCAAGGAGCGAGGGACGTCTCTCCTGGTGAATACCTTGTCAGGATCCTGTGAATAACCTGTTTTCTGTGTCCCAGTGGATTTCCCCTCAGTGCTTAAGGGGTTCTCAGCAGGTTTCATCAAACCGTGAGAACCGTTGGCCATCGTTATCAGACGCCGGGTTTGGCCTTCCTTTTTGCTCTGGGTTTCGCTTCGGCCGATTCACTTTCCTGCGCCGAAGCAGGTGGATTCGAAGACTTAATTTCGACTTTTAAGGTCGCCGTAATATCGTGATGAAGCTTGATGGTGATCTCTTTTTCGCCGCTCTCTTTGATCGGACGCTCCAGCTCGATCTTGTGGCGGTCGATCGTTATCCCGTAATCTTTTTGAAGCTTTTCTTCGATATCTCTGGTCGTCACGGAACCGAAAGCCTTACCGGTTTCGCCGGTTTCGAGCGCGAATTCCAACTTCAATTTTCCGATCTTGCGAGAGAAATCCTCGGCATCATTGAGCTCACGAGCCTCCCGTTCTGCCCGTACGCTTTTTAAGTGATTCAAGCGCTTCAGATTAGAAGCGGTGACCTCGTAGGCTTGGCCGGTGGGAATCAGATGATTTCGCGCGAAACCCTTGCGGACTTTTACGATATCAGCCTCGGCGCCCAGGCCGGGGACATTTTGTTTTAAAATGATTTGGGTGTCAGCCATAGAGTTAGCCCTTCGAAGGCAGCGGGACGCCATCACTACATCCGCGCGCAGGGTGTGTCAAGTAGGCTCCCTGTGAATCGTCCGACCATCGTCGAAGACGAAAAATATCATTCTTCAGTATCCGGTGGTTCAGGTGGGAGTTCTTCATCCTCAACAGTGAATTTCCGTTTTCGCTTGGCGATAGGGAGCGGTGACATCGTCATGTTGATGCTTTTCCCCATCAGCTTTGGTTCCATTTCCACCTGTCCCATAGTTGAAAGGTCGTCCTTCAAACGACGCATTAAGAGGTCGCCCAATTCCTTGTGGCTCATCTCGCGGCCGCGAAATTGAAGCTGAAACTTCACTTTGTTTCCTTTGTCCAGGAATTGCTCCGCGTGCCGCACCTTAATTCCATAGTCGTGAGGATCAATATTGACCCGAAACTTGATCTCTTTGAGCTTGGAAGCGGTCGATCTGCGATCCTTCTCCTGTTTAGAGAGATCGTACCGGTATTTCCCAAAGTCAACGATCTTGCAAACCGGAGGATTTGCCGTCGGCGCAACCTCGACCAGATCGAGCCCAATTGATTGAGCTCTTCGCAGGGCATCCTGCAATTTCATTATTCCCAACTGTTCGTTGGTGGTGCCGAGAATCACCCGCACTTCGCGTGCGCGAATTCGACCGTTGACTCGAATCTGCTGTTGCTGAATAAACCTATCTCCTAAGAGGGCAACCGGAGGTGCCGGACGGCGCACTCAATCACGTTGACGTTCCTTGACTTCCATTTGAATTCTTTTCACAAACTCCGACGCACTAAGGGCTCCTTCATCGCCGTTTTTGCGGCTGCGCACGGCGATTTCGCCGGCTTGTTCTTCTCGTGCGCCGAGGACCAACATATATGGGACCTTCTCCAGCTGGGCAAGGCGAATCTTAGCGCCGATTTTGTCGGAGGTTTCGTCGATTGTCGCCCGGATCTGTTCATCTAAAAGCAGCCTGAGAACGGACCTGCCATACTCCAGGTGTTTTTCCGAGATAGGAAGGACGCGAACCTGCTCTGGAGCCAGCCAGGTCGGGAAACTTCCCCCAAAATGCTCGATCAAGACACCACAAAACCGCTCCAGGGAACCGAACGGCGCTCGATGGATCATCACCGGTCTCCGTGCCGTATTGTCCGCTCCGACGTAGGTCAGGGCGAACCGTTCCGGCAAATTGTAGTCAACCTGGACCGTCCCGAGCTGCCACTCACGACCAATCACATCCTTAACGACGAAATCAATCTTTGGACCATAAAATGCCGCTTCGCCGCGTTCCTCGGTAAAAGGTATTTCCAGTTTTTTAACGCTTTCGCGGAGGGCGTCTTCAGCCCGCTCCCATTGTTCGGCGGTTCCGACGTATTTTGCGGAGTCTGCATCGCGTAAACCGATCCGAACCCGGTAATTGCCCATACCGAGGGTGCCTAATATCTTCAAAACCAGTTGGAGGCAGCCTTGGATTTCACCCAAAACCTGTTCTTCGGTACAAAAAATGTGAGCGTCATCTTGGGTGAAGCCGCGAACTCGCGTCATCCCGCCTAGTTCGCCCGATTGCTCCCAGCGGTAGACCGTCCCGAATTCTGCCAGACGGATCGGGAGGTCCCGGTACGAATGTGGACTCGACGCATAGATCTTGAGATGCATCGGGCAATTCATTGGCTTGAGGAGGTAACCGTCCACATCGCCTCGCTTGAGTCGATTGGAGAGCTCAGCGCAGGAACAGCCTTCTTTGGCCAATCGGTCCAGGGTGTCTAATTCGATGATGGGCGGGAATTGCGAATTGCTGTAGTACGGATAATGCCCTGAAGTTCGAAAAAGTGCCAACTTCCCGATATGCGGCGTAAACACCTCTGCGTAGCCCTGCTGTCGGAGCTCCCCGGAAATAAATGTCTGGAGTTCTTTTCGAACGGTCGCTCCTTTGGGCTTCCAGAGCACTAATCCAGGTCCGACCTCATCGTCGATATGGAACAATTGCAGTTCGCGGCCGAGTTTGCGATGGTCCCGTTTCTTGGCTTCCTCGGCCTGGTGAAAATATTGGTCAAGTTCGGCTCGTGTCTTGAAGGCGGTGCCATAAACTCGCTGCAGCTGCGGGTTGTTGGCGTCTCCCTTGTAGTAGGCACTTGCAATTGAAGTCAGTTTGAATGCGCCGATGTTCCCTGTCCGCATCACATGAGGTCCCGCGCAGAGATCCGTGAAATCTCCATTGCGATACAATGAGATTTCTTCGTCCTCCGGTATACCTTGCAAGATATCGAGCTTGAATCTGCTCGGCGCGGCTCGAGGCCCGAGGGCTCCCAACCGTCCCTCATTTGCTAATCTGAGGGCCTCGTCCCGCGAGACAACGATTCGTTCAAAGGGCTGGTTCTCCTTGACGATATTTTTCATTTCCGCCTCGATCGCTTCGAAGTCAGCAGGCGAAATGTGATGATCTAATGCCAGATCGTAGTAGAAACCATTCTCGACTGGTGGCCCTGCTGCGAATTGCGCTTCTGGCCAGACCCGGAGAATGGCGGTCGCGAGGACATGGGCGCACGAGTGCCGCACTCTTTCGATCTCCGTCATTTGCTGTCTGGCTTCTGGCGATTTCCGGTCTTCTGACATGGGAGGGGTGGAAAATACACGTGTCGACCGGAACTGACCAGAGGGAAAACTGAGCCAGCAGTTTTGAGTTTTGGATTTTATCCAAGCCAACCAAAGGTATACTGCAAGATCTGCTCTGGTCAGGAGCCAACAAACATCATGAAGAAAGCGAAAGTCGCCATCGTTGGAGCGAGCGGTTATTCGGGCGAGGAACTGGTGAAACGCTTGTCCGAGCATCCTCTCGTAGAGTTGGGGTGCCTCACTTCTCGTCAGTACGCGGGAAAAAAGGCCTCGGAAGTTTTTGGTTGGGTCGGACGTCGCTCTTCCTTGGCGAACTTTGAGTTCACCGAGCCGGAACTCACATCGCTGCGGCCGCTTGGCATCGACTTCGCCTTTCTGGCGCTTCCGCATGGCGTAGCATCCGGGTTTGCCATGCCGTTGTTGGAGCAGGGAATTAGAGTCATCGACCTCAGCGCTGATTTCCGGGTGAAGGATCCAGAGGTCTACAAGTATTTCTACAAGCAGGAGCATCCTGCGCCGGGTCTGTTGCAGAAATCCGTTTATGGGCTTCCTGAAGCTTATCGGAACCAGATCCGAGAGGCCAGGTTGGTGGCTTGTCCCGGCTGCTACCCAACGAGTATCCTGGTTCCGTTGCTGCCCGTTATCCGCGCGAAGTTGATTCGCCTGTCGAGTATTGTGGTGAATAGTCTGAGCGGCGTGAGCGGCGCCGGCCGGAAACCGGATGCCAGTCTGCTTTTTGTCGAATGCAATGAGAGCGCGCGCCCATATGCTCTGCCTTCGCATCGACACTTGTCAGAAGTTGAGCAGGAACTTTCTAACGCCGCCGGAGAGCCGGTGATCATCCAATTTGCGCCCCATTTGATTCCTCTTAATCGCGGGATCATCAGTACGATTCATGCCGACCCCGTCACTCGAGTGACCGCAGAATCTCTGGAAGAGGTGTACGAGGCCGCTTACGGGTCAGAATGGTTCATTCGTTTGCTGGGGTCCGCTCGATATCCGGACATCAAAAACGTCGTGGGTACCAATCGTTTGGAAATCGCCTGGAAAGTTGATCCGAGAACTGGGCGACTCATTTTAATGTCCGCGGAAGATAATCTCGTGAAGGGAGCAGCCGGTCAAGCCATCCAGTGCTTCAACATCATGAACGACTGGGACGAAGCGCTGGGACTTGGAATCTAGCGAAATTTCTCGGCAGAAGTCTCGCGCTTGTAGTATCAGGGAAGACCCCCTTTTGACCATGGAATCGACATTTTTTGAAATCGATGGAGGCATTACCGCGCCAAAAGGTTTTCGGGCAGCGGCGGTTCGATGCGGTATCAAGGAGGAAACTGCTGAAAAATGTGACCTTGGCCTGATCATCTCGGATTATCCGGCGGTTGCCGCGGCCACATTCACTTCGAATAAGATTAAAGCCGCCCCGGTGCGTGTCTCTGCCGCTCATCTGCGAGCCGCTGATACGCGGGCTATTATCGCGAATAGCGGAAATGCGAACGCCTGCACCGGCTCGACCGGAATCCAGAACGCCAAAAAGATGGCCCAAGCCGTGGCGCGGCAACTGGGCTTTAGAGATCGACAGGTCCTGGTTTGTTCGACGGGCAGAATCGGTCGCCACCTGCCGATTGAAAAAATCGAGGGAGCCGTGCCGGAGTTGGTGGCGGGATTGAGTGCAAACGGGAGCGAAGACGCGGCAAAAGCGATCATGACGTCCGATACCTTCCATAAAGAAATCGCGGTAGAATTTCCGTTGCAAGGCAGGACTGTTCGGATCGGGGGCATCGCGAAAGGAGCTGGAATGATCAATCCCGACATGGCGACGATGCTTTGCTTCATCACGACCGATGCCGCGATCTCCAAGCGAGATCTGCAAAAGATCACTTCAGATAGCGTTGAGCAATCTTTCAATTGCATCACGATCGATGGCGACATGAGCACCAATGACACGGCGATTTGCCTGGCCAATGGGCAGGCGGGTATTGCACCGATTGAGCAGGATGGCAAAGAATTCGGGCGGTTTTCTGACGGACTTAATTTTGTGACACGGCAATTAGCCCGAATGATTGTTGAAGATGGCGAAGGCGTGACGAAATTTGTCGAGGTCCATGTGAAAGGAGCGGCAACCTATCAGGACGCGAGGAAGGCCGCCGAAGCGGTGGCGAATTCGACGCTCGTAAAATGTGCCTGGTTCGGCGAAGACCCGAACTGGGGCCGAGTTATGGATGCGGTCGGCTATTCAACGGCAAAAGTGCGGGAAGAGATGATCGATATATTCTTTAATGGCGCCGTCGCTGCACATCACGGGATGGCCAGCAGTACTCCACCCGAAACGCTCAAAGAAGCGCTCAGTAACAAAAAATTTACGGTTACCATTGACCTCCACTTGGGCTCGGCCGAATACAAGGTGTTTACCACCGATTTAACGCCGGAATATGTGAAGTTTAACATGGGCGAGTAACCGAGGAGAGGGAGAAACACGAATGCCGAATCAATCCGGGGTTGGAAGAGCAGAGGCTTTGCTGGAAGCGCTTCCGTTTATCCAAAAATTCCGCGGGCAGACGTTTGTCATCAAGTATGGAGGCAGCGCCATGGAAGACGATCATCTGATCGAGCGCCTGCTTCGTGATGTTGTTTTTCTTGAAGCGGTCGGGATAAATCCTGTCTTGGTTCACGGCGGCGGAAAAGCCATCACCTCGCGGATGCGGGAGGCCGGAAAGACGCCGCGGTTCGTGAATGGACTTCGTCTCACTGACCAGGCCACCATTAAAATCGTCGAAGAGGTCCTGGACACAGTGATCCGGCCTCGCATTGTCGAAACGATGCAGCAATTTGGGGGGCGCGCGGAAGGATTCTCCGGGCGGGACGTTTTCAAAGCCAAACGACTGGCACCTCAGCCCGACGGCAAGAATTTGGTGGATGTCGGATTTGTCGGCGAAGTCACCTCTTTGGAACTCAGCGGTGTAAGCGAAGCGATCGACCGGGAAGTGGTGCCGGTCATTTCGCCGATCGCCCAGTCCGAAGAGGGAACTATTCTGAATGTGAATGCCGACGTAGCCGCAGGCGCGATGGCCGGGGCTTTAAAAGCAGCCAAGATGATCTATGTCAGCGATGTGCTGGGGGTGATGCGCAACGTGAAAGATCCGAACTCGCTTATTCCCACCATCAATCGCGAAAATATGGCGCAACTGATCGAGCATAACGTTATTGAGGGAGGCATGATTCCGAAGGTACTTTCGGCAGTCGATGCTCTCAATGAAGGCGTGGGAAAAGTTCATCTGATCGACGGCCGGATTCCCCACGCATTGCTCCTCGAAGTCTTTACCGCCGGAGGAATTGGCACGGAAATCGTTCCGTAGGCGAAGCGTCTCGCTTTGCTTCTTTAGCTAATGAGGCGGACCGCGCAGTTCAGAACTGCGGGAGCCATTGTTGCTGTGCTTCCAGCATCTCGTCCACCATGCTTCGGATCTGTGGCAGCGTACAAACGGCCGCCGTGAGCGGATCCATCATGACCGCGTGACAGACCGCTTCGGTGCTGCCGTGCAGAGACGCTTCGACGATTAACTCCTGAACGTTAATATTGGTCCGGTTCAGCGCAGCCAATTGGCCTGGAAGAGAGCCAACTTTGGTTGGTTGGATGCCGTTTCCATCTACCAGGCAAGGGACCTCGACGCAGCAGCCTTGAGGCAAATTATCGATTAGTTCGGTGTTGGGCACATTGCCATTGACGCAGATCGGCGAGTGCGATTCTATCGCCTCAATAATAAATGAGCCGTATTCGTGACTTCGAGTTGTCGGCGGTTCCTCCGCCAGGATTTCTTCAAATTCACGCTGGAATATATCAAGACGATCCAGGCAGTGCCGCAGATATCCGCCGGTCCGCCCGTAATCGAACCAAGCATTCACCTTGTCAGTAAAATTCGGAACCAATTGCTTATTGACCATCTCTGCGCTCTTGCGGAAGTACGGCACGTATTCGCTCGCATGGCCGCTGGACTCCGTGACAAAGTATCCAAAGTGCTTCATGAGGTCGATACGGACCGGCTCCTTGGCGTAATTCTCCGGACGCTCGATTGCTTCCCAGATCGATGGGTAAAGATCTTCTTTTCCCCGCCAGAATTCGAGAAAGAATGATTGATGGTTGATCCCCGCACAAAAGAAGGTGACTTCGTTGTAGGGGACATCAATCCATTGAGCGAGCATCTCGCTGGTCCCCTGGACGCTATGACAAAGCCCAACGTGGGGACGACCGGTCGCGGCGTCCACGGCCCAACAATTTGCCGCCATTGGATTGACGTAGTTCAACAGCAAGGCGTCAGGCGCAAAATCGTCAAGTTCCAGGCAAAGATCGACCAGGACCGGGATGGTGCGGAGCGCTCGAAACACGCCGCCTGGACCGAGTGTATCGCCCACACATTGTTCGACGCCATATTTCTGCGGGATCTCGATATCTGTTTTGTACGCTTGCAAGCCCCCCTGTTGAAACGTGGTGATCACATAGTCTGCGTTCCTGATGGCGTTTTTGCGGTCGGTGGTCGCTTCAATTTTCGCGGGCAGCTTTCTTCGGTCAACGATTGATTGGACGATCTGGCGGCTCTTTTCGAGACGCTGCGGATCGACATCCATCAGGCTGATGGTGCAGTCTTGTAGACAAGGTCGCAGCAAAATATCGCTGCAGAGATTTCTCGTAAATACCAGGCTTCCAGCACCAATGAGGGCAATCTTCGGCATAAGTGTTTTTGTTCGATGCAAACAGGATTAGAGATAGCATCGGAGAACTCCGCTCCAAATCAATCTGGGGTTCTCGCGGTTTTATTCGTGTCGGGAAGAATTAGTTCTGCTGACGTTGCGGGCAACCGCCGTAAGGAGCCAGCAGTACGAAAATCCCGCCAGCGCTTTGGCTTGTCAGAATTTCGCACTAGCTCTTTACCGCCCCCGCGGTAAGACCGGAAACTAGTCGGCGCTGCACGATCGAAAAGAAAATTACGGTTGGCACGATGGCGAGGACTGTTCCGGCGGTAATCAAGCCCCATTGGACCTCCAGGCTGCTCATGAAGGTTTGCAAACCGATCGGCAAGGTCTGGGTCTCGTTGCTCTGCGACAAAATCGAAACGAAGAGATAATCCCCCCAAGAAACCACGAAGGCGAAAAACCCGGCCACGACCAAGCCCGGAATTGCCACTGGATACAGGATGCGGAACAACACACCGAATCGCGAGCATCCGTCGATCAGTGCCGCTTGATCAAGTTCCACCGGAATAGCATTGAAGTAGCCGGTCAACATCCAAAGGGCAAATGGAAGCGTGAGCGAGGTGTGGGTCAGGATCAGGCCGAGATGGGTGTCGACCAGGTTCAAGTTCGACATCAGTATATAAAAGGGAATCAGAACCAGGACGTAGGGAAAGAATTGCGGCAGCAGGGCGGCCATCATAAAGAGCTTTTTGCCCTTCAAGGCAAATCGGCTCAACGAGTAGGCGCCAAGGCTCCCCAGAAAAACAGTCAGCACCATGACGCTGAATGCGATAATGAAAGAATTTACCAGATAGGTGACAAAGTTGCTGATCTGAAAGGTTTCAATGTAGTTTCGGAATGTCAGTTCCGACCAAGCCGGAAGCAATCTTCCGGATTGGACCGAATCGCTGTTCCGGAAGCTCGAGAGAACAAGCCAAGCGATGGGCAAGAGCAGAAATAGATAGAAGATCGTGAGTCCTGAATAAGTAACGATCCGGCGAATAGAGAAGGGGCTTCTCATTGTTCTGACAAGCCTTTAATGAACCTGTTGCAGACCAGGACCAGGAAAACGAGGATCACTAACATAATCACCCCGCCGGCGCTGGCGTAACCAAGGGCATATCCGTTCCAGGCCTGTTTGTAAATGTAAGTGGGCAATACCTCGGTGGCATTAACCGGACCACCTCCGGTTGAGAGAAAGACGAAGTCGAAGTTGTTAAACGTAAAGGTGACATGCAGGACGACCATCACCAGGATAATGTATCTCAGGTTAGGTAGGGTAACGAACCAGAATTGCCGCCAGTCCCCTGCGCCATCGATCTTGGCGGCTTCGTAGAGGTCTGCAGGAATGGCCTGCATGGCCGCCATGAAAGCGATCGCGTAGAACGGCACGTTCCGCCAGAGGTGCATAATGAGAATGAGAAGAAAGGCGTAAGTCTGGTCGCCAAACCAGTTCCGAGCCAGTTGTCCAAAACCCGTGTCTTTCAACATGATGTTAATCAGGCCGTAATTTGGGAGCGTCATGAACCGGAACATCACGACGGAAGCGATGATCGGCAGCACCCAGGTAATCATCGCGACGCTTCGAAAAAAGTGGATACCGGGAATCTTCTGGATGAGCAGGTGTGCCATGACCAACCCGAGAAGGACCTGGAGCGCCACCGCGAAAAAAGTCAGCCCCAAAGAATGCACCAAAGAGATTTGGAAGACGGGGTCTTTCAGGAGTTTGAAATAGTTATCTAATCCGACATATAACGAATGGCCGGGTTCGATAAGCGACTGATTGGTAAAAGAGGTTAGAATTCCTTGAATCGTCGGGTAAAGGTTCAACCCGAGGATGACCAGAAGAGCCGGGAAAATGAGCCAGTAAGCGAAGCTCTTTTTGCCCAAACTTTGCCAAAGTGTGAGTGCGCTGTGTCCGGACGAGGGGCCTGAGTTCATTCGTGAAGTCCGGCGACCGGCCAGAAAAGGGACCGGGAATAACGCAAGCGTGCCGCTCCTGGGCAGCATAGGCTACGCACCTGTCTTGGCCGGTCACGATTGACTCCTTTGAGACAGGTCGCAATCGTTGCCGATAAACGAGCGCGCGCCATAAAATGTTTGGCCTGGTGCAAGCCTATGCTACGCTATTTAACGTCTCCCAGTCCCGGCGTAACAGGTAGTTAGAGCTGATTGTCTTTTGCCCGCTGCTCGAGCGTATTGTAAAGCGCCTTGCCAGCCTCTTCAGGGGTGGCATTCTTATAAATCGCCTTTTGCAATGCCTCTGTGATGTCGTTGATGACGAGTCCCCAATTGATTGGCGCCAAGGCTACGCCGGTCGACAATTGAGCGATGAAGGCCTGTTCCCACCAGTCATTTTTGAACTCAGGCAATTCGGCGACATCTTTTCTGGGCGGATTAACTCCTTCGATCCGATTCGCCGTCGCGACGAACTCTTTACTGGTCAGAATCTTGACCAGATTCCAAGCATCTGGCTTATCTTTGCTGAAGGCGTTGATCGAGATCGGTTTCACCTCCAGATAAGTTGCCTGGACTCCTCCAGGTGGAAGCGGGAGTGGCGCGACACCAGTTTCTTCTTCGAGGATTTTCTTCGCTACGTCACCGCTGGTCCGATAGCTGTAAATCCATGGACCCATCGGCACCATGGCGCTTTTGCCCGACACATAGTCGGTGTCTGTTGCTTGATAGTCATTTCCGCGGGTGTTCTGGTTCGCAGCCGACGGTGTCGCTGCAAAAAAGAAATCAGAGTAGAGTTTCAAGACTGCGGCCAGCTTTTCGGGCGTAGTATTCATCACCCATTTTTTGGCGGCCTCATCGTATTTATAAGGGTTTTCGCCGTTATTGGCCTCGAAGAAAAACGAGATGAATTCCTGGAACGTTCTCACACTTCCGTTTTTCGTTGTTAACCCGATACCCGCAATACCCGATTCCTTTGAGGAAATGGTTGCGGCATCCTTGAGCAGGTCATCCCAGGTTTTTGGCGGAGTGAGGCCGTATTTCTCGAACAGGTCTTTTCGGTAAAGCAGAACGCGAACGTTGGTGTTGTAGGGAACACCATAGAGTTTGCCGTTTAACGTCAGCGCCTTGATCGTGCTCGGGATGAACTGGTCTTTGTCCGCCCATTTGTCGAAGAGATCATCGATCGGTTCGAGCAATCCTGCCCGTTGATAGGCGATCATTCCTTCGAGCACGGACTCGATCACGTCCGGTTTGCCCTTTCGACCTTGAACGACAAACTTTTGCTGACCATCCTGATAAATGGGCGGGCCGAAATTGCTGCCGACGGTCACCCCTGGCAGCAGTTTCGGCAGGTGTTCTTTCAACCATTGGGTCAAAGGCGCTTTCATCGGCCCTTCGGCGGAAAGTGGTGTAAACCAGAGATCGAGTTCTTTGGCGAACCCGGCCGCAGTGGTTGCTGCGAGCGCAACGGCGAGCGGCAAAATATGGGGGAACTTGATGCGCATGATCGTTATGACTCCTTCCCACGTGGGAAGCTTCGTGGTGTTAACAGATTATTGTAGGGAACGTTAACGGACTTGGCTTCCTTGTTCGGTAAAGCATGCCGCAATCATTGACTGCTGCCTCTTTTTTCGAAGGACAAAAAAAACAAGACCGGGTTTTTTATTAGAGCTTGGGGGAACTGGCTGTCAACTTAAAAGCCTGGTGCTTGTGTGAACGTCCGGGAAGGGTTATTTTCGACCTTTTCCCATGACTACTAACGAGTCGGAAACCCGCCAGCTCTTCGAACAATTCGTTGTTCCCACCTACGGTCGATACAACGTCGTTTTGGTTCGTGGGCGGGGTTCGCGCGTTTGGGATGAGGATGGCAAAGAGTACCTGGACTTCGGGGCGGGAATTGCCGTTTCGACGCTCGGACACGCGCATCCGCGAATGATCGAGGCCTTGGATCGGCAGTCCCGTGAGCTGATACATACTTCGAATCTTTATTATACAAGGCCCCAGGGCGAACTGGCGCGCCAGCTCGTCAAAATCGTTGGCGCAGAAGGAAAAGTCTTTTTCTCAAACAGCGGGGCCGAGGCCAACGAAGCTGCTATCAAGCTGGCTCGAAAATTTGGCAACGAATGTTCCGGTCCGTCCTCAGAGAGTAAGCCTCGGTTTGAAATTTTGACGTTTCAGCGGTCGTTTCACGGACGAACCATGGCAGGAATTTCAGCCACCGCCCAGGAAAAGGTGAAGCAAGGATTTGCGCCCCTCTTGCCAGGATTTAAGCATTTGCCGTTCAATGACCTGGAGGCGGTGAAAAAGGCGATTACCAGCGAAACCGGGGCCATCCTGATCGAACCGGTCCAGGGCGAGGGCGGGATTTATCCGGCCAGCAAAGAGTTTTTGCTCGGATTGCGTCATCTTTGCGATGAGCACGGGCTCCTGTTCATGCTGGATGAGATCCAGTGCGGCCTGGGCCGTCTGGGAAACTGGTGCGGATGGAAAGAAATCGTAAAAGAAGAACTTGTTCCCGATACGATCAGTTGGGCCAAAGGTATCGGGGGTGGATTTCCGTTAGGCGCCACCTGGATACGGAAAAAGCCGGTTCATAGTTTAACGGGTCATGCCATTGACCTCTGCGATCTGTTGAAGCCCGGGACACATGGAACGACTTACGGAGGCACCCCTCTGGCCTGCGCGACCTCCTTGGCCGTTCTGGAGACGATCGAACAGCAAGGGCTGCTGGAAAACGTCCGCAACCAGGGTGACTACGCCAGAGGGAAGCTCTCGGCCCTGGCCGGAATCAAAGAAGTGCGCGGGATGGGGCTGATGCTTGGAATTGAATTGGGCGAAGAGTTTGCTCCCCTGGAGGCGGATGGGAAGACCCCTTCCCAGATTGCCGTAGTTGGCTCGATGCAGAACGGGTTGCTGACGGTGCCGGCCGGTCCATCGGTGATTCGCTGGTTACCTCCGCTAAACGTTTCTCGAGCTGAAATTGATGAGGCAGTATCGATTCTGGCCAGGACTTTGGATGAAATTCATCCTCGTTGATGGTTTCTCGCATGAGGGCGTTCTAGTCTATGAAGCATTTTCTCTCGATAGAATCGCAAACCGGCGAGCACTTGATGGCTTTGCTCAATGCGTCCGTCCAGTGCAAGGCGAATCGCGGTCAAAAATCGGAACTGCTGTTGGATGGGCAAACCTGGTCCTTAGTTTTCAGCAAACCTTCGACCCGCACTCGAGTCAGTTTTGAAGTTGGTATTCGTGAACTGGGGGGTAGCGTCATTTTCCTGTCGCAGAGCGACATTCAGCTGGGGAGAGGAGAGCCGATCATCGACACGGCCCGAGTTTTAGGCCGGATGATTCACGGCGTCGTGATCCGGACGTTTTCTCAATGCGAGGTTGAGCAAATTGCTGAATATGGGCAGATCCCGACCATCAACGCATTGACCGACCACGAGCACCCTTGCCAGATCCTGGCCGATCTTTTTACGATCCTGGAGAGGCGCGGAAGTCTGGAGGATCTCAAAGTTTGCTTTATAGGCGATGGCGATAATAACGTCGCGCACTCATGGATTTGGGCGGCCGAGCGGCTTGGATTTGAGCTGCGGATTGCGGCTCCGGAAAATTATCGCCCAGCGGATTCTCTGCTCCAAAAGCTGACAAACAGCAAAATCTTCGTCATCGATGACCCGATGGCCGCCGCCGATCGAGCGGACGTTCTCTACACTGATGTCTGGGTAAGTATGGGTTGTGAAGAAGAAAGCGACCGGCGCTTGAGAGAGCTTGAGGCTTTCCAGATCAATGAGCCACTCGTGGCCGCCGCAGCTTCCAAGGCGCTGGTGCTCCATTGTTTACCTGCCTACCGCGGAAAAGAGATCACCGCTGAAACCTTCGAAAAGCATGCCAAAACCATCTTCGACCAAGCCGAGAATCGCCTTCATGTTCAAAAGGCAATTCTGAAGGACGTAAGAAAATGATTTGCGTTGCAGGTTGGAAGAGTGCAGTTGGTCAGCCACTAGTTCCAACCTCCCACGACCATTTATGATGTTTCCCGTTCTTTCAACTTTCCTTTTAGGCTCTGGTGTCTGGCTGGCGCTGCTTTGCGCGCTGGTCGGTCTCGGTTTTGCCTATCATCTAGTCAGATCGGTGATTTCCTGCTCGCCAGGAAACGCTCGAATGATACAGATCGCCGGCGCGGTACAAGAAGGGGCCAAGGCGTATCTTAACCGGCAAATCATTTCCGTCAGCTTGATTGCGGCGGTGATTTTTGTGTTGCTGATCTTTTTCAGGGGATATTACACGTCAGTTGGCTTCCTGGTCGGAGCCGCTTGTTCGATGGCTGCTGGATACATCGGCATGCGTATCGCCGTCCTGTCCAACTCCCGTACCGCGCAGGCCGCCATGACTTCAAAGCATGCGGCGCTTCGGGTCGCCTTCAACGGGGGGGCCGTGACCGGTTTACTCGTGGTTGCCCTGGCTTTGCTTTCGGTCGGGCTCTACTACAAAATCGGAGTGGCTGTCCTGGGTAGTCAGGAGAAGGCCGTCAACAGCCTGGTTGGCTTGGCGCTCGGCGCGAGTCTGATCAGTGTTTTTGCCCGGTTGGGTGGCGGAATTTATACCAAAGCCGCGGATGTGGGAGCGGATTTGGTCGGCAAGATCGAAAGCAACTTTGAGGAAGACGATCCTCGGAACCCTGCGACGGTCGCCGATAATGTGGGCGATAACGTGGGCGACTGTGCTGGAATGGCCGCCGACGTCTTTGAGACTTACGCTGTGAGTGTCATCGGAGCGATGCTAATCGGGTCTTTGACCAGCCATAATTTGCCCGAGGCGCTGGTTTTTCCCTTTCTATTGGGCGGAATTTCGGTCATCGGAGCGATCGTGGCGATTTGGTGGGTGAGCTTTCGGAACACCAGCCCGACGCAGGTGCTGGTGGAGGCAGTCGGCGTAAACGCCCTTGTCTCCGCAATCCTTTACTGGCCTGCCACGGTCCTTTTATTTCCGGCGACGATTCAGATGGGAGAAAAATTTTACACTTCAGGGCAGATTTATTTGGCCACTCTGATTGGGCTTGCGATGACCGGGGTAATAGTGGCAATCACCAATTACTACACGTCAATGGCCTATAGCCCAGTTCGAAAGATTGCCCTGGCCTCAGAGACCGGTCATGCCACGAATATCATCGCCGGCCTCGCGATGGGCCAGCAGGCGACGGCTTTGCCGGTCATCTTTATCGGACTGGCAATTATCCTGAGTTATTCCTGTGTCGGACTCTATGGGATCGCGATTGCCGTGATGAGTATGCTCTCCATGGCCGGAACCATTATCTCACTCGATGCGTTCGGCCCGATCACGGATAACGCCGGCGGAGTCGCTGTGATGAGCGATCTCCCTAAGTCGGTCAGGGCAGTGACCGACGAATTGGATGCGGTCGGGAATACCATGAAAGCGGTCACCAAAGGGTATGCCATTGCTTCGGCCGGTCTGGCGGCCCTCGTTCTCTTCGGTTCGTATGTCTCTGAACTCAGGGCGCACTTTTCTTCGATCGGTGGCCGCGAAACCCATGCCTCCGACTATTCGCTGGAGCAGCCCCAAGTCATTGTCGGACTCTTCCTTGGCGGACTTTTGCCCTTCCTTTTCAGCTCGTTCAGTATGCAGGCTGTCGGGAAAGCTGCCGGTGCGGTCGTGAAAGAAGTTCGGCGGCAGCTTCAGAGTAAACCGGGAATTTTGGATGGAACTGAAACTCCAGAATACGGGACCTGCGTTGATATCGTCACCAAGGCAGCTTTGAAAGAAATGATCATTCCGGCGCTGCTCCCGGTATTGTTTGTTCTGATAGCTTCGTTTTTCGGGTACGTGATGTTGGGAGCCCTCCTTGTCGGAACGATAGTCACCGGGTTGTTTGTTGCGATCTCGATGACCTCCGGTGGAGGCGCGTGGGATAACGCAAAAAAATACATTGAGGAAGGCCACCATGGCGGAAAGGGATCTCCGGCTCACCAGGCTTCCGTTACCGGCGATACCGTGGGCGATCCCTACAAGGACACATCCGGCCCCGCTATCAATCCCATGATCAAGGTGGCAAATATTGTGGCCATCCTGATTATCCCGATCGTCTTCAAGTAGGCGTTCGGCGTTGGGCATGGTATGCGAAGCGTCTCGCTTTGCCTCTTGGGTCGACGCGAACCAGGAGCCGCTCTCGACATTTGAAACCGGTCAATTCTTGCCTTCTGATCGTGTTCGATCCTTAATGCCAGGATGAAAGCCCTCTTTCTGACGAACGAGTACCCCCCTAATATTTATGGGGGCGCAGGTGTTCACGTCGATTATCTGAGTCGCGAACTGGCAAAGATAATGGATGTCGAGGTTCGCTGTTTTGGAGATCAGGAAGTCGATCAGCCACATTTGACCGTAAGAGGATTCGGTATCGATGCGGCAACTTTCCGTTGTCCCAAGAATCTAAATTCGGTATTCGGAGCGATTCGTCGTGGCACGGACTTTAACACCGTGGGAATTGATGCGGGTGTGGTCCACTGCCACACTTGGTACTCGCATTTCGGCGGTATTTTGGCCAAGCTCAATTACCATATCCCGATGGTTTTGACGGTTCACTCGCTGGAACCGCTCCGGCCATGGAAACGCGAACAGCTCGGGTACGGCTACGATTGTTCCACTTGGTTGGAAAAAACGGCAACCGAAATGGCCGATGCGGTGGTCGCCGTGTCGGAGGGGACCAAGAGTGACATCCTGCGGCTTTTCAATGTTGATCCCGCCCGAATTCGCATCATCTACAACGGCATTGATCCGGAAGAATATTACCCGCGCAAAGAGAACGATCTGCTGTCAAAAAACGGGATAGATCCGGACAAACCTTTTATTCTCTTCGTGGGCCGGATCGCGCGCCAAAAAGGCATCATTCATCTGGTCAATGCGATCAAATATTTGGATCCCGGTTTCCAAGTGGTTCTTTGTGCCGGAGCGCCTGACACACCTGAAATTGCCGAGGAAATGAAACGTGCCATTGAAGAAGCGCAAAGCAAAAGAGAGAGCGTGATCTGGATCGAGAAAATGGTGACGAAAGATGTCGTTTACCAGCTTTACACCCACGCTGCGGTCTTCGTTTGCCCCTCAATCTACGAACCGTTCGGAATTATCAATTTGGAGGCCATGGCGTGCGAAACCGCGGTGGTGGCGGCGGCAGTCGGTGGGATCAAAGAGGTGGTGGTCGAGGGTGAAACTGGGTTTCTGGTTCCTTTGGAGCAAATGCAAACGAGCCCGTTCGAACCGGTGGACCCGGACAAATTCTCCCGAGACATGGCCGAAAAAATAAACCGATTGATGGCCGACGAATCATTACGAAAAAGGTTTGGCAAAGCCGGACGCAAACGTGCAGTCGAAAAATTTAGCTGGGCAACCATCGCTGCTGAAACAAAGAAAATGTACGAATCGCTCGTCACGTAATTGGCGAAGCGCCGAGCGCCGAGCTCCCCAAACATGTTTGTCGACCGGATCAGAATTCATGGAAAAGCTGGGGATGGCGGAAACGGGTGTGTCAGTTTTCGAAGAGAAAAGTTTGTGCCACGGGGTGGCCCGAACGGGGGAGATGGCGGGAAAGGAGGCGACATCATTTTCCGAACGGATGTTCACACCGACAACCTGGTCGCATTTTACTATCAGCCGCTGTTAAAAGCGGCGCGCGGCGAACACGGCATGGGTAAGAACATGTACGGGAAGGCGGGCAAAGATACGGTCTACAAAGTGCCTGCAGGCACCGTGATCTATCGAGTACCGCCGCAAATACTTGAGCCGGCTCGGACAGATGAAACACTGGAGCAGCCGCCCGCGAAGCCGGTGATTTCTCCGGCAGATTGTGAGCTGGTGGCTGATTTGGATCAGGAAAATCAGGAATTCATTCTGTGCCGGGGCGGTTCGGGCGGAAAAGGAAACACCCATTTCAAAAGTTCGACTAACCGAGCGCCGCGCCAATTCACGGAGGGTGAGCCGGGTGAAGAAGGTTATTTTCTTCTCGAACTGCGAAAGATTGCCGATGTCGGTTTAGTCGGTTACCCGAATGCCGGCAAATCGACTCTACTTGGTAAGGTCTCGGCTGCGCATCCCAAGGTGGCCCCCTATCCGTTCACCACGCTGAACCCGGTTGTCGGGGTGGTGGAGTTTGAGGGATACAAGCGGGCCACCGTCGCGGATATCCCAGGACTCATCGAAGGCGCGCACCAGAACGTCGGACTTGGCCACGATTTTCTACGGCACATCGTGCGCTGTAAATTGCTGGTCTTCGTTCTGGACACCGCTGGCAGCGAAGGGCGCAACCCGATTGAAGATCTCGGCTCTTTGCGCCGCGAACTTGATCTGTACGATCCGACCCTTAGTCAGCGGCCCTGGATAATCGCCGCAAATAAAATGGATTTGCCTGGGGCGGAGGAAAATCTGGCGATCATTCGGAATAGATTCTTGGACAAGGTCGTGGTGCCGATCGTTGCCTCGGATTCCGTCGGAACTGAGGATTTCAAAAGCAAACTCTTGAAGTTTTTAAACGTTTAAGCGCTTCGGCGAGCGTTTTCCGAAGCCGAACCTTCTTGGATTCGCTCATTCAAGAGCACAAGAAGAATAAAAACGTTGTCTTACCCCTAGCAGAAGGCAAGCACGAGCTTCGAGCAGGAGTTTATTCCGGGATATAGCCATCCCTTTGATGAAAACTAGCCTTTTTCCCTCGTTTAAGGGGTTCCTCCAACCTCAGCTGGTCTTCAACCACCCCATCCTTAGTCTGCCCGGATAATCTAGATCCATAAAGCGCCGCTAAGCCTCTTTGCTGGGCCTTAAGTAACGTACCAGACCATTTTGGATTTGGGTCCTCGCCTTCCCTCGTCAGAGTTTCGCGCGCGATGCCATCCAGTCTCGCGCTGCGCCGAGCCGCATAGAAACCTAGAAACCAATCTTTGTGATTCATCAACTCGCTCTGGACCCAATTCGCATTCCGAAAGGTTTTTATGGTTAAACAATGTCCATTCAGTTCGACATGTTCGGGTGTGTATCCTTTAATCTGCTCGTACTTTGTTAGCGGTTTGTTGTCTGGGACCGAATCAACGAGCCATTGCCACAATGGGCGTTTCCCTAAACTCGGGGTGGAGCCGTCAAGATAAAAAATATCTCCTTTGCTACGAATATCCGCCCCGGCATATAGCTCCGCGGTTTTTTGCGACCAATTAAAGTAAGTTCCCGCAACCAGCCACTGAAAAGAATGGGAAAACTCGCCATGCCCAAACCCGAACGAGTCCTTCCAGAGAGTCTTATTACGGACGTTATTCAAAAATGTCTCCTCGCCAAGTTGGTCGACAAATACGACATGTTTTTCTTGGGTGTGCATCGCAAACCCGAAACCCGATGCGTATAGCTGGATCGCCCGGGTCAGCTTATTACTCCCCGATGTAATCTTGTCCAAATAGATGTTCCAAAGGCACGCTGACAAATCACAAAGACCCTTCACAAAAACTCCCTCGAAGGGAGGCTTATCGGATAGAAGCGTAGCCAACATCGCATAATCCTTCAAGCCAGGAATGTCCCCGAACCACCTGTCGATGCAAACTAACGCATGATTAAAATCCTTTATTTCTTTAATCCAAGACATCGTCTGCTCCTTTATTGGGAAGCCAGATGAATCTGCGCTTTTACGCAATCCGGAGGCATCTTGACCGCGAAGTCGAACGCCTGAATGCTCTCCTGAAATTCGAATGTGCGACTGATCAGAGGCTTAACATTAATCTTGCCCGAACCCATCAGTGCCAAGGCGCGCGGATAAACGTGCGCGTATCGGAACACCGTTTCAATGGATGCTTCCTTGGCGCTAAGCGCGACCAGATCCATCGAGACGGGCCGAATGGGCAGTCCAACCAGCACGATCCGCCCTCCCGGGCAAAGCGCTTCCGATACCGCCTGAATGGCCGGAGGAGCTCCGCTCGCCTCAAAGACGATGTCAGCTCCCCATCCCTCAGTCAGACCATCGATTACGCTTCGCAAATTTTCTTTTGCGACATTCAGTGGGCGAATCGGGCCCAAGCCGGCGGCAAGGTCAAGTTTAGGTTGTTGGACATCAGTGATAACGACTTGGCTGCACCCCCCGGCAATCGCGGCAAGGGCGGTAACTATCCCGATTGGCCCCGCGCCCATAACCACCGCGAGGTCCCCAGGCTTAATTTTTGCCTTCACCGCAGCGTGCATCCCAACGGCCAGCGGTTCGACCATGGCGCCCTCGCCGAAGCTGACATTATTGGGCAGTTTGAAGGTATAAGCTGCGGGATGAATAACGTAGGGCGTCAGACAACCGTGGATCGGCGGCGTTGCCCAGAAGCGGACTGCGGGGTCCAGATTATAGATCCCCAGCCGACTCGCGCGACTATTCGGGTCGGGGATTCCCGGCTCCATGCAGACTCGGTCGCCAGGTTTGAGATTTTTGACTTCCGTCCCGACCTCGACAATGGTTCCGGACGCTTCGTGACCGAGAACCATTGGTGCCTTTACCACGAACGGACCGATCGCGCCGTATTCGTAGTAATGTACGTCACTCCCGCAGATTCCCACCGTGTGAATTTTAATCTTTACGTCAAAGGGGCCCAGTTTTGCTGGCAGATCGATCTCCCGAATAGAGAGTTCACCTTTGCGTTCGAGCACTAGAGCTTCCATAAATAGATGAGTAAGAGGGGTTAACGTTTGGCGTCCGGGCCTTTTTCCAAACGAGGCAGGGACCTGGACTTTAATTTGATTGATGAGGGAATAGGGCACCTGGTCGATCGCCACGCCAGCCTTGGAGTCGACCCAATGGTCAATACATCATCGAGCGTATCTTCCTTACCGTAACAACTCGACTTTTTCAACCTTAAAGAGGGACGGAGAGGGAGGCGTGGCGGCGTAGGCGTCTCACTTTGCTCTTTTAATTGGTCTCCTCCAACCTCGCTCTAACCAGCCTGTGTCATTTTGAATAACGTGACATAAAAACGTTAGTTACGCGGTGCTTTATATTGAGAGTGTTTGTGGTCTTGATCGGTCGTCGCTCGGCGACGGAGTCAGAAGCGCTGGCAATTAAGAAGTGCGTGAAGGTAGGCGGGACGAATCCCAAAATAGAATGGGGTTGGTACGGCTAGTGCCCACTCTCCGGCCCAGATTCCATGCGGAAAATGGTTTCGCCGGGCTTCATGAGATCCAATTTATCTCGGGCTAGAAGCTCCGTATAGGAGGGGTCGTTCTGCAGCAGTGTCAGCTTTTTGCTCTGTTTGTTGTAACTGGTTCTTTCCTGTTCGACCTGCTGTTTCAGATTTTGCAAAGCATGTTGTTGACGCTGCCGTTCCTTGACTAACGGCAAAAACCAACAAATCAAAAGAATGAATGCGGCTACGAGAACCAGCAGATAGAGGATCCGAGTCAGGAGCGAGCGGACCCAGTCATCCCTGGGTTCTTCGTAGTTACTGTATCCCGAGCCGGTACTCACTCAGCGCATCTTACCTCCATACTCTGCATTGTCACCAAGTTCTTCTTCGATTCGCAAGAGTTGATTATATTTGGCGATTCGATCGGTGCGCGAAAGTGATCCGGTTTTGATCTGTCCGGCGTTCGTGGCCACTGCGATATCGGCGATCGTGGTGTCTTCTGTTTCACCTGAGCGATGGCTGATCACGGCCGTGTACGCATTTTCCTTGGCAAGTTCGATGGCATCAAGAGTCTCGGTGAGGGTACCGATCTGGTTTACCTTGACCAGGATCGAATTGCCAATGCCTTCTTTGATCCCTCTGCGGAGAAATTCCACATTGGTCACGAACAGGTCGTCACCGACAAGCTGCACTTTCGCGCCGAGCGCGTCCGTCAGTTTCTTCCATCCGAGCCAATCGTTTTCCGAACAACCATCTTCGATTGATATAACCGGATATTTCGAACAAATATCCTGGTAAAAAGCGATGAGTTCATCCGCGGATTTTCTTGAACCGTCAGACTTTTTGAAAACGTAAGTGTTTGAGGAGGCTTCATAGAATTCGCTGGAAGCGGCGTCGAGCGCGAGAAAGACATCTTCGCCGAGTTTAAAACCGGCTTTTTCAATCGCCTTCGAAATGGTGTCGAGGGTATCTTCTACGCCCTTCAGATTTGGGGCGAACCCTCCTTCGTCACCAACTGCCGTGGAAAGGCTGCGCGACTTCAGCACGCTCTTCAGCGCGTGAAAAACTTCCGTTCCGTAGCGCAGAGCCTCTGAAAAGGTAGGTGCACCTTTTGGCATGATCATGAACTCCTGAAAATCAATCGGGGCATCCGAGTGAGCTCCGCCATTGATAATATTCATCATGGGAACCGGTAAGACTTTTGCGTTTGGGCCACCCAGATAGCGAAAGAGCGGAAGATCGAGTTGGGCGGACGCGGCATGCGCGACTGCTAGTGAAACTCCCAGAATCGCATTCGCGCCCAGCTCTTTTTTGTTAGGGGTACCATCGAGCGCGATCATCGCGTGATCGATCCCGATCTGGTCAAGGGCGTCCATGCCCGTGACGGCGTCGGCAATCCTGCTTTCAACGTTATCGACAGCTTTCGAAACCCCTTTACCCAGGTACTTGTCTTTCTCGCCATCGCGCAGCTCCCATGCTTCATGTTCCCCGGTGCTAGCCCCGCTCGGAACGATTGCGCGGCCAACTGCGCCGCCAGTTAGTTCTACATCGACCTCGACCGTTGGATTGCCTCGAGAGTCGAGGATCTGCCGGGCACGGACATCAGAAATGATCGTAAGAGACATGCAGAACTCTAGACCAAACAGCTCCTTAGCCGCAAGGATGGAGAGAACCAGCGGGCCGGAAGAGCGAGCTGAGAAAGGGCCGCCTGGCGGATCACGCTTTAAATCAAGCCACCGCTTCGGCTAGTTTGTGCGCATCGATCTCCACAATCTCGACTTGCCGACTGCTTGTTTCGGAGGGCAGTTCAACGATTTGACCTGGCTTTTTCCCGAGCAACGCCTGGCCGATAACGGTTTGATACGAAACAATATGTTGTTCCGGTTCACTGTCCCAGGCTCCGAGAATGATATATTCGAAAACTTCACCGGAACTGGTGTCACGTAGTGTGACCTTTGTTCCGATGGAAACTTGCGTGAGATCTGCGTTTTCAAAATTCGACCCTCGGGCTCTGGCAAGCATTTGTTCGAGTTCAGCCTTCCGTCGCATCAAGACGGTTTGCATCTCTTTAGCGGCCTTGTACTCGAAGTTTTCCCGCAGATCCCCATAAGAGCGGGCAACGCCAATCTCTCTGGTGTTCTCCGGGATTTTTTTCGAAACCAGCTCGTCGTATTCTTCTTTGCGTTTCTCCAGGCTTGACCAGGAGACGATCAGAGATCCCTCTTTCTCTTCGGAGTCACCGGTCAACATTGATTGCAATTCCGGATGAGTTCTGATCATTCGGGCCATCAGAGAACGCTTGTTCAGTTCTTCGAAGGCTGGAGTCAATAACATCCGGCGCATCAAGTCGCGTGCCTGGGGAGCTGGCGCATTGGCTAAAAGATCTGACACTAACTCCCGATCATCGAGCAACAAGTCGTGCAACTTGGAACCGCGGCGATTCTCACTAAATTGATCGCGTTCGAGCGCGCTGATGATGGAAGTCATCAATTCGAAGTCGAGGAGCGCGCCGAAAGAACCGGCCCCGCGTTCTTTGCAAAGCCAAAACAGCGCCTCTGAGGAAATGGAATGTTCCTTGATTGCGCGGTTCAAGGCCTGTCGAAGCTCTTCGGTTTGACCTTGTTCCACGAGCAGTCTCGCGATTTCTCCAATCACCCGATAGCCGGCTGACTGAAGAATCGAAAGCAGTCGGGTGGCCCAATCGTCGGGAAAAGTGAGGGGGAACTCGGCCAGCACACGCCGTTGTTTGTTCGCCGGCACCTGTGAAATAATCTCGCCGAGCTTGTGTTGATGCTCTTTCAACAAGTCCGGAAGGGCGATGGAGCCCTTTTTCATTCCTGGCAGTTTCGCGCAAAGTTCATCGCGTGAGATCAACAGTTCGATCGCCTGAGAGGGGTTCAGTCGGGTATTTCTCGTCGCGATCTCTTCAACCTGGGAAACAACGGTTTGCAGTTCACTCTCTTTGTCGGTGAACGTTTCGAGATTTTTCAGAATCTGGTCGAGGTAGTTCAGTTGATCCTTCAGTTTGCGCGCTTTCTCGAACAAATTGATCACTTCGTCCTCGAACGACGTCGATTCATCACGGATGGTAATCGGTTCGGTTTTTTTGGCGGGCAAAGAAAACCGGCCATCTTTTCGAATGGCTCTTTTGGCGGTTTCCCACCATTTCTTGAAATTGCCTTCGGACACGATTTCCGGGGCGAGGGCTCGCTGCAATTGGTCCTGGGTCGCTTTCCCTCCAAAACTCTCCAGGACGAGCTCGATGAGCTGAGGGATTTTAGTGGTTGCGAGGTCGCGGAGGACCGTGGGCTCGTTGACCTTACGCACGAAAATGTGTGTATCGGGCAATGGCTGCAGGGTTTCAGCGGCGTAAACCAACTGCATCGAATGATTCTTTTTCGTGTCGAAATCGACAACGATTTGATTGAGGAGAAGATTCCAGCTACTTATCTGACCGAATCCCCAGCTTTTGTGGAGGCAGAATGTTTGTGGTTTGAGCTGGTCCAGCGCGGCTGCAGCTTTGATGTTGAGTTTGCCGGCATCGACCATTGCTTGTAAATCTGCATCCATAGGGAGGAAGTCAACATAGGTAAGACAAAGTGGCGCGCCAGCAAAAAACGTATCGGCGCGCTGGCAGAACGTGTCGGCGGTCCGGTGTGGTATTTTTGAAGGCAACGGGCCGGCGAGCTGCGCGAACGGTGAACGGTGAACGGTGAACGGTGAACGCCGAACGGTGAACGGTGAACGGTGAACGGTGAACGGTGAACGGTGAAGAGGCAAAGCGAGACGCTTCACATACCACAGCAGAACGCCGAACGCCCATCTTGACGCTCTGAACGGACAAGGGTAGGGTTTTGGCACTTTGAGAACCGCAAATCTCCCCGTTGGACTGCGTGGCGCCAACCTCAGATTGTTTTGGACGGTTATTGCAGGAGCAATCGGCTTACTGGCACCATCCGTAACTGTCAATGCTGACCCGATCAGTGATCTTCGATCGCAGTCAGTATTTAAGGACGCTGATCTGAATAAGTTAGCGAGTGGCGAAGTGCTGGGCTCCAGGGGGCCGGCAATGAGTTTCGCGCGCGGCTTATCAGTGCAAAGCGCTTATGTCGTGCGAGCTCCGGTGAAAACCACCGTGAGCTATCAACAGCAATGGAACCCCGTTCGCCATCCAGAACTGAAGGTTTATGCGCAAGGGGACTTCTCTGGAAGAGGCAACCCGGCCGATTTCCAGGGTTTAGCTTCGGCTCGCCCGAGCTCTGCGGTGAAAGCTTTTGTCGATGCGACGCTGAAATTACCCCAGGACTCCTCTAAACTTCAACTCAGCAATGCCGAGGCGAAATCGTTCGCCGCCGGAGGAGCAAGTGAGGGGACCATGCCGGCGAGTGTGGTAGCGTTCTGGAGCAAGCTCCTCGCCGGTCGGGCCCAAAATTTTGCTTCGGGCGGCCTGGGCGCTCAACCCCCCTATGAAACCGCCGGATCCTCGGTTCGAGTTGAAGAGGAAGTGTCGCGATTGATTAGAGAAAGCGGCAACGTAAGATCCTTTTTTGGTTCTCTGATATCTTCCACCGCGATCGGTGGCGGACGCGGTTCTACTCCGTCCTCACAAACCTGGCAAATGTTCGATGCTGACGGGTTGGCGGCGGTCTCTCTGACGGCCTCCTGGGGAAGGCCTGCCGGTGACGGATGGCAATCGGCCGACCTCCAATATTATGCCAGTGCAGCTGTTTACGCGGTGGTCACGTTCTATCAGCTGTGGCCGGTGAAGGTGGATAACCAGGATGCGACGCTGATCTGGAGGGTTGATATGACGTCGGCAAGTCAGTTAGGAGAGTTGCGCGGAGTCGAGCGGCTCGGGTCTGGCGCCGCTATGATGAGAGAAATTCAGAAAGGTGTTAAAGCTTTCCTTCACGACAACTCACGTGGTAGATGATTTTCACGACAGACGTTCGTGATAAATCATGAAAATCCGCGAGGGATCGTACTTTACAGCAAATTATTTCTGGGTGCTCTTGTTTTTTACCGGCTTGGGCGAAGCGACGCTGGAAGCGCAAGGCGCCTTTAAATCTGCCGGATCCTCAGGGGGATCCTATCCGATTGGATCATCCGCTTCGGCGCTTTCTTATGCCTTAGACGCCGAGAGCTCTTTTTTTGGGCGGGGCACTGTGAAATCAGGCTCTACGGATTATGGGAACATCACAGAAATCAGCAGCTCAGCCAGTTTTGTATTATCGACCCAAGTCCGAGATACCATCCTATTGCGACTTGGGGTTGAATGGCAGCGCTATTCTTTCTCACCGGAGGCGCAAGCCCCGATTCCTGATTCAGTCCAGGGGTTAGATCTGGCAATTGGCGCAGATGTGCAGATTTCGCCCGCGGTACTTTTGCGAATAGAGGCGCACCCTGGGATTTACGCCCAGTTCAATGACGTTTCCTGGCAGGATTTTAATGTGCCCTTTGAAGTTGTCGGCACCTATTTTGTCAGTTCGGATCTTCTTTTTATTGGGGGCGTTTACGTGGATGTGAACGCCGATTTCCCGGTCTTTCCGGTCGGCGGGGTTCGCTGGAAAGTTTCCGACAAGTGGGTCATCGAGGGAATTGCGCCACGACCCCAACTTCAGTATCTCCTATCGAATAGCGTCACTCTCTTTGCAGGCGCTGATTTGCGGGAAGCGACGTTTCGGATGGATTCGCAGTTTGGAGAGACTCGAGGAATGCCAAAGCTCGACGATGCGATTCTGGAATATTTTGAGGTTCGAGCAGGAGCGGGCTTAACCTGGAGAGTCGCCAAGAACGTCGATCTTGATTTCGAAGGGGGTTGCACTCCTTACCGGCGCTTCGACTATCCGCGAGCAAACGGATTCAAGGTCAAGTCTGAGGATCTGGTGCCTTATCTTCGGATAGGACTTTCAGCAAAGTTTTGACCTGAGCAGGAATTCTGAGGTATCCATCTCCAGTAGACCCCAAGGAGACGCAGATCCTTTTTGCAATTTCATGCCTGAACCGCTCATCGTCCTGAAAAATCTCTCCAAGAGATTTGGCAAAAAAAAAGCCGTCAACAGGATCTCGATGTCGATCCCGGTTGGCGAGATTTTTGGATTTCTGGGTGCTAACGGGGCGGGTAAGACGACGACGATCCGCATGCTTTGCGGTTTGACCAAGCCGAGCGCCGGGATCGGGACGATTGACGGTTTAAATATCTGGAAAGATCGCTTTCGGATCCGATCACGTTTTGGCTATGTACCGCAGAAGTTTAGTCTCTACTCGGACCTCACAGTGGGCGAGAACCTGCGGTTTTTTGCCGGTGCTTACCGAGTTCCCGCCGCCAAAATAAGAGATCGGACGCACAAGGTTCTCTGCGACATGGATCTGGAAATGCGCGAATTGGAAAGGGCTGGAAGCTTGTCGGGCGGTTACAAACAACTTCTGGCCATTGCTTGCGCTTTGATCCATGAGCCGACCCTGCTTTTTCTGGATGAACCAACAGCGGGTCTGGATCCGACCCATCGTCAGGCAATCTGGGATTTGATTTACGAATTGAGCCAGACTGGAACGACCATCTTTGTGACGACGCATTACATGGACGAAGCGGAACGTTGCACCGACGTCGGTTTTGTCGATGGAGGCCGCCTCATCGCCAAAGGCTCGCCGCGCGATTTGAAAGAAAGCCTCAAAGGGCATCTTCTGGAAGTGCAGATCGAACCGGCGATGACCGCGATGTTTGAGCTCCGCAAATTGCCTGGCGTTTACGGAGCGGATCTACGGAGTGGTAACTTACGTCTCCAGGCGGAGGACCCGGATGCACTGCTTCATTCATGGCAGATCAACTGGCCGTTTCCCAATCTGAAGTTTTTGGGATTCAACTGGGTCGAACCAGACATGGAGGATGTATTTCAGGCTTATTCCCGGGGCTATTATCGACAGGATGGAGATCAGCCGGAAACGGCGCAAATGGCGCTCAAATTATGATTTCTTTGAACGCCATTCTAGCTATCGCTTATAAAGAATTTGTTCACGTTTGGCGTGACAGGCGCGTGATGTTGTTGATCGTGGTATTGCCGCCCTTTTTCACCTTCCTGTTCGGGCATGCCTTTGAGAATTCGACCATCCGCGATGTACCTGCCATGTACTTCGATGCCGACCGGAGCCAGCAGAGCGAGGAGTTCCTGGCCCTCCTTAAAGCAAAAGACATTTTCGATTGGAGACCGTGGCATGGTGATCCGGCCGGCCGGATCGACCTTTTCCCTGCCGGAGTCGAAGCAGCCATTGTGATTCCGGCCGGCTGGGGTAAAGGATTGCTGAATGGAGACCCGATGCCGGTTCGCGGGGTACTGGACGGAACAGATACTAACACCGCCCCTTCGATTCAGGGAGTCCTGCAGGAAACGCTAGGCGACTACCAGGGTAAACAGAGGGATAATCTCATTGAGAATCTGCCGGATGAAGTGATCGATCTTGGAAAGCAACTGCCGGTGGATATCAGGCACCAATTCAGTTCGATGATGACTCCCTGGGATGTCAAAATCGAAACGCTTTACAATCCAAATCTGTTATTCATCGATTACGTCATCCCAGGCATCGTTGGCCTCATTTTGCAGTTGATCACGGTTACCTTGATTGCCAGTACGATCACGCGAGAACGGGAAGTAGGGACCTTGTCCCAATTAATGGTCACGCCGCTGCGCCAGTCAGAGATTGTCATTGGCAAGGTGCTCCCCTACCTGGTGATTTCGATGTTTCTGATCGCCAGCACGATCTTGGTAGGTAACCTGCATTTTGGCGTAAAATTTCAACAGCCGCTCTTGCTCTCTATCGTCTGTTTTTTATTTCTGTTGTTCTCTCTGGGGCTCGGTTTGCTAATCTCAGCGTTCTCGCGCACCCAGACCCAAGCGATTCAAATTTCGATTTTTTTTCTTCTGCCTGTCATGCTGTTATCGGGAGCGTTCGCCCCTCTCAGCCAGCTGCCGAGACCGGTCCGCATTTGCTCCGAGTTTTTCCCGCTCACTCATTTCTGCCGCGCTTTCCGGAATGTGAATCTTCATCACTCCCACATCAGTTCGATCGCCGGTGATTTAGCTTTCCTCGCCGTAGGCGCAATCTTGACCTGCGCTGGCGCGTCCTACCTGTTGAGGGTCATTGACGAGTAGCTTCGAAATAGCGGAAGGCAGAATTAACCACAGATTACCTAGTGCACCGTAGCCGCAACCACAATTGAACCTCACGTGACGGGCGGCGCCGCGGCGCAATGAAATCATCCGTCCACGTCCCTGATTCCAGCGCCACTTTCAGGACGGCGGTCGATTCTCTTCTCCGGTTTTTGTGGCCGCTCCGGTACTACGCTTTCAATTCCTGGTTGTTAGTTCCGTCCAGAATAACAAACTTTTCGTGGTGGAAGGTGGGGTCTGTGCGGAAGGTCAGGCGGCCGGCGTATTTGCGCTCGATGTCGACCAGTAGTTCCTCATCCTCCGTCTTCAGGCGGTTCAGTACTTCAGGGTTAACAATGACGCGAATGTCATGAACGTCCGGTTTTTGACGCATAATCGCGTGCAAAGCCCTTTGAATTTCGACACTCATGGTCATCGGGCTCTTGACAACCGCTCGACCGTTGCAATAGGGACAGGTGATGAACATCGATCCGGTCAAGCTTTCCTGCGCCCGCTGCCGGGTCATCTCCATTAATCCGAGCTGAGAGATCGGCAGGACATGGGTCTTTGCTTTGTCCCGCTTCAATCGATCTTTCATCCGGTTGTAGACCAGCTGCTGATCCTTACGGTTCTTCATATCAATGAAGTCACTAATGATCAGTCCGCCGATATTGCGCAGGCGCAACTGACGCGCGATTTCATCCGCCGCCTCGAGATTCGTTTGTAGAATGGTCTTTTCGACGTCGCGAGCGCCTTTGTTACGGCCGGTATTCACGTCGATGGCGATCAGGGCTTCTGTTTCGTCGATCACTATATACCCTCCGCATCGTAGCCAGACCTGGCGATGAAACGCGTCGTCTATTTGCTTCTGGACGCCAAATTTTTCAAAGATAGGAACAGAATCGGTGTAATTAAAGATCCGTTTCTTTGACCGTTTGGAAATTTGGCCGACGAGGCTTTGCATCCTCTCGACGGAAGCCTCTTCATCGCAGTAAACAACATTTATTTCTTCTGTTAGAAAATCGCGTACGGTTCGGTCAACGAGGTCTGGTTCCTGGAAAAGGACGGCCGGTCCGGGCTTAGTCTTGAAGGCTTCTTCGATCTGGCGCCACTGTTCGATCAGCAAGCCGAGATCCCGCACGAAATAGCGCGCGCGCTGGCCTTCTCCGATGGTACGCATAATGACCCCCATGCCCTCCGGGATATCGAGTCTTTGCAAGATGGTCCGTAGTCGCTCACGTTCTTTCGGATCCTCAATCTTGCGTGAGATACCGCTCTGATCGCTATGCGGCATGAGGACCAGATAGCGTCCTGCCAAGCTGATATTCGTCGTGATGCGCGGGCCCTTATTGCTGATTGGACCTTTGGTTACTTGGACCATCACTTCAGACCCGATCGGGTAGATCTCAGGCACATCTTTAGCCGTGATCTTCTTTTTGGATTTGCGTTCGCTGGCGCGGTTGACCTCTTCCACGCTGCTGTCCAAGCCAGGAAGCGCATCCCAGAAGTGAAGGAAGGCGTTTTTTTCGAAACCGATATCGACAAACATGGCTTTTAGCCCATGTTCGATGTTTTTGACTTTCCCTTTGAAAATACTGCCAACGATGTTTCGATCGGTATCCCGTTCGATGTTGTATTCTTCGAGAACGCCATCTTCGAGAAGCGCAACGCGCCTCTCAAGCTTTTCGCAACTGATGACTATTTGGTTGCCAGTCTTACGATTTGATAGACCGAGAAATTGTTTAACTTTGTCGAGCATGTTTGAAATTGGAGAAAGTTGGAGCCCAAAGATTAGAAGAACAGAAAGTGATGTTTCTTCTGCGGTTGCTGCGCCGGTTGCTGACCCTGGGACTCATCCTTTGGCTTTCTCCTGAAAAAATCGAAAAAGCTGTGCCGTTTTTCTGGGGTCGGCTCAGCCCGGGCGGCGACGCGGTGGTTGTCTGCGTCCGGACGGATGTCCGGTTCGGCGACTTCAGCCCGCCTGGGTTTGGAGGAGTGTTTTGTCTCTTCATCAACCGGCGTATTGTCTGAGGTTTCATCGTCTGTCGACCCGAACTGCGCAGGCACAGTGCTGTTTTTAAAATCTACGCGATCAACTAATTTGAAATTACCAATACCTGGATCCATCGGTTTAAGATCAGGGTCGTATCCGCGTTCGAGGGCCAGGCTTTCCTCGATGATCTTTGAGGCAATGGGCGCCGCGACTTCACCTCCCGCCTTGCCGCCTTGGACAATTACTGCCAGAGCGAGTTTCGGGTGGTCGTACGGCGCGAAAGCGATAAACCAGGCGTTGTCGTCCTTCTTCCCGTCTGTCCATGCCTGGGCAGTTCCGGTCTTCCCGGCGACGGTAACTCCAGGCACCTTGGCTCGTGCGCCTGTCCCGGAGTCGTTCACCACGCGCCACATCCCTTTGCGAACGATCTCGATCTGATCTGGCGTGAGGTTGTTCATTTTCGTCAGGTCCCCTCGGATTTTATCCGGTCGCCGCACCGAGGTGCCGTCCGGTTCCTGAATCTGGTAAATCAAGCTTGGTTGATAGGAGGTTCCGCCGTTTGCTACGGTTGCGGCGATCATTGCCATCTGCAGCGGGGTGGCCAAGACGTATCCCTGGCCAATGGAGGAATTGGCGGTCTGGCCCTGGCTCCATCGTTGGTTGTGCGTCGTGCGTAACCATTCGGGTGAAGGAAGGATCCCGGAAGCCTCGTTCGTAAGCTCGATTCCAGAAGCCTCGCCGAGGCCCAGGCTTTTGCCGACCGCATCGATGGCTTCAATGCCCGCCGCGTTCCCATACTGATAAAAGAAGGCGTCGCACGAATTCTTGATAGCTTCTGTCAAAGTTTGCGGCCCGTGGGTTCCGCCATGCTCCGCCTGAATCCAACAGCGCATGTAAGTGTTACCGTAGGTGACGCCGCCGTTGCATGTAAATACCGCTTTCGCCAGACCTTTGGTTAACCCCGCCAGGGAGGTGGCAATCTTGTAGGTCGAACCCGGGGCGTACGCGCCAATCGCGCGATTGGTGAGCGGATCGGCGTCCGCATCCTTCAGTGCTGCCCAGTCTCTCGCGGAAATCGCCGGAATAAACTTGTTTGGGTCATAAGATGGCACTGAAGCCATGGCAAGAATCTGTCCATTGTTCGGGTCAACCACGACCGCCGCGGCCCGGCCAACGGCACGCAAGGCTCGTTCGGTGATGTATTGGATCCGGGCGTCGATGGTTAGGTAAACGTTGGCGCCAGGTGTAGGCTGAATGACCTCTTTTTCGCCTTCGAGCTGATTCTTGGCATTCTTTTTCAGGATACGCTTCCCCGGCTTTCCACGGAGTGCATCATCCAGGTAGAATTCGACATTGGTTTTTCCCTGAATGTCCGGCTCGTAAAAATTAAAGTCTCTGATGTCGGAAAGCTTGTTGATATCTCGAGCTGTCCCAACATACCCGAGCAGATGTGCCGCTAATGCGTTATACACGTATTTGCGTACCGGCCTGACATTAACTTGAACGCCGGGCAAACCGAGATCTTTTTCTGCGAATTTCGAAAAAGTCGAAAAATCGAGGTCTTCCCGGTAAGTAAATGGCACCAGAGTGTTGTTGCGATAGTGCGTTCGCAGCCGCTGTGAGTTGTATGGCTCAGCAACCCTGAGCTCCTCCAGCCGGGGAATGATCGTCTTGTCCACGATCTGGACGATGTCGGCTTCTTTGCGATCGTGGAGCATGCCGTTCGAGTCCTTGGCCCGGAACTCGACCATCGGCGGCTGGCCGTATTGTTTTCTGTAGCCGCTGACCAGATCCGGGAGATAAAAGTCTACCTCATAGCTGGGCCGATTGGTGACCAGCGGCACCCCGTTCCGATCCCTGATCTCCCCCCGGACCGATGGAATTCGGACCGTGACTTCGGAGCTTCCCTGTATTCGTCCCCGATAATAATCGGCCATTTTTACCTGCACAAACCAGAGGCGCACCCCGATGGCGAACAGACAGGCGAGAATGAAAACGGCCAAAAACAGAATCCTAAAATCGAGAACAGACGATTTCTTGGGTCGCGCCATAGATCTAACTCATCTCGCTAAAGGCAAGCCTGGTCGATAACCTAGCACGTGCGATAGCGGCGTGAGAATAAAGAAGACACATGGCGCAATCAAAAGAGAAATCAAGCCGGGACCAAGGATCCGCCATACGATGACATCGTTGAAAAAGAAGTTAGTGCGTTCAATGCTCAGGATAGCGTATTGCGCCAATAAAAGAAACGGGGTCAAAGCGGCGCCGATTTCGGCTAGTAGCCAATGAAGTTCCCAGCGATGCCTGAGAAACAACGGTTTCAACCCGTGCATGATTAATCCTGGGACCAGGTAGACGACGATCGAAACGCCGGCAGTGTAATCTGCATGACTCTTTGCCTGCGGTACCATGAAAAGATCGTTCAGGAGACCGGTGATGAAAGTCAAAGCTAGCATCAGAGGGAAAGGGAGAGAGAGGCACCCGTAGAAATAAAGAGTTGGTGCGAAGAGAATGGCCGCACCACTCAGTAGAAGCACCGGAGGAAGAAAAAATTGAAAGACAAATGACCCGAAGATCAGAACGACGAGGATCAGAAAAAATGGAATCATTTTTGGCGAATTATCACGAAGACATCCTGGATCTCCGCGAGATCTACCGCTGGCGTCACGGTAGCGATTCCTTCCAGTTCCCTGGCGGAAAATTCTTTCACCGTGCCAACCACGAGACCTGATGAGAAGACTCCGCCCGCCCCGGCTGTCAGGACTTTCATCCCGGGCTGTAGCTTTGCGGTCTTACTCAAAAAACGAATCCGCAAATCGGGCGCGTAGGTCGAAGAAGCACGGGTACCGCTCACGATCCCTTGTTCCTGAGTTCCTTCAATTGAGACTGAGACTCGCAAGCTTTCGTCCGATACCAGGAGAACGACAGCCACGTCTTTACCGACAGTGGTGACTTTGCCAACCAGACCATTTTCCGTCACGACGGCCATATCCGGCGCGATCCCATCCTTTGACCCGCTTCCGATGGTGCAGGCATTCCACCAGGTTGCGCTCTCGCGCGAAATAACGCGAGCAGGAAGTAACTTGAATGGCGATTGTTCTCGAAAACTCAGGGCACGGTTTAGTCGATTAACTTCTTCTTGAAGATTTTTCAAAAGAGAATTCGCCGCGCGGAGCTCTTCGTTTTCGGATTTCAATTGCGCATTTTCGCGCTCGAGCTCATCGAGACGTTTTAATCCTCCTCGGACGCCTCCCAGCTCATGTCCCACTGAAGCTCCAGTGCGTAAGATCGGGGAGACCCATTGAAAGAGAGCTCCTTGCATTTGCTGCTTTGTCGATTGAGGCAATAACAGGACCAGGATAACGAGCAGCGCGAAGATGCTGATAACGGCTATGGAAGTGCTCTTCATGAGAGCCGCGAGGTGCGAAACGGTCCTAGTGCACCGTCTCCTAAATCCCTTGGGCTCCGCCACAGGTCAGTTGGCTGTTTTTCAAGGCGCGAGCGAAGCGCCGCTATCTGGATCATAGCGGTCGATCCGCCGCGGCGGAGGAAAAACAGCCAACCGGCCGCGGCCCAGAGGGTTGCGTTGAAAATGGGTCGCCTGCTTCGTCGTTCGTCAGTCACGTATCGATCCAGATATGCTCCTTCCTCCCGCCTCGCAGGCGACCCATTTTGAACGCAACGGAGCCCAAGGGATTTAGGAGACGGTGCACTAGCGAGTCGGTCTGTCTGAAGATGCGACCTGGCGGAGGAACTTGATCTCGCTCAGAGCCCGGCCCGTGCCTTCCGCCACGGCGCTGAGCGGGTCTTCCGCAATATGGACTGGAAGACCCGTTTCTTCCTGAAGGAGTTTGTCTAGACCTCGAAGCAGCGCGCCGCCTCCAGCCAGGACCAGACCGCGATCCACGAGATCTGCCGAGAGTTCAGGAGGACAACGTTCCAAGGTGACGCGCACCGATTCAACGATAGTCGAAATCGGTTCAAGCAAAGCTTCTCGAACTTCCTGCGAGGTGATGGTCAGCGTTTTGGGAAGGCCGGCGACCAGGTCCCGACCCTTGACTTCCATTGCGACCTCTTTCTCCATCGGATAAGCGCTGCCAATCTTGATTTTGATTTCCTCGGCAGTGCGCTCTCCGATCATCAGGTTGTAGGCTCTCTTCATGTAGCCGGCAATCGCTTCATCGAGTTCGTCGCCCGCCACGCGCACGCTTCGGCTGAACACGATGCCCGAAAGGGAAATCAAGGCAACTTCCGTGGTGCCACCTCCGATATCGATGATCATGTTGCCTGCTGCATCCTGTACCGGTAATCCTACCCCGATAGCCGCGGCCATCGGTTCTTCGATTAGATAAACTTCGCGTGCTCCGGCATGCGCCGCCGACTCTTTGACGGCCCGTTTTTCAACCTCGGTGATTCCCGATGGCACCGCGATGACAACCCGCGGACGCACCCATTTGCGGCTGTTCACCTTTGTGATGAAATGGCGAAGCATCGACTCGGTCATTTCAAAGTCGGCGATCACGCCGTCTTTCAGTGGTCGTACGGCAACGATATTGCCAGGTGTTCGCCCGAGCATCCGCTTCGCTTCGTCACCGACTGCCAGAACCTGACTCGTACCGGATCGTACCGCTACCACCGATGGTTCGCGGAGCACGATGCCTTGATCTTTGACGAATACGAGAGTGTTGGCTGTACCAAGATCGATGCCGATGTCGTTCGAGAATAATCCGAGAAGGCCGTTAAACATTCAAAATCGCCTTTGTCTTACGTCTGTTTGCTTCAGTCCATTGCTGCACGGGCGACCTCGCATGCGAGGTCTTGGTCCTCACGTTCGACCCGCTTCCCGAGAGTCAGCCTGTATCTAGGTATGGGGACCATGGTCGTCAAGGAAACAATCCGAATAAACCTGTCGAGAAAATCAGCAGCTGTTGACCCCATTTTAGCAGGGGCTGGAAAGCGTGCAACGTTCGGCCTTCGGCGTGGTATGCGAAGCGTTCCGCTTTGCCTCTTTGAACGGGAGCAAAGCGGGACGCTTCGCATACCACGCCGCCACGGTCTGCCAAACGCTCCCGCTTGATCGGGAACTTAAATGTTCCTTTATTCATCAGGTGATAAGCGGATCCGATAGCTCGAATTGGTTTAAGTCGATTCTGATTTCGATTTATCTCCTCGAACTAGTCGGGGCGTCGGCAATCACCGCTTTGGGTTGTGTCGCCTGCACGATCTTGGAGATCGACTGGAGTCGGTCTGCGCCTCTCTGGTTCGCCGGATATTTGTTTGTCTACAACGCCGATCGTCTTTACTCCGATCCGGCCGATCGCCTGAACACGCCCCTGAGATCCAGTTGGGGTGCAAGATTGCGGAGATTCCGGGTTGTTCTGGTCTGTTTCTCCGCCGGGGTCTTGGGGGCGTGGCCGGCAGCGACGGGGCGTTTCTGGCTGTTGTTGCCTCTTGCCTTGATCTTCGGAATTCTCTGTTTCTATTCGCGCCCGATTCCCGGCGCACGTTTTCGATTCAAAGATCTTCCCTACTTGAAATCTCTTCTGGCGCCCACGGCGATCGCCGTCGTGCTGGTTCCCTGGCCCGCTCTGGAATCCGGGAAAGTCCCGGGAGAGAAAGAATGGCTGGTTTTTTTCTGGATCTTCCTCCTCTTGACCATCAACGCACTGGTCTTCGATTACAGGGATATTTCGGGAGACAAGCTTCTCGGGACGAAGACGATTCCGGTGCTGCTGGGCCGTCGTCGGACTCGCGGATTGCTGATGCTTTTGGCAGCCACCCTTGTTGTTATCAGCACCGGCCTCTACTGCCTTCGACTGGCCAGCCCCCTCATGCCGATCGTCCTGACTCTCGGTTGCGCCGTCTTACTCGGGTCATTGCGCCAGCAAATCCACCCGACCCTCTTGAGTGCGCTGGCAGATATCTTGTTGTTTCTGCCGGCGGTCGGAGAGGTATTCAAGTAAAATTGCCGTTAACAGGAAGTCGGCATTTCCTGCGCAATCCTCACCGCATGTGGAATTGCGCCTTCAACGAACCTCAGGCAATCGACTGCGCCCTGCGGTTTACCCGGTAGGGCGATCACCAGAGAGCGATCAACGACTGCGGCCAGACAGCGAGATAAAATGGCGTTCGGCGTCAATTTCACCGATTCGGCGCGCATCAATTCGCCGAACCCTGGCAACTCGACCCGCATGATCGCCCGAATGGCTTCCGGGGTGACATCCCGAGGTGCGGCTCCCGTCCCTCCGGTGGTGAGAATAAGAGCACAGCCCTGGGCCGAGAACGACCGAATCGTCTCCCGGATTCGGGCGATATCATCGGGAACAATTGCTTCTGCAAGCAATTGCCATCCATATCGCTCAACGGCTTCTTTCAAGGCCGGTCCGCCGAGATCGTCGTAGAGACCTTGTGATGCTCGATCGGAGACTGTAATGACCCCGACTATGATCTGATTCATTGGGATTCTTTGGATTTGGATATCAGGCGAAGACCGGAAATGACCATCCCTGAGTCGACCGCCTTGCACATGTCATAAATTGTGAGAGCGGCGATAGAGGCACCGATAAGGGCCTCCATTTCCACCCCAGTCTGCGCGGCTGTCGTCACTCGGCACTCAATCCGGATTCCCTCTTTGCGATTCTCGAAGTCGACCTGCGCGTGATGCACCGGCAATGGATGGCAGAGCGGAATTAATTCTCCTGTTCGTTTAACAGCCTGGATCGCCGCAATGCGAGCCGTTGCCAGAACGTTCCCTTTGGCCACCTGATTCGATTCTATTTTCGCGATCGTCTCAGATCTTAGCGCGATAGTGGCCTCCGCCGTGGCAACTCTTTTGGAGACCGGTTTGGAGGAAACATCCACCATTCGGACGGACCCGTCCTCGCCGATATGAGAAAAGCTATCCATCGTCTTTTAACCCCCTATGGCCACCATTCGGCGGCCGGGCTGGTAATTGTACCGAAAATCATGTTGTTCAGGCTTGCGTTCGACCACTTCACCGAAGAATTGGCGCAGTTGCTCATCGCTGGCCCCCTGGCGCATCGGAGACTTGATATCGAATTCGAGATGGCTGCCAAGACACGGTCGGAGACTTCCCTCACAGGTCAAACGCAGCTTATTGCAACTTTCACAAAAGTGGAGGTTGGTCATCGCTCCGATGAAACCGATCCGCTGCTGAGAACCGGCCAATCGAAAGTACAGCGCCGGCCCGTTTGTCTTGAATTCCGGATCCGGAATGAGCGAGCCAAACTCCCGTTCCAATCGCCGCTTCGCTTCCCCGACCGAAAGGAAGTTCTCGTCAGTCAAAACGTCTGTCGTGGTGACTGGCATCAACTCAATAAATCGAAGCAGCAGATTTTCTGCTCGAGCAAAGCGCACCAAATCTGGAAGAACATCCTCGTTACGACCGCGCATCATCACTGCGTTCAGTTTGACTTTTTCGAACCCGGCTTCTTTTGCGGCAGCGATCCCCTCAAGAGCCTGGGGAAGAAAATCGCGCCCCGTGATTAACTGGTACATTTCCCGGTCAAGCGTATCGAGCGAGATGTTGGCTGTGCGCACCCGGCATTTCACGAGAGCCCGGGCCATCGTTTCATCGTTTCCGACTCTCTTGGCGAGAAGTGATCCATTGGTGGATATCCCGATATCGGTGATTTTTGTCAGTTCGCTGAGCTGGCGAAAAAGTTGAAGGACATTTTGTCGCACCAATGGTTCTCCCCCGGTAATCCTGAGCTTAGTCACTCCGAGATCGGAAGCGATCCGCACCAATCTCGTGATCTCGTCGAAGTTCAGGATTTCCGAGCGCGGAAGCCATTCTTGTAGTTCGTGAGGCATGCAGTAGAGACATCGTTCATTGCACCTGTCGGTGATCGACACCCGCAGGTAGCTGATACGATGGCCAAATCGGTCCTCCATTTTGGTAAGCTACGCAGTGGCGATATTTTCTGCAACCTGCCAGGGGCGGGCGCTGGTTATTCGGGAAGAAAGCAGCGTTATTGCTCAACGGGAGATCGGGTCTAAGGTAGTGCGGCTAGAAAGATAATATGGCTTATCGTTCATTGTCGCATTTTATCGAAGAACTCGAACGGGCGTCGGAACTCATTCGCTTTTCCGAGCCGATAGCCACCGAACTAGAGATAACGGAGCTGGCGGACCGACAAATGAAAGCGCCTGGAGGCGGGAAAGCGCTTCTGTTCGAAAAACCGACGGTTAACGGCAAGGTCTCGCCGTTTCCAGTCGCCATTAATACAATGGGGTCTGAACGTCGCATGGCGCGTGCCATCGGGGTGGAGTCGGTCGACGAGATCGCTCACCAAATGCAGCTTATTCTTAAAGCAAAACCTCCGACATCGTTCCGGCAAGGTTGGTCCCTCTTGAAACAGGGCATTGATCTGCTGCACGCTCGTCCGAAGCAGGTGAGTGACGGCCCGTGTAAAGAGGTCATTCATCGATTCGATCAGGCCGGCGATTTTTCTTTGGAAGATTTACCGGTCTTGCTCTGTTGGCCGAAGGACGGAGGCCGTTTTATTACGTTGCCGACCGTGTACACAAAAGATCCCGACTCCGGCGAGCGAAATATCGGGATGTACCGGATGCAGATTTATGATGGCCGAACGACCGGGATGCATTGGCAGATTCACAAGGTAGGGGCTCGTCACGGAAAACGTTATTACGAAAGAAATGAGCCGATGCCGGTGGCGGTCTGTCTTGGCGGGGATCCGGCCTATACTTTCGCAGCAACTGCCCCCTTACCGGATGGTCTGGATGAAGTGCTATTTGCCGGTTTCGTCCGAAAAAAGTCGGTCGAATTGGTGAAGTGCGAAACCTGCGATTTGGAGGTTCCGGGCGATGTGGATTTCGTCCTGGAAGGTTACGTGCAACCGGGTGAATTGCGCGATGAGGGACCGTTTGGCGACCACACCGGTTTCTACACGCCTGTGGACCCGTATCCGGTGTTTCATCTGACCGCGATTACCCACCGGAAGCAAGCGGTCTATCCTGCGACGATTGTCGGTGTTCCACCCATGGAAGATTTTTATATAGGGAGCGCGAGTGTCCGCATTTTTCTCCCGATCTTCAAAATGAATTTTCCGGAGATTGTGGACATGGCGCTGCCGGCGGAAGGGGTATTTCACAATCTCGTGTTTGTCAGCATTCGCAAGCAGTACCCGTATCAAGCTTACAAGATTATGCACGGTCTCTGGGGGATGGGCCAAATGATGTTTTCCAAGTACATTGTGGTCCTGGATGAAGACTGCGATGTGCATAATACCAGCGAGGTACTTTTCCGGCTCTGTGCGAACACGGATCCACAGCGGGACACGACATTTATCAAGAACCCGAGTGACAGCCTCGATCATGCGCCCACCGCTCCAAACATTGGTTCGCACATGGGAATCGATGCCACCAGGAAATTGGCATCAGAAGGGTACACTCGGGGCTGGCCCGAATTAGTGCGGATGGACGAAAAAATCAGTGCAAAAATGAATGCCCTGTTCCCAGAGCGTCGGATCTGATTTTATCGAATTAAGATTTTATCGAATCAAGTAGAGCGACCGCTTCAATCTCTGCGGTCTGCGGGAACATGTCGAATGGCTGGATCGCCACGATACGATAATTTTTTCGCAGCCGTGCCAGATCACGCGTCAGAGTGGCCGGGTTGCAGGAGACATAGACTAACCGGTTGCTCGGATTGACCGCCAGTGCATTGGTAACCCGTTCATCAAGGCCGTCGGCGGAGGGATCGAGAATGACGGTGTGAGGGTGAGCCTGCACGAGGAGAGATTCTATTGCGTCGGCGACATCCCCGAGGATGTATGTCTCGTTGGTACCTGCAGATTCCCACGCGGCGTTGATCGCCGTTTCATTCCAATCGACGCCCAGAACCGTCTTCCCTCGTTCGGCCAGGGCGTGTCCAAAAAAGCCGGAGCCGCAATAGGCGTCGAGGACGACATCACCGGCGGTGCCGCGAACGACAAACTCCAGCAGAGCCGCGGCAATGGAATCGTTGGTCTGTGTGAACGTGCGAGGCACTCCCGCTCCGCGCAGAGTTCTGTGCTTCCCATCCGCCAGACCGGCTGCCCGAAGGCTTTTCAGAGCGTCGTTGACAGCCGGAATTGCGATCGCGCAACGCTCAACATCAACAACTTTACGGCTGTTCTTTGCAAAAAATCCGATCTTGTCTCCGGCGGCGTGCACGGTGATCCGGTTTCGGAACGCATAAGGACTGGAAGATGCCAAGGTGGGCGAGACTTCGACATCGGTGATGTGGCCGATTCTCTCTAAAAGCTGGCTTACCTGGCGGTGTTTTAATTTCAGTTGGTGGCGGTAGGCGATATGCTGATAATCGCAGCCGCCGCAGTGGCCGAAATAAGGACAGAGGGGCTCAACTCGCTCGGCCGAGGGGCTGACCACATGACTAAGCTGTGCCCGATCAAAGCTCTTCTTGTGCTCAATCACCCGGACCTCAACGCGTTCCCCGTCGATTGTAAAAGGAACGAAAACGATTTTTCCGTTGAATCTGCCGACACCCGCACCTCCAAATGCGACGTCATGAACGTCTAGCCCGATCAATTGACCTGATCCGAAGTGCGATTGTGAGGGTCTCACCGTAACAGACTGTTCCGAAAAGTTGTTGGCCCGAACCAGGATAAGCGTTTACCATGGCAGACTCAACAGGACAGAAGCATTCGGACCGATACCCAGCACGAAAAACGGGATGGTCCTTGAAAAAATCCGGCTTCGTGCGAAACGAGATGGTCAAATATGATCGAAACGACCCTTGTACTGCTAAAGCCGGATTGCCTTGCAGATCGCCGTTGCGGCGATGTGATCAAACGATTTGAGGCTTCCGGCTTGGAGATTGTCGGCTGCAAGATGATGCTTCTGGCGGATGGTGTGCTGGCCGAGCACTATGCCCATGTCATGGACAGGCCTTTCTACCCTGGACTGAAGTCTTTCATGCAATCCAGCCCCGTAATCGCCTTGGCTTTGTCCGGCGAAAATGCCGTATCCCTCGTTCGGGATCTATTGGGGCCCACCGATTCTCGTAAAGCAGCGAAGGGAACCATCCGAGGCGATTTCGGTAAAGACGTCATGGTCAATGTGGCTCACGGCTCAGACAGCCCGGAAAACGCGGTCTTGGAGTTGAAGCGTTTCTTTGTCGACAAGGAACTTTTCGAATTTGCAGCTAAGCGTTGAGCGAAGTCGGAGGAAGTTGCCTGTGGCTTGAGGGTTCGGGGCGCGCCGCGATGGGTGGTTAATTCCCCGGTGTTGCTGGGCTGAGTCCTGTGAGCCCAGCCCCTTCGGGGCAAAGAACCAACTTTAGCAACTCCACCTTCTTTCCTATCGCCCAATTGACAACGAGAATTGAACTTCCTCCGCACTCCCAGCTGACCACTGCACTGCCAACTGACCAAGGATGACTCTAGCTGCAATCGTTTTTGATTTCGACGGATTGATTGTCGATACCGAAAATCCCGGCTTCATTAGCTGGGAGGAAATTTATCAGGAATTTGGCGCCACCCTGAAGATCGACGATTGGAGGCATGCGACCGGTTATGTCGGCGGTTTTGATCCGGGGGTTCATTTGGAACAGATCCTCAATCGCCGCCTCGATTGGTCGCAGCTGATGCCCAAACGAGAAGCTCGAAATTGGGAACTGACGCTTCAAGCGAACGTTTTGCCCGGGATCGAATCGCTCATGCTCCGCGCCAAGGAATACCAAGTACGAATCGGTGTGGCCAGCAATTCTGAGAATGGCTGGGTCGAAGGCGGCCTGCGGCGCCTCGGTCTGCGCGAGTACGTCGACACGGTCGTTACCCGTGATATGGTCCTGAATCCGAAACCCGCACCAGATATCTATCTTAAGACGGTTCAGACATTGCAGGTCAGTCCCGGCCAAGCCGTTGCTCTGGAGGATTCCGAACCTGGGTGCCGATCGGCCAAGAACGCGGGATTGAAAGCCATCGCCATTCCCAATCGATTCAGCGAGCGTCAGGACTTGAGCGTGGCTGATCTTGTCGTGACAAGCGCCACAGAATTGAACCTCGATCGATTGGCGGCCTTGGTGGCCGGTGAGATTCGCTGAAAGGCTATCCTGCCGAATACCGTTTGCCTCGGAATGTTGGTGCTTGTATCTAACCACTGCGAATCGCTGACGCCCTCATGAAACTACCTGAGCTCCGCGGAATTCTGCAGTATGTCACGCGTTTTAGAGACAAGATCTTTGTCGTCGCAATCGATGGCGAGATTCTTGGCTCCGAGAATTTTTCGAATATCCTGCTCGACATAGCTGTCCTTCGCTCTCTGAACATCAAAGTTGCTTTGGTTCATGGCGCGGGTCTCCAAATTGAACAGGCGGCCCAGGAACAGGGGTTCAGGCCGTCCAACGCTGATGGCATCGGGTTGGTCGACGAAACAACCCTCCAGCTTTCGATCAACGTCGCGATTCGGTTGACCAATCAAATAATGGAAGGCCTGACCCAGGTCGATCTCCGGGCCGCCTACGCCAATTGCATCATCGCCCATCCGTTCGGAATTGTGCGGGGGGTCGATTTTCAATATTCCGGTAAAGTCGAGCGGGTCGATGTAAAGATTCTACAGCTTTTTCTGAACGAGGAAATTGTTCCGGTCATCCCGCCGCTGGGATTCGACGGAGAAGGCAGAACGTTTCGGGTGAACTCTGATCTGGTGGCTCTCGAAGTCGCCGAAGCGTTGCACGCCGCGAAGTTAATTTATCTTTCCGCCTCCGATGGGTTGGTCCTGGACGGGCAAAGGATCGGGCATCTGGTTGCCCCCGAGTTGGAAGAAGTTCTCAAAAAGCAGGGGGACAATTTACCCAAAGGTCTCCTTTCAAAACTGGAACACGCGGCGCAAGCTTGTCGGTACGGGATACCTCGGGTTCACCTCTTGAATGGGAATGTCAACGAGGCGCTTCTGGCCGAGATCTTCAGCAACGGCGGGGTCGGAACGATGGTCTACTCGAACGAGTATGAGCAGGTGCGACATCTGTATAAGAAAGACCTTCGGGAGGTTATGTCGCTGATCCAGCAATCGATCCGAAGCGATGAACTTGTCCGCCGGACGCGAGCCGAGATTTTGGCCGATATTGATGATTACTGGGTTCTCGAGATTGATCGGCACATCGTCGGTTGTGTCGCCATGTATCCGTATCCGGAGTATAAGATGGCCGAACTGGCTTGCCTTTACGTCAGTCGATCCAATGAAAACCAGGGGTTGGGTCGCAAGTTGATGTCCTTCGTGGAGAACCTGGCGCGAGAACGTGGATTTTCAAAATTGATCGCCTTATCGACGCAGGCGTTTGTCTATCTCCAGCAAAAGGGTGGCTTTACCGAAGCCGGGCCCGAAATTTTGCCGCCGGTAAGGCGGGCAAAATATGAGTCCAACGGTCGAAATTCTCGGATTCTAATCAAGAATTTGACACCGGTTTCAGTGCCTGTGCCGGTGGCAGCGTTGAGTCATTGATCGCGGATGCGATGCTTAATTCGTCCATTCAACCAGCGCACCTCTGGCTCGATGCGATCGTGCTTCTGCTCTATTTTTCGGGGATCGTCGGGATCGGTCTTTGGGCGGGAAGAAAAAGCGGCAATCTGACCGAGTTTGCTCTGGGGGGAAGATCCATTCCCTGGTGGGCGGTCCTGGCGTCCATTATCGCAGCGGAGACGAGCGCGGCCACTTTCCTGGGAACCCCGGCAGAGGGATTCAAGACCCGAAGCTTCATTTATGCCCAGCTGACGATCGGCACCATCCTGGCCCGGGTTCTGATCGCCTTCACCTTTATCCGTCCCTACTATCGCTATAGGGTCCAGAGCATATACGAATTCCTGGAAATTCGTTTCGGCCCCTGGACAAAAAATGTGGCCAGCGCCATTTTTCTTTTCACTCGGGTGCTCGGCATCGGGGTCCGGCTTTATCTCGGCGGCGTCATTATCAAGGTCATCTGGCAGTATCTTTTCCCGGGCCTCGAGGTTAACATCTGGATCTATTTTTGCGGCATTCTGTTCGTTACTCTCCTAACTACCATCTACACGGCAATCGGTGGCATCAAGGCAGTCGTTTGGACTGATTTTATCCAAGCCAGTCTGATGTTGGGTTCTATGATCTTCGCGATCTGGTTATTAGTTCAACATACCCCTGGTGGGCTGATAACCGTCAAAGAGCGATTAGGTGGTTGGCCGACCTTCTTTCAAACTGGCTGGGATTTCAGTAAAGGTTTTTGGATCGGCCTCAAAGATTTGCTTGAAGAACCCTATACTCTTTTCTCAGCTCTTATTGCTTCGACTTTTTTGACGATGGCGACTCATGGTACGGACCAGGATAATGTCCAGCGAATGCTGACGGCAAAAGATTTCCGAAAGTCCAGGTTATCTCTCATTTTAAGCGGCTTAGCCGACTTGCCAATCGCCTTTGGTTTTTTGTTAGTCGGTATCTTATTGTCGGTCTACTACGATGTATTGCCGGATCCGCATTTGCCTGCCGCCGACAACGAGGTCTTTGCCTATTATATTGTCACCCAAATGCCGGTCGGAGTGCGTGGGTTGATCGTGGCCGGTGTCTTCGCCACTATGATGGGGTCGACCTCAGCGGCGCTAAATGCGTTAGCAACAAGTTTTACCAAGGATTTTTATTTACCTTACTTAAGGAGTGAAAAATCTCGACAATCTCCTGTGAATGCCGCTCGAGCGGCTACGGCAGTCTTTGGGGCCTTGATGGTTGTCGTCGCGACGCTGGCGGCCTACGCGGTCCTCCAGGATTCCAAGCTGACGATTATCCCGCTGGCCTTGCAAAGTTTCGGGTATGCCTATGGTTCGCTCCTGGGGGTTTTTTTACTTGGAATGCTGACCAAGGGAAGGGGTCGTGATGAGACTAATGTGCTAGCAATGTTGTTAGGCGTGGCTTCGGTCTTAGTCTTATGTAAAGTCAAATTGCCGGCCTTTAATCTGGGAGAGCTAGCGTTGGCCGGCCGGTTGCAACCGCAAGATTGGGCGTTCGGCGGATGGCTGCCAAACTGGTGGCCGGTCATCGCATTTCCCTGGTGGGTCTTTGTTGGGTGTCTGGTCTGTTTCACGGTTAGTTGCCTCTTCGCGACGCCTGCCGGGCGGGTTGAGCAGGCAGAAAAGCGCGGGATCGATTGTGATGATCAAGTAATCGAGCGGACGGGCGGGTAATTTCCGGTCGGTCAAGTCGAAGAAAGAAAATTTATTTTCGTGGCTTTGGCGGACTTTTTTGCTTGCTGACTTTCAAGCCGGAAACTAAGCTTTGCTCCGCTCGCCGGGAAGCGCGTTAGGTGGATGTGAATAACTTGTGAATAAGCTACGCTTAGCAAGCGCGTCGATCGGCCTGAAATGTAGTCGGCAAAGAATGGCAGAAATGGTAGCTGAACGACGCACTAAACCCCGTAAAAATACTGGAACAATAAGTATCTCCAACAGAGCGACTTAGATCGCTTTATCCGAAGTGACCTCCTGGATCCGACAACGCCAGACAGACAGTTCGCCTTTGCGTCTCGATTTTAAGAGAAGCCTGGATCGCGAACAAACCGCGGACAGGCGCTGTGGATAAATCAGTTATGGAAGATAGTTACCGCAGGATATGGGATGAGATAGCCTCCGGAATTCGGCCGCATGTCAGCGTTGATGCCTTTCAAAGATGGTTCGCAACCCTCCAACTGATCCATGCGGATGAATTGGCACTTACCTTTGAGGTACCGAATACTATCTATCAGCTCTGGATAGAGAGTAATTACTTGAACCTGGTCGAGGCGGCTGCCCTGGCCGTGCTCGGTGGTCCCCGGGAGATCAAATTTCGCGTATCTGAGAACGGAAAGGCCATGCAAGCTCCCGAATCGAAGCTGGAGTCATCCGGTGATCATCTGCAGGCCAGAATCCAGGAAAAGGAGGCGGAGTCTGCCAGCAATCACGGGATGAATCCCCGCAACAGCTTCGAGACTTTTGTGGTCGGATCGAACAACCAGTTTGCTCATGCCGCCGCCCTGGCAGTCGCGCAATCTCCGGCGAAGACCTATAATCCGCTTTTCATCTATGGAGGGGTCGGATTGGGCAAAACGCACTTGATGCAAGCGATCGGCCAGCAGGTGATGGATCGAAAGAAAAATTTTAAAGTAATGTATCTTTCCAGCGAAAGATTCACCAATGAGTTTATCGATGCAATCCAACACAATACGCTGGTCAAATTCCGGAAACGTTACCGGCAATCTGACCTGCTGCTGATCGATGACATCCATTTTCTAGCGGGCAAAGAGCGCTCGCAGGAGGAATTTTTTCACACCTTCAATACGCTTTTCGACGGCCGGAAGCAGATCGTCCTTTCAAGTGATCGTCCTGCCAGCGAGATCACCAATTTGGAACAGCGACTAGTCTCGCGATTTGAATGGGGTCTCACGGCTGAGCTCCAGCCGCCGGATATTGAAACCCGGATGGCGATTTTGCGGAAGAAAGTCCAGATTCTACACGTCCAGCTCAGTCAGGAAATTCTTGAGTTTCTGGCCCAGCGGGTTCGTACGAATGTGCGGCGGCTCGAAGGAGCGCTCATGAGAGTCGCTTCTTACGTTTCGCTGAGTGGACGTGAGATTTCGCGTGAAACCGTGGAGCAACTTCTGCGCGATATTTTGCAGGAGGAAGCCAAGAAAATCGTCACGATCGATCAGATCCAGAAGAAGGTCGCCGAGCATTTTGATGTCCGGCTGGCCGATATGACGAGCAAACGCCGGCCGGCAAATATCGCCTTTCCGCGTCAGATCGCGATGTATCTCGCCCGCCGGCATACGAAATCTTCATTGCACGAAATCGGAGACGCCTTTGGCGGCCGTGATCACGGGACAGTCTTGCATGCCTTCAAAGCCGTAACCGAGCGAATGAAAAAAGAGGATCAGGTTCGCCAGCTGATCCTCCTGCTTGACACCCAGCTGGAGCGCTAGTGCTAGTGTTTTGTCCCCGAAATCCCTTGGGCTTCACCGAAGGTCAGTTGGCTGTCGTGGCGCCACGGAGTTCGTTCCAATCGACCGCGTTCCCGGCGTTCCTCTTGACCTTGTCGGTAATTTTCTCTAATCACCGATTGGGAATACGCTCAGCCGCCCCCTGGCAGATCCGTTAGCCTGGCTGCGGCGAGTGCATCTTTGGTTCGCTTCCAGGGACTTGCGCATATTTCGGGCACATGATTTGATATCCTCACAACATGAAATTCAGCGTCAGTAAGGACAAATTGCTGGAAGGTCTCTCTACCGTCCAAAATGTAGTTAGCACCCGGACAACACTTCCGATCTTATCGAACGTGTTGCTGCAAGCGAGCGATGGAGAGATCCGGCTGACCACGACTGATCTGGACGTCGGTGTCCGTGGGAGCATAGAAGCGCAAGTGGAACGCTCCGGTGCCACCACGCTGCCGGCCCGCAGGTTATTTGCGATCGTCCGCGAGTTGCCGGCCTCCGAGATCTATTTCGACGTCGATTCAAAAAATCTTGCCTCGATCCGGAGCGGGTCGAGTTTTTTTAAAATTCTTGGCTTGCCGGAAGAGGAGTTTCCGCCCTTGGCTCGTTTTGATGAGGCCAAAGATTTCACTATCGGTCAAAAGGAACTGAAGGAGGGATTGAAGAAGACCTCCTACGCCATTTCGACGGATGAAACCCGGTACGTGCTCAACGGCATCCTTTTTTCGTTCAAAGACAACAAGCTGACACTGGTTGCCACGGACGGCCGTCGGTTGGCCTTGGTCGATCTGGAGCTGGAGTTTCCACGGAGTCAGGAGCTTGACATCATTATTCCAACCAAAGCGGTCGCGGAGTTGCAACGCTTGGTGCGTGACGAGGGCGAAGTAAAACTTAGCATCGGTGAAAACCAGATCGCGTTTGAACTGAATCGGACATTGCTCGTTTCCAAATTGATCGAAGGTAATTATCCGAACTATCGCCAGGTCATCCCGGGCGATGCAAAAGAGCGCATCACTCTGGAGAGGGAAACATTTTTAACCGCAGTTCGTCGGGTCTCGCTGCTGGCCAGCGAAAAGTCAAACTCTGTCAAACTCATTTTCACGAAAAGCAATATCGACATCGTGGCGACGACCCCGGATGTTGGCGAGGCTAAGGAATCTTTGTCGGTCATGTACAAAGGGCGCGAATTCTCAATTGCTTTCAATCCGGAGTTTCTCATGGCGCCGCTGCGGAACCTGTCCAACGACGAGGTTTACCTCGATCTCATCGACGAAATGAGCCCGGGCGTCATTAAAATCCCCGGTCCTTTCCTCTACGTTTTGATGCCAATGCGGCTTAATTAGAGTGAAGGTACGCGCCCGCTTATTCCCTTTACAACGCTTCGTTCTCCGATAGTTTCCCCTCTTTCGCGCTCACGTGGCGGAACTGGCAGACGCGTACGGCTCAGGACCGTATGGGGCGACCCGTGGAGGTTCGAGTCCTCTCGTGAGCACTTCCGGGCATGGAATCCATCTTCACGCAGAAGGAACCAAACACCATCCGGCAATTGTTTGCGCGGATCGCGCATCGGTACGACTTGGCAAACAGCCTTCTGAGTCTTGGCTGCGATTCGCTTTGGCGGGCCAAGGTCGGTGCCAGAGTGAAGTCTTGGGCACCGGCCGTCATTCTGGACTTGGCGACCGGAAGCGGTGTCCTGGCCTATGAACTCAAGCGGCAGATTCCTGCCGCGCACATTGTCGGCGCAGATTTTTGCGCGCCGATGCTGACCTATGCGCGCCGCCGGGGAATTACCGAATTGGTTGTCGCGGACGGGTTAGCGCTCCCGTTCCGGAACGACTGCTTCGATGCCGTGACGATAGCGTTCGGTTTACGAAACATGGCCTCACACGACGCTGCACTCAGAGAAGCAGCGAGAGTTTTGCGGTCCGAAGGGCATCTGGTGATCTTGGATTTTTCTCTTCCGAACCCGCCGCTTCGAACCCTTTACCGCATCTACCTCCATCGCATCTTGCCGGTGTTAGCCGGATGGCTGACCGGCGAACCGGATGCCTATCGTTATTTCTCCCAGACCATTGAAGATTTTCCGAAAGGTGAGGCAATGCTCGCACTTCTGCGCAGCTGCGGATTTCTGAGCTGCGACGCGAAACCACTCTCCCTGGGGATTGTCACGGTCTATACCGGTCGGAAGGGATGAGGCGGGAGGAAGAAGGTGCTTCTGACTCCCTGACTCCCGCCTCCTCCCTCACCGTTTCAGTGATGCCTTCAATTGGTTAAACTGCTCGTCGTCGACGAGAAAAACGCCCTCTTGCTGCGTGCACATTCCGTAGTGCTGGTTGCCGGAATTGGCCTTGCCGAACTTGATGTCCACCTCCTGTTTTTGTTCGCCGGATTGATAGGAGATCTTGATTTCAAGAGAAGGCTGATCCAGTCCGTACTCCGGATTCAGGTCGCCGGCCCACGCCGCCGCGCGCAGACCGGTCAATGCCGTAAAAAAAAGCTGAATCTGACCATCGTTTTGTCGGTTTTCATGGCCTTTCAGCAACCATTTGCCTTTGGCATCTCTGATCAGGTCAAGCGGTTCATCGCCCGCTTTTTGCACATTTACGGATATCAATTCGTCCCGTTTCAGATCCAGAACATCCAGGCTGCGGAAACTGAATTTCGTCTTTGGCAAATCGGCGACCATCTGGTCCGAAATTGAAAAGATGTACGGTTCTTCTTTCAGGCGGGCATAGGTAACCCCATGCTCCGAATGCCCAAATTCCAAAGTAGAAAGGACAACTTCACCGGCATCAGATTCAGCCGTGTTTTCCGACGAATAGGAGCTGAATAAAATCTTCAGTTTTGGCTGATCCAGACCGTACTTCGCCAGATCGGTCGCGGTATCCGAAACAAATTCCGTGACCTCATCGTCGTTAATTTCCTGGATCAGTCTCTGAATGTTATTGGCGTTGGCCGGCGCGTTCACCGGGCTTAGAAAACGCCAGCGATTTTCCTCGCGTGTGAGGACGATTTTCGACCGATCTGCGTTTTCAATCGTAACGCGATCAATGAGATCGGAATTCAGCCGTGCGATCTTTCGATCCCTGAGGTCGTTCGGGGTGATGTTGAACAAGCCGGCAAATCCTTTGTTGACTTCTACGACCGTATTCCGTTCCGGGAGACCCGCATAAATTGCCTGTGGATCGGATGGAATGGCGCTCCCGATCTCGATTTCGAACTTTTTTCCTTCCCCGCCAAACAAGGTGAGGATATCGGCGGGTGAATCCAGGCCGAACGATCCCGGATTCGATTTGCTTTCCGAAACAAACTTTGAGATCTGCGTTTGATTCATCCTGGTCAGGATATCAACCACGGCGTCGTTGCTGGCCCGCGCCTTGATCGGGCGCACTAACTGCCAGTTGTCCTGTTCTTTCGCGAGCTCGATTTCTCCGCCGCTCACTTGAAAAATGGCCCGGTCAATCAACGTCGTTAAGAACGGCGTCATTCGATGGTCCCGAAAATCTTCCGGGCTTTTGGAGACAATCTTTTTCAGATCATCGGGAACGACATAAACGGCGTCCTCATCCTGGATGCGGATATAGCCCCTGTCTTGCACCGCCGTTTCCTGCCCAAAGATCAACTCCGGCGGCATATGTTTACCCTCCAGCTTTAGCCGAAGCTTTGCTTTGTTTAGTCCGAAATCGTTCAATATTTGCCGCCTCTTGTCGCCTTTCCCCAAGTCGGTGATCACGTCCTCGGGACGAAGACCTTGGAGCGCATCGAGAAGCTGGTCGATGACGCCAGAGTCTGCGTCATCCTGCCATGGAGCAACCATCTTCCAGGAGTCACCTTCCGCTTTGACCTTGATCAGCCCCGCACCGTTCTGAATCGTGATCCCTTCGATGTCCGCCCTGTTCACCTCTACCAGGTGGGCGGTGCGCTCATGCCGGTCTCGGGTTTTTTGCGAAAAGCGGTCGAGAGCGAGAATAGCGGCAGCCAGGGCGAAGGCAATGACCAACAGAATGAGGGTGGTTCTCGGCTTCATAGTGCCAGAAGGCAGGATTTCGGGAGTTGCAAAAGGGAGGAGTTCAGGAGTTGCAGGAGTTCAGGAGTTGCAGAATGGCAGTGCGCTTTAAAGATCGCTTTGCTCGATAGAATACTCGGCTTTCGAATTTAGACCGCCAAGAATCATTGGCCGAGTCGGAAACCGCCGATTTCCCGGGCACATATTCTTGTTCGAGCCCGTTGCCGGCACTTCCGTTTTCTCAAAGAGTTCTGGAGTAGTCAGGATCGTTTAACCAGTCGTTCAATATTCAAAGTGGCACTTCACCTCCAGGGCTTTACTGCGTTAATTCCCGGTTTCTGACCGGCCTGAAACAGCCTATCCAGCGCCACCCGACTCCCGACTCCTGAACTCCTGACTCCCGCCACCTGACTCCTGACTCCTGACTCCTGACTCCTGACTCCTGAACTCCTTCCTCTAGAACTACCGTCTTCGGAGCGACCAGACAGCCAGGCCGAGAAGAGCGATCAGCATCGGGATTCCGACAACGGTGAGCAGAACGATTTCATTCATTTGCGCGTCTGAAAGGTTGAGCGTGAATGTTCCGGCGGCCTTCGGTGCGATCGCGAGCAGCTGTTCCCGGTCCGCGAGCCAGTTCATGCTCATCAGGATGAAATCGACATCCGGGGGAGATTGAGTGAGGGATTCGTTCCGCAGAAAATCGGCGTTTCCGAGAACGATCATCCGGGATGAGGAATGAAGCTGTACACGCGCGTCTTTAATAGCTCCTTTTTCGAGTGCGACTCCAAAATAGAGCGGGGGAGGGAGATCAATCCCCTGAGCGTAGGTTGGAGTTTTTTGTGAAGAAAGAATTTCGTCTTTGTCGCCCCAGTAGTCTGGAGCCGCCGGGGTAAGCGACCTTGTCATTGTTAAGCCTTGCTGCGCGATTTTCGATTCATCGATCGAGAGCGAGCAAGTACCGCCGGGAAAAAAACCGGTGGCCTGGCTTAAGCTCCTCAGGAAGTTCGTTTCCGGCAAGAACTGAGCGTACACATCCAGCGTTACAGATTGTTCCTCAATCCCGGTCTTGAATTGAGTGACAATCAGGTCCGGTTCGGTCCGGATGCCAAATTCGGCAAGAAATTGATCGAGTTTTGGAGTTTTGACTTTCGGATCCAGTAAAATGAGGATTCGGCCTTGTTCGTTCCAGTAGTTGCGGAGGAGAGAAATATCTCTTTCGCCAAGATCATATTTTGGCCCAGCTAACATCACGGCGGCGAACTCGGTCGGAATTCGTTCCAAATTGGTCAGGATCAAAGGTTCGATTTTGATGTTCTGGCGTTCGACGTACTCCTTAAATCGAGTCAGAGTTGAGGCGTTTTCGAGACTCGGTTCGCCATGCCCGGTGATGAATCCGAACTTCGTTTGCTTATCTTCCGTGAGCTCGATCAGAGCGCTGGTAATGACTTGCTCGCCGCGGAAGGATCTGACCTGAGGAGTTTCACTAAACATTCCCGGAGGATCATATTCGGCCATGTCGGCGACGCGGAGAATCTTCTGGCGGTTCTGATAGTCGAGAATGACCAGGTTTTCATCTGCGCCGAAATTATATTTTACCTGTAGCTCACGGGTGCGGGTGAGATTGCGATAAGGATCAATGATCTCAACCTGGATCTTTTTTTTCCCTGCGAATTCGTACTCCTTCAAAAGGTTCTGCAGGTCGTAGTAGAGTTCAGAGCCTGCACTTTGAGATGTGGGAGCGAAGAAAACGTAGATCTTGACCTCTTTTTTGAGGGATTTCAGATATTTTTTCGTCAACTCTGAAAGTGCGTACTTGTTGTAACGGGAGAGATCCCAGCGTTTATACCGGTTGAACCCGAGGTAGTTAACCATGAGAACGATCGCCGCAATGATAACGGTCTGCAGGACTACATTGACGCCGATTCGCAATCGTTTGATACCGGGCGGCTTAGAGGGTGAATTCGCCATGCAGCTCCGGAATTGGTTAAGCCTTCCAGCGCCGGTACTGAAACACGTGATAGGCGATCGCCAGCAAAAGGAGAGTCATGCTCGGATAAAAGACGAACACTCGAGTATCTACGATTCCTCGTGAAAAAGAGTCCATATGGTCCAGTTGAGCGACGTAAGCGGTCACTTCCCGAAGAGTTGACGACGAGCTGTTCACAACATAGTTAATGAGCGTCAGGAAAAAAAAGCCAATCGTCAGCACCAGGGAAATCATCGCGGCAACAATTTGATTTGAAGTCATCGCCGAAGCGACACAGCCCAGAGCGACATTGAACATTCCCATCACTAGCAATAGCAAATAGGGAGCCCAGAGTTGGGCGGCCGACCCGATGGCGGACCGATTGCCGAGCCAGGCGAAAATCAGGAAATATAACAAACTGGGCAACCAGAGGCTCATGTAGAAAACGAGTGCGGCGATGAATTTCGAGGCGACGACTTCCCAGTCTCGCACTGGAGCGGTCATCAAGCTTTCGATGGTTCCGAGTTTAAACTCCTCCGCAAACGAACGCATCGTGATGACCGGAAAGACCAGGAGGTAGGCTATCCAGAAAAATGCAGAATTAAAGAAAACCTGGACCACAGTATTTTCGGACGGGGCTCGATTCAACAACGCAATGGCGAACCAAAAGGACAATCCGTTCAGAATCAGGAATAGGAATAGAACGATGTAGGCGATCGGCGAATAGTAGAAACCCGACAATTCTCTCTGGGTTAAAGTAAAAAGGCGTCTCATCGATCTCTGTTTGAAATCTGTCCCATGACTAATTGTCCGCGTGGGTTAGTTCTACAAATACATCTTCCAGTGTCGCCCGCTCTTGCGTTAGCTCCCGGATCGTCCAGCGCCGCTCAACCGCCAGTCGAAAAATATCTTCCCGCAGATCTGAATTCGCTTCGACCCGGATTAAACACCGGTGCCAATCATCTTCCTGATGGGCCGCCACACTTTTTACTCCGGCGATCTTCTCCAGCAATTCTGCTGGATCGTCGTTGCCGGTTCTGGCCTCCACTCTCACGGTGCCGGAGGTCCGGATCCGGCTGACTAGATTTTCAGGCGTATCGGAGGCTTCGATTTTTCCCCGGTGGACGATGATTACCCGTGAACAGGTGACCTCCACCTCCGATAAAATATGAGTCGAGAGCAAGATCGTATGGCGTTTGCCCAGCGACTTGATCAATTCGCGGACATGGCGAATCTGATTGGGATCCAACCCGATCGTGGGTTCATCCAGAATTAAAAGGTCCGGTTCATCAATCAATGCCTCAGCCAGACCGACCCGCTGCCGATATCCCTTCGACAAACTGGCAATCAGCTTATTTTCGACCTCTTTCACACCGCAAAGTTCTTTGACCGCATCTGCCCTGCCCCGTAGCTTTCTACCGCTGAGGCCCTTCAGCGATCCGCGATATCGAAGATATTCGTTCACCCGCATATCGCCGTACAAGGGGACGCTCTCAGGGAGGTAACCAAGATGGCGGCGCGCCTTTAAGGAATCCGTGAAAACGTCATGCCCTGCAATATAAGCGTGGCCGGAGGTGGCAGGCAGGAAGCTGGAGAGGATGCGCATGGTCGTGCTTTTACCCGCCCCGTTCGGTCCTAGAAGGCCTACGATCTCCCCTCTCTCGACTTCAAAGGTTAAATCGTCGATGGCAACCACTCCGGGATACTTTTTGGTGAGATGTTCAACTTTGATCATTCAATCTACCTCGCAGAAACTACCTTCACGTGCGCGTCCAACTGCCACCTGAAAACATTCCAGATAGTGTTCCGAAGGCAGCCTGTCCTCTGCCTGTGCCTAAATTTGTGATAAATTGGGTTTGGGTCGAGCCAAAGTTCGTTTAGATGTTTAATTCAACGTCGTGCCCGAGTGACATCATGAAGACTTCGTATTTGAACGATTGGAATGCCGATCTTCTAGATGAATATTATCAACGTTGGAAGCAAGATCCGGCATCTATAGATTCGAGTTGGTCAGCTTTTTTTGAAGGTTTCGAGCTAGGATCCTCTGCCAGCCGCAATGGCAAATCGGGCCTCCTCCCTGAGAGGGAGGGTGCCGCCGCGGAGTTTGACCGCCTTCAAGAACGCGTTGACGATTTAGTCCAGAATTACCGCATTCTGGGCCACACGCAGGCTCAAATTGATCCTTTGGCACAAGCTCGTCCCGAAACCGCGGCGTTGACCCTGGAGGCTCTTGGTTTGGGGGATGTGCCTCTCGATACGGTAGTTTCCTCACGCTATTTTCAGCAATCGCGTTCGATGACGCTCGGAGAGATGATCGATGCCTTGCGTGCCATCTATTGCGGACCGATCGGTGTCGAGTTCATGCACATCCAGAACGAAACGGTGCGGGAGTGGGTCCGAGACAGGATGGAAACGAGGATCACCTTGCCACAGCCCGATGCCGCCTCTCAGAAAAGGCTGCTCCGGTGTTTAATGGATACTGAGACATTTGAGCAGTTTGTCCATACCAAGTTCATTGGCCAAAAACGCTTCTCACTCCAAGGCGGCGAAAGTCTGATGGTGATCTTGGAAACGATCCTCGCTGGTTGTCCGGAAGCAGGAATTCTTGAGATTGTCATGGGCATGGCACACCGAGGCCGGTTGACCGTGTTGGCGAATTTTCTGCGCAAATCGTACAACACCATCTTTAAAGAATTCACCGAAAATTACATTCCGGACCTGGTCGCCGGGGATGGCGATGTAAAATATCATTTAGGCTACGAAAGCGTGCGGGAAACGGATTCGGGAGCAGAGATCAAACTCCAGCTTGCAGCCAACCCCAGCCATCTCGAAATTGTCGATCCGGTCGTTGAAGGCAAAGCACGCGCACGCCAACGAATTTTGGAGGACACCGATAAACGAAAAAAGGTGCTTCCCCTTCTCATCCATGGAGATGCTGCTTTCGCCGGTCAGGGGATCGTGGCGGAAGTCTTGAACCTATCTCAACTTCCTGGCTATGAGACTGGTGGCACTGTGCACGTAATCGTGAACAATCAGATCGGGTTCACGACTCTGCCTGCCGATGCGCGTTCCACGACGTATTGCACTGACGTCGCCAAAATGATCGAGGCCCCGATCTTTCACGTCAACGGAGACGATCCGATCGCGGTTGAATATGTAGCGAAACTGGCCTTGGATTGCCGGCAAAAATTCTCCCGCGACGTCGTTGTCGACATGTACTGCTATCGGAGGTATGGACATAACGAAACCGATGAGCCAAGCTTTACACAACCGAGGTTGTACAAGAAAATCCACGCCCACCCGGCGGTGACAAAGCTTTTCAAGGATCGGATGCTGCAATCCGGAGTGCTCACTGCGGAAGAGGCGGGGAGCCTGGAAAAGGAATTCAGAGGTCAGCTCGAGATCGCCCTGGGCGAGGTTCGGACCTCTGAAGTGACGTCGAAAAAAGATTTTCACCGGGGCTTCGAAGAGTCTACGGCGATCTTTCAACCTCCCTATAGCCACCAGGAACCGGAAACCCGGATTTCAAAGGAATTGATTGATTTGATCGTCAGTCGGATGACTCGGGTCCCGGAAGGTTTTATGGTTCAGCCGCAGGTCAAAAAGTTGTTTCTGGACCGGCGAAAAAATCAGCACCAGGGAGGGGGCCCATACGACTGGGCTTTCGGAGAAGCGCTCGCTTTTGGTTCCCTCCTGGTCGAGGGGACGCCGGTTCGTCTGTCCGGTCAGGATAGCCGGCGCGGCACCTTTAGCCAGCGCCACTGCGTTTTGTACGAAACTGTTAACCGCCGAAGTTATATTCCGCTCGGAAATCTTCAGGAGGGGCAAGCGCGGTTTTGCGTCTACAACAGCATGTTGTCTGAAGCGGCTGTTCTGGGGTTTGATTATGGTTATTCCCTCGATTTTCCGGATATGCTCTGCCTGTGGGAGGCCCAATTCGGGGATTTTGTCAACGGCGCTCAGGTGGTGATCGACCAATTCATCGTGAGTTCCGAATCAAAATGGCAACGGCCTACCGGAATTGTCCTCCTGCTGCCGCACGGATACGAAGGCCAGGGGCCGGAACACTCCAGTGCGCGGTTGGAGCGTTTCCTGCAGCTTTGTGCGGAGGATAATATTCAGGTCTGCAATCTCACAACTCCGGCCCAATATTTTCACGTACTTCGCCGGCAAGTGCGGAGAGATTTTCGTAAGCCGCTGATCATCATGACCCCGAAATCGCTTTTGCGAAATGAGCGAGCCACTTCGCGAATCGAAGATTTCACGAACTCAGCCTTTCAGCCAATTCTCGGGCCGACCTTGCTCGGCGATGCCAAGAACATTGACCGAGTCATCTTTTGCAGTGGCAAGGTTTATTACGATTTGATCGGGTACTTGGAAGCAAACCAAGTCTCTACGACAGCACTTGTTCGCGTTGAGCAGCTTTATCCGCTGGACCTGGAAGGTCTCAAAAAAACCATTGGCGAAGTGAGTCACTCTGCCAAGTGGGTTTGGTGCCAGGAAGAGCCAAGGAACATGGGGGCCTGGACCTACATCGCGCCGTTGCTTGGCGGAGCATCGGGCCGGGAAATCGAGTATGCCGGCCGGCCGGCTGCGGCAAGCCCCGCAGTCGGATCGAAAGCATGGCACGATCGGCAGCAGAAGGAGCTTGTTCATCAGGCCTTTACCGTGTAATCGATGGCTTTGGGATCGCATCATCCCTTCTCCATCCATGAGCATCGAAGTCAAGATCCCTGCGGTCGGCGAATCGATTACGTCCGGCGTTCTCTCTGTCTGGCACAGGCAGAATGGGGATAACGTCAGCGAAGGTGAGGCTCTGTTTACCTTGGAAACAGACAAAATCTCAACCGAGGTTCCCGCGCCCAATTCCGGGAAACTCCAAATCCAGGCCGAAGCAGGCCAGGAGGTTAAGATCGGTCAAGTAGTCGCTCTGCTGGATGACAGCGTAAAGGTGCCGGTTGAGAGCGCTCAGCCGTCCACCTCAGCCGAGACTTTCCAATCCATGTCCCAACGGGAATCGAACGAAACTTTATCTCCCGCAGCGCGGCGAATAGTAGAAGAAGAGAAAATCAATCCAGCCGAGGTCGTTGGGACCGGCAAACATGGGCAGGTCACAAAACCGGATCTAGTTCTATTCTTGGAGTCAAAAAGTGTTCCTGGAACGCCGGCACAGCCCGGATCCGAGCCGGTACCTGCTCCATCCGCTTCTGCTAAACCGGCGGCTGTTGTTCCTGTCTCGAGCGCTGCTCCGGTCGAGTCAGGCGCTCGGGTTACCCGGCGCAAAATGAGTCCCTTGCGGAAGAAAATTGCTGCCCAGCTCGTTCTGGCTCAGCAGAGCGCCGCGATGCTGACCACATTCAACGAATGCGACATGTCCGCAGTGATGCAGCTGCGCTCGCAATACCAGGAAAGCTTTCAAAAGCGGCACGGTGTCAAACTTGGTTTCATGTCTTTTTTTATTAAGGCCGTAGTGGACGCGCTACAATCCGTGCGCGCAATGAACGCCAGGATCGATGGTGAAGATTTGATCGAAAATCACTATTACGATATCGGCGTCGCTGTTGGGACGGAACGCGGATTGGTGGTCCCGGTGGTCCGGGACGCTGACAAAAAAGGTTTTGCCGAGCTTGAGAAGGAGATTGCGGCTTACGCTAGCAAAGCTCGAGATGGCAAATTGGGTCTGGACGATCTAACCGGCGGAGTTTTCACGATCACGAACGGCGGCATCTACGGATCACTCCTGAGCACGCCGATATTGAATCCGCCGCAGAGCGGCATTTTGGGAATGCATAAGATTCAGAATCGACCGGTGGCGAATGGCGATAAAATCGAGGTGCGGCCGATGATGTACCTCGCTGTCAGTTATGACCATCGCGTCGTCGATGGCAAAGAGGCAGTAACCTTTCTGGTCCGAGTAAAAGATTGCGTCGAAGCCCCTGCTCGTTTGCTCTTGCAAGGGTAGGGGGGAGAAGGAGTTGAGGAGTTGTCAGTGTCAGTTCTCAGTAGCGCGATTTCGCCATTTTCACCTTAAACGACTTGGCCTGTGCTTCTGCTCTCCTCTGACAACTGACACTGGAAACTCCTCACTACTTCCTTTTCCTGCGATAGAGAATCTCGGCAAGGCGGCGGCCCACCCAACGCGGATCGATGGTCGGTATTCGGAGCGAAATCCGGGGCGCGCCGGGTGGCCGCACCAGATATCCGATCACAATGCGCAGGATCAAACTTGAAGCCGCAATCGACGTTAAGGCGATTATTAGAATCACCGGGCTCATCGTGGGTGGTAACTCGCGTACATCAAATGTTCATTCAGCCGGTTTCGTTCATTTTCTTACTCGCTTCCATCCTGCGCCGGTTCCCAAGTCTCTCGGGCTGACAAGATCTCTAAATCAACGGCGGCAAGCTAATCAAATCGGCATGGGCCGTCAGAATTATTTCGTGCCTCGAAACAAAATCGAATCTGGTCGGAGGTGACCCTGGAGGTCGACAAGGGGGGAATCGCATTTTTGCCGAAGAATTCCGCCCCACTGGTTTCGCTAGTCTCTGTCGCTTGGCCTCCCTCGAGCCGGCAGAGAATAAACAACTTGTAAACATGAAAGGGGAAAGGCGGCTCGTGGCAGTGTTTGGCTCGGTCAAAAACGGCGAGCAATCTTTCGGCCTTTGCCTGAAAACCCGATTCTTCGATGATTTCCCTTTCCACGGCTTCGGAGGGAGAATCGTTGACGTCTGCCCAACCTCCGGGCAAGGTCCAAAGTCCGTCAGACTTTTCCTGGACGAGCAACAATTTGTCTTCTTGGAATACCACGCCTCGGACATCGACCTTCGGTGTCGCGTATCCGGATTGATTTTCGAAAAGCCGTCGAATCAGTGCCGATGACTCGCCTGAATGTTCAGCAAAAATATTGATCGAAATCTCTAAAATTCTCCGGTAGCGGTCACGATCATATTCAGATTCCGTGAAGTGCAGTCCCGTTTGTGCGATGGCTTGCAATTCCCGAGCCCAGCCGACCCATTGCGGTTCCAGTGACATGTTGCCAAACGTCGTTGAAGGACCATGAACGTCAATGAAAGCTCTGGTCAGTAGTAAGTGAACCGTCCCGGTCTGCTCAGTGATGGAAGAGGCAAAGCGGGACGCTTCGCATACCGCGTAGATCGTTAGGCGGTAAGTACGTAAGTACCGTAAATCAAAGACCGAGACGGGTACTCGTGTTCGTCCTCCCGGTTTGAAGGGTCTGATGCCGTTAGCTCTTGGGGCGCTTGGGGCGTTGGGCCGTTGGGTGCTATCGCGTCCGGAGGAAAGCGCCGCCGAGACGTCCGGACGTTCTTTTTGCGTGTCCGAAAACGGCGAGACAGGTCTTTCTTTTCAGAGGATTGTCGAACTATGCAATTAAATCGCGATCAATGTTATCGAGCGATGGTGACGCATGACGCGCGGTTTGATGGACATTTTTTTGTCGCGGTGAAATCCACCCGAATTTATTGCAGGCCGATCTGCCGTTCCAAAAGGCCTGCGTTGGAACGATGCGAGTTCTACCGGTTAGCGGCTGCCGCCGAAGTGGCGGGTTACCGTCCTTGCCTTCGTTGCAGACCGGAGCTTGCGCCCGGCCAGGCGCCCGCTGATTCGGCGGACAGATTGACGTCGGCGGCCGTTAAACAAATCGAGGCTGGGAGCCTGCAAGAGCAGAGTGTTACTGATCTGGCAACGAAACTCGGTGTCAGCGATCGGCATCTCAGACGGGTCTTTGTGGAGAACCTCGGTGTCACGCCCATCCAGTTGGCGCAAACTCACAGGCTACTTTTGGCGAAGCAGCTTCTGACTGACACGAGCTTGCCGATCATCGATGTCGCGTTCGCCAGCGGGTTCAGGAGTCTCAGGCGATTCAACGCTTTGTTCCTGGAAAGATACTCCTTTCCGCCCACGGCTCTGCGCAAAAGTTATCAAAACGGAAAAAACGTGTCGACCGGTGATGTGACCTCCTGCGTCTGTCGCTTGTTTTACCGGCTGCCATTTGATTGGCATTCGTTACTGACGTTTTTTTCCAGGCGTCTCTTCGCCGGCGTCGAGCAAGTCACGGATGAAAGATATCAACGAACCGTTGGGATCGGATCGCATCAAGGCTGGGTATCTGTCGAAAACAATCCGTCGCAATCTGCGCTCCGGATCGAATTGTCGCTTTCCCTGCTGCCGGTCTTGATGCAAGTGTTGGCCCGGCTCCGCAGGTTATTTGATCTTGAGGCGACTCCCGAGCAAATCACCATGCAACTTGGTTCGCTCGCTGAGAACAATCCGGGCCTTCGTGTGCCCGGGGCATTCGATGGTTTCGAAATGGCGATCCGCGCAATACTAGGACAGCAGATCAGCGTCAAAGCGGCGACCACGTTTGCCGGACGGTTGACGAATCAATTTGGGCAAACGATCGCAACTCCTTTCCCGGGTCTCACACATTTGGCGCCTACCGCTTCCGCGATCTCCGCCGCCACGGTAGATGAGCTAACCCGCATCGGGATCACCAGATCGCGTGGGAGATCAATTCTCGCCCTTGCGCAGGCAGTTGCTAGTGGCTCCATATCACTTGATATCGCGGTATCGATCGATCAGGTCCTGGCCAAGTTGAAGGAGCTTCCTGGAATCGGTGACTGGACCGCTCATTATTTTGCCATGCGGGTTCTTGGATGGCCAGACGCATTTCCGCACAGCGATCTTGGCATTTTGAAGGCCTTGAAAACGAACAATCCCCGTCAGGCACTCGCTGCTGCTGAAACTTGGCGCCCTTGGCGCGCCTATGCAGCGATGCATTTATGGAAATCCCTGGAGAAAAACAGATGAATTATAATTACGTTTACGACAGCCCCGTGGGGGCCCTTGAAATGATCTCAGATGGTTCTTGGCTGATCGGTCTGTATTTCGGCCGTCGCAAAAACTCAGTAGCGCGGGGGGAGGATCCGACGATCTCCCCCTTCCCGGAGACCATCGAGCAATTGGACAAGTATTTTGCCGGTTCACTGGAGAACTTTGATCTCCCGATTCTATTCCATGGTAGTGATTTTCAAGTGCGGGCCTGGAACGAACTAAGGAAGATCCCGTACGGCGAAACGATCTCCTACAAAAAGCAGGCGGAAAATATTGGCAGCGTCCCGCGCGCGGTTGGATTGGCCAACAGCCAGAATCCTGTATCCATCATCGTACCTTGCCATCGGGTGATTGGCGCCGACGGCCGTCTGGTGGGCTACGGCGGAGGGCTCGATCGGAAGCGGGACCTTTTGCAATTTGAGGCCACGGTGCGGGACTTCGGGCCGCAGCCATTCTGCGGACACGTGAAGGTATGACCCGACGTCTACTATCCCTGGCCAGAAATTTCGCAAGCCAAAGCGTTCGTGAAATTTCGGGGCCAGGGAAGGTAAGTGGAGCGCCCCGCCTGGTTGAATTTCAAACAAGCGAGCAGCAGCGCGCCGCCATGCTCGGCGCGCTGCTTTTGAAGTTTAATCTAATTCCGTGGAGACCGAGCCGTTAAGCATTAATGTACTTCTGAATAGTGATGGCGTACCGGAGGAGCTCTTTGTACTCGATTGGATCGAGACTCTTTGCTTCCCGCAGATTGTCCAGTGCGCTTTCTTCGTTCCCATTGTGAAGATCGATGCAGGCCGCGAAAACGCGCAGGAAAACCGCGGCTTCGGTTTCGGAATCGAAGAGCAGGCTTTCATTTAGGTTAAAGTCGCTCGTGTACTCTTTAATGTGGGGCGTGATAACATTGAGCAACGAGTAATCTCCGGTCTTCAGCGTATAGAGAATGGTGCTTTCGAAGAGGATTTGCCAAGGGGCACCTGCCGACTTGGCCTCTTGAAGTGTCGACATGAGTTCATCTTTAGTGGTGACGTTGACGAGGCGTCTCTTGATCGCCTTGATCTCGACGGCGCTGGCGTTTGCGGCGCTGACCACCGCAGGTTCGAACGCGAGACTAACCATTACCAAACCGCAGCTGATCATCGAACCATGGAAGATCATGCTCAACACTGACTTTCTGTAGGTTTCTTGAATTTTCATTTTTGTTTTCTTCGCTTTGATTTTTAGAGGCCGGGATATCAGCCTTTGTCAGTTGAACGGTCGGGCGAAGGAAACTTGCAGAAAGCCTTTACGTTCCTGGCAAATTCTCAGGGCTTCCCTTGAGAACTCATGATGAATGGACCGGCGAGATTAACCGCTTGGGCTAGCCCCTTCTGGACACGCAGTCTAAGGAGCCAGTTGCGTTGCACCTCAGCCAAGGCTTCAGGAGCGTCCCCTGAATTGTGTGCGGCGTCGTAAAAGTCATTCATGATTTGCACGGTAATCTCATCGCTGATCGGCCAAAGCGTCATCAGGAGATTCTGCGCACCGGCTTGGATAAAACCTCTGCGCAAGCCCATCACCCCTTCCCCAGCTCGCGCTTCTCCTGAGCCGGTATCACACGCCGAAAGTGTCACTAACCAGGTTCCTTGCAGATCTAGTGTGCTGACGTCTTCGGCGGTCACGATCCCGTCGTTGTCCACCGGTGGCACCTCTCCGCGTTTCCACGCCTCAATGGTGCTTTGTGCCCCAGACAAGGCTAATCCACTCCGGTGCATCGGATTCTTGAAAAACTTCGACTTAGTCACAGTCTGCTGGTCCTTGAACAATGCTTCACCTTCGCTTGGGATCGCTGTGGGATCCTCCTTGGCGAAAAATCCGTGGGTGGCCAGATGCAGAATGTAAGGCGAATGGATCTTCAGCAGCGTTTCCTTTGTTGCCTCTTTCGCGGTGAAGACGCGGGGGATCCAAGCCCAACCGGCAAACTTTTTGATCAATCCATCGCTTTCCTGCTGTGTGCCCGTTAAACTTTCGAAGCTCCAATCCTCAATTTCTCTTTTCTCGCTGCCACGAACTAACTTTGAGGACGCATATGTTAGATGATCCTCTGTCTTGGCGAACATTGATGTCGAGTCGAGATCAAAGTCCGGATTAGCAAACAGAACAACCTCTTTAGCCAAGGGAGGCTTAATCTCGCGCAGCAGATCACGACCGCTGGCCGCGTATTGGATATTGAATGTTTGAGCTAAAAACTGTTGATCCTTGGTCAGTAACGTCGCGAAGGAGATAAAGTTCAACTGTCCATCCGGACTGATGATGATCCTTTTTGTCTGACCTGGCAGCGCATTGCTGATCGGGGCCCAAAGAGCCTGATAAAGCGCCTGGAGATTGGCGGAGAGTTCATCTTCTTCCGGCGAATCTCGAACCAGGGCCCCGTATTGTTGCACTAAATGTTCTATCTCATCCACTCTTCCTAGCGGAATCCAGAGGGGCGCACCTTTCGAAAACAAGACAATGGCTCCGTACCGGCTTTCCCATTTTCCTTTGCCCAAAGGGTCGCTGTAGCGCAGGTACTCAACAAGGGCGCTGTCGTCCGGCAGCGTCGACTGCACCTGCTCAAGGCGCACCCCCAGAGCGTGCCGTGTATGACCCAGGCCGGCCACATTTTGCGCGAGTTGGCTCTCGATCTTTTCGACCTCCGCTTCGAGTACCTCGACTCTCTGGTTTGTCTCAGCGGAGACCCTTCGGGCCGGTTGCAGAAGCAATTGACCCAGGAGCGTTTTGTCCAGGGTGAGTTTCTCTACCAGCTTCTGGTTTTCAGTTCCCTGGCTTGATTCAGCCAGGAGACGATCTTCGACGATCGAATCCAGTACCACGCCTTTGTAGCGTAAAACGGCTGTTGCTAACTCGAGCTCGGTCCCTTTGAGAAAAGGGAAAAGACCATAGGGATGGAAAATGTTCAGATACGCCAAACGTTGCTCCTCGGAGGTAAACGTGAAGATCCTCGAAAGGTTTGTTAACTCTGCCGCAGAGGCTTCGCGGGCCAGGGCCGTGGCATCGTCGATCCGGCCAAGGTAGAATTCCGACAGGGCAAGATTATTCAGGCCCGCAGCCATGGCGGGATGCTCTGGTCCCAGGATCTTTCGCCGGATCCTGAGCGCTTCCTGAAGCAGCGGTTCGGCTTTGGCGTACTCGCTCGTCGCCTCGTACAACTCTCCCAGGTTGTTGAGGCTCAAGGCCACATCAGGGTGTTCCGGTCCCAGAACCTTCCGCCGGATCCTGAGCGCTTCTTGAAAGAGCGGTTCGGCCTTGGCGTATTCGCCCGTAATTTTGTACAGGCTAGCCAGGTTATTGAGGCTCGAGGCGGAGTCCGGATGTTCCGGCCCGAGCACTTTTTGCAAGATCCGATGCGCTTCTTGAAAGAGCGGTTCGGCTTCGGCGTACTCGCCCAGATCGCAGTATACCAGCGCCAAGGCATTGAGACTGGTTGCCGTGTCGGAATGCTCTCGCCCGATAACTTTCTGCCGGATGCGCAACGCTTCGCGAAGGAGCGGTTCGGCTTTGGCGTATTCGCCCAGATCCCGGTACAGAAGACCTAGATTGTTGAGGCTGATTGTCGTCTCGGGTTTTTCCGGCCCGAGGACCTTCTGCCAGATCCTGAGCGCCTCTTGATAGAGCGATTCGGCTTTGGCATAGTCGCCCAAGTCCAGATACAGGAGAGCCAGGTTATTGAGGCTGGCTGCGGTGTCGGGATGTTCTGGCCCGAGAGCTTTCTCTCGGATTCGCAGCGCTTCCTGGAAGAGCGGTTCGGCTTTTGAGTATTCGGCCATTCTCCAGTAGAGTTCAGCCAGGCTATTGAGGCTGGCTGCCGTGTCGGGATGTTCTGACCCAAGAACCTTCTGCTCCATTCTAAGCACTTCCTGAAGCGGGGGTTCGGCTTTGGCGTAGTCGTGCATCTGCTGGTACAGGACGGCAATCTCATTGAGGCTCTTCAAGGTGTCGGGATGTTCCGGCCCAAGAACTTTCTGCCGAATTTGCAGCACTTCCTGGTAGAGCGGTTCAGCTTTGTCGTAGTCGTCTGTAAGTCGGTACAGCTCTGCCAGGTTATCGAGGCTTTCGGCTGTAAGGGGATGCTCTGGCCCCAAAACTTTCCGCCGGATTTCCACCAATTCCTGAAGCAGGGGTTTCACCTTATCGGGTTCCTTCCTATCCAGATACAGCACCATCAGGTTGTTGAGGGTTTCGACAGAGTCCGGATGTTCCGGCCCCAGAACCTTTTGTCGGATCCTGAGCGCTTCCTGGTAAAGCGATTCGGCCTTTTCGTCCTGATGTATGGCGTGGTACAGGACGGCCAGGTTATTGAGGCTCACGGCAGTGTCAGGATGCTCGGCCCCAAAACCTTCTTTCGGATCCCGACCGCCTCCTGGTAGAGCGGTTCAGCCTTCGCGTACTCGACCAGCACTCTATATAATTCTGCCAGGTAATTGAGACTTACGGCGGTATCGGGATGTTCCGGCCCGAACCTTTTGTCGGATCCGGAGCACTTCCTGAAGCAATGGTTCGGCTTTGGCGTACTCGTGCTTGTCCAGATAAAGCACGGCCAGATCATTCAGGCTCTGTATCGTGTCGGGATGTTCTGACCCAAGAATCTTCTGATGGATTCTGAGTGCTTCCTCGCAAAGCGGTTCAGCTTTTTCGTATTGGCCTATGGTTCGGTATAACTCTGTCAGGTTGCTAAGGGTAATCGCGGTTTCGAGGTTATCTGGCCCGAAAACTTTCTGCCGGATTCGGAGCGCTTCCTGATAGAGGGGTTCAGCTTTTGCGTATTCGTGCTTAACCTGGTAAAGCACAGCCAGATTATTGAGACTGGCGACAGTGTCAGGATGTTCCGGGCCAAGAAGCTTCTGCCGAATCTCGAATATTTGCCGAACCAGCGGTTCAGCTTTTGCATACTCGTGCATTGCCTGGTAAAGCGCAGCCAGATTACTCAAACTGTTGACGGTAGTGGGATGTTCCGGGCCAAAAAGCTTCTGCCGAATCTGGAGCGTTTGCAGAAACAGCGGTTCGGCTTTGGCGTACTCGTGCATCGCCTGATAGAGTACGCCCAGATTATTCAGGCTCGAGACGGTGTCAGGATGTTCCGGTCCAAGAGACTCCTGCCGGATCCGCAGCGCCTCCTGGTAGAGCGGTTCAGCTTTGGCATACGCGCCCATAGTCCGTTCCAGCACGCCCAGGTTATTGAGGATGGTTGCCGTATCCGGATCCTCTAGCCCAAGAACCTTCTGCCGAATCCGGAGCGCTTCTTGGAAGCGTGGTTCCGCTTCTGCGTATTTTTCCGTGGCTTGGTACAGCGCGGCAAGGTTGGTCAGGCTTTCTGCTGTTTCCAGATGTTCCGGCCCCAGAACCTTTTGCCGGATCCTGAGCGCTTCCTGGTAAAACGATTCCGCCTTGGCATAATTCCCGGTCTTTTTGTTGATGATCCCGAAGTTGTTCAGAGCTTCGGCGGTCTCGGGATTCTCAGAACCCCGAACGCGTCTGGTCACTTCAACCGCTCGTTCTGCAACCACAAACGCTTCCTGATATTTTTCTTGTTCAATCAGTTGCATTACCTGGTGATTCAACACGTTTGCATCATCGTCCTCGGCTGATAATGGCGGGCACGCGACGACCCAGAGGCCAAGCACTAGTAGCAGCCGCCAAATTTTTTCGATTGGTTGAGTCATAGCCCCCCAGACAAACCAATGATCGAGGAAAAGCAGGATTGACAAATAGGAAATCGGCCCGGCTCGAGAGAATTTACCGTGGAGGTCAGGTTTTACGATTTTTATGGAAAATTCGCTAAAAACCTCCGTTCTACCCAAGGAACAATTCGGCGAAATTGACTATCTTGATCCGCGAACTTATAAGCCACCAGAGATAAGCCCAATGCACGCTCCGGCCGTTTCCTACCTCGGTGACTTGAATATGGTAAGAAACGCTTTGTCCGGCGATGAACAGGCAGCCAGGATTTTTGTGGAGCGATTTCGGCCTGATATCGAATGGCATCTGGCGTGTCGATGCCGGCGCGGGGATACTAGGTCCATCGAAAAGTCCCGTGAAATTGCGGCCGACGTCATTTCTGATTGTTTCGGCGCCAAGGACCGGCCCAGGGGCGAAGACATCCTCTTAAAACTTTACCATGGGCAGGGACCCCTGAACGTCTGGCTGCGCAATGTGGCCTACGCCCGATTGAAAAGTTGGTGGGTCTCTAAAGATTTTTGGGGAATCGTCTTTCGCCCGGAAGAGGAGGAAGCTTACGAACGTGATTTTCCCAACCATTCTTTTGCCGATCCTGAAGTTGTCAAAATACTGCACATCGCCCTCGAGAGTGCTTTCCGGCAGATTGAACCCTGCCAATTACTCTTCCTTCGCCTGGTCTATCTAAATGGTGTTAAGCGAGATTGTCTCGCTAAGATCTGGGGCTGTCATCCGGCCAAGATCGGTCGTGATACCGCAGCGGCTCTCGACAGGATCCGAAAGTTGACTCTCCAATATATTAGAGTACTTGACCCTTCCATTGAACTCCAATGGGAAGATTGCCAGGCAATCTGCGAGCAGCATGCGGATCTGTTGCATGGAATGGCTTTGAGCGCCGAATGTCAGTTAGCGAATCGCATCAGTTCGGCTAACGTACCATAGGCCTGTGTCCCGGTAGTCCGGAATGGCGATCTGGCTGATCTAGCAGAGTAAGCGAAGCGTCCCGCTTTGCCTCCCGAGTGGAGCAAACCGAGACGGTTCGCCTACCTTTGCCTGCTGCTTTCGGTATGATCGTTGCGTTAGTCGCCTGCCATTGGCTGGAAGACACATGCCACGTTTGCCCGACTCCTTCCCGAAAAAAACCTTCGGCAAGTGAAAAGATCGCAAAAAACCGCAGGTCGTTCGTATTGAATAATGTGGTCAACACCAAGGAAAGGGGACACGAGATATGGACGATCGAAAAATAGCCGCAATTCTGAGGTTCAGTTTCGCAGACAACGAAGAAGTCAGAGCGCACAGTGCGGATGGATTACCAGAGGAGTTGTTGAATAAGCTGAGGGTATTTGCCGCGGGTAAGCTGAAAGGAAAGGAGTTGGAGCAAGTTTCTGAGAGGATCGCCTCGAATACAGCCGCCATCGAAGTTCTGGCGCACGAAATTAAGAAGCACTGGAGCGAATAAAGTGTGGATCAGGAATTCTGAGATCGCGAGGCACGACTCCTGCCCGATCGGGGCTTTCTGTTGGTACTTGGACGCATCAGTTTGATCTGTTGCCCTAAAAATGCCAGGGCCTTTCTGTTGCTTCGCAGAAGCGGAATGAGTCCCATTCGCGCTGCATGATCGGCTTTGCCGGACGCCAAATGCGCCAGCGCGGCTTGTTGATCTGGCAATAGTTCGCCGGTCTCACGGGCTCCGACCTCTGCACCATGTTTTGCGAAAAATCCCCAAAGGGCCCTGAATTGTTTTGAGTGTGTAAGGTTAGTTTTCATAAATAAAATCAGGTGGAGACTGGCAGACCGCCAGCAGATCTGGCCATTCCACGTTCAATGTGCCGGTTTTTTGTTTCTGAAAAGTCTCGGCCTTATTGCGCAGGGCGTTCAGGCCTTGGTCCAGCCGGCGGCTGACAGTGGAGTCATCGCAGTCGAAGACAGTCGCAACGTCCGCCTGGTGAACCCCTTCGAGGTAGACCAATCGAAGGAAAATGAGCGTGGTTGGATCAATCTCGGAGAACGCGAATTCGAGAGCCGCCACAATCCGCTGAACGACCGCCAGTTCCACCGATAAGGGAGCGGGATCTGCATCGAAAGTGGCATCTTCTTCGCCCTGATCGGAAAGCGGGCTTGTCTTTGGCCCTCTCGCGCTGTCGAGAAACTTGTTCCAACACGACATTTTAAGCCAGGCCGTGAGCGGGCCATTACCTTTGTACAACTCCAGAAGGCGATTGGTGGAGGCACGCGATGACCGTTCCCGGGCACCGAAACAATCCCCCAGGAAGTCGGCTACGGTGTCCTCTGCAATACTACCGTGAGGAGCGCCTTTGCTCGTTAGGTGGTTCACCAACTGCGGGCGCAGGCTATAAATTACGCTCGCTGCCAGTTCTTCACCAGACAAGGCGCGCTTTACGAGTGCAAGATCATCGTCATGGTCGTTCATAATCCGAAATTCGAGCAATCCTGTTCAATAAGGAAGACGATTTTGCCGAGAGCTCTTGCAAGAAAAAGTGCAATTCCAAGATCGCCGGACGGGCTTCTATTCTTCCTGGCGTCTCGCGATGAAAAGCCCGTTCTTCCCGGTCGTGCTCGTCGTCGTTTCGTTCTCGATTTCCTTTAAGAGGCGGAAGAGAGCCTTCGGGTTGATTGCTTGGTTCCCGGGACCTGGTCGATTTTCCCTGGTTCCTTAATCCAGTGCCCGACGCAGAGCCAGAAATCTTCAGAATTTCCGCAAGATGTTTTATCTCCTCCGTCTTTTAAGGTAAGAGGATGCTTCCTAGTCAAGTTCGGCCGGGTAGCACAAACCAGAAAAATTAAGAAACCAATACTATGGAAAAACAAACAATCGAAGTGGTAGTAGCGAAAAAAGCCGAGGGCACCCTGGACCCGGCCAAGCAAGGAAAAGAATCGGCGGCGCCGCCAGCCGGCGAAGAAGTCGGCGGACGGTCAGTTCCCGCTTGGGCAAGATGTCCGCATTGTGGTTCGATACGGCATGTCGTCATTGATTTTGAAGGGGAATGGTTCACCTGCGGAAATTGTGGTGGCGATTACCAGGTTTGGATTTAGTTCACCATTGTCCGAGGGCAAGACTGGTTCGAACTGCGGTGGTCGAAACGGACTTACGACCATCGCTTCGGGAGACAAATGAGATCCAGGGCTCTGTCTTTCATCCCCCAACATCAAACGGGACTTTCAGTACTATGCCTGGCCGCCTGAACATTTTTCCAGACCAACGTTTGCTTGATGTCCGACCTGCTTTGCAGGAATATCTCAGGCGGGTTGGACAGAATATTACTCCGGAAGAATTTCCGAATCTGATCGATTCTGTGATCTTCGACTTGTTGAGCGACTATTTTGGTCGTGTCGGCGCTCACGAAGGAAGCATATGGATCCTGGATGCATCTAGAGAATTCCTAGTGAATGCTTATAATTCGGGCCCAAACGCTTCGAAGATAGTTGGATTCCGACAACCGATTCGGGAAGGCATTGTTAGCATGGTACTGGCGACCGAACAGGGATTTGTCGAAAACGAAGTCTACCGCAACGAGAATCACAGCAAATTATTGGACAATCAACTCGGAGTGGTCACTTACGCCATGATCGCCGTACCATTTTATTTTCTATCGGATTGCCGAGGAGTGATATCCTGCGTGCAGCTTTCTCAGGTGAAAAAAGAGCGCGGACAACTCATTCCACTCGAACCGTCCCCTGCGGGCTTCGGCTTTGAAAGCCTTTTGCCTGTTCAGCAAGCGGCCTCGGTGATTCGAGATCTGCTGGATCTCCGAGTGATCCGGTCCGCATTCGGATTGGAGTAAAGATGCAGCGCCCAAGCGGGTGGCTCGATATCGAGAAAGCCAGACGTGCGTTGGCAGAAGGCGACGGGCATGGCGTGCGGGTCGCGATCATAGATTCCGGCGTCGAAGCGGATCATCCCGAGCTTGCTGGAATGGTTTTGGCAGATGACGTCCGAATCACAGACGCCGGTGTTCAGCCGCAGATCGAACCAGGCAACGGAATAGATGTTTTTGGTCACGGCACCGCTGTGGCCTATATCGTCAACAAGCTTGCACCCAAGGCTTCACTTGGGAGCTTCCAGGTCTTAGGGGAAAACCTGCGCTCTCGTACGATCTTGATTCGCGAAGGCGTCAGGCAGGCCATTGATGCCGGATACGACATCCTGAACTGCAGTTTCGGCTGTGGTGTTAAAGAACATATTTTGCAATACAAAGACTGGATCGACGAATCCTACCTGAAAGGGATTCACATTGTCGCTGGATGCAACAACGTCGATTATCGAAAGCCTGAATGGCCCGGTCACTTTCCTTCCGTCATCACCGTGAACATGGCAAAGGTTTCCGGCGAGCATGAGTTTTATTATGTCCCGGGGACTCTGGTCGAATTCGCCGGGGGTGGGGTCGACGTGGAAACGGCGTGGCGAAGCAAGCAAATGCGGCGGGTTTCCGGCAGCAGTTTTGCGGCGCCTCGAGTGACCGCATTATTAGCGCGGCTCCTTTCGGTGCTTCGAGGCTTGCGTCCGTTGGAGGCGAAGGCATTACTGCTCGATCTAGCTGAAGATTGGCGGCCGGAACTCCGGGCGTCCAATGTTCCTTATGACGACTAAGGCAGTTGCGCCGCTTCGTTGTAAAGTTTTCGAAACAGACCTTCCTGGGCTCTCAATTCCTGCGGTGTTCCCGTTTGCATGACCTTTCCATCATGAACCACCAGAATGTATTCGCAGAACCGGGACTGCCAGACGATATCGTGATCGACCAGGACGCAAGTTCTGCCACTGCATGCCTGCTGCATAATGTTGATGAGCGGATATTTCTCGAGCGGCCCCATCCCTGTCGTCGGCTCGTCGAGTAAGAGGACTTTTGGATCGCGCAGTAAACATCGCGTCAAGGCAAAGAGCTTGCGTTGTCCACCTGATAACCGGCCCCCAGCATCGAAAGGCTCATCAAGAGCATGTTCGCCGAAAATGTTTCTCAGGATATCCCAGAGGCCGGTTTTTTCACAAAGCGTGACGATCTGTTCGTCCTTCGCGTTCGGACTAGCGATTCGGAAGTTTTCCCGAATGGTATCGTGGAAGAATCCTGGGAATTGTGACATCAAAACGATGTTGCTGCGGAGCGTGGCCGTGCTCAGTGCAGAAATCGGTTGACCGCCCAGCAGGATCTTTCCTTGTTGGGGTTCGTAAAACCTGAGAGCCAGTCGGAAAAAGGTCGTCTTACCTTGGCCAGGTCTGGCGACAAGTCCGATCCTCTGGCCGGAGGGGATCTTAAATGATACCTCGTCGAGCACATTTCGGGTTTTTGCCGCAGGATAGCTGAAAACCAGATCGACTGCCTCCAAGGTCCCATCCGACGGATGCCTTTCAGCAGGCGCCCCCGGTTTTTGCCCAGCTGCAGGCCGACGCTGCAATATCGAAGCCACCAGGGAAAGGGCCGGCCAGGTCATTCGGGCAGTGACGGAAAGCCCCGAAAACAATTGAATGGAGCCCATAAACTGCGGAGTAATCAGTGCCAGAGCGACCACGCTGCCAGGGTTTCCTCCCTTCTCTGAGAGAACCAGGTAGACAGCTGTTCCTAGCAACGCCGCAAGGACGAGCGTCGCCGGCGCCGAATTAAGAACGTTGAGTTTCTCCATGATCAAATTTTGGTTCAACCTGGCCCGAAGCGAGGTCTGAAGCAGGGCGGAATGTTTTTGTCCGAAGATCTGTTCGGCTTGCATCGCTTGGATTTCTTCAGAGGCGGCAAGCGCCCCTCCCACCAAGGTGGCAAGCTGAAGGTTGCTCTTTTGAACTGCGGATGATTCGCGCTGCAAAAATCGCCCCAACGAATTGATCAATAACGGTGAAATCAGCGCAAAGACGCAAATAACGACGAAGGAAATCCACGCGGTTCCTCCCCCAGTCCCCTGGAGAGTCACTAGTTGCGCATAAAGAGTCCATCCGGCGATGGCCACTCCTGAAATTTGCAGCAGTGGATCCACTAAAAGTTGTCGAATCCCCAATTGTGCCTGGGTACAGAACTGATTGACAACCATCGTCAATCTATCCGCATCGTATTCGAAGAAGAATTCCGGGGACTGATGGAGGATGGAGTTGAAGACGTCGATTCGTATAGCGTTTGCCAGGTTCCCATCGAGGAGGCTCGTCAGATAACGCAGTAGACCCGTCATGGCGACCAACGCGATGGACAGAAGAAGCCAGACCAGATAAGTCGTCAAGAGATTGGTCCGCGAACGTTGCGATTCCGCGACAACGTCGACTCGCGCCTCGGCGGCGGGTTTCTCATTGGGTGATCGACCTCTTTCGGACGCCGAACTCTGGGGATGACTGACCTGTTCTCGCTGAAAAGAGTTAGTCAGTTGGCTGAGATTCAGACCAACGGCAATTGGCAACAATGGCCGGCACACCACGGTTGCTAAGATGTAGAAGACAATCAGCCACCTATCTTTTGCCAGGTAACGTTTGCCCAGCTCGAGGATAACTCTCGGTTTGAATGGATTGTCGTCCGGTGACTTTGGCTCAGGGTGGGGGATGTTCTTTTGGTCCGCTTTCGGCACGATACTTAATCCTCCGGACTCGCTTTCTGAGTAGTAGAGTTCAAGTCCACCCATCAAGCCGTGGTTATTAACTAATTTCGATTCTATTCAGATTTTTCTTCTTTGCGCGGTGCTGGTCTCTCCTCCAAAGTCACCTTTGAAGAGAGCTTGGTACCCTCGCGATAGAGATTCATCTCGATGGTTTTTCCTGGGGGCAAGAATATGATGCTCCGCTCAAGTTCCACGCTGGACCTGACCGGTTGACCATCCAGGGCCGTGATGACATCCTTGGCCCGCAATCCTGCCTTTGCCGCGGGACTGTCCCGCACGACCCCTACAATAACGATGCCGGTGACGTTCTCTGGAATGGAAAACATGGCGCCCAAACCAGGGGTCAATGTTTGCAATTCCGCGCCTAAATAGGCACGCCGGATCCTCCCTTCTTTTTTTAGCTCCTCCGTGACAGCCTTCACCAGAGGCGCGGCGATCGCAAAATTGACTCCGGAGGGCGTCGGTTCCTGCTTTTTGTTTCCGGGATCAGAACCGACATAAAATCTGGTATTGATCCCGACCAGGTCGCCATTGAGATTAACCAGCGCCCCACCGGAGTTGCCATGATTGATGGCAGCGTCCGTCTGAACAAAGTCTTCGAAGGCTCCAGGAGACAATGGCCGATCGATCGCACTGACGATTCCCATCGAAACGGACTGACCCAAGCCAAACGCATTTCCAATGGCTAACACCGCATCGCCTACCCGGTAAGTGCCAGGCCCGGCGAAAGGCAGGGTGGGTAGATTCGTTTCAGATATTTTGATCAAGGCAAGATCGGTTTCCGGGTCGGATCCAATGAGTTTCGCTTTGTAGTCCTTCTGGACATCCTCCCGGGTCACAATGATGCCGGAGGCCCCGTCGACAACGTGATTATTCGTAACGATATAGCCGTCAGGGGTGACGATCACCCCAGAGCCTTGGCTGCCTCCCACAATCTCGGATTCCTCTTGGCTCTCGCGCCTGCCAAATGGATCGGTATTGGTTTCAGAAGAACGCTTTGTCACGGTGATCGAAACGACTGAAGGCGCAACCCTGGCAACAAGGTCAGCCACTCCTGGAGCCTGTTTTGGATTTGTGGCTTGCCCGAACCCGACTGGACCTAGTGCCAACATGATAAGGGCATTCAGTAGGACGGTCGCCGACGACGCGAGAACTCGAGGAAAATTCATGATGTTTGACTGAGCCTGACTAGATTAAGTGCGCACCAGTTCGATCGTCTCTTGCAAATCTAGCAGCGAAGCCTCCGCCCGGATGAAAGTGAAGGCCGGTGTAGCAAATTCCGTCGGACTCCGAGACTGCTGTGCCATACAAAAGATCCGCGTGCGGCCCAAATTGACCGTCGTCACGAAGCACGTAGTGCCGCGCCGAAACTTCATCCCCTGCATTGGTATTCGGAAAAACCAATTCGGTATATGGAGCAATCGGCAGATGCCCCAGCTCTTTGATCCGCTCTGGAGAGATTCGGTGCTGCTTGGCAATTGTTTCAGGGAATTCATAGACGAAGCCGTCCAGACCAGTTAGAAAAACTGAGCCGAGAGGCTCCGGGTATAGTTTGCTGCTCATGATGGTGAATGGGTTGTTACTACAGGGACGAAGCGAGAGATAGCTTCTTGCAGATTTTCTTGATCTTTTTGCGTTGCCGAGACGTGGGGGGAAATCTGAGTGACAACTTTGCTTTTGCCTCGCCGCGAATCGTGGGCAATGGCATCCGCTCCTTTTTCTCCAAATTACGCAGAAAAATTGCAAATGACGCGAATTCGTCCGTCATAACAGGGTAGGGAATCAGCGAGATCTCCAATCGAGAAACAGCCTTTGGAAGATTCTGACTTCCATCGCCCGGATATACCGGCACCGTAAAAATATGCGATTTACCCTTTTACCTGATCCCCGCTTTCGTAAGCATTTATCTAATTTGGTCGATCGGCTCAATAAGGCTGCCAAACTTATCACTCGTGAGACGTTTGATGATTTTGCGGACGATCTGATCCTCACGGTTCTGACAGATAGTTTTTCCGCAGCGGGAGCAGACGAGGGGACCCTTTGGCTCATTAATCCTGGTCAGCGCGAACTGGACGCTGTGTTTAATAACGGTCCCACGGCTGAAAAAATCCTCAAGCTAAGTCAGTCTTTGGATCAAGGCCTGATTAGCATGGTCTTTTCAACTGGTCAGCCTTTCTGCGAAAATGATATTAGCGAAAATCCCGAACATGATAAGGCGGTCGATCGTCAGACTGGATACCCAACCAACGCTATGATCGCAGTCCCATTCTACTTTGCCCAGGAATGCCGGGGCATCGTCTCTTGCGTTCGTTTAGCAAATAATCCGGGATCGACTCCGTCCCGGCCAGGGTTCGACATGGCATCGATGCGAGAAGTTAGTCGGGGCGCTTCGCTCCTGACGCGTCTGTTCGATTTTAAGCTGATTTCTCGAATTATCGGCTACGGTCACAATTGACGCGTTAACCAGTGAAGAAGACCTGGATATCCCTAAAGAGAGCCAGATCGGCCATCGCTTCTGGCACGGGAAAAGGAGTCCGAATAGCCGTTTTGGATAGCGGGATCGAGGCTTCCCACCCCGATTTGCATGGATTGAAGCTGGTCGACGATCTCGCCTTTACCTCAGACGGTAACACCGTTCATATCCACCCCGGCGAAGGCAAAGATGTGAACGGACACGGCACTGGGATCGCCGGAATCATCCGCGCGCTCGCTCCCGAGGCCGAGATCGGGAGTTTTCGCGTCCTTCGCATGGGCCTGTTCGATCTCACCTCAAAACGTGACATTATCCAAAGGGCCGCCTTTGACGCGATTGATCGTGGCTATCAGATCCTGAATTGCAGTTTCGGCTGCAGGGGTGAAAAAGAATTCATCATGGAGTTCAAGGATTGGGTCGACGAGGCGTACGTTAAAGGAATTCACGTTACGAGTGCCTGTAGCAACAGAGATTATACGGAACGAGAATGGCCCGCTTATTTTCCCACCGTAGTGACGGTGGATAGGGCGAGCATCGATCAGGTCGATCAGATTTTTTATCGGCCCGGCAACCTGGTAGAGTTTGTCGCCAAAGGTCAGTATGCTGATTTGCTCTTTCTAGACGGCAAGAAGAGGAACGGTTTCGGGACGAGCTTTGCCGCCCCTGTCGCGACAGCGCTGCTCGCCAGGCTGATTTCAGTGCACCGTGGCCTCTCGCCTCTCGCGGCGAAGGAATTGCTTCGCCTGGTTGCGGAGCCATGGCCGGAGGAGTCGCCGAGAGAGGTGCGTGTGTATGGGGCGCGCTCGGCGATCGCAAAAGAGCTTGTGACTGGTCCTGTACCCAATCGCTAACCCTCAGTTGGAATGGAAGATTCAAAATGTGAACCTTCAACATTTTGGCAGGATGCTCGTTTAGCCTGGAGTTTCCGTTCGTTCTTTTTGCCATTCCTCTTTCCGGCAGGGTGCCTTCTCTTATTGGCCCTCGTGCAGGCCAATCTATTGTTTGGATCGACGATTGCCGGTCAGCGCATCATTGACACCCTGAACTCCCGTTGGGGGGGAGTCAGTCCCGCGACTGCCGGGCCGCCGCGAGTCCTCGGATTTGCTCTGGCTGCAAACTCGCCTTTTATTTTAGCCCTCTTCATGGCCGGACTCCTTTTGCTTGCGGCAGCAATGGGAATCGGTACCGAACAGCTTCGTATCGGATTAAGCCAGAAGTTTCGCTTACGGCTCCAACGCGAACTCCTCCAAGCACTGACCGTCGAGTCAGGTGAGATGCGGGCTCAACGCCAAACTGGGGAGATGATCAAGACGTTCATGACAGATGCGGCCGGGCTCAGCGCGCTGCTCATCTTCGGAGTTTTGGGTCTTTTCGAGAATGGCGCCAAGGGTCTGACCTACGCCATTGGTCTCTCTGGGATCCCAGATGGTTGGAAGATACTTTTGATCATCGTGCCGCTGACAATTGCCTTTCAAACGCTGGTGAACCGATCATTTTCCAGCGCGGAACGACGCGCCACTGAGCGGAGCGATTTGTTGAATCGAAAAGCATCCGCGCGCATCGCCCGTTTTTTCGAGCTTGTGGGGCGCCTGGTTTATTTTGGAGGTGATCAAAAAGAGTCGGCTGAAATACTCCATCTGGCCGCGCGAGCCGGAGTAGCGAATCGAAAGTTTGGCTTGATCTCTTCAGCCCGGGCGGCCACTGCCGGAATCGTGACCAGCCTGTCGTTGCCTTTGATCGTCATGATCCTCGTCCAGGGAGTTGTGCCGGTCAGCCCAGGCACCATTGTCCAAGCGCAGAGTTTGCTCGGCTTGCTTTTGATGAGCATCTCCAGCCTGGCGGCAGCGCCCCTGATGATAGCAGGATCGAGTCCGGGTATGCGGCAGGTGCGGAAAATACTTGATATACCAAAGCCGGACCCGCAGCCCATGGAGTTGGCCGACATCATCGCCCGTCCCGGTCCGGCTTCTCTTCAGCTCAGAGAGGTGACTTTCAGCTATTCTGGCAGCAATAAACCGGTGCTCCGAGGACTGAACTTTGACATTCCTGCCGGATCGGTGGTTGGAGTAACCGGGAGATCCGGTTCCGGAAAAAGCACGTTAGGTAAGCTGCTGAACGGCGATTTGAGGCCAGGCGACGGGAAAATATCCGTGGATGGCGTCGATATCACCAGCTGGCATCTTGTCTGGAAACGGGAACTCATCGGGTACCTTCCAACCGGGTTTGAGTTCCTGGATGGCACGCTCGAGGAAAATATCATCATCGGCAGAGATCGCTCGCAGATCGAGCACTTCGAAGAGGCTCTGCGGCTCTCGGGTGTAGCAGCGTTTCTGGCCGAGGACGGAATCACACTCCAGCATGCCATCCGTAGTTTGAGCGGCGAAGGGTATCTTTCGTTCGGTCAACGCAGACGTGTTGGGATCGCCCAGCTGCTTTGCGGGAAGCAGCGTATCCTGATTCTCGACGAGCCTGGTTCCAGTCTGGACCCAGAAGCGATGTTAACCGTGGCGGCTAACCTGCGCGAAGCGGTTCGAGGTAGGACAACGCTTCTCATTACCCATGATCCGGACGTCTTCGTTACCGATTTTAACTTGTTTATTAAAAATGGTCTGATTGCTGATATCGGACCTCACGAGGTCTTAATGCTCAGAAATCAGGACTATTTTGATTTGCTCAACAAAAATAGGAAGGAGCGTGCCGAGCGAACGAGTCAGGAGCTTTGAAGGGAGGAGTGGAGGGCGGCGGGAGTTGCGGGAATCAGGAGTTGCAGGAGTAAGGAGCACCCCACGGGAAGAACGCGTGAAGATTTGAGAAGAAACTCTTGTAGTTTCGGAGAAGTCAGAATAATGACCACAATTGCGTTGATAAACACGAGGCTCAAAATACCGGGAGAGAGCATCGGCACGATCGTCAACACGCATGAGACTATCCGGGCCGCGTTCAAAGCGAACGAGGCATTTCAGAAGCGGATGCGGGAAAACGAGGGGAATGCGCAACCATCTGGTTCACGATTATGACGGCGTAAATAATGGACGCGTGTGGGACACTGCAATTGAAGATATCCCTGTTTTGCGAGCGGCTGCTGAGAAATATCTGCAAACTCAATTTTAGTCTAAAATGGGGCGCGCACACGAATATGGGTGAACCGGCGAAAATCGCCTGAATGACAGAAGGTTGACGAAAGCTCCCAGAGTAGATCATGAAACTCCACGCCCTACTTGCCATTGGGTTGGTCATCGGCCTTATCGTCTCGACCTTCGCCCAACAAAAAGAACCCTCTCTCAGTGAACAGGACACGAGCGGCTCGTCGGCGCTCAAGCCGATAGACCAGGCCGCACTCCAGGCGGCCGTGGACGCGACAGCCGAGAAGTTGCTGGTTCCCGGTGCCGTGGTCATCCTGTCCACCCCCCAGGGCGAGTTTACTGTCTCCGCCGGCACTACGACGCTGGGCGCGACGATCCCGCCGCGCGCCGACACCCACTTCCGAATCGCCTCTAATACCAAGACGATGACGGCCGCGGTGATCGTACAACTGGCCCAGGAAAGTCGGCTCGATCTCGACGATCCGGTCTCGAAATACGTTTCGGGCGTGCCAGACGGCGACCATATCACCGTCGCCGACCTGCTGAAAATGCGCAGCGGCCTCTACAACTACACCGATGCACCCGAGTTCTCGGCAAGCCTCGACGCAAACCCGACCAAGGTCTGGACCCCGGACGAAGTGCTAGCCATCGCGTTCAAGCACCCGCCGTACTTCCCACCCGGTACGGCCTATCATTACTCCAACACCAACTACGCGCTGCTCGGCCTCATCGCCGAGGAGCGCGAACACGGAAAGCCGCTGGCCAAGGTCCTTCAAGACCGCTTGTTCGGGCCACTGGGCATGAACGACACCGCGCTCCCCGCCAGCACCTCGAACACTCTTCCGGATCCCTATTCGCACGGCTACATGTACGGCAGTTCCTGCTTTGCCTTGGTAGACCAGGATTACCCGCCCGACATCCAGGCCGCAGCCAGGGCCGGAACACTCAAGCCCAACGACTACACTAACCAGAACCCTTCCTATGCCTCGGCTGCCGGCGGCGTTATTTCCACCGCCAATGATCTCGTCATCTGGATGCAGGCACTGGTTGGCGGCAAGGTGCTTAACGCGGACTATCGGCGCCGGTGGCTCGACAGTTTACAGCCCGAGGACCCGAGCAAGCCCCACGGCCAGCAGTACGGGTACGGCATCGCTCAACTGCGCTTCGGACCAAACGCGGTGTATTTCCACGGCGGAGAGATGCCTGGCTATAACTCGTTCATGGGCTACGATCCCGCCAATCGGGTGACGCTCGTAGTGTGGACCAACCTGACCGTATCGCCCGACGGGAAGCCGACAGCCAATAGCATCATGTTAAAAGTGCTCGATCAGGTCTATGTGGAGTCCCCGCTTCGACAAGCGCAGACCTCAAAGACTCCTTGAAGAGGCCTCCGAACGTTACCCGCAAGATGCGCGATTTGGACGTCCTGAAAAGAAAAGGGGTGTCAGGTGCCCGGAGGTGCGGTGAAACGAGTCGTTTTCTCGGCTCCCGACTCCTGCAACTCTTGAACCCCTCATTTCCAATTTCCAATGAGGACGAACGGTGCCCAAAAATAGGGGTGGGCGAAGCGGGCTCGTTTCGGATCGCTGTCACCTTCGAGCAGGGCAAGCTGTGCTCTTCGCAATGCCTCCGCTTTCGAGATACCACGCTCCATCTGGTGCACACGATAGAACTGCTGCATCAGGAACGTTGTGCTGTCGTCGGCGACCGGCCAGAGGGTAGCGATGATCGCTTTGGCGCCTTTCCGCTGAGCGATCATTCCGAGACTTTCCCATTCACCTCCGGAAGCCTTTGCGACTCCAATCGCGGTATTGCAGGCCGACAGAGTGAGGAGATCTACGTTGGCAAACAAATTTGGGATCAAACTGAGCTCCGTGAGCGTGAGGTGAGTGCCATCGCCGAGCAACAAAAACGAGCTGTCCGCGCTTTCGGATCCAAGCTCAAAGTGGCTCGCGATATGCACGACCGGATAGCTGACAAGTAAAGCGTTTTTCAATTGGTCTTCCGTGAACTCTTCGTTAAGAAGCACTTTCCCGGGCAGAACGCCGAGATTGGATTTGCTGTTTTCTTCGCGAACGATGTCGTGCAATTCTTCCGGCACCGACGGTAACGCCACAAATCCCTGCCCGGCTTTCGACATGCCCATACCGAGCGCTTTCCAAACTGGGAGGGGCGTCGCAGCAAGCCGTGTCCGGCTGGCTAACGTAAATTCCACGTTGCAATAACGCTGGAGCAAGTACTCCTGTCCGTCGTAGAGCGCTGCGATCGGCAAATAGCGCAACATGCCGTCGAGCGACCACATCAGAATATGGGCATGCGCGTCGTCGAGGCCTTTCGCGATCGGGGCGATGAGGATGTTATAAAGATCGTGCGCCAGCTCTCGGGGATCTTCAGCCGGATCCTGCAAAGCTCTTCGAAAGGTGGTGATCTTCTTCTCGAGCGTGATGCGCCCGATCGGGTATTGACGGGCGATCACAATATCCGGCGTAATCAGAATGATATGCAAATCCGTTTCCCCAGCGAGCGTGCAGATCGCAACCACTCCAGTGCCCAAGTCACGCACATCTTGCATGAGGCCTTCGGATTCCCGCAATTCGTCAATCTTTCCTGCTGTCGAGGGAGCCTGCTGAGCATCGTGCTCCAATCCGGAAAGCGTCTTCTGGAAAAATGCCATCGCCTGTTCCGATTCAAAATCCAGGCGCTTGAGTTCCTGGGATTCTTGCGGAGTGAGCGATGGCTGAGCGCGTAGTTGGCTGCGCCGCGCTGCTGACGCTGCTACGCGGTCGGCGCCCTCCTGGTAACGATGTTCCTGGTCGGCTTCCTCCGATGTTAAGACGGATGACGCCGGCTGTTCGGGTTCAGCCCTGCCGCGTTGGATGAATTGTGAATATTCCTGTTCTTTCAGAAGGTCGAGAACCTGGCTTCCTTCCGAGACCCGGCCCTGCGAAATTAACAGGTCCGCCAATTCACGATAGATATCTGCCTGAGAGCCGATAAAACTCTTTCCGGATTCTGCTCCAAGAGTTCGTACCCCGGTACGGATTCTTTCCCAGGCTGAGACGGAAAGCTTGCCGTAAAAAATTGCCTGATTCGCTTTTCCTGAAAGGCGAAAATCGGTCATCAGACTGGCCAGGGCACCCGCTTCGGCCCGTGGGTCTTTAATTGCGCGTGCGATCCCGAGCGCTTGCTGGTGACGGGATATTGCCTGCGCAAATTTTCCTTTTGCCAGATAGGCGGAACCCAGATTATCGAGGGCCACACTTTCGCCCGAGAGGTCACCTGTATGGTGATCAAGAGAAACCGCTCGTTCAAGAGCTGCAAATCGTTTAGGCGACTGACCAATCTTGTCGTACGCTCCACTTAGGTTATTCAGAACCGATGCCTCGGCTGCCGCATTGCCGAGGTCGTGGAAAATTGCCAGTGCCTGCTCCAGGTAACTGATCGCCTTCTGATAGTCTCCCTGGGCAACCAAGGCGACTCCAACATCCCCAAGGCCGCTGGCTTCTCCCGAGCGATCTTTAATATCGCGTGAAATCGCCAAAGCCTGCTCATAGACCTTAGCAGCTTCACCGAACTGGCCCAAGTCCATGTAAACGGCGCCGAGATTGCTCAGGCACGCGCTCTCGCCTGCCCGATCTTTGATTTCGCTTTTGATAGCCAGGGCCTGGTTAAGAGCCTTCATCGCTTCGTCGTATTTGCCGAGGCTCTCGAAAGTCTGTCCCAGGTTGTTCAGAATCGCTGCCTCAGCTTGTCGGTTTTTGCTTTGCCGAGCCAAAGGGAGCGCTTGTTCCAGAATTTCCACCGCTTTGTCGAATCGGCTGAGCATCGAATACGCTCCGCCAAGACCGGCCCTGGCGTTGACTTCTTCATCGAGCGCGCCCGCCTGGTGGAGAATCGGAAGCGCTTTTTCAAAGAATTCGACGGCCTTGGTGTGCTCTCCTTCGCCCATGTAGACGTTCCCTATATTCGTCAAGGTGACGCCCTCACCCCGCCGATCCTTCACCTCGCGGCGAATCGGAAGTGCCTCGTTCAGAGATGCCAGAGCTTTTTCGAACTGGGATAGACCCAGAAAACTTTGACCCAGGTTATCTAGTGTCTGACCCTCCGCCAGGCGATTCTTTGTTCGGCGATGCCAGTCTAAGGCCTGCTCACAATATTGAATCGCCTGCGGAAACGCCCCCGCCTGCTTGTAGATTACCGCGATGTAGTTGAGGTCCAGACCAGCTGATTGCGGTCGATGTACTTTATCAATGTCAAACGCTGCGAGATATTGGCCAACCGCCTCTTCAAATGCGTAAGAGCGCTTAAGATTTCTGGCCCACGCCATGTGAAGATCTGCGAGAGCCGCCCAGAGCTGAGCCTGCCTGGCCAAGTCAGAAAAATTGGGGATCCCAAGTTCAAGCGCATGCTGGCCCTCGGCAAATTGCCCTGCTTGAATATAAGCGTTCGAAAGGTCGATTAAATAGGCGGCCTCACCAGGGTCCAAGGCTATCGCTTTCTGAAACAAGCTCATCGCGGTCGCGTAATCAGCTGTCGCCAGGGCGCTTAAGCCCTTTTGCGCCAAGACTTCGGCGTCTGAATTTGCAGCGTCAAGTTGCTGGGCGGAATGACAGAGAATTCCGGCAAGACAAAACCACTCTAGAAGTCGGGTTTTGCCATAATGCTCGGAAATCGGCTTCTGATTGTCTCGGACCAAGGTTGAATGCCCTTTTTGATTGTTGATCACCGTGCGGTGCTGGCCGAGAACGATTGCGAAACTGGTTTCGAACAGGCACTGTAAATCTTCTGGAGAATCTCCGCAATGCCAGCATCGTGTCTCCCTCTTGGATCATCGCACATTCTATTTGATCCGATCGGCGGATGAGGGAACCAATTTAGAAAACGAAGGTTTTGACGATGTAATGGCTACGCAATGAAGAGTAACCCGAATCGAGTCTCCGCGTTTGCCGGGACAGGTTTTGCACTGATTTTTGCCGTGGTCATTTTCTGTCCGGGCGGTTTCGGGGATCGCACGGCAGCCGCTGAGACGGATTCATCCAGGGCAAACGCCAAGGTCTGTCTTTCTGTTCTTGATCAGACAGAAGCGAGTGAAGTGGCGTTCAATCCAAGACTGAACCCTGGACCGGGAAAATCCATTGTCACTCATGCCGTCGCGAACGTTCCCTGTGTTCTCCTTGTCGTGGCATTCAACCAGGGAGACGGGCAGCTCGCGAACGATTGGCGTCCTCAATTCAAGGAACTCGCGGAAGAGTGGGAGGAAGTCATTCTTCCTTCAGATAAGGCCGCCTGGCGATGGGAGGTTAAGACGCCGCCGTTCGATTTTTATGTCCTTTTCTTGTCGGCCGGTTCAGCGTCCGCGCACGAGATCAAGGCTCTTGTTGCGGCGATGCAGGATTTGAAAGAAGACAAAAGCGTCCTGAGATTGCAGGCAAACAAACTGCACGAACTTATTTCGCGCGCTGCCGGGGACTCTGATCCAGGCAAACATCGGGCGACGGCCACAGTAACCGAAATCCATGGAGTTACGCGTGGGCAGAAAGAGTTCCCCTGGAGAGGGTACGCGGCAAAGGTCTATTTTGATGATCAGAACGCAGGGCTATTAGTTTTCCCGAGCGGGGCCTGAATGCCAACCTGACAAACCAGCTCCGGTAATTTAATGATCCGCAGGTTCCGCGCTTCCGACTACCTTGCTTCGGTCTGGCCTCTGGCAATCACTTTAACCGGAGCTTTCATTTTCTGGGCTTTGCTGTTTGGGAATCCTCTCGAGATCATTGAATTACGCTGGCTCGGACAGTTACTCCGGTGGCGAGCCGCCACAGGGTTCGCGCGCCCGGTTGATTCACATATCGTTCATTTGGATATCGCTCGCCGTGAGTTCGAGAGTTTTTCCACGATTGCGCTCGAATATCAGAACGCGGCAAACATCATTCTCGAAACCGCCGCGCTCGGGGCAAAGGTTGTCGTGTTTGACATCATTTTCTCGCGAGGGTCCCGACAGGAATCGCAGCCGATCCTCGATGCGATGGAAGCCGTATGGAAACAAACTCGAACCCGCGTGGTCCTGGCAGAAGCATTGGAACCGAATTCCGATGATGATCAGAAGCTTGGGCGGATCCGCTCCTTTCCTTTCCTGGAAAACCCGCGAGAACCCTCCGGGTTAATTAATGCTCGATCGGATGTCGACGGGGTGCTTCGTCGCTATGCTCTCATTCAACAAGGGACGCAAGGGCCGAAACCTTCGCTGGCCTTATCAGCCTACCTTTCCTGGCTCGATCTGGATTGGAAGGATGTCACCTTCCCGAGTCCCACCGCCGTGCGCTGGCCGGAGTTGAGCTCGGACTATAAAAGACAAACCCTGCGAGAAATAGGGCTCGCACCGGTTTTGCTGGATTTTCGGACTCCATGGAACTTTCGCCCCGGCGACGTGAATGCTGCGAAGGGAGTTTTCATTCACTATAGGCTCGAGCAGCTTCATCGGGAATATTCTGAGGCGCTCAATGCCCGGAGCGCCTCTCGTCCGGTTAGCAAGACCCTGGACCATTGTGTGGTAGTCGTTTCTTACATCGTGACTGGTGTGGGCGACGTCGGGACCACACCGATGGGTGTAAATGAACCTCGAGTCGTCTCACATTTGCAGGCCCTCAACGATTTGATTCAGAACAGTTTCCTTTATCGAACCTCCAGACTTACGGATGTTCTCTTTCTCCTCGCTGTTCTCTTATTAGCCTTCTTCACCAACCGCTGCGCTGGTGTCGCGTCGCTTCTAGGCCTCTGGGTTTGCGGTGTTGCCCTTATTATTGGTCTGGATATCTGGCTGCTATTCGCGATGAATGCAGTTTTTGCTGCGCTCTATGTCGCTAGTCTATGGACGGCAGTGAATTTTGCCGAAGTCATCCGTCGCTACATTCGGGAATTCGTCGAGCGCTTAAAATTGCGCACCACGATGAGTTTTTATTTTTCTCCGCGGGTCTTGGAACGGGTATTGAAAGTCCCGGGGTCAACCGAGCCGCAAGAAGCCGAACTCACCCTGCTATTAACTGACCTTCGGAATTCGACCCCTTTGGCCGAGCGGCTCGGCGCCAGCAGCTTTTTCGCCCTCCTGAACCGAGTTTTCGAAATTCAGACTCGCGCAGTGACAGCTGAAGACGGAAATCTCGAGCATTTTCTCGGTGACCAGTTTCTAAGCTATTGGGGAGCGCCTGATCCACAGCCAGATGCCGCTGATCGAGCGCTGCGCGCGGCCTTTTCGCTGATAACGGAAATGGAAAGCTTCTGCGACGGTTTACCCGTCGAAACTCGCCAATTATTTGGCTACGGGGTGGCCCTGCATAGCGGTTCTGCTCTCGTCGGGAACAAAGGTTCGCGACTTCGATTGGACTACGGGGTCGTCGGAGATCTCGTCAATACGGCGGCGCGCATTGAATCACTGACTAAATATTATGGGGTTCGGATGTTAGTGACCCGGGACACCTTTGCGAAACTGACAGATCCACCTCCATCGCGATTGCTCGATCACGTTCTCGTGAAAGGCAAAAATGTGCCGGTGGAAATTTTCGAGGTAAACCACACTTCCAAGGGATCGCGCTTCGAGGAAATTGCCCAAAAATACGCGGAAGCCTTTAACCACTATCGGAATGGCCAGTTTGAAATAGCAGAACGGTTGTTCGCTGAGCTGGCCGAAATTGAAAATGATTTGCCGAGCGCGGTGTTGAAGCGGCGCTGTGGAGAACTGCGGATGAATCCTCCGGCGATATGGGAAGGCGTTTTTCGGCTCGACGCGAAGTAAGCAAAGCATCCCGCTTTGCTCCCGTGGGAGTTTTATCGGAGCGTTTTATTTCCCGCTTTTCCAAAGAGTCAGCATTTCTTGGTTTCCTTCCGGACCTCCTGAACTAGAGTCTATTGAATTGAGTTACCCCCCAAAACATATGAATAAAATTGTTCCCTTGATTGGTTCTGCTGAAGTCGGACCGCTCGGTGTCCTTCATCTCCCTCGTCTCTGGCTTAAGGTTTCTCTCGACGGGAAAGGACTTCTGGCGGACGGATACCCGGCCGTAGGGACAGGGTTCGACCAGATGGTGATCGACGGACTAGGGCTGCAGAAAGATGCGGTCGTCGACTACATTAAGAAGAACAAACCGAGCTACCCTCAGTTTGAAACGTGGATTAAACAGCAACCAGGTACCCACCTGGACAACGCGTCCATCGCCAAACTCAATGAATCAATCCGTGCCTATAATCATGACGAAGGCACAGTTCGATCTGTGCTGGGAGAAAATGATTTACCGGCAGACATAGGAATCCGCGATGCGGTGACCCTCAACCGTATCGATGATTGGAAATGCTTTCATGAAGCGCTTCTGAAGTAGGCCTCATTGGACGGCAATCACGAAGAGTCTTCGAAAGGGAAACAGGACTTGGCCGTTGGTTCGTGCTGGGAAAAGAACCCGGTAAGCGTCCTCCGCTTCGGCTTTGAATCGCTCTCGAAGCGCCTCTGAAGGCAATCCGTCCAGATAAGGTTTCAGCCCGGTGCTGGAGTAAAACTCGATGATTTGCTGATGGTTCTCCATCTCGTGAAAGTAAACGGTCTCCCAGATCTCCAGATGTCTCGATAACGGGGCCAGCCAGTCATAATATTCGCCAGGTTGGTGAACCCAGAACGGGTATCTCTCGTGGAGGCGGTAGGCTTGCCAACTCGGAGATTTAGCCAACTCGTTGACCGCCTGCGAAGCGGGTTGGTGGTAGAGCGCCGGCAGCTGAAACGCCAGAATGCCCTCCGGTTTAAGGCTCTTGAGCAGCCGCCGGGTGAGCATTTCGTGATCCGCGATCCAATGAAGAGAGGCGTTCGCGAAGATAAGGTCGAACCGATTGGGCTCGGACCAGGTTTGCATCTCCGCGACTCTCCACTCTGCATTGAGCGATCTTTGACGAGCCCGCTCGATCATTGCGGGCGAAGAATCGAGGCCTACGAGATGTGCGTCGGGCCATCGCTGTGAGAGTACCCGGGTGCTATTCCCAGGTCCGCAGCCGAGATCGATGATCTCCCGCGGCGCTTCCAAGGGGATTCTCCAGACCAGATCAAGAGAAGGCTGGGTTCTTTCCTTCTCGTAACGAAGATAAAGTTCCGAATCCCACGTAATCATCGATTATCCTTTTGTCCGGCCAGGCAAGCGCTCGCTTTGCCTCTTCGAAAGCCTGCCAAGCAGGACGCTTGGCCTACCTGGCATCGGCTGCGGGAGGTTTTGTCAAATCCTCGTAGGAGGTTACCACAGCATCAAAAGCAGGAACGGCCTGCCTGAAAGAGTCCTGGTCGCGCGCGGACAACGTAATGAAGTGAATTGAACCCTTGGCTTGAATGTAGGCAGTTGCTTCGAAGTTGCCAAATTTATCGCCGGTAAAGTCGTAGACTTCTGCCTTGCTGGCGTCTTGCGTGGTGAGCGTTTTAACGTGTTTGACAGAGACATTCGAGCTCCCCGCTTCGCGCAGGTTACGAATTGTGTCACTAATCTGATCGGCAATATTCCGGAGCGCTGCTCCGTTCGTGCGGACCCGGACGTAGATAACTGCCTTACTGGTGTCCCAATTTGTGCCGGTGGGATAGAAGACCAGATTGAGTCCCTGCTCCTTGGCGACCGCATTGTCGAGTACCCAGCTGCGCGGTGCCTTAATTTCAAAGGCGTAGTCCTTGCCACGCACCACACTGTATCCCTCGAGGATCTGTTCGGCGAAAGCGCTATTCACGGAAATGATGAAAAGCGCGAGGAATAAGCGAGAAATCAGCATAGTCTGGAAGGAGTTGGACGCCATTATAATGCCCATTGCGCTCCAAGCAACTGGATGTCCTCCTGTTCCGTTTTGCGAAACTTAATTGTCGGAGCTTGCTTTCTTTTGGATCCGAAAAAGCCGTGGAGCAATGGGAGAATCGCTCTTGCTGGCAAGCTCTTCGACAAGCCATCCATCTTCGGGCAATAGCTCCAGGTAACGCCGCACTTCTTGATATTCCAGAACGCCCCCTTCGTGGCCACGATATACCAGGAGCGTCACACGTCCGCGGTCAGCCAAATGCTCAAGGACAGAGCGCAAAGCCATTACGGTTGTTTCGGGCCGGGTGATAATTTGGCGGTTGCCGCGCGGCAAATAGCCCAAATTAAACATGGCGCCTTCGATGGCCGCACCTTCCGGTAGATGATCGGCCAATCGGGTGTGAGAATCGTGGATCAGAGAAACGCGATCGAGCGAGCCAACAAATTTTAAAATCTCTCGGGCACCAGCCAGCGCCGCTTTTTGCACATCGAACCCCAGGACCTTGCCTTTCGGCCCCACGCGGTGAGCGAGGAAGAGAGCGTCGTAGCCGTTCCCAACCGTGGCGTCAACCGCAAGCGCGCCGTCAAATAGCGCAGCCTCGATCCAGGAAGCTGCCGCAGCGGTCAATCGTTCCTCAGTTATTGCCACAAAGATTTTCGGCATACGTCAAATTCCGGGGAAATCGGCTCCCTCCTTTCCAAACTAGCGATCAATTGCATCGATGCAAAAGGTGCCTGCAAAACGCCCTTTGACCCCAAACCGTTCAAGACCGCTACACGCCTGTTTTCTGGGTGGATACCGACAATCGGGCGGTTATCCGCGCGAATGACGGGGCGCACGCCGGCGGTTTGCTTTATCACTTCGAAATCAAATTTGGTGAACTCCCGTATGGAACGTTCGATCTCATCTCGAGCGGTTTGCGTGGGAGTCTCGTCCAACCGATCCCAGCTATAAGTCGTCCCCGCCTTGATCTCATCCGTCGTCGAACGGAATATCCATTTTCCGCGCTGGATAATGCGGTCATCGGAAAAGCTCGGAGCTCGCAAAGTCAGAATTTCCCCTTTTGCCGGATTGAGTTGGATCGATTTGAAGAACGGATTGGCGCTCAACTGATAGCCCTCACAGAACACCACCGTTTTAGCGGAGTAATCGCGCCAGTCTACCCTCGTCGCTGAGAATCGCAGTGCATCATAATTAAATTCGCTCTCAACCAATCGGCCGCTTGCCGCAAACCTCTCTCGCGCACACAGAATGAATGCGGCAACATCTAATTGGCCGGCCGATGCGATTTCGAAGCCGCCGAATTCGGTTTTCACGGAGGGCAGCCAAGGGCAATCGCTTGAACCGAGATATTTCGCGTACTCTCCAGAGGCCAAGCGTTCCTTCCAGTGATGTAGTTCATCGGCGGATTTGAGGAGTCGGAGCACTTTTCTCCGGCGGAAAAATGAAACGCCCAGAAATCGCTCGATCGCTGGATAGATGGTGAATGCGTTCTCCAACAGATGATCGATCAAGAAAGGCCGGTTAAGCCGCTTCCCTGTGATCGGGTTCATGATTCCCGCGGCAGAAAGTGACGCAGCTGTTCGGTGCGCATTGTCGATGACCACAACGTCTTGGCCTCCCATTTGCAACAGGCATGCCAGCAATGATCCGGCCAGCCCTTGCCCAACGATGAGGTAGTCGGTTTCGCGCACAATGCTTTAGAAATAGATGTCGTCGGGCATTTGAAACACTCCTCGGATTAGTTGCACCTGTGGAGTTGGTTTCATCAGCACCTCTATCACATCGAACCGATACGGAACTCGAGGGTCATTCAGCAATCTCAGCCATTCCTTGGCGCCGCGCATGATCCTATCCTGCTGGGCTCGTGTAACTCCGGCCCGGGGCGGACCAAAAACATCAGTGGTGCGCGTTTTTACTTCAACGAAGACCAGTGTCGCTTCTCGGCAATCGCGGCAAACAAGATCGATTTCGCCGCCTCGTCTCGACCGAAAGTTCTGGTAAAGAACTCGATAGCCATTCCGCCGAAGATAGCGAGCGGCCAGCCTTTCTCCCTTTCGTCCTAGCGTCAGATGCGGAGCGGAAAGCCGTCGGCCAACCACTCTCGGCCAGAAACTAATGGAAAAGAAAATAGGTCTGAGCAACCGGTGCGAACGAGCGCCGATGAATCGGACAAGGTCCGTGAATCTGCAAGCTCTCAAGGTGCGCTGGCGTTCCATAGCCTTTGTTTTGGTCGAAAGCGTATTGTGGAAATTGGCTATGCCAGGTTCTCATAATACGGTCTCGGGTGACCTTCGCAAGAACACTGGCGGCGGCGATGCTCATTGATATTCCATCTCCGCCAATGATGGCGGTTTGCGGGCACTGAAACACCGGAACCGGAAGACCGTCGATCAGAAGATGGTCAGGCTGCACTGATAAGGCCAAAACCGCTCTTTCCATTGCCAAAAAAGTGGCTCGGAGAATGTTAAGGGTGTCGACTTCGGAGGGTTCAGCAACGCCGATGCCATAACAGACGAGTTTCCCGGAGGCGGTCAGGGCATCGTAGAATTGCTCGCGAGCCGGCTCTGTCAGCTGCTTCGAATCATTCAGGCCGCGAAGCGAGAACTCGGCCGGGAGAATGGCAGCCGCTGCGACGACTGGTCCGGCTAGCGGGCCGCGCCCTGCTTCGTCAATGCCGGCAATAAGAGGAACGCCTGTCGACCAGAGATGCTTCTCAAATCTGAGGCCACAGCGCGGCATGGAAAGAATTTCAATTCTGAGATTTCTCTTTCACCGTCATGGCTTGCTTGCCTTTGCGATCCCGAAGGTAATTGAGCTTGGCCCGGCGGACACTTCCGGCTCGCTCGACTTCGATCTTGGCGATGCGCGGGGAGTGCAACGGGAAAACCCGCTCCACACCTTCACCGTAGGAGATGCGACGAACGGTAAACGTCGAATTGAGCCCGGTGCCGCGCCGTCCAATCACGATACCGGTGAAGATCTGAATCCGCTCTTTGTCACCTTCTACCACACGGGTGTGAACTCTAATTGTGTCGCCGACCTTGAACGACGATATATTCGGCTTCAACTGCTCTTGCTCAATCTTCTGAATGATGCTCATACGATACTCCAGGCTGCATGGAAGGGTGCAACAACTAACTCAGCATGGTGAAAATGCAACCCAAAAGGAGAACGCTATCGGCGTTCGGTGGCAGGGGCGTGTCGGCTCAGCCGAATGGCGCTGATCTCGCGCGATGGCCCTCGGGAACCTTCGATGGTTATCTCCGTGCCGTTCGAGACAAGCCTGGGTTCAGGAGTTGCAGAATAGAGGAGCGTTCAGCGTTCAACGAAAGCTCACCCTGACTGATAGTTCTCGACTCCTTACTTCAATCCCCCGCAACTCCTGAATTCTGACTTCTTCTCTGAAACTTGACGTTGAGCCGCCGAGTAAGAGTTTCTTCTCAAATCCTCGCGCGCACAGCTCATGGGGTGCTCCTGACTCCTGCAACTCCTTCCCCCATTCTTCTGCCTCCTTGCAGCCCGCTATTCTATCCGGACGATTGTTCCAATCGGACAGGATTCGAATATCTTCTGGGCCATCGACTCTGAGCCGACGCGGATGCACCCGTGACTGGCCGGATGCCCCGGGTTGACACCGTAATGGATACCAACCTCGGAAAAGGATAAACGCAGGAAAAAAGGCATGCGAACTTTGTACAGGGTCGAACGTTCCAGCCTGATTTTGTCGGTCACCAGATAATTTCCAGGAGGCGTTGGTTTGTCTTTGCGACCAGTGGAGATTCTTGCGGTCAGAAAGGGCTCTTCATCTCGATAGACGATTAGTTTCTGGGTGCGAAGAGTGATTTCGATTTTGTAATGGCCGTTTTTAGAGTCGATCCCAAGGAGGATCTTCGCCAGCTCTGGATGACCTGCCTTCGCCGCGTACTCGGCCGGAATCCACTCGTAGCCCTTGCTGGTGGCATATTGTTTGGCGCCGGCGGCAATCAGAATCTGGCAGATCTCCGTTTCGCCAAGTCCAGCGGCCAGATGGAGCGGTCGAAAATCCGCTCCGTTGGTGTAATAATAAAATGTCCTGGCGCTGAGTGACCGAAGCAGCGCGCTCTCATCTTGCGAGAGCACGATCGTATCGTCAGGGTCGGCTTTCTCGCTCAGACCGGTTTGAGCCAGCGCGCGGTTGTTGGAAAGGATGGCTTTGACGAGATCGTTCCGAGCCTGTTGTCGCGCCTGGAGGCTGGCCAGACTCACCAGCGGCTCAGGCTCAAACTGAGCCAGGAGCAGCATGAGCAAGATAATATTCATCAAAGGCGCTCTCCCGCCAGCCCGTGGGTCCCGCCCATACCTACGAATCGCCCTCGCGACAAACTGCTTGATTTCATGTACAAAATTGATGCGTCGACCCAATCTGGCGCTCTGCACTTCGAATTGGGATGTTTACTATGGCCACCATTATTTTCGACAAATCCGCAACTGACTTTAGCCACGATTATCATCCGGAGTGCCCGGGACGTCTACTACTGACTGAGTCCCACCTGGTCGAAAAACATCCCGATTGGGTCTGGATTCGGCCCCGACTCGCCTCCGAAGAGGAGGTTTTGCGAGTTCATCGCCCGCATCATCTGGAACGGCTCCGGCAACCCTCTGATTTTGACCCTGATACTCCCTATTATTCCGGGATTGCGGAACATGCCCGGCGGGCAGCCGGTGCGGCCATCGGGTCGGTCGACCTGGCCTTGCAAGGACGGCAAGGTTTTTCGCTCATGCGTCCTCCCGGGCATCACGCGACATCAAATCAAGCGATGGGATTTTGCTATCTGAACTCAATTGCGATTGCCGCTCATCATGCGCTCCAGGCCGGGTGCGAACGAGTCGCCATCTGGGATTTCGATGCGCATCACGGCAACGGCACCGAAGAAATCGTTTTTGGCAACGCTCGGATACGGTTCGCATCGATTCACCAGCATCCCTGCTATCCGGGCACCGGGACCATCTCTCGCGGAAATGTCTTTAACTGGCCGATCCCTCCCTGGAGTCCCGCTGAGCAACATATTTCGGCCATTCGCCGGGCGCTCGATCGCTTGGTGGAGTTCAATCCTGAAGTCGTGCTCGTGTCGGCGGGATTCGATGCGTACGCCAAAGATCCGCTCACGGAGATGACTCTGGAGGAGGAGCATTTTGCCAACTTTGGGCGGTGGCTCAAGGAAACGGGGTTGCCCGTGGCCGCCATTTTGGAGGGTGGATACAGCGACGACCTGCCCATCCTGGTGGAGGCGTTCGTCATCGGTTGGACTGATTAGGCGCAGTTGGGGAAACGTGTCGACGTATCGGCGTAGGCGAAGCGTCTCGCTTTGCTTCTTCCAGCACCGAGCAAACCGAGACGGTTCGCCTACTTGGCGTCACTCCTGAATTGCTGACAACCCCCACCGACACTTCATTTCAGCGGCAACAAAACGTTGGCGCCTCCTTGTCCGACGACCACGGATTGCGGGCTCTGCCCGTTCCAGCGCCGGGCGATTTCGAGTGAAATAATTTCCGGATTTTGTTTGATTGCGTTGCCTTGGGTTTGGATCGCCTGAGCTTCCGCATTCGCTCTGACGACGGTAATCTCGGCATCCTTTTGCGCTTTTTGCAGTTCAAACTCCTTCTGGAGCGCCTCCTGCTGCATCGTCATTTTCGTTTCGATTGCTTTTTCCAGTTGAGCGGAGAGATCGATGTTGGTGATCGCCAGATCGTCAATCTCCTGCAGCCCGGACAGTCGTATTTTGAGGGCTTCCAGGATTTGTTTCTTAACTTCCTCGCGCGATTTGACGAAGTTCTCTGCCGTGTAATGAGAAGCAACCTCTTTCAAGCTTTCCTGAAAACGAGGTACGACGAGCGTGTCGTACGGATCACCGTTGTAATTCCGAAAAAGATTCACCACCTGATCCGCCGCCGTTCTGAACAGAATCTTGTAATTGACAGAAATCGTTTGCAAATCCGAGGAGTAACAAACCGTTTTGTCTCCCTCGGTATGTTGCTGCACGCTTTGGTCCCGGACTGTCTGCATCATCGGAATGTAAAATGCGACTCCCTCATTCAAGGGATTCGGATCGACTTGGCCAAGAGTGACTTTCACGCCCCGGTATCCAGGCGGCACAACGTGACAGGAGGAAAGCCCTGCGGCAGCGGTGATGGCGATGAGCGTTACGATGAGAGGGCGTGTTTTGTTCATTTCGAGTCCGGCCACTAACGGCTATTCCGCTCCTCTAGGCGATACATTTCTTGGCGGATCTTCCGTGCGAAGAACTCTTGAGCGCTTCATTCTTCGCGCCGTGACCGGTTGTCGCGCTTCACAAGCTGACAGCCCCCCAATCCGCTGAGGGCAGCCGCTCTAGTGCACCGTGTGAAGCTGGAAGCCTATAGCCACGTGCCTGAACTCCTATCTCCTTCCCCTCCATCTGTTACGGAAAAGTTGCAGGCTTCTTTTTGTTTTCTTCCAAAGGTCCGTGAAATGGTTTCAGCCTCGCCGCCTGAATAAAGGATGGAAACCGCCAGGTGGCGCTGAGATCATCTGCTTCAACGACTCGACAAGCCGAACCGAACTGAAATGAGAACAATGCAAGCCAGTTGTTTAGCGGCATTTACCGTTGCCGTTTTCTTTGCCGATATCACCTCCGGGCAAGAGGTTGCCCAAAACAGTCAGCACAGCTCCCAAACAGCTTATCCCATTGAACATCTGGTCGTCATTTTCCAAGAGAACATTTCGTTCGATCATTATTTTGCGACTTATCCGGTGGCTGCAAATCCGCCTGGTGAACCCCGTTTCGTGGCCAAGTCCGATACCCCGACCGTGAATGGCCTTACCCCTGATCTTCTAACCCGAAATCAAAACGCGTTGCAACCTCAGCGTCTTGACCGTTCGCATGCTGCGACGGCAGATCAGAACCATGATTACCGGAATGAACAGAAGGCAATGGATCATGGGTTGATGGACAAGTTCGTCGAGTTTACCGGTACGCCGGAAGCTGGTAACGGTCAGACAGTCGTGATGGATTACTTCGATGGGAACACCGTTACGGCTTACTGGAATTACGCCCAGAATTTTGCCATGAATGATAATTCATTCGGTTCGGTGCCTGGGCCTTCAACGCCAGGCGCGATCAACGTGATTTCGGGTCAAACTCATGGCGCGGTGCCGACCCAGATCACCGGGACGGTCGAGCAGGGTTCAGTCATTTCTGACGATGACCCCGCCGGTGACATCGCTTCAGGCGGAACAACGTTCATGATGACTGGTAAAAACATTGGCGACTTGCTAAACGCCAGTAACGTAACCTGGGGTTGGTTCGAAGGAGGATTTGAGAATCCGACCCGATCGCATATTGGAGCGGACGGTAAACCGAAAGTCGACTACATCCCGCATCATCAGCCGTTCCAATACTACCAGCAAACGGCGAACCCGACGCATAAACCTCCCAAATCTGTCGGGTTGATCGGGCGGGACGATCAAGCCAATCACCAATATGATCTAACCCGTTTCTGGCAGGCTCTAGATGCTCACAATCTTCCATCCGTCTCTTACTTGAAGGCGCCAGGCTACCAGGATGGACACCCGGGCTATTCGGATCCGCTCCTCGAACAAGAATTCGTGGTCGAAACCGTGAATCGGCTGATGTGCGCACCGGAATGGGAAACCATGGCGATCATTATTGCCTATGATGATTCAGACGGCTGGTACGACCATGTGATGCCACCGGTGGTAAATGAATCTCAGACTGCGTATGACTTTATGACCGTGCCCGGGGAATCCGGGACTAATCTTCCCCTTGGCGGGTACCAAGCCCGTTATTCATTTGGGCCTCGAATGCCACTAATTATTATCTCCCCATTTGCGAAGGAAAATTACGTCGATCATAGCGTGACTGACCAATCTTCGATCGTGCGCTTTATCGAAGATAATTGGAATCTCGGAAGAATCGGAGACTCTTCCTTTGACCAGCACGCCGGGAGCCTGCTCAAGATGTTCGATTTTGAGCGAGGCGGGCACGGAAACTGTGGTGGCGAGAATTATGCCCGCCACTTGATACTGGATCCGAAGACGGGTCAGCCGGTCGACGACCGGGGTTAGCAAATGTTTTGGGCATTATCAGGGGTTGCAGGAGTTCAGGAGCTGTAGATTTCGCCGTGCCTGAAAATGTTGCTCTCTATAAAAAGCCCTTCCTGGACTCCCGACTTCTGAACTCCTGCAACTCCTGAACTCCTGACGACCAGTTGACATTTTTCCTGACAAATTTCCTGGTAACACTGGGCGCCTATGGATTCACAGAATTCGTTTACCCCGCTGAAGCCACCATTGTTCCCAGGATATGTCTCATCTGGGCAGCTCCGGTATTAGGAACGCTGGCTGCAATGCTTGTGGCCAGGGTGTCTTTGCTGAGAGTCGCTTTCGGAGCACAAGCTCTTGCCATTTGTATGGTGAGCGGCATTTATTGTCTGGTCTACCATCAGCAGGCGATCATTGACACCTTGCAGTACGTCTCCACCGCCTATTTTCTCCCGGGAGCGATAATCGCCTTGTTGGTGGGTATCTGCGGGAAGTGCATCATGAGAAAGTGATTTCGATAGGCAGCCACAAAGCGAGAAAAAAGGAAACAGAGAACGTCCTGAAGCTCTGGGCTCGTTCGTCGTACCTGAAGAGCGGACGAACAATCCATCGAACGACCAATCTTTAAGCAAAACATTTCGATAAACGTTGAACCTGCCCGAAAGGGATCCAATTATGAAAAACGAGACAACAACATCCAAGTACATGCTGCTATTCCGAGGCGCGCACTGGGATGAGAGTCATTCACCGGAAGAAATCCAGGAAGTCATGAATCGATGGACTATCTGGATGGAAAAGTTAACCCTGGAAGGGAAGATGCAAGCTGGCCAGCCGCTGAATCGTGGTGAAGGCAAAATCGTTTCCTGGAAAAATGGTAAAACGGTAGATGGTCCTTTCGCTGAATCGAAGGAAGCCATTGGCGGCTATTTTCTGCTGCAAGTCGATGACTTGAACGAAGCGGTGGAGATCGCTAAACGGTGTCCCGCTCTCGAATACGGTTTAGATGTTGAAGTGCGGCCTATCGCCGAACAATGCCCCACGTTTCGACGCATCAATGAGCTAGCTTATGCCACAGGTTCAGCGTAGCGTGACGTTGAATCTGCGCCCCGAAGGGTATGGCAGCTTACTCAGGGTGAACCCGGGTTCATCTGGGCTTTGCTCACTTGGTCCTGCCGCGCCCTTCCGGCCGAAGGAGCATCGCGAGACGGTTTGTTAGTTGATCAGACCGGGAGCTGCAGGAAAAATTACAACTTCCAGTTTGTCGCCCACCTTCAGCTCCTCTCCGGAATCGAAGCTGAATTCGCCATGCTCCATGTGCAAACTCTTTGCATGATGGAGGTTGGCGAGCTCGGAGGGTTTAGAGATCTTCACCACAAAAAGATGATGTGAGTATTTATCTGCAGGCACGACCACCCTGGCATGCACAGTGTACCCACCGACCTCCACACCTTCGGCTATCTCAACGACAGGGTGCTTCGTCAACCTGATCACCTCCGCTATTCCGGTGCCTTCATCCATTTCAGCAGTTTCTCAGCGCACAGATCAGAGGTCAATCCAGCTTCGTATTCAATCCAGCGATGTTGCTTCGCTTTCTGCGCAACGGCATGAGCAGGCTGCGGGACAACGTCACGCCGTCGTCGGCCAGTAGGGCTTGGTCGAGTCAGCGAACTCGTCGGTACCATAACGATCGTGGTGACGCACCCATTCCATGGTGAAACCCAGCTGGTCCTCATCGCGGCCCTTAGGCTTAGGCACCATGTCAAGGACCATATACGTGCCGACGAGTGACTCGACACCGCGCCCGTAGGCGGAATAGGTGTGGAAAACGCTCCCGTCAGCGTCCTTGTAAAAGACGCTGACGCCCGGCGCTTCCTCACTGGGGAACTCTTGCATGGTATAATTGTAATGCACTTTCCCCAGCGCCATCTCTTCTTTCGTAAACGAAACGTGATAGTCAGCGTTGAAGTCATTGCTGTAGGACGACACCCACTCGAACAGCCACCCCATCGGATGCTCTGTCATTTGATCTCTACGTTCGGAGACCGGTGTTGTCGTGTTCACATTTGCCTTTCATCATGGTTGATCGCTCGATCAACCGGTTGTTGTTATTACTAATTGCGACGAACGAGCCGGCGTCTTCAGGACACTCAGATCTCACGATTCCGTGTTTCTCCAAGAGTGCCCCTGGCAGATTGGTCCGCAATTCAGCCGAAGATTAATCACGCAAGGGTAAAGAGGTCGGATTTTTCTGAGGCGTGCATCCAGGGGAGAAGTTGCCTGCGAATCTCCCTCCAAAGTAGGATTCTCTTATGAGCGCGAAATGTTCCCTCCCGGTGTTGTTTAGAACCGTCGATCGGCTTCCCTCGTCAGCGCTGGCAACCAGGGCTTCTCGAGTGGTTGTATTTGCCCTCACAATCCGATCCCGCCGAGCCGTCGGACGGCCTTTGCTGTTTACCTTTCCAGAACGTTAATGGTTGTCGCCGGAGCGTCCCTCAGTTCGATTCTTGTCTTGCAGCGCATCGCAAAGCTTTTCTGAAGGGGTGACGCGAAATCCAGGTTTTGTCTAAGCGGCCATAGGTCCGTTTTCAGACTTACTAATGCGATCAATGAGGGTGCGCCAGTGCGATAAATTGGGCGATACAAAGTGGCAGTCCTCGCCGTCCAAACGCTCGGCACCCCATGTTAAAAAGATGTCCAGTTCAAACTTGGAATAAATCCATACATCGGAATCACGAGGGGCTGTTAAAAGGTGCAGTTGATAGGCGTTTCCGGTTCCCTCGCTGATCCACTCTAGAAACCAGTGATTTGAGTAATAGCTGCCCAATTCCCGACGGAGGGGGCGCCATTCATCGTAGCGCGTGAGAATTGGGTTACTCTCCGCGTAAGGGGTCAGATCATTATAATTCGCTGGAGTAAAGCCCATCTCTTCAACTAGAAAAAAGTCAATCATGCCGAGGGTATATCTATCGGGCCATTCCAAGCGCCACAACCAATTCGGGCAAGGGTTCGGTTCAAGATGGCAGCCAATCGAGGCGCTAGTCTCGCCAGCGTGTACGCTTAAAATTCTCTCGAACAGTTCGTCTACAGTCATGGAAATGACCTTTTCATTTATCAGATGCCGCACTGCTTCGCTCTTTATTTATCAGCCGGATGAAGAGGAGTTCCCCGAGCGGACGCCGCGAAAACAGGGGCAAATCGACCCGAAGGCGTAAGATCACCTGCGGTATTGGTCGTCGCTGACTTTTTCCATCCACTCGACGACCTTGCCTTCGAGCTGTTCCTGAATGGCGATGTGCGTCATTGCCGTGGTTGGCGCAGCCCCATGCCAATGTTTTTCGCCCGGCAGGAACCAGACCAGATCTCCGGGATGGATCTCTTCAATCGGACCGCCCTCGCGCTGAACCCAACCGCAGCCGGCTATGACAATCAGCGTCTGACCCAAAGGGTGGGTATGCCACGCGGTTCGAGCGCCGGGCTCGAATGTGACACTGGCGGCGGCCGCGCGTGCCGGAGCGTTTGCTTGGAATAAGGGATCGATCCGCACCGTGCCGGTAAACCAATCGGCCGGTCCTTTGGCGGATGGTTGTGAACCACTTCTTTTGATTTCCATCTTTGAACTTCTTTCTTTGAGTTATTCGCTGAGTTCGCCACTTGTGTAGTGGAAGCGGAAGACTGGGCAGAACACGGCCTTGTCGTAGCGGACCCTCACCTCGTAGGTGTCCTCCGCCGTCCAGGGGCCGTGTTACACTTGCCATGATATCGATCTTTTCTTTTCACTTTTATCCGGCCCTGGTGAGGCCCGGTATTTGTTCCTCGCTGACCTATTCATGCAATCGACAGTTTTCCCGTCAAGTTGTTCCTCGATGGCGATGGGTATCATGGCCGTAGTTGCCGCGGCGCCGTGCCAATGCTTCCCGCCTGGTTCTCTACTTCCGCGCTGGCTTAAGTCGTGACATTGCCGATTCCTCAGGGATCCAGTGTTGAATGCCGAGGTGGCGCTTAGGGCTTGGCGAGTCGGTTCCGGTGGGCAAGGTCCAAAGCTCAGACCAGACCGCGTGTTCGTCCCGCGTGATTCGTCGATCGAGTCGATCGAGCGCAGCCCACGAGCTGTACATGGCCTGTAAACGGAATCAATTTGGGTTATCCATATCTTGATCCAGTCGAGCGCTAAACGCGCCATTCCGGAGAAAGACCAGTCTGATCTTTTTCATCAGCCGGAAGAACCGAATGTGGTTTTCCGGTGCCACCTCAATCTCTATGGCAGTTGTGATCGGTCCGTCGTTGGCCTCCGGCAGGTAAAGATTGGGAAGTTCGTTAGCCAATGGGTCAGGCTCTGGATTGATCTCGGTGGAGAAATCGATCGACCATCGTTTCGCAGTGAGTGCGCCAACGATTCCCAAAGCACTGGCTGAGAACAAGGCCCAGTCTAAACCCAGTGTTGTCGCCAGCGCCCCCCACACAAGTCCAGCTTACGCAACGAGGACCAGATGGAGATCTCAGCTGTCACGATACTCACCAGCCACCGGCTGTCGATCATGCAACAGCCAATGATTTCGCGGACCAGACGTCCGTTGCATCGTCTTTGTCCGTCCTATTGCATTGAGTGAAGTCCGATCATGTTTCCCTCGGTATCGAGGACAAGAGCAATAAAGCCGTATTGACCAATGGACGTCTTCTCTTTCTGGAGTTGTCCACCATTCTGAACGGCGCGTGACGCTTCCGCTGCACAGTCGGCGCAGGAGAAGTAAACGATGATTCCTCCAACGCCCGAGTCCTTGCCATTCATTTTGACGAGCGCCCCGGCACATCCGGGATTATCGGGCTGCATCGGGAACGCCCACAATTCGATACCGGGACTCTGCAAACGTTCAAGAGTCATTTGAAACGTGTTCTGGTAGAAGGCTTTGGCTCGATCAATGTCTTGAACATAGATTTCAAACCAGCCTACAACATTGCGATTCGTATTCATTTGTTTCTCTAATTTTGCTCTTTTGTTTTAGTTATCCTGACAGGTGGCAGTGGCAAACGTCCCGAGCCTGTTGATCGATGACCGGGAACGACAGCGAGCGCGTGATAGTCTTGTGATCATGACTGGCTCTCGTTTGATCATGGTTCGTTTGCGATTGGCCGGGCGATTCTATCAAAAAAGCGACGAGTGAGACGGAACGGAATGGACAGCCGCTCACTTTTTTGTATGCGCCGACGGTCAACAAATGCGCCGTTTCCGGTTTGGGGCCCGAAGATCAGATGCGACTGAGGTATCTTTTGGGGCGCTAGCCGGTCTTGAAGAAGACCCGTCCGCGGAGATCGGATCTTTTCGAAGCCGGGCTGATCCCGCTCGGACGAGACGCGCATGGCACCAACCAACTAACCGAAGCGGAAAACCGTTGATTTGAGGTTTTCGTACAATAGTGTACTAACTGCCAGTACATTTTGGCATTCCAAACCGCACACCTACTATGCGCACCTTCAACGCCTACGCCGCTTCATCTGCCACAGGTCAGCTCGAACCGTTCAGCTTCGATCCGGGTGAACTCGGACCCGAAGAAGTTGAAATTGAGGTCAGCCACTGCGGCCTTTGTCACTCTGATCTCTCCATGCTCAATAACGATTGGGGTATGTCCAAATACCCCTTCGTGCCCGGGCATGAGGTGACCGGCACGGTCGCCGCTCTCGGCGATGGAGCCAAAGGACTCAGGATCGGACAGCGCGTCGGACTCGGCTGGTGGTCGCACAGTTGCCTTTCCTGCCACCAGTGTTTGTCCGGTGATCAGAACCTTTGCTCAACGGCACAGGCCACTATTGTGGGCCGTCATGGCGGCTTTGCTGACCGGGTGCGCGCCCAATGGACTTGGGTACGCCCGATTCCCGAGGCGCTCGACTTGGCGAAGACGGGCCCGTTGCTTTGCGGTGGCGTTACAGTGTTCGCGCCGTTCCTCGTTCACAATGTGCCGTCCACGGCGCGTGTGGGCGTCATCGGAATAGGTGGACTCGGTCATATGGCGTTACAATTTGCCAACAAGTGGGGCTGCGAGGTTCATGCCTTCACCACGAGCGACAGCAAAGAAGCCGAGGCTCACAAACTTGGCGCGCACTATGTCCATAATACCAAGCAGGATGGCGTGTTGAAGAAGATCGCCGGCAGCCTCGACTTGATCATCTCGACGGTGAACGCTGGGCTGGATGTTCCCGGCCTCCTCGACACGCTTGCTCCAAAAGGGCGTCTGCACAATGTTGGAGCCTTGCTCAATCCCCTGCAAGTTCCCGCCTTCAGCCTGATTCAGGGCCAGAAGTCAGTTTCGGGTTCACCTACCGGAAGTCCCACGGCAATAGATGACATGCTCGAGTTTAGCGCGCGGCATTCCATCGCACCGATCACTGAGACGTTCCCGATGTCGAAGCTCAACGAAGCGCTGGAGCACTTGCGTGCAGGCAAAGCGCGCTATCGTATCGTTTTGGTGCACTAGTCGAATTCCCCGCCAGGGTTCTATCCTCATAATCTCGCTGCTTTGCCGGAAGCGTCTTAGTTGACCTCCTGTGCCGTCCAGCTCCAGACGCCTTTGCGGGCAGTCATCGTGCCGTTAGTTACTTTCAAAATTGCATAGCGCGATCCCGGTTGGAGGACGACTACCTCTTGGACATCCTCATTTCCGAGACGGATCATGGAAAGTTTGATTGCTTTGAAAGAGGCGCGGTGCTCCTCAAATCCCAAGTAGTGTTCCCAGACGGCACGCCCGAGGTATCGATCTCCTGTGCGGAATCGGAATTCGTCTTTTCCATTCTGCTGCCACGGTCTCCAAGTGATGGTGCGGTCTGGCCCGTTGAATGTCTTGCTTGGAATGAATTCCGCGTCTTGCGGTGTCGCTGAGACCGGCAGGATCGATAGGATAAGTAGCAAAGGAGCTAAAAACAGCATGTTGAGAGAGATCTCATTCTCTACGTGTCGAAGTGGATTAAGGCCGTCAGCCTGTCTTGGAAGGTAACACCGCCGGTCTGAACTGCTTGATTATTTTAGTTTGCAGCCTGGTGCGATAAAAAAGCAAGTGGATGCTAGAACGCTTTGTTAATTCTCTCATGTTCGGTTAGAGCGACCCCTGATCGCCATCCGAGTAAGACGGTGATCGTGAGTCTGCATCGTGGTCACTCACCGTGATGACGATGCAATGCGTGATGCTGATTATCATCGTAGGTTTTCACCGGAGGAGTAAAAGCGACCGCTATCCCGAACGTAAGAAAGGCGACGAGAGCGTTTTTCATATTTTTGCCTCAGTACGCTTTGTCCGAGGCGGTTGGTCGTGTGGGCTAATTAATTCGGCGAAGCTACCTTTGAGATAATAGTTTGTAATGCCTTCGCCATCATTGGCGGGATTTGGCAATGGCATCACATGCCGACGCCGCCTCAACCGATTTCTTCCCTGATCGACAAAGAGCGAGATTAAAGCAATAGGAGAAAACAATGTCTGAGAAACTCGAGGGAACATCATTATCCACCTTGCGGTGGATCGGTTCCTTGCGGCATTGGAAGCTGTGTATCCAGGCAAGGCTGACGAAGTGGAAGTGATCGACTTGTTCGGACGCGATGAAGCGCTCGCGCACCTGTGCTTCGCGTGCGCGGAGATGCATTCGACGCGAGAGGCTCGCAAAGCCAATCAGGCTTCGGTTGATTTGCTTTTGAGTTAGCTAAGTGGCAGTCGGAACCCGTGACCCGATAATGTTCCCGCATTTTGACGCCGGTATTCTGCGTAACTTCCTTCCGCGCGTTTCGCCAGCGACATCGACTTCTGCTCCTTTGCGGTTTTGACGGCTTCACAGAAGGAAAGCTCAATTTGGCCTTGGTCCGCCCCGATGGCGGTGAGAAACAGAGCGCGGAGCCGGTGCAGTTCGGCACTCCACCAGCGCCCTTGAGATCTTTCGACCATAGCTTCCGCCTCTCTTATTGCCCCAAGAGCTTCGGAGGTGCGATTCGCGAGGTGCAAAGCCTCAGCTTTTAGTGCCAGAAAATATGGCAGACGCAAGATAGCTCCGGTTGCTTGATAGTCCCGTATTCCGTCCTCGATCCACGAGATCCCTTCGGCTGTGTGGCCGGAAGCGCTGCGCGCCCAACCGCTGAGGACAACTCCCCCGGGTAGCCAACTCGCAAAAGTTTGACGCGTTGATAGCTCGATCACCTCCGATGCGAAGCGTTCCACTTCAGCCACGTTGCCCTCAAAATGGGCGAGTAAACCAGCCCAGTAGAGAGCCAAGCCTAGCGCTGGCATATCATGCAACTTTTTCGCTAAGGCGATCGCTTCGGCCATGGTCGCTTTGGAAGAGGGGCTCCCTTCCAAATGCCACTCAGATAGGGCCTCATAGCACAGACACTCGACGGCGGGCGCGATCATCTCTTCGACCGGAGACTTTACACTTCCCGAGCGCCAGAGCTGAACACCACGCATCGCGTATTGCCGTGCGGCCTCGAAATCACCCGAATAGTAGAACGTAACTGTAAAGGCGCGGTAGGCGCCTATCATTAGCGCAGAGTCGTTCTGCTCTTTTGCCAGCGAGTAAATTCGTTTGGCAATCTGCATTGTTACGCTCAGCGTGTCAGTCATGAGAGAAAAGCAAAACTGACCCATCAGTGCCGAATACAGGGGCAGGGGACGATTAAGGGAATGACAGAAGGACTCCGCGCGCTCCCAACAAATCAGTGCCTCCGGTGCTGACATTCCTCGCGTGGGTATCAGATACAGCCCCGCCTGCATGAGGATAAAAAGCTTATCTTCCTCAGTGAGACTCTGCCCCTCGATTGCCAACTCCATGGGTGAACCCCAATGTCCGTGTTCAAAGAAATGAGCCAGGACCGATAACAATGCTCCTCTGGCACCAAGGACATTGGCCGCAAAGGACGCGTTGCCCCGCTGAATCCGTGGAATGTAGACTTCATGGAGGGCGTCCCGCAAAAGACCGGCATTGCAGCCGCAGATTACTGCTAAGAAAAGCGGTTCCATGTCTCTAACGCTCTCTGGAAGTTCGGGCGCAATCGTTTGATAATAATGATAGAGCCGTCGATTGCTTTCCTTCCAAGCGTCGATTCGTTGACACCGGAGTTGTTCGCCATAGTATTCACGAACGAGAGGGTGCGTATCGAGATGTCCAGGATTATGCGGATCTTCCCCGGCCAGGAGTTTTGCCCTTCTTAACCTTGCCAGAATTGTTCGCCACTCGGTCGGAGTCAAATTAGTCAATGGTTCGGTAAGACCCTGGATAGCAGGCGGTTTCCGCAGGGTCGCAAGCACCTTTTCGTCAGCGGGCCGATCGAATAGACCTAACATGCGGAGAACCGACAATTCAGGACCCTCCTCAAACCAGGTTTGGTAAGATTCCATCACCCTTCGGGCATGGGCTCCCTGTCGTATGTCGTGAGCAAGACGTTCAGAAACTTCTTTGCGACAACGAATATCTCCATTGTACGCATCGGTTAAATAGCTGCCCAGCAGGGTTAGAGCGAGACAGTGGCCAGCGAACTCCTCGCTGGCAGTCCGCAATTCCGCCTCAATCCCCTTAACGCCCAGTGCTCGGAGCAGCTTGGCACCGGCATCGTTGGAGAGTTGCTCCAGGTCGCGACGCAGGGCTGAGGTGCCGGCGTGATCTGCAATATCAACGACCGGAATCCGGGTGGTAATCACGCAAAGTCCCGTATTGAAGGCGGCGAGCTCGCGCAAAAGCGCCTGAAGGCAAGGATCGCGTACTCGTCCTTCTTGTGGACCGGGCGGATTTTGGAGCGGTTCCAGGCCATCCAGAACGAGTAAAGTTCGCCGATGCGCGATGAGTTTCGCGAGTCTCTCCCCCTTCTCCCAATCCGTTCCAATTCGTGGGTCCGGATCACCAAACCAAATGAGAGCCGCATCAAGAAATTCATCGGCGGACGACGTGCCCTCCCTGGTGCCCTGTCGGTAGAAGGACCAGCCAAAAACGGATTGCGCAGACCGATACCGCTCAGCAGCCATCAGGCGGAGCCAAAGGTTGACCAGCGTGGACTTCCCGACACCACCCCAAGCAACGATCGTAGCAATATTTACCTCCTGCTTTGCCCACGCATCATTCAGGAAAACGATATCTTCCTCTCGACCAAAAACATCACTTCCGGTAACGGGCAATCTGGCTAAGGAAATCTTCTCTGTGGCGAGTCTTGCTGTCGGCTTGCGATTTCTGGCGCGGGTTGTGACAGGAAGATTCCTCTGGAAGCTCTGACGAGTGATTCTACGCCACGCGACGGCAGCGCGTGTTACCGCAGGCATTGCTTTCAGAAGCTCGGTGGGATTCTGAAAGCGCCGCCCGGGGTCCTTCTCGAGCAGCGTATCAATAAGAACGACTGCCGGCTGCGGGACATGTCCGAGTTCTTCGAGCGGTAAGGGTCCGTGCTGATGCTGATACATCACCTCGGCGGGAGAGCCCTTGAATGGAACTTGGCCGGATAGCATCTTCCAAAGTGTCACGCCGAGCGAATACAGATCCGAACGGATGTCTACCCCAATTCCCGCGAATTGCTCCGGACTAGCAAATTCCGGTGTGCCAGCGAAAGCTCCGGGAGTCGAAATCGCAGCTTCAGCAGGCGCGTCGGGCGCGGGCTTGGCCAGCCCAAGGTCAATGATTTTAACAGCCACAGCGCCCCCTTCCTCCAAGCTCACCATGATGTTGCTCGGTTTGATGTCTCGGTGAACGAGTTTTTGCTGTGCACCGCAGCCAAACCGGCGGCAACCTGCGTCGAAATTTCGAGTGCCAACTTTACTTCTAGCCGCCCGGAACGTTTGATCAGATTTTCCAGCGTTTCCCCCTCGACAAACTCCATCGCGTAGAAGTAACTGCTCCCAGTTCTGCCCAGGTGCAAAACCGAGGCAACGTTTGCATGCCGCAGCCTCGCCGCGGCACGGGCTTCCCGCAAAAAACGAAGTCGCGCCGACTCATCACCGAGATATCGCTCGCTGATGACTTTCAGGGTCACGGGGCAGTGCAGATCGACGTCGAACGCCTTGTAAGTGATCCCCATCGCACCGCGACCCAACTCGACCGGCTTCCCGTCTTCGCCCGTCACCAACTCATAATGCTCAAATCGTTGCCCCGTCCGTTCTGATGCCGGATTGACCGTATCCTCGCAGGTAGAAGACTCGCCGGATTCAACCCCACCAGCGAGAGCCTTGCGAAGCGTGCAGACCGGACAGAATTCCATCGCTCCGGAAAACTCGTTACCGCAACTCGGGCAGATGCGTTGGCCCATCTTCATAGGCCGATCCGACCTTCGGACGAAAACATCATGGTCCATCGGCCCGTGCCGTCCACCGGCAAACTATAGTCGTGCTCCACGAGAAATTGTGTGTTTCATGGATATTAGCGGATAAAAGTCTAATTTCGGAACAAAATTCCCCCGACAGTGTCCTTCGGCGTGACCGCGAGCTGCCAGGTGCGCTAACGTTTACGCACTCCGCGTGCGGAAGATATGACCTGGCGAGAAATCGGATGAGGCCCCTATAATGAGCCCGATCTTGGTGTTTTAGGAAATTGCGTGGAGTGCTTGCGGCAGCACAAACCGTTTTAGACGGCCTTGGGTGTGACGCCGGGAGACACGGCCAACGTCGAGGCGCTAGGAAGCGACCGCAATTGGCGATCCTGCCTGACGATGTTTTGATCCTCACACGACCCGCCTGAAGCCCGATTTTAATAGACCATCCTCAATCGGCAGTTGAGGATGAGTTCGGGACGGCTTTGTCTTGGGCTGAATTGAGGGGCTCTGTCCTAGCCGCTGACGGGTTTGAAAGGAAGGCAGCATCCGCGGCGGCTGTAGAGAAGGCCGCTCCGATATGTTGCAAAGACGCTGTCCGTAAAAATCCACCCGGAACTCTCACTCGGCGCATTATTGTCTGCGTTGAGTCGGCCTATTTTTCAGGAAACTGGAGAGACGAATCATACCGTACTAATACTCGTATGAGAGACTACGATTTTCCATCCGTCTTCAAACTTTTGGAGGTTCATGGTGCTGTTGCCCAGTACCGGCTGCTTGGAGTTTGGGAAAATGATAGACCACCAAGTTAGGGCAAGTGCGAGATCCGGCTTCAGCAGCCTGATTTGGATGCGTTTGGGTTGAATGGAACCCATAGCAGTCCGGCTTGAGTACCCGCTAACATAGGATTCATGAAGTTGCTGCCAACCGTCAAACTCCTCAGAACCGACGACAACCAACAAATCGGACGATTTCCAGTACGCCTCCGCGTATCCATCGATGTCGTGGGCATTCCAACAGTCGAGCATTTTAAGCAAGACGTTATAAATCTGCTGATCGTCTGTCTTTGGAAGGTTTGAATTCGCAGGGAGCGAGGCGAATTCCCACCCGTTCCGCTCTTGAGCCGTTGCCTGTAGGCAGAAAGCTAACGTGGCTATTGCCAAAAGCTTAATGAAGATCCCGAATCGTGTACGGGACGCGACATAGAGACGTAATCTGATCGGCATGTGATTCAGTATTTATAGGTTTACCCGAATTTTGCCCTAAATAATAGGGAGTAAAGTTCTTTTCCCTAAGGGTGTTCCCTGATCGTTGAGTAGGGTTCTCCACGAGTTTTGCAAAAGTTGATCATCTGATCCCGCTGGAACTCGGTGGCTCGAATTATTAAAATCTCTGGCCAGAATCGCACCGGACCTCCTCTTGGAATGCCCAGTTAAAGATTAACCCCTAAAAGGACCCTGATATGCCATCGAGAAAATTGCGCGCTATGAAAAACATGCGCTGGCGGTGGGCGACCATCGCCCTGCTGTTAACCACCCTACCGGGAGCTGTTTATTCGCAGCAGCAACCGGTTAAAAAGCCGAACATCCTTGTCATCATGGGCGATGACATTGGATGGTTCAACGCTAGTTGTTACAACCACGGGATGATGGGCTACCAGACGCCAAACATCGACCGGATCGCCGGAGAGGGCGGGCTGTTCAACTTCTGGTACGGTCAGCAAAGTTGTACAGCGGGTCGTGCGGCGTTTGTTACCGGTCAATCACCAATTCGCACAGGACTGACCAAGGTCGGGTTGCCCGGAGCCGACATCGGTTTGCGGGCAGAAGATCCAAGCATCGCAGAACTTCTAAAGCCGCTCGGCTACGTGACCGGACAGTTTGGCAAAAATCATTTGGGCGACAAGGACGAATTTCTTCCCACCAAGCACGGTTTCGATGAATTCTTTGGCAATCTCTATCATCTCAATGCGGAGGAGGAGCCCGAGAATCCGGACTATCCCAAAGATCCGGAATTCCTTAAACGCTTTGGACCTCGCGGGGTGATCCACTCTTACGCTGATGGCAAGACTGAGGACACTGGTCCGCTAACCAAAAAACGCATGGAAACAGTTGATGAAGAATTTTCTGGCGGCGGCGCTGGATTTCATCGATCGCCAGCACAAGGCCGACAAGCCGTTCTTTTGCTACTTCAATTCAACCCGGATGCACATCTGGACGCATCTCAAACCCGAGTCCGAGGGGAAGACCGGTCTGGGACTTGAAGCTGACGGCATGGTCGAACACGACGGTCACGTTGGTCAATTGCTCAAAAAATTGGATGATCTGGGAATTGCAGACAACACCATCGTGGTTTACACCACCGACAACGGTGCCGAGATGATGACGTGGCCCGATGGTGGCAGCACCCCGTTTCGCGGAGAGAAAGCCACAGGTTGGGAAGGCGGTTTTCGCGTGCCATGCGTGATCCGATGGCCGGGGGTGATTAAACCCGGCACGGTCTACAACGGCATGGCCGCACATGAGGATTTCATCCCTACGTTTTGCGCCGCTGGTGGCGACCCTGATGTCGTCGATAAATGTCTTAAGGGTTATCAGGTGGGTAAGAAGACATTCCACGTCCATCTGGACGGTTACAATCTGATGCCCTTCTTCAAAGGTGAGGTGAAGGAATCGCCCCGCAAAGAATTCCTTTACTGGAGTGACGACGGAGATCTGTTCGCCGTGCGGGTTAACCGTTGGAAGATGGTTTTCAAGGAGAACAACCAAGAAGGAGCCAACATCTGGAGGAAGGAGTTCACCAATTTGAGGGGGCTAAAAATTTTTGACCTGCTTGCTGATCCCTTTGAGCGAGGTGATGGAGGATGGTCATAACAGTGTTATTAACCAATGAATAAAGTGGTCATTCAAATCGACTCCCCTAGCACAAGTGACACGGAACATGCCGTGTCCGGAAGGGCACTTTCCACGCCGCAAAACTTGTCTCCACTTCCTGACCACATCCGAGGATTCCCTGCTCTTTAACCGGCGGTCGAATTCGATGGCTACGCGGTCACAAAGTTCGGCAACGGAGATCGAGGAGGAAGTCTTCTCCAGGCGATTCCGATAACAATGGGTGGCGTCATATAGCGTTTTTCCGAAGCCGCTAAACTTGTCAGGACCTTAACACTTAGAGCGGAAATTTTGTACGCCCGTTTACGCCCGTAATCCGGTTTTTTTGGGTATTCCTGCGTCGTTGCAAATCGTTTGGCGAATTGCCCTACGGACTTACCCCTGTAGTGAATGGCGCGAAGATAAGGCGCACTTAGGACGATAATCTTCTTTTTCTACGTGCGGGTCCTTCGACGGAGTTGAGGAGCACCTGCTGGCTAAGAGCTCGCATTTGGTCGATGAGTTTTTCAAGCTTTCGATGGTCGTCGATGGCTCGACGAAAAAGTTCGGCCTGTTGGTCGGAAAGGGCGACCGTCACGGTCTTGGCTTTGACTTTTCGGGTCCAGCGCCAGTTGCCCTGTGGGCTTTGGCTCAGACTGCCTTGAGTCACCCAATCCAGAGCTAAGATCTGCGTTTTGCAGCTCTCGAAGCGTTTTCTGAGAGCCGCAATTTGGGTGGGAGAAAGTAAGTGGTTTTTCATCGGAAAAAGCTTGACTTGTGATAAGTATATATACTTATACAGGCATGCCCAACTCGACTCCATTCTTTGCCGCTTTTGGTTCGCTGCTCTTTGGCCGGGCTCCTCGTTCTCGGCTCCAGGAATTGCTCGGCCAAGGGCCCCAGAGGCCCTCCCTCAACCAGTACATGGAGGCTTTTGGTGAGTTTATTCCCCAAACTCTGCTCGCTCGCTCCAAAGAAAAGGTTAATAGCCGGCAGCGCATCTTTAGTCCCTTAGTTACCTTCTGGGCCTTTCTGGCTCAAGTCTTAGAACGCGGCTCCTCCTGTCGGGACGCTTTGCAAAGAGTTAGCGCTTGGTGGCAAGTGCATTCTCCCGGTCAGGGCTCGCCTTCCTCTGATACCAGCGGCTACTGTCAGGCTCGCGCGCGGCTCGATGAGAGAGTGCTCCAACAAATTGGCACCCAAGTGGCCGAGCAACTCGAACGCCAGGTCACCAACCAGCAGCTCTGGCTGGGCCGCCGGGTCAAAATTGTCGATGGTACCTGTCTGTCGATGCCAGATACGGCTGCTAACCAGCTCCAGTGGCCACAAAATAGCAACCAAAAGCCCGGCTGTGGTTTTCCCCAGCTCAAAGTGGTCGGCCTTTTCTGCCTGCAGAGCGGAGCGCTTCTGGAGGTCGCCCACGACGACAAGCACCATCACGAGATCATCCTCGCACGCCGGCTTTGGCATTTACTGCAACCCAATGAGATTCTCTTAGCAGATCGCGGATTTTGTTCCTATCTGGACATCGCCCAGCTGCTGGGCCGCGGTGTCGACTGCGTCATGCGGCTCCATCAGGGCCGTGGGAAGCAGGACTTTCGCCGCGGTCGCCGTCTCGGTCATAATGATCGGATCGTCCTCTGGCACAAACCACCCCAGCGCCCGCCCCACTGGAGCAAAGAAGACTATGACCAGCTGCCAAAGACTCTCACCCTGCGAATCTTACGATTTGAGATTACCGTTCCGGGTTTTCGCTCCAAAGAAGTCATTCTCGCCACCACGTTGCTCGATCCCAAGCTTTATCCGGCCCAGGAACTGGAACAACTCTATTTTCGGCGCTGGAATGTCGAATTGCACTTCCGACAGATCAAAACCATGCTGGGCATGGATGTCTTGCGCTGCCTCACCCCCGAGATGGTTCTCAAAGAGCTGGCGATGCATCGGATCGCTTACAATCTCATTCGCGCCCTGATGCAGCGAGCCGCCATAACCTACGATGTCGACTTGGAGCGCATTTCCTTCAAAGGCTCTCTGGACAGCCTCCATCATTACGCAGACGCCATCTATGCCACCCACCGCAAGCCTCGTAAACAGGCCCAGCTCTTCGATGCTCTGCTTCGCACCATCGCCTCCGATTTGGTTCCGCGGCGCCCCGAACGCAGCGAACCTCGCGCTCGAAAACGTCGCCCAAAAGACTATCAATTACTTACCAAACCACGTAAAGAAATGGGCGCCACACCACACCGAAACCGGCCGAAGAATAAATCCTAAATGTGCCTTATCTTAGTGCCATTCACCCCTGTAGTTAACCCATTCCACCAAGAACGCCCACTGTATACGGCACCAAAATGTGCACAGAAATTTTCGAAGGGTTGCGCGTAGCGCATTAGCACGACGACACGGTATCAAGACCCAATGATTGAGGAATGCACGAGCCAACATGACAACCATTGATATTATTGTATGCCAAGAGTAAGAGACACCATCAAACTCAACTATTGAAGTATGCGTGCAGCATATGAAAAACTGGGAAGCACGAGGCCGAAACTACACCGCCGTGCACTTCGAAGGTTCAGAGGGAAGATCTAAGTATGTAGTTTCCACCTGCTGGATCTGGAGACCGCCAATGGAAGCAGAATATCTGAGTTGGACGGCAGCGACAAATTAGAGGTGGCTTTTCTACGCAATGGTCGTTATGACAACACGTACTACTACGAGTTGGACGCCGTCCCCCGGCAAACGTTTCACAATCTAGAACGGATCAAAGCTTGGGACGATTTCATCTTTGCGATGCACAATATGCACGCCTCCTGCTGTGGATGCGGTTGTGTCTTGCCATTGTCAGGCAATCCGCCGATTACGCAATGGCAATCGACGCCACGGCTGTCCGCGATAAGCTGCCTACCCTCAAGGTACAAGGCAGGTTCTTCGGCAGCGCACGCAACGCTCTGTATCCTCCCCACGGCCAGCCCTATATAGTGGCCAGAATTATTTTGATGGTTTCTTTCGTCTATTTTTGATGGCTTTTAGTTAAGAATGCGCACTTCTCTCTTCAGCCTCTCTACCTCGGCCCGCAACGCCTGGTTTTCCGTCTCAATGCGCCGGTAATCATCCAGGACTGCGGACATCCAATGACGCATCTCCTCAAGGCTGCGCTTCATGCGTTCATGTTCTTGAACAAGTGATTGATACAATTGGTCTAGTCGTTCAATCATATTCAACTGCTGGTTTGCTGCCTCGGTACTTGAGGTCGAGTTCGGCTTCCGACTGAGCGTACTCGCCCTGCTGCTGCTGCTACTACTAAGTAGATGTGTCACTCCTAAGTAAAGCAAGGTGCCTTACTTCCATAATCCTCCTCTTTAAAATCACCATAGACGCTGTGTGTTTAGAGGCTCAACGCGTGTTGTCTGATGCTTTCCATGCTTTGAGAAAAGTATACATCTGGCCAAGCTTTAGGTTTCGCTCGTGAGTCGTTTGCGATCCTCAAATCCATCTGCCGAATGGATGACTATTCTGGTTTCTTTTTCGCAGACGAGGGCAAATAGGGGTCACTTTTTGCAAAAGAAATGCCAACAGACATGTAGCGCGTCTCTGAGCTAGGCTTCGTTCTTAAAGAGAACCCTATATGAAGGATGCGTCCGATTCGGCATTCGCTGTACACGGGTGCGGAGAAGCTAGCGCACCTGGCAGCTCGCGGTGACGCCGAGGGACACTGTCGGCGGAGAATTTTGTTCCGAAACTCGATTTCATCCGCTAATGTCGATGAAACATACGATCGTTTGTGGAACTGGACTATAGTTCGCCAGCGGACGGGCTGGGCCGATGGACCATGATGCTGTTTACGGCTGAAGCTCGGATCGGCCTATGAAGATGGACCAACGCACCTGCCCGAGCTGCGGTAACGAGTTTTCTGGAGCGATGGAGTTCTGTCCGGTCTGCATGCTTCGTAACGGTCTTGCTGGCGGGATTGAATCCGGCGAGTCTTCCACTTGGGAGGATACGTTCAGTCCGACACCGGAACGGACGGTGCGACGATTTGAGCACTACGAACTGGTGACGGGCGAAGACGGGAAACCAATCGAGTTGGGGCGAGGTGCGATGGGGGTCACATACAAAGCTTTTGATGTCGATCTCCACTGCCCCGTAACACTGAAAGTCATCAGCGAAAAATATCTCGGTGATGAGTCGGCGCGGCTTCGATTTTTACGTGAAGCCCGGGCGGCGGCGAGACTACGGCATTCAAACGTTGCCACGGTATTGCACTTGGGCAGAACTGGAAACAGTTACTTCTACGCGATGGAGTTTGTGGAGGGAGAAACGCTGGAAAAACTGATCAAACGCTCAGGGCGGCTCGAAGTAAAGCTGGCGCTCGAAATCGCGATGCAGGTCGCCGGGGGTTTGGCTGCGGTGCACAAGCAGAAACTCGTTCACCGGGATATCAAACCCAGCAACATCATGGTGAATATCGAGGAAGGGAGCAATGTAACAGCCAAAATCATTGACCTTGGGCTGGCCAAGGCCGTCATTGAATCAGGCTCTCAAGCGGCAATTTCAGTGCCTGGAGGTTTTGCTGGTACGCCGGAGTTCGCCAGTCCGGAGCAGTTCGCCGGAGTTGGCGTAGACATTCGCTCAGACCTGTACTCGTTAGGCGTGGTGCTCTGGGAGATGGTGACTGGCCACGTGGTATTCAGGGGTTCCCCGGCTGAAGTGATGTATCAGCATCAGCACGCACCATTACCGCTCGAAAAACTCGAACGTGTCCCGCAACCGGTCGTTATTCTCCTGGAGGTCTTGCTGGAGAAAAACCCCGGGCGGCGATTTCAGAGCCCAGCCGAATTGTTGAAGGTGATGCCGACAATAGCGGACGCTATCGACTTTGGGCTTATAATCACTCATCAGAGGTTGCGGAAAATGCCCTCTGCCGATTTGCGTGCCTCACCTCGCAGGCCGAAGTCAAGACCTGGACCGGAGAAGATTTCCGTAGCCAGATTGCCCGTTACCGGAAGCGATGTTTTTGGTCGAGAGGAGGATCTCGCTTTCCTGGATCGTGCATGGGCTAACAAGGACGTGAACGTCGTTACAATCGTCGCCTGGGCCGGAGTCGGAAAATCTAGCCTGGTTAATCACTGGCTCAGGCGAATGGCCGCTGACCATTATCGTTCTGCGCAACTCGTGTTTGGCTGGTCTTTCTATCGGCAGGGCACCAGCGGGGACACTTCTTCTGCCGATGAATTTCTTGATGCGGCTCTGGCTTGGTTTGGTGATCCAGATCCACGGCTCGGAACGGCGTGGGAGAAAGGCGAGAGACTCGCGAAGCTCGTCGCGCATCGTCGAACGCTACTGGTTCTAGACGGCCTGGAACCGCTCCAAAACCCGCCTGGTCCACAAGAAGGACGGCTCCGGGAGCCTTCCCTCCAGGCGCTTCTGCGCGAGCTTGCTGCCTTCAATAAGGGGCTTTGCGTGATTGCCACCCGGACACCAGTCGCGGATATTGCAAATCACGAGGGCAGCTCAGCGCTGAGTCGTAACCTGGAACAACTATCCAGCGGCGCTGGCGCGAAGCTGCTCCGAGCACTGGGCGTCCATGGGCATGAGGCCGAGCTGCGAGGTGCCAGTGACGAGTTCCATGGCCATTGTCTGGCTCTTACGCTGCTGGGCAGCTACTTGACAGATGCTTACAATGGAGACATTCGTCGCCGTAGCGAAGTATCAACGCACCTTGCTCACGACCTACGACAGGGAGTCCACGCGAGAAAGGTAATGGAATCTTACCAAACCTGGTTTGGCGAGGGTCCCGAGCTGTCAGTTCTGCGCATCTTAGGTCTATTTGATCGCCCCGCTGATGAAAGGGCGGTTGGAGCGCTGCTGAAACCGCCGGCTATTCCTGGCCTTACAGAATCTTTAACAGATTTAAGCTCGACCGAATGGCGCATGGTTTTTGCCAGATTAAGAAGAGCAAGACTCCTCGCTCGTGAAGATCCGCATGATCCTGGACATCTCGACACCCATCCTCTAGTCCGTGAATACTTTGGGGAACAGCTTCGGAGTCAACGAACCGAGGCTTGGAAGGAATGCAATCAGCGGCTCTTTAACTATTATCGAGCGCTTGCGCCGCAGTTGCCGAAGAGCTTTAGGGAGATGGAGCCACTTTTTTTGGCGGTAATTTGCGGCTGCAACGCCGGACTATTTCGTGAAGCGCTGCATGAAGTTTACCTTCCGAGGATCCAGCGGGGGAACGCGTCCTTCGCTGCTAAGGTCCTCGGAGCCAGAGGGGCATTGCTCTCGGCTTTGGCTCATTTCTTTGAACAGGGACGCTGGGGTTCGCCCGCGCAAGTGAGCGTCGAGGGTCAAAGTCTCACTGCCGAAGATCAGCTCTTCGTCCTCATGCAGGCGGGGCTATATCTAACGCTCACGCGAGGATTGGGAGCACCGGAGGCGCGAATTTGTTACGAGCACGCGGAGCCCTTGTGTCATTCTCTTAATCGTCCTCTGCTCCTTTATTCCGCACTGATGGGTCAGTGGGTATTTTCCCTCGTCACCGAGAAAATGAGTGCAACGATGCAGATTGCCGAGCGAGTATATTCACTGGCGCAGGAGCAGCACGACTCAGCGCTAATGATAGGAGGCCACCGCGCTTTGGCCGTCACGCTGTACTTTCTGGGCGATTTCGAGGCTGCGCGACAAAACGCGAGGCGTGGTCTCCAGATCTGGCGCTCGGGAGGCGTACACTTTTCGGTTGAAGAGTTCTTCGCGCCCACAGTCCATTGTCTCATATTTGAGGCCCTATCCGATTGGCATTTCGGTGAGACCGCCCGTTGCCACGCGACCATGGCAGAAGCCATCTCGCTGGCGAAAGAGCTGAATGATATGCACGCGTTAGCCGTGGCACTACTTTTTTGGGCGGTGATTCTCGGTCACCTCGAAGGTAATCCTGCGGAAATGGCACGCTCGGCATCGGATTTGATTGAGCTGTCAACGCATCAGAATTTTGCATTTTGGTTGCCTGTAGGGGAGATCCTTCGCGGTTGGGCGCGAAGCGCTTGCGGTGACGCCGCGGAGGGTCTCGCATGGATCGAGGACGCAATACGGGACTATCGAGCAACCGGTTCGATGCTGCGCATGCCATATTTTCTGGCACTAAAGGCTGAAGCTTTGTACTTTGCGGATCGTGCCTCTGAAGCTCTTGAGGCAATAACGGAGGCAGAAGGAGCGGTCGAAAGATCCGAAGAGCGTTGGTGGCGTGCCGAGCTGTACCGGCTCAAAGGTGTATTTCTCGCGGCTCTTGGTGCTGAGGGGACCCAAATTGAGGCTTCGTTCTGCGCAGCGATCAGAATCGCATGGGAGCAGAAATCGTTTTCGCTAGAGAAACGCGCAGAAGCAACCTACGCAGAATATCGCAGGCAAAAAGCGAGCGTGACAGGGGGGCGTGGATTCCGACTCCCTCTTTGAAAGTTTCTTGCAGCGCCTGCCTTTTGCTCAAGGGGCTTCCGTTTTTCACATACTGGCAAGAATGCGATTCGAAATGAGCAAATCTTTTTTGCGATATCAGCGATCCCGGGAACCGGGGGAAAGTTCGAAGAAAGTAACCAAATCAGATACATCACACGTTGCAGATGACCTCCCGAGCCAATTTCTTTCGCGCTTTAAATTCGCAGGATTGCCCCAGGATGCGTTTGATTGAACGGAGGTTCTATCCTCATTCATTCGGCGGACGCTGGTGACCATTTCAGCCGTTCTAGCAACGGTCTTAGTGCAGCGGCAACATCAGAATCTTCCGGTCCTCCAGCTTACAGTTCACAGAATCTTCACCCTTCCGTACAAGATGAAAGCGTTGGCGCTATTCCATCTATCGATGACCTGTAAGCCCACGTGAAAGTTAAGGGTGCCGCACTTGATGGCTATGAATTAATATTTCCTGCAATGCCTGGAAAGCATTGGACAACATCTGTTGAGAATCTTCAACACACAGCGCGTATGGTGAGTGAGAGAGGAGGGTTCATGGATGGGAGGCAATGCATCTTGCTGCACTCAATTGCTTCGATTGTGACAGAAACCAAGTTGCCTTGACTGTGCAAATCCCGCAGCAGGTCGTTAGGGCGAGAAATCCATAAACATTCAAGACGGAGGGCACGCCGTTTTTACAGAAATTTAACCGCACTGTTTCTTATGAAAAAGATCGCAGCCTTTTTTTTGCTGACATATACCATGCTGGGCGTTGCGCTAACCCCGGTCGTCGCTCAAACCGCGACCCCGTCGCAGACAACGACTCCGACGCCATCGACGACGACAACACCGGGTACTCAGACCAAGAAGGAAATAAATTTGTCTGGAACCCATTATTGGTCAAGCACGCCAAAGGTCTTTCCGCTCGATCCAGAACGCTTAATCGCCGAACTAGAAATCTCCGGAGTAAGGATGAATGACAGCGGCAATGGCCCTTTTCATGGAGCGTCGGTCCACATTGTGGTAGTTGCATATGTAAACAAGGGTCATAATAGGATGGAAAATGCCCTAGATCCAACCAGGTCGAGAGCCTATGAGACTTGGACAGATAAGGATGGGGATAAAGTTGTGTGGGAGCTTATGGATACCCCTGCTGGCGAATCGCTGTCGCCAGCAAGATTAATTGATGCGACTGGCAAATACACTGGATGGCAAGGTACTATGGACTATTCCGTGCAGTACCCGAAATCGTTTCCCGAAGGGACAATGCGTGGAATTTGTCGTGAGGTAGTAAAAATAGAAGCACCCCAGTAGGTTCCAACGAGTCAGCAGGTCGTTAAGGCGACAAGCCCATTCTAAATTAAACCACGTGGATGAAAATTCCCTCGTAGCTCAATATCATCATTACACCTTCACCCTAATACTCTCTGGACCGGGAGATGCAGCACGAATATGCATGCCATGCCCCTATTAGGCGGAACCCCTGCGGATAAGATCAGAAAATGATTCGAGCCCCCCAGCAGAGGCACCTATTCCAACTATCGGAAAGGGCATCGCTTTCGACCCGGGACAGCTTCGGGGTCAGCGTCGTGTGTTGGACCAATGAAACAATGTCTATTTCACATGCAGAGAGACGAGTTTGGTCATTTCAAACATGCTAACCTGCTTCTTGCCGTCAAAAATCACCGCCAGCGCGTCGTCGGCGTTGATCAGAGTCCTCTTCTTCTCGTCTTGGAGTTTATTCTTCTTGATGTAATCCCACAGCTTTTTGGTCAGCTCGCCGCGAGGCAGAGGTGTCGATCCTACGATCACGGCAAGTGCATCGTCCGGCTGAACCGGTTTCATGAGAGCCGCGTTTGGTTTGCGAGCTATTGTCTTTCCGATTTTGGTCATAATGGCTTACTTCATCCGGGTTTTAGGCGGAGATCGATCAAAGGAGTGGTGGGGTAAGGACCTTTGCGGGCACTTGAGTCATTTGGGGCACTTTCTACGTCAGACTTCGCCGGAGATGGAATCCGTATTCAAAGCTATGCTACGGAAAGGCACCAGCGGACGAGAGGAGCGCCCTGGACAATCGCTCTTGTCATCTGGAAAGTCGAAGGCTATTCGCAAACCTAAGATCCGCTAATAGCGTAACGCGCCCCGGCAGAAAGGAGTAAAAAGGCAATGATTCCGCCTTTTGCACCTAATCCGTTGGGTTACTGAGCGTATCGAGGAATACTCCAGCGGTTCTTTTGTTGGTCTCGGTGGCAGCAGCGATTGCAACTTGAAGTTCAGTTTTGGTCATGCTGATCGGTAGTACTATCTTGGCTGACGATCCATGGCGAGTTTTAGCTATACGGAAACGCCTTTATGAGAAATTGTCCTCGGAGCAATGGATAACTGAAATTTCTTTGAGTCGTCTTCATAAGGAAGAATAAGATCGCTCTGCCATATGAACTATATCGCGCTCTTTCTCTTTGCCGTTACTACGGTTTCCGTCATGGCCATTCCTCCAACCGTGCGGCACTACAAATCATCCAGGGAGGTATCAAACGGTCCAGACCGCACCATCACTTGGAGATCGTGGCATCAGAGTCCGGACGGTCATTTGCGCTTCCGGACCGGGGACCGCTATCTTGGTGGGCAAGCGTGGGAACATTATCTGGGTTTCGAGCTGCAACAGGGGTCGATCAAGCCAATCAAATTGTCCACGATTCGCTTGGGAAAGGAGGACATTCGAGAGGAGGTCGTGATCCGACCCGGATTACGCTATGCCATCTTGCAAGTCACCAACGGCACTATGACAGCCCACAAAGGCGTATGGAGCTGGACTGCGCAGGAGGTCCGATAGGAATAAACTCGTCGATGGCGTCGCGAGTTACGGTTGCTCATCCAGATCACCGGAAAATGAAGGCCTTCGGATAGGTGGGCATGCTGTCCGGTACGCCGGAGTCTGGTGAAAGTCGTTTACAAAAAAGGAGCCGGTCCTGAATGCATCTATTTCTCTAGATGCTCCAGAACGTCAGTTCGTCGATTTTTGTGCCCGCAGGACGCTCTTTGATCTCTGTTGGGATTGCACCCTCTGGGTAGCGCTCACAGCCGACCGCGAACGTCGCGCCAGGCTCGGGGTAAACGATGGTGATCACCTTCCCAGCAAGATTCCCGAGAAGCTGGTTATCGGTTTGATCCCTGTTGGGCACGAGAGCGCAATCTGACTTGCTGACGCTCTGCCTGTTCGGATTTATGAATGGCTGGTGAGGCGATAATTCTTCAAAAGCCTTCAAATCCTCTCACAGCCGGATCCCGAGGGCTTGTCCTCATTCGTGGCGCTGGTCAGACCGTGACCCCGTGGGTAGGGTCAAGATCACTTCAGCATGTAGAGGAGTCGGGCGGGACGATGCCGCCGCGATATTTGGATCGGCTTTGAGCCGCCAAAAACCCCAAGCTGGACGGGGCACGGCAATTCCCGCCGTCTGGGCGGTATTTGGTCAGTGCGAGTAACCTGCGGAAGGACGTATGCAGAAATGGATGCGGTTTCGATTGTGTCGCGATCGACGACGCCAATCTCTTTGACGCTGACTACTCTTAGTTGACGCAGGGTGTCATCAGAATAAGACAGTTTTATTGGAAAGGATTCGCCGACGAATGCAAAGGAACGTGCCCACGGCCAACTGTGCGGTGGGATGGGAGCGTCTCCAGCGTGCGGTTTCAGCGCGGGCGTTCATTTGGTTCAGCACCAAGCTGAGTTTAAAGTCAAGGGCGCACGGTCAAGGCGTAACCGCACGGCCTTACCCCGAACCGCTCGGGTAAGCTGCTCAGCAACTCGATGAATTTTTCATAGCAACGCGACGAGCGGAAGATCACTCGCCTCTCGGTTCGGCGATTCAAAACATGATACCATGCTCCTGGGAAGTCCACCCGGGTTGCGCGAGCCATGAGAACGACGATGCAGTCTCAATGAAAGAACACAATACATATGTGTTTGGTAAGACAAAAGAATCCCATTTCCTTGATGGGCATTTGTGTTGTGTATAGACGCGACCCTGTTCCCGATTCATTCTTCAACCGCGCGAGTTCCTGCTCCGCCTCTTTCTTCGTCGCGAAAAAATACCGCCTGCGCTTGCCGTTGACTCTCGGTCCTTCAATGACATGCTTCGCGGTTGCGAATAACGATATTCGACGATGGCGAAGTTAGAATGGCCAAAATCCGAACGGTGCCGGAGTCAATACCTGCCCCCGATAGTAGCGAGGATCGTTGTAGAACCGATCGTAATAGCGTTGATTGTCGTCGCGATTGTTGACTTGGTATTGCCGATTCCGCGGAATTGATCCGAACACGATCACCGGAGTTCCGATGGAGACAGCCCTATAGAAGGCTATCGCGTTTTGCTCCGGCATTCGAACACACCCATGAGAGGCGGGATAACCCGGGAGATACCCTGCATGCATGCCAATACCAGGGGCGAACTGCATGAAATACCGCATAGGCGCATTGACAAACTTAGTGCTGACCGGAGTTGGCATGTCCACATCGGCATCAGCAACCACCGTCCGGCCTCGACGGTCAACGATCCGCCCGTAGATACTGGAGACGTGGTTAAGGTCCTTGTCTGTAATATGAAACGCTCCTGCTGGCGTCAAGTGACCGGGACGGCCGGAACTGATCTGGGAGGCCATAATCGCTCGATCGTGATAAAGGAGATAAGCTTTCTGCTCGGTGAGATCTAGTTGCACGGAGTATTGGGCGACGGCGACCCGTGAAAAGCATGCAAGGACCAGCAATACGGAGAAAAAAAGTTTCATCTTGCTGAATGGAGGTAGCGTTCGTAGGTGCCTAGCACACCTTACTTTAGTGAAGACTACTTATCAATTCGGCTGGCGGTGTATTCAAGGATGATGCTCGACAAGGTCTGCAATTCGGAATCATTGCCGGTTCCTGGAAAAGGCTGTGGTCCTGGGCGGCCTGGACAGCGCCCTGATTGTTTCAAGCGGCAAGTAAACGCTATTTCGTTCGGACCGCTGATCCGGCGCGGACATTCACCGCAAGAATACTTCACTATTTCGAGCGTCGTGCAGCAAGAGCAGGTTAAGGAGCGGACGATACAGAAGTTAGAGCAGTTCGCCGCGGATTGGGCGCAGCTGATTTACGCCAAACTGCGGCGGCATCAGGAGGAAACATCCCGAGGGGAAAACTGCTTGTTATTCTTGTAGAAATCGCGACGCCGAATCCCGGCTCAGGTTTAAACAGCGCGAGGAGCGACAGTAGAAAAACAATGCCCATGGAAGCGCCCTCCGACCCAGTGGATCGTCAGCTCTTTCTCGATGTCTTCGCGAAAAAGGACTGGACTTGCGGCTCCAGTTCAGTGCCTTTGCAGCGGGGGCATTGAACCCGTTTTTTGTCGTGCTCGCTGATTGTCATTGTGAGGGTGAAACTCTCACCACACTTTTTGCAAAGATATTCGTAAAGAGGCATAGGGATCCTCCGCTGGGGTTTTTGGCTTCGTAACCAAAACAATAGTGCTGCGATGACTGTTTTCAACCTTCAAGCGAAGCGTCCTCGCTTTACCCTTTTTGCGAAGAAACAAAGCCAGGACGCTTTGCGGCGTACTGCGCCCGTGCCCGGGCGAGCTTGTCTTCAGGTCGGCGAGCGGGCCTTTGGTTCCGCTCGTGCCTGGGACCTTCCACCGACATTTCGAAAAGGTTACCGCAAAGCGCCGGCATTTTTCCCAATTGCGATTGCGGGTCGCTAGGGCGCGGCAGTCTGGCGCGCATGAAAGTATATTTGGCGCGGGAATCGAGGATCCCGCGTCTTCTCGAACTCGAGGCGGACGTTGAAAAATTTGTGATGGAAGGGTCGCGATGATAATAGTAGTAAATCCAGCGATACATTTGGTTGCTCAAGCACACGCGAAACAGTCGTTGGGTCGGCAACGATGCGGACCGCAGTTCGGATCTTGGCGTGAAGGCGGATAACTAGACTTGCAGTATGAGTAAGCGCGTTGTCGAAGTTAAGGTTCGCGCCGTGGCTGCGACCAGCGGCGGCTGGGCAGTTTTCCTTGGCAACGAGGACAAGGTATTCGTGATGTTCGTCGATCAGAGCGTCGGAGCGGCGATCACGATGTTCATGCAAGACACGCAAAAAGAACGGCCGCTCACCCATGATCTGGTAGCAAACATATTGCGAGCGCTCGGAGCGAAGATCGAAAGGGCAATCGTCAACGATCTCAAGCTCGGCACGTACTATGCAAGGCTTGTCATCAGTGTGGAGAACGAATCGCAACAGAAGAAGATCATCGAAATCGATGCGCGGCCCAGCGATTGTATTGCGATGGCGTCTGCGCAGCACGCCCCGATCTATGTGAGCCTTGATGTTTGGGATGAGGTTGAAGACATGACAGAGGCGCTTCGAATGATTCAAGAAGAAGGCTCGCAGGGGGAAGAGAGCGGAGAGCAAGAGGATTCGTAGGAAATGGCGGAGTAGACGAAACATCGCCCTTTTTTTGGGCCTGGTAGGCTCACCTCTGGCGAAGTCGACCTAATTCTCGGGTGGCAGGTCACGAAGGAGCGCCTACAAGGCCTGAGGACGAATGCCAATTCTTCTAAGCATCCGACCATTGCTCCGGCGCAAAAGCGCTGTTGAATTCGATGAATTTCTTTGGATATTAGAGTTTGTGGCCCTTAACGCCACCTTGTAATCCTGTTTCCCCAAGGTATCTTCATGACTACTCCCCGTGTCGGCCTGGCCGTTCTGGGCCCTGCGTTAGCGTTCGCTCTTTTAATGAGCAATTACGTTTGCCGTTCGAAGGCGCAAATCAAACCGGAAGCGTTTCACTGGACCATCGACGGCTCTCAAGTCGACCTTTACACGCTAAAGAACTCAAATGGACTTGAAGCTACCATCACAAACTATGGTGGAATCGTCGTTTCGCTGACTGTGCCGGATAAAAATGCAAAGCTGGGTGATGTAGTACTTGGTTACGACACGTTAAACGACCACATCGGCAATACGCCATACTTCGGCGCCTTGATCGGCCGGTACGGCAACCGAATCGCCAAGGGCAGATTCGCGGTCGACGGTGTCGAGTACCAGCCTACCCAGAACAACGCCGTGAACGCCTTCATGGTGGTCGCAAGGGATTCGATCGCCGAACCACCCGGACTTTCCGACGACTGAGCTAAAACCGGACGGGAAGTATGCCCAGACAACGGCTTATTGTTTCTCGACGAAGTAGCTTTGGCCTGGCCATATTCGAATTTGATCGCGGCAGAACTTCCGTTGCTGCTTTCAACAACCAAAAGATACGCGCGACGCCTTTACTCGCGAAACCTGCTTCGAAGGGTTGCCTGTAACTAGTTGGTTATGACATCATTTTGCTGCTTTATAAGCGAAAAACCACCACCAGAATAAGAACCCATGAAAAATAGAAATTGTTCCTCCCACAATCCTGTTGACCGTGCCGGCCTATCGCGGCGCGAAGCGTTACGTCGCGCCGCCAGCGCCGGCGCGCTGCTTTCGTTGTCCTCCCTCGGACTCGGCATACCTGCGAGTGCAGACGCTGCCGAAGGCGAGACCTTCGGCAAGTTTCCGAAGCATCCGCCCTGGAAATTCACTTTCGTCAATCACGTTACTACTAATCCGTTCTTTGTCCCGACAAGGTACGGCGCCGAAGATGCCTGCGCGCTTCTGGGCTGTTCCTACCAGTGGACCGGGTCAGAGAAATCCATCGCGACCGACATGGTCAACGCACTTAACACCGCAGTCTCGGCGGGTGTCGACGGTATCGCCGTCAGCCTGGTTGATCTGAACGCCTTTAACGATCCAGTCGAAAAGGCCCTCAAGGCAGGTGTCCCCGTGGTGTCATACAATGCCGATGCAAAGGGCAACAAACGATTGTGCTACATTGGCCAGGATCTCTTTCTGTCCGGCAAGGGATTGGGTCAGCGCATTGTGGAGTTAGTGCCGGAGGGCGAAGTGGTTGGCTTTATCGCCACCCCCGGACAACTGAACATCCAGCCGCGTCTGGACGGTGCGAAAGAGGCGATCAAGGAGGCTGGCAAGAAGATCACGTTGAATGAGGTTGCCAGCGGGGCCGCCCTGAACGACGAAGTCTCCGCGGTTGAAGCCTATTACACGGGTCATCCGAACATCAAGGGCATGTTTGCGGTGGACGCAGGCAGCACAGCAGCCGTGGCTAAGACGATGGGTGCGCACCAACTGCAGTCGAAGGGTGTTCATGCCGGTGGCTTTGACCTTCTGCCGACTACGATGGAAGCAGTAGCAAAAGGGGACCTGGACTTCACGATCGATCAACAGCCTTACCTCCAAGGATTCTATACCGTAATGGTGCTCTTCATTTATAAAATCTCCGGCGGGTTGACCGGTCCGTCCGATATCAATACCGGCCTGAACTTCCTGACGAAGGCCAACGTGGATCCGTTCCTGCACACCGAAACCCGATTCCAGGGTAATTCTAGCGAAGAGAAGGTGATTCCACGGTCAGGTGCTATCTAATGATTGAGGAATGTCATGGCGAACGACAAAGCGGATCCTTTGCCGCAACGACATGATCTAGCCCGGCGTGTTGAGCGCAGGGGCCTGGTGCTCCGAGTGGGGCTGTCTCTACTCCACTCCCGGGAAGCGAGCATTGCGATTGCCGGCATCGTGCTAGTTGTCTACTTCCAGAGCACGGCGCCGGCATTTCTGTCAGCAAGCAACGTCGCTAACCTCGCGGGCTACTCAGCGACAACCGCGATCATCGCCGCCGGCGAGGTGATGGTGCTCATTTCCGGCGAAGTCGACTTGTCCGTCGGCCAGGTCTACGCGCTGGCGCCCTTCGTAATGTATTACACGCAACGGGCTGGTGTCCCTTTTGTTCCCGCGATTGCTATGGGGCTCATCCCAGCTGCCATCATCGGCATAATCAATGGGCTTGTCACGGTGGTGTTGGAGATACCGTCTTTCATTACGACTCTCGGCACTCTGTTTTTAATCAATGGCCTGACGCTGACCATTTCAGGCGGTTTTCCCGTGGCCCCAAAACCGGGGCCGGTAGTCGGGAACATCTTCGGTGGCAACGCGATCTCCCAGAGCCTCTGGGCGATTGGGGTCGCGCTCGTTTTCCAGTTCGTCCTCGTTAAGACGCGTTGGGGGATGCACACGATCGCCACCGGCGGTAATCTCATTGGTGCCAAGGAGGTGGGCGTCAAGACCGGATTCATCAAAATCGGGAATTTCGTCATTTGTAGCGTCTTGGGCGGTCTGGCGGGCACCTTGGACTGTTTCCGGATCGGCTCGATCGATCCGCTGGCGGGCGGGACCGAGATCATGTTCATGGCGATCGCGTCTGCGGTCATTGGCGGAACGCTCCTCACCGGGGGCTCGGGCACGATCGTCGGCGCATTCCTTGGTGCTGGCGTGCTTGGCATCCTAAAAGATGGGTTTACGCTCTCCGGCGTCAGCGCCTACACTTTTGATATGATTTTAGGAGGGGCTATCCTCATTACCATGCTCATTAATGTGCACCTCAGTCGTCTGCGCGCGGCAGGAGGTGTACGATGAGTGAGGAAATGTTACGTACTGAGCATGTCTCCAAATCCTTCGGCCGCGTAACGGCATTAAAGGATGCTTCAATCCATCTCGCAAAGGGCGAAGTTCTGGGGCTTCTCGGCGATAACGGCGCCGGCAAGTCCACTCTGATGAAGATTCTCACCGGGTTTCACCGGCCCAGCAGTGGGAAGATCTACTTCCAAGGCAAAGAGGTCGAACTCAGATCCGTCAGGCACGCTCGATCGCTGGGCATCGAGCCTGTGTACCAGGATCTAGCTCTGATAAACGAGCTCAACGTCTACCGAAACATGTTCCTGCAGCGGGAAATAATGTTTGGCGGACCGCTTCACATTCTGAACGATGGCGCAATGCGTGTACGTGCGAAGGAGCAGTTGGAGCAAATGGGAGTCAACATTCCTTCAGTGGATGTCGAGATTTCAAAGCTCTCCGGTGGTCAGCGACAGGGAATCGCCGTGGCACGCTCCGTATACGCCAATGCCAAGATGCTGCTGTTGGATGAACCCCTGGCGGCGATGGGCGTGAAAGAGAGCGCAATGATCCTGGACGTAATCCGGCGCCTCAAGGAAAAGGGCGATGTCTCGATTATCATCGTGGCTCACAATTACGCCCAGATATTTGATTTTTGCGACCGGATCAATCTTTTGCAAAACGGTCAGATCACGTTCGACCAACGGACTCGGGATACCTCTGTCGAAGAGCTGACCAGCCTGGTCGTCAACGAGTATCGCGCGGCGCGCGAAGGCTTGCACCGGACCTGATCGCTCCCCGGCTTCAACGCCATTCCGAACGTCTAGCCGAGCGACAGCTTTAGCCATGAAGGGGCACCCTTGTCCCAGAAAAGTCGGAAATTAGTCCGGAGGCGATCCTAGATGCGTTCGGCGTTCTTTCGGGCTTGTTAGGATGCCAGCAAGCCGAGCGGTGCTTTCTCGCTCGATAAGAAACGGTTGAATTGTATGAGTCGATGATGTGGAGGCCCGGCTCTGATCTACCTGTGCCGTCAAGCATTGGATACTTAGCCGGCCAAGGGTGGCAAAATCCTGTTTGATTGTCGACAAAGGCGGGCGGAAAAAGCCGGCTTCCGGAATGTCGTCGAAGCCGACCAGCGAAATCTCCTGCGGGATAGGGATGGAGTTCTCCTCAAAAGCTCGGATTGCTCCTAGCGCCATTTGATCGTTAGCAACGACGACGGCAGTGAACTTCCCCCGATGATTGGTGATAAGTTTCTGGGTTGCTTCAAAGCCAGACTGAGCGGTCCAATCGCCATCAACAACCGGTCCGAATGGCACGTTTCGACAGACAACCTGAAGATCGCGCAAATCCATTTCCCAAGGCAAATGGATGAGGATGCCGCAAACCTGATGGGAGCAAAGTTCGTCCACTGCTCGGCGGATATATTGAGTGCTCTGTTCAACAATGCCGCTAAACATGAAGCTCAACCCGAGCTCCTTGGAAGCCTGCTCGCTGTTTACCATAATCTGGGAGGGACCGTAGAAGCTGTTTGTGGGAAAGCCGCATGGGTGAAAAAAGTAAAGTCGCATCAAGATTTGCGCACTTTTTTCTTGCAAACGGGAGGGTAAAAGAATTAATCGTCGTGAACGATCACGGAATACGCCCTCTTTCTGAACGTTAAAGTAGGGCGTTTTTTGCGAGCCATCGCGGTTTTCCGCCCCTGATCACTAGTCACGTCGGATGCGCACCCGGCGCGAACTAACCAATGAGCCCGCAGAATATGAATATGCCGCCTTTGATCGAACAACTGTTGCCCTGCCGGATTTCCAGCGGTATTTGCCCTAACTAACTTTGGTGCAGAAACCCAATAACCTATAGGGACCGCTCTGTGGTGAACAACCCGGTTCAAGAGTCTGTCGAACAACACGCGCTGCGGATGGTCAACATCGAAAAGTATTTTGGCCTGGTGCATGCGCTGACCAACATCAACCTGGAAGTTGGTCGCAATGAGATCGTGGGGCTGATCGGTGACAACGGAGCCGGTAAGTCGACGATGGTGAAAATCCTGACGGGCGTGTTTCCGCCAACCAGGGGCGAATTATATGTTGCCGGCCGCAAAGTCGATTTCCGCCGCTATAACGTCCAAAGCGCCCACGCGTACGGCATTGAAACCGTGTATCAGGATAAATCGCTCGGTGAAAAACAGGTCCTGTGGCGGAACTTCTTTATTGGACGGGAGATTGTGAACCGCTTTGGCTTCATCGACGTGAAAAAGGAAAAAGCCATTGCCAACGAGATCATGGTCAACACCATTGGCTTCCGCAGCAAGGGCATCACGGTGGACTCCAACGTGAGCCAACTTTCAGGCGGTGAGCGCCAGGGGATCGCCATTGGACGTGCGATGCACTTTGAGGCCGATCTCATCATTCTTGACGAGCCAACAGTTGCTTTGTCTCTCAAGGAGGTGGCGAAGGTGATCAACTTTGTCCACAAGATCAAGGAGGGCGGCAAGGCGAGCATTTACATTTCCCACAGCATTCCGGACGTGTATGAGGTCTCCGACCGCTTCATCGTCCTGGATCGTGGTGAGATTGGCGCAAGCATTCCGAAGAAGGATATTAGTTTGAAGGATTTAGATGGATTTCTGCTCGAGTATGCGCACGGCCTGAAAGACAAGGAATAGTCATGAACTCCGTCAGGTCACTCTTTAAGTTTCTGGGTCGGCTGGAAGGTTTCGCCATAGCTATGGTGCTGTTGGTCCTGTACGTTGCGTTGATCATTGCCGCCCCCAACGTCTTCACGCACCCGCTGATTTATATATCCTTCCTGGAAACGGTTCCTCCTACGCTCATCGCGGCGTTAGGGCTGACGCTCGTCATTACCGCAGGCGAGATCGACTTGAGTTTCCCCGCCGTGGTTTCGCTGTCGGGCTTTGCACTTTCCTGGGGCTGGAAAACCTTTGACCCGACTTACGGTGCCTGGATTGGCATCGGGCTGGCCCTCGCTGCTGGCGCTTTGGTGGGGTGTATCAACGGCGTGATGGTCGCACGCATTGGGGTACCATCCATTATGGCAACCCTCGCCGCGAATTTTTTCTGGTACGGTATCTCGATTCTGCTCGCGGGCGGATTGCAGGCAACACTCAAGGGTAGCCAGGACAATTTCGTCCACGAGCTTTTTGTAGGCCGACTGTTTGGCGCCCTGCCTGTGCAGGCGTTCTGGGCGTTGGGACTGGCCGTGTTGCTGTGGTTCATCCTGAACCGACACAAGTTCGGGGAGGGCATCATGTTTATCGGTGACAATGCCAACGTCGCGCGGGTGATGGGTGTCAACGTCGAAGCGACTCGCATCAGGCTCTTCGTCTTGCACGGCATGATCGCGGCCTTTGCAGGAATTATCGTCACCCTTGATATTGGCGTGTTCTACCCTGACCAGGGCAATTTTCTCCTGCCGGCCATGGCATCGGTGTTTATTGGCGGGACCTCGATTGCCGGGGGTGCAGGTTCCATATTCGGTACAGTTTTCGGAGCCTATGTTATTGGTTCGCTGGCAGCCGGCGTGGTAGCGACCACGATCAGCGGCTATTGGGTCCAGGTGGTGGAAGGCGTCGTCATGGCTGCGGTCATCGTCCTCAACGCGGCAACGGGCAAAGGCAACATGGCTGGGTTATCCAGTCGGTTCCGTCATTGGGGGGCGCCAGTTGCAACCAGCTCCGCTCAGGAGCTTTTACAAAAGGACGACACGGCGCCGAACTGATCGGCGGTTTGTTTGGTCTGTTTAGCCTTTACCAAAGGGAGGAAGCCTATCTAGTCTCAATGAGACTACCCCCTCAGCAACATCGCTCAACAAAGAATCTGATTCATTCAAATAAGGAGACGGAAAATGAAACGTATCTCTACCATTAGGGCGCTCGTATTAGTATCCGCTTTCGTCCTAGCAATAGCCCCGGTGAAATCCACCGGCGGCCAAGGCAAACCAATCGTCGTTTATATGCAAATGGGCGGCGATAGGGGTATTGCCTCCGTGTTGGCCCGTACCACGGGTGCAGAAGCCGCGGCCAAGGCTCTCGGCATCGAACTGCATGAGCAGTACGCAAGCTGGGATTCCAAAAAGATGATCGACCAGTTCAAGGAAGCGATTGCCGCTAAGCCTGACGGCATCGTTATCATGGGCCACCCCGGTGAAGACGCCATGGCGCCACTTGTTGACCAGGCTGAAGCCGCCGGTATCATTGTCACCAGCGGCAACAACCCGCTGCCCAACATCGAAGCCAAATACAAGGCCAAGGGTTTCGGCTACGCCGGTGCTGACCTGTATGCGGGTGGTTGGCTGACCGGACAGGCGATGGTTGACAGTGGAAAGCTCAAGGCTGGCGACAAGGCCCTCGTATGGGACATCTTCCATCAGGAAGGCCGCAGCAAGAGCTCTCAAGGTTGCTTTGACGCGCTGGAGAAGACTCTCGGCAAGGGTAACGTTGAGAAGCTCGACGTAACACAGGATATCGACACTGATCCGACCAAGGGTATTCCGGTAATGACAGCCTATCTGGCAGCCCATCCTGACCTCAAAGCCATCGGAACGCAACACGGTCAAATCACCGCCATCTTGCCCAAGATCCTCAAGGACGCTGGCAAGAAACCCGGTGACGTCGTGGTCGGTGGTATTGACCTCGGGCCCGACGTCATCGCCGGGATCAAGGCGGGCTACGTTGTAGCGAGCTTTGACCAGGTTCTGTACCTCCAGGGCTGGGACCCAGTACAGCAAATCTGGCTGACCAAAAACTACCTCATCCCCGGCCTACACCAGGACACGGGTGTCGGCGAAGTCACGCCATCCAACGTCGATACCATTGCTCCCCTGATAGAGCAAGGCTTCCGTTAGGCCAATGAACCAGTTTTTTGTCAATTGATTGACTTAGAGGCTACGCCCGCAACAATGGCGGGCGTAGTCTTTTTACCGTGCCACCGGCCACCGGCTTCTCGCACGTTCTGCTTTGTCAGACCGCATACGAAATACTCGATAACTCGGTGAGTTGATAATGCTCAGGAATTTTGCCCTCTTCCGCTCTGCGGCCCTTCGGAACGAACTCGCCGTGTTCGAGGCCAGCCACCACTCGTGATCTTTTCGGGGCACGAAAGTCCCTTCTTTGAGATCGTTTTGGCTTCACGCCAAACTTTATCGCGGGCCGTCCTTGTGCGCGCCTGCACACGGTGAGAAACTCGGAAATAGGAACTTCTTTTATGGCCAGCGGCCCTATCACTCCAGATCAACTCACTGAATACCGGCAGAAAGGCTACACGCTCGTCCGCCGCATGTTCAATTCGCAGGAAATCGACTTGCTTCGGCGTTCCGCTAAGCAGGATAAGGCCCTTGACGACCACGCCTTCGGACGGGACGACGGCCGCGGCAATATTGTCCGCCTTTCCCTTTGGAACCACCCCGGTAACACCGTCTACGGCGTGTTCGCTCGCTGCGAATCCATCGTCAACTCCGCTGAGCGGATTCTCGACGGCGAGGTTTATCACTACCACTCAAAGATGATCATGAAAGATGCGAAGACCGGCGGCGCCTGGGCCTGGCATCAGGACTACGGTTACTGGTATCAGAATTGCGTCCTTGCACCCGATCTCTGCAGCGCATCCATTGCTGTCGATCCAGCCACTCGCGAAAACGGTTGCCTTCAGGTCATCGAGGGTTCTCATCTGCTCGGAAGAGTCGACCACGTACTGACGGGGGATCAGGCCGGCGCCGACAAGGAACGCGTCGCCGCTATCCTCGAGCGTTTCCCGCTTGTCTACGTCGAGATGGATCTCGGCGACGTGCTCTTCTTTCACAGCAATCTTCTCCATGCCTCGGCTGAAAACACCTCCGATAAGCCCCGCTGGTCCATGATCTGCTGTTACAATGCGGCTCGCAACAACCCCTATAAGGAGTCGCACCATCCCAAGTACACTCCTTTACATAAGGTCCCCGATTCCGCCATCCTCGAGGCAGGCTTGAAGCGCTTCGCCGATTCCACGGAAGACGTTGCTTGGCTCGAAGATAAAAAGGACCAGAGCGCGCGCAGCCTAGAGCACCAGGCAGCTAAACACTCGTAGCCTCTGACGCTGTAAGAGGGGTGCGTTTACCTCTGCTATATTTCGGCTGGCATGTCTGGTTCCGCCTCAAGCAAAGCGCTCCAATGGTACCAAGCCAACGCAACAGAAGCGGCGGCACGCCATGAAGCTCTGAACCCGGCTAAAGTCCACCATTGGTGGCTGGATCAATTGCCAAATTCGCCGGCGGTTATTTTGGACGCCGGTGCCGGGACCGGTCGAGATGCGGCCTGGTTGGCTGCGAAAAAACATGATGTCATCGCCGTCGAACCTGGAGTGATAGGGTAACTAACCATGCCACTTATTCCGGTGAAAGCGGCAAAGAAATGTCTATTCACGAACGACGTTCTTTGGGTCTTTGTCAGTCCGGAGACCCCACCTGCGTTGGAGGAGTTCTGTAACCGGCGAGGATCATGATTTTTGATTGCCCGACCGGCGGAGTGCTCGTGCTCGAAGTTAAAGGCGGCGAACTTCGGAAGCTTTCCGCGAATGGGCGTTGGGAAGGCACCGATAGTGATCATCCACTGACGCAACTCTTGGCTGAGTGGCAGGCCATTCTCGCCGCAACTCCAGGAGACAGCGGCGGGCCGATGCGGTGTCGTTTAGTCGCCGAGGCTCTTTGCACTGGCCGATCTCACCGTCGATTCCAAGATCGCCTCACCAAGAAAGAGACCGATCGGAATTTGATCGTTGATCGGAGCTGTCTGCCGCTTTTGAAACGACCTGGGGTAGGCGTTGCGCGGCGTGATCATCTCATGAACGATGCGGATAATTTGGCCTAGAGGACTGTGTCGCCGGGAAAGGATCTAATTTTGGGACTGCTTGTGAAGCGTCGCCGATCAGTCTACCGCAGTGATCACACCCGCAGCGGTGAACGTCTTGCCTGTTCCAGGAGGACCTTGGATCACAAGGCAACCGCCAAACATCGATTGAGTCATGCGGATCGCGGCATCCAGCGGAGATTCGCCGGCATTTTGTAGCGGCTTGGCAGGAGGGACACGTTTCAATAGTGCGGCCGCCGGTGCATGGAGAAGTTTCGACAATTGTCCGGACGCCACCTCGCAAAGCGCCATTGGAATTTCTCCCGACGGGACATATTCGTCTTTGAGGAGCGAACCATTTTTCGGGAAAGCTCCTCCGCATTTTGCTATCAAACTCTTCTGTCCAATCTTCAGCTTCAGTTTGCCATTGGACAAGTCCACCCCAGTCGCCTTGAACCCGATACGCTCGCGGTAGCTGGAATCGGTTATCCGGGAAGCTTCCGCGGGATTAGTTAAGAATCCGCATTCAACCAAAACGGCAGGTAACCGGTTTCTCCATAGAACGAAATAGCCACGATGGCGAATGCACCGATCGATGCTCCCCAAGTGCCTGGATTACCCGGGGATGAATTAAAGCTGCCAGCCGATAACCGCGCGAATTATTGTAGTAGGTCTCAATGCCGTAGGCGCCCTGTCGCCAACCCGCATTGAAATGGATCGAGACAAAGACAGCGTGGTGTCCAACTTCCCGGTTGGCGATAGCGGTCCTCCAGGGTAAAGGAACAAAATAATCGCCTGTCCGCGTGAGGACTACCTTAACGTCGTCGGTTCCGTCCAGAATTCGGGCTAGCCGTTTGGCAATGTCTAGTGTGTACGGTTTCTCAGGCAGCCGTTGACCCGGCATTCCACCTCGATCGATGCCGCCGTGCCCCGGATCGATAACGACCACAGCGGGATGGGCGATTAGCTTTACTGATAATAACAACAGTGACAAAAAGACCAGATAACCTCGCACCACGGATAGATTCGAAGACGAGCGATTTTTTCCAACCAAAAAATCGCGGCGCATTCTAAACGCGAGGACGGGTTCTCCTGGAGCGTCCGGCGGGCGGTAACGCCAAAAATTTGGTTGCTACCGTTCTGCGCGAAGGTTTGAGTGCGCCATGACTATTGTAACCGGTGACAGCGGAAAGGCCGGACGGGCCTGTATCACCGAACTGTTGGCTCATAATTATGAGCTGGCCAGTGTCGATCTGGTTCGGCCTCCAGATGTGCTAGTACCGTTCAGCCGGGTCGAGCTCACTGACTTCGGCCAGACGATAGAAGCATTTTCCCAGATCGACGATCGGATCCGGAATGTGACCGCTACGGATTTGGCATCAATTTGGATGCTGAACACTGGAAGGCAGTGGAAGCAAAACTGCTGCAAGTCTACTTACATTTCTTGCGTTGGTTATATCCGCTGAAGCCTTAGAATCGCTCGTCGCGTTTCTGGGTTATTCTTGAGCGCGGGGTGCCAAAATATCGAATAAAATCTTTCGTTCCTGGCTATCAACAATTTCACTAAGAAGTGGAAAAATCCGCCCGTTACCTGGAAGCTGGCTGCAACCCAGTTGCGATCCAGTTCGGCGAAGCGGAGACACAACATGTACAAACTACTCCAACCTGATCCGGCATGTATTGAACCACGCCAGCATGCCCCCACGCACGACCGTGCTCCGGATGAGGTCGCGCAGGGAAGTCCCGCCTGGCTCCGAGACGATATGGTAGATATGCTGGGCAAGGGCCAGGTGCATCACCGAGGCATTGATCTGATTCGCTTTGCGACAGACGCCAGTCCTTACCGGATGTTCCCAAAAATTGTGGTAACTCCGCAAACCGAGGCACAGGTCAAAGCGATCTTCGCTTATGCCCGATCAAAAGGGCTGACGGTGACGATTCGTTCGGCCGGGTCGAGCCTTAGCGGTCAGTCGCAGGGTGACGGAATCCTGCTCGATGCGCGCAAACACTGGGCGGGCTGGAAAGTTGACGACGGCGGTAAACGCCTCCGGGTAAAACCCGGCACGGTTATGTTCCGGGCCAATCTTGCACTGGCACCTTACGGCTACCGCTTAGGCCCTGACCCAGCCAGTTCCGGTGTCGCTACCGTTGGAGGTGTTGTGGCCAACAACGCCAGTGGCATGTGCTGTGGCACCGCACAGAATTCCTACAAGACCATCGAATCGATGACGTTCATCCTTCCTAGCGGCTCCTGGATCAATACCGCAGATCCCGATGCAGAGGAGCAATTCGCGCACGCCGAATCGGAGCTTGCCAAGGCGCTTATGGATATTCAGAGCGAAATCCTCTCCGATCCCGATCTAGTTTCAAGAATTCGCAAGAAGTTCAGCATCAAAAATACTACGGGTTACCATATGGAGGCGTTTCTCGACGGGAAGACGCCGCTCGAGATCTTCCGCCGCCTCATGGTCGGCTCGGAAGGCACGCTCGCTTTCATCTCGGAGGTGGTCTTTGAAACGATCCGGGACGACAAACACCGCTTGACGGGCTTCCTGTTCTTCCCGGATATGCATTCAGCCTGCGCCGCCGTTGAGCCTTTCGTGAAGCATGGTGCAGCGGCGGTGGAATTGTTGGACCGCGCTTCGATACGTGCCGTCGAGGGTAAACCAGGCGTGCCGGATCGCTGGAAACAGTTTCCAGATGAGGCAACAGCCCTTCTCATTGAATTCCGCGAAAGCACTACTGAAAAGCAGGCTATAGCCGAACGCGCGGCCAATGAAATTCTCTCCACGCTTCATTTGCTCGAGACCGCCGACTTTACGAAGGACCCGCACATCGCCGCACAGCTTTGGAATGTGCGCCATGGTCTGCTGCCTTCCGTGGGCGGTGCTCGACCGAGTGGCACTTCGTTGATCTTGGAAGACGTTTGTTTCCCGACGGAGCGATTGGCCGACGGCGCTGTCGACGTACAAAAGCTTTTGGTCCGGCACCGCTACGCGGGCAGCGTGTTCGGCCATGCTTCCGCTGGTAACCTTCACTTCTTGATCACGCCGTCGCTCAACACCGACGCGGACATCGCCCGGTTCGATAGCTTCCTTCAGGAAGTAGTGAAACTCGTGGTCGACAAATATGATGGCTCCCTCAAGGCTGAGCACGGCACCGGGCGTAATATTGCACCGTTCGTCGAGTACGAGTGGGGCTCGAAGCTGACCGGATTGATGTGGAAGTTGAAGCGCCTCGCTGACCCTGAGAACATCCTCTCCCCAGGCGTGCTGCTAAGTCACGATGCGAGGGCCCATCTGCACCATCTTCACACGGTACCTACCGTTGAAAATGAAGTGGATCGCTGCATCGAATGTGGCTACTGCGAACCTGTCTGTCCCAGCCGCAACCTGACGACAACACCCCGACAGAGAATCGTCTTGCGGCGAGAAATGCTACGCCAGCCCGAAGGGTCTCCCGTTACCGAAGCCCTACTGCGAGAATACGAATACGACGCGATTGAAACCTGTGCGGGCGACGGATCGTGCGCCTTGGCTTGTCCGTTAAGCATCGATACAGGGATTCTTATGAAACATTTCCGCCATCTTGAGCACACGCACGCGCAAGAATACGTCGCGGAAAAGCTCGCCGAGCATTGGAGCGAGGTAGAACGGATTGGGCGATTGGCGCTTACGGCCAACGAAATATCGTCGAGGGTGCTGGGACCCTTGCCGACAAAGGGCCTGACTTCTCTGGCCCGTACAGTCGTCAGTAAGGATCTAGTGCCGGTTTGTCTACCAAACATCCCGCCAGCCGCCAGCGTGGAATTTCCTCCGACGAAAAAAGATGGGGCGGCGGGGGTGTACTTCTGCGCTTGCGTCAACCGGATATTCGGTAACGCTTCCGGGACCGCCTCGCAACAAAGTTTACCGGGAGCGATGGTCAGCGTCTCGGCGCGTGCAGGATTGCCGGTTTGGATTCCCGATGATATCGCCGGCAACTGTTGCGCCACCGTGTGGCATTCGAAAGGCTACGACGACGGGAATCGCTACATGGCGAACAAGATCGTCGAAAGCGTCTGGCGCTGGAGCGACCAGGGCCGTTTGCCGGTTGTCTGCGATGCGAGTTCGTGCAGCTTCGGCATCACCAGTGAAGTTTTGCACTACCTGACGCTGGAGAATCGGGAGAAACACAAGAGACTGACTCTCCTCGATTCTGTCGCATGGGCGTATGACTATCTGTTGCCACGCCTCAAGGTGATCAAGCGGGTCCGCTCGGCTGTCGTTCATCCGGTATGTGCAACTCATCACCTGGGGTTGGCCGGTAAAATCCATGCTCTCGTTGCGTCTCTTGCCGAGGAGGCGGTGACCCCCATTTACGCTACGTGCTGCGCATTTGCCGGAGATCGCGGGATGCTTCACCCCGAATTGACGAAATCGGCCACCAGCGAGCAAGTCAAGGAAATCGGCAAACGGCACTTTGACGCTTACCTTTCGAGCAATCGCACCTGCGAGTTGGGCATGAATTTGTCTACCGGGAAAGACTACCGCTCGGTGATCTTTCTCTTGGAGGAATCCACTCGTCCACAATAGTGAATTCGATCAGCATCTACCAGACGGACAGAAATCCCGCCTCGTCCAACCCGTAAGACTTGTCCGATCGCCGCTTGCTGCAGATCCTGTTCACTGGAATTGCGGTGTCTGGTCGAGTGGCAACTGCTTCTCGATCAGATAGCAGTTCTTACCCAGGGCTTTACCCAGGGCTTTTCATTCCAAACGTTGCTGACTGCTCGCACGATTTGGGTCCATGTCAGGGCGAGAATGGCCCGAGCCAGCGGATGCTTAGAATAGAGTTCGAGGCTGGCCGCCAGTGCAAGAACCTCCTTTTGGACAAAATCAGGAGCGATGAGTTGTTCGGTTAACTTCGGCTCCCCATAGGTAAGAGTCCCGGTTTTGTCAAAAATCGCGGTCCTGCACTGAACGATTTGTTCGAGCACAACGGGATTTTTGACGATCATCGCGCGACGGGCGCAAAGGGAAATCGAACCGATGATAGCGATCGGTATTCCGAGCAGTAATGGGCAAGGAGTCGCGATGACTAGCACGGCCAGGAATCGAACAGCTTCGCCAGAAGACGGAGCGCTCGAGGATGGCTACTGCGACTTATTTTATACGCGTGACCGTATTTTGCGAACTGGAGGAACACCGGCTCGAATCGTTAGCTTAGGCCGGGGATAAGTTTAAACAAGCGGCACTTCAAGTTGATTGACTTGTTGCGCCAAATATCGAATCGATGGCAAACGATGACCCTGGCTGGACGAGTAGCCAAGGGCGCGAGGCCTGCTCGGCGATTTAAATGAAATCGACATTGTATCTCGACCGTGCGTAAAACCTCCGTGATAGTGAGTATTAGGAGAAGATCAGTACGAAGGGAAAAGATGGGAATCAAAAGCCCCATTCCACTCCAACTCTCCGATTGTTTCAGTAAGCAGTGTCGTCTTTCCAGCGCCGGGGCTTGAAACGAGATTCAGCATTCGGACATGGCGCTCGCAAAGATATCGTCGATTCCGCTCCGCATACTTCCTGTTTTCACTGAGAACATCTGCTGCCAACTTCAGGACCCGATGATCCGTTACCGACCGTTCCAGTACCGAGTTTAGAACTGACCCAATCAGACTTAGCTCGTGCATTCGTCTAATATACGGTTGATTGCCTCGTCCACGCTCGCCGCAACTGCCGCCGACAGCTTATCAGAAAATCGCCCGCTTGGGACCACCTCGGCCCCGATCACGACGATGGCCGGTTCAGCAGCCCCATTTAGGTAGTTTGGCAATACTCTGAGCAGGTGATTCAGGCCGAAACTATGCAGGCTGAATTCCGGCTGCGGATCACTAAGATCGGTCTTGCCAAGACGATGAACAGTGCCGACTTGCCCGGCTGATTTAAGACCATCCACGATGATTGCCTTTCGACATCCCTCGAAATAGGCAAGCGCATTTAAGCCGCCGACTCCTCCCTCACATACTCTCACGGACTTCGGGAGAACCACGTCTTCTTTCAAGCGCCGAAACACGTGGATACCGAACCCATCGTCTCCTTGCCATAAATTCCCAAAGCAAATGATGTGTTGCATCAGATAGAAAAGGTTTTTCTACGGCCCGTATTCGCGAAATGCACGGTACAGACTAGGCAAGCATCGTGGGAACGAATAAGGTGCCCGACTTCGATAGGGTTATCCAGATCCGGGATCTCAAGGCCGATGAAGCTTTCTTCCCAATGGCCGCGCCTGCCGCAAGAGTCTCGTGGTGAACCATTCCACGTGGTCGGGGTGATGACCTGATAATTTTCAATTTTGCCGCCGCGTATCTTAAGCCAATGACCCAAACTCCCACGCGCGGCATTGATAAATCCATATCCCATGCCCTCTGTTCGCGGCTCCGACCTCATGAATGTAGGTTCCGCTAGATTCGCCATTATCTCCCTCACTTGCTCTTCCATCGCTTTAAGAACGGCCACTGGCCGATGCAGTCGGGTGAACTGACGGAGCCACGTATTTGGCCCTTCGGCTCTGAAAAACGAAGTGATAAGCGGATCCCTGGCGATTACCAGCTCTGCTAGTGGGCCGAGCTGCACGACTTTTCCTTTGTAACGAGGGGCCTTGGCATAGCTATATCTGTCGCTGTTTGCAATGTATTCGGGTTTATTTTCACCCATCCACGGGTGTCGCCCTCCTCCGTAGTCCTGAAACCAGGAATACCGAACATGCTCGGAAACCTCCGCGTGAGAAAACTGCGAAACCTCACGCGTGTCTGCGTCGTAAAATCCACCCGGTATCAAACAATGCCGGTCGTGATACGGCGCCTGCCATTTCTCTGGATTATAGTAGCAACCCGCACTCAACAAATTGGACGCTCCCTTTCCAACATGCTGTAACCCAATGGACCTGCCAAACCTCGTAAATAGACCGACCGCGCTGTTTTGGTGAGATTCACTTTCATCCAGCCAAGTGTGAAAGTCGTCAACAGTTCTCAACGAAACCCAACGGTCGAAGGTACACCCCAAAACGATTGTCTGATACCATGTGACGTACGCTTGAATGACATCCAGACAGTTCGCAAGTTTCTCCCGATTCACCGGGCAGGTGACTCCGCCCGGCATCATGTACGTTGAATGGGGCCATTGACCGCCAAAGGCGACTATTATTCCCAGAATTTGCTTCGTGCTCTGCACGGTCTCGCGGGGCAGTCTACCTTTGAACGGTGGTTCAAAAGCCGCGAGAATCGCGTCATAAAGCGGATGATTCTTGTACGCGGGATTACAAAAATCCGGGGCGAACATCAGGAACGTGTGCCTCGCATCGCTCATTACCGCTTCGGCCATCAAACATACATTGCGAATCCGTGTGGCGTTCGGCACAACCGGAATCTGGCTTGCATCTTCAAGTGCTAGAGTTGCAGCGTAGAGCTGAGATGTACTACATATTCCGCAAATACGTGGTGCAATTACGAGGGCATCGGTCGGTTCCCTTCCTATCAACACTTGCTCAAATCCCCGGTACATGGAACCGGTACACCACGCATCGGTAACCGTGTTCTTCTCGACCTCGAGCTTAATCTGAAGGTCACCCTCTACACGGTTCATTTCCATCTGAATGATTCTCCTGCTCAAGAGGCCTCCTCCTTTATCTCAAACCGGAACACAAGTGCTCGCATGATCCGCGGCCGCGACACTTTTTATGTTGCGCGATTCGGAATGGCGGAACAAGCGTTTGTTTATTGGAAATCTAGCGCCGATGCAATTGTAGCAGCTATATCCCACTTTTTCCGCCGTACCGCACTTCCGGCAGGATCCTTCTGACAAGCAAGGACGAACGGTAGAGGGGCGATTTTGCATATCGAGAGCCGGTGGTACGCCTTTAAGTATAGAACTCATTGTAGTGATCATCGTCACGGCGTCGACCGGACAACCTGATAGATTGACTACAGGATACCCTGATTTAGATAGCCATTCCGGACTTACTAAACCGCCAGGTTTGTCGAGGGTAAATTGAATTCCGCTTGCTTCCGTGGGATTCGGAGGCGCCGCCGGAATTCCCCCGAAGGCCGCACAAGTTCCCATCGCGAGCACATACTCGGCCTTGGAACAAAGCGCGGCAATCAAATCCTTTTTCGGTTTGCCGTGGAACGAATCGAACATCCCTGTGCCGTTAGGTCCGTGGATGATGCTGCCCTCGACGCACAACAGCGTTAATTCTTCCCTGCCGCGAAGAATGGAGTCCACGATGTTCGATAGTTCTCGAGGAGATTCCAATGACAACGACGGATGCCAGAGCAGACGAACACGCTCATTCTCCAAAAACGTCGCCAAATTGTGCTGTCCTCTTTCGGATGGCCCATCGAGACCTAATATAGCCATCGATTCGCCGCTGCACGCCCCGCACTCAAGCCAAAGCAAGGTATTCATATGCAAGGTATTAATGGAATCGGCGCCCCAAGTTTCAGAAGTCCTCACGAATTTTCGACATACCGCCAGATCGTTCTCTCCCTCGAACGAGCAGTGGCCAGCCTCAGCGAACAGAAAACCGATTCAGCCAGAATTACTCGCCCACATTCCGCCGCTAGGCTTTGTTGGAATTTAACCCAATACAAGAAGCAACGACTCTGCCTGCGGATATAGCTTAGCTCACTATATATTTTTAGAGGATGCCGCTACTACTCAGTAGTAAATACCAGTACAATAGTGGGTCGTAACTTTCGTTTAACGCACTCGGATGTTAATCCTATTTCTGAGGAAATTGAGGATGGGGGAGCCATCTCTGCTGGCGCAATTATTGCGCGGTGAGGATGCGGAAGCGAATATGGCCTGCCCCCTTTGATTCCAATTCGGTTGCACTGTTTCATCAGCCTACTCATCAGTTTTTTTGAACGACCATCTCGCACGGACCAGGTCCAGTGAAGACACGCCGAATCAGGCACGGCGGCGAACAGCGCCGAGTGTCGCACCCTTTGTTAGGTTTTTCCTGGCTGGTTTTCTGGTTCTTAGTTTATCCTTCGTGGCTCAGGCTGGCTTGCTCAAACAAGATCCTGATTTTTCCAGCTATGATGTGCCTCTCTATGAGCGGATCACAAACCACATCGCCTCAGGATCAAGGCTTCTTATCCAATTACTATTTTACACTCGAACCCGTTGGCTGATGTTATGAGGACCCAGAAGCGCGGTGACAGGATTGCGGGCGATCCGAATTTTGCAGAAAGTGGTAGTGACGGTTGTCTGGCGGCACCTCAACCTTCTCGGCGAGTATGATTTCTCGGCAGAAAAGCTGCGGGACAGCGTCGGGATCCGGCTCCCAAAAATTGGGGGTCTAAAAAGGAAGTTTTTTTGGACCTAATCCAAACTTACAAACCTCAATGTGCAGAAAGAGCTTCGCGAGCTTGAATGCTGGTTTGACTCCCAAAGAACATTCTCAAGCGAACCAACAGGATGGTCCGCATCATTCCTTCCGCGGATAGGGATGCGGCCGCGATCCCCCAAAACACAGGAGTCAGCAATGAGCACGAGCACGAAAGAAGTACGCAATAACGAAGCGGCGGGAAGCACGAGCGTCGCAAATCTAGATATGAAGCTTGAGGTGGTGGTCATCCCCGTATCGGATGTCGACCGCGCAAAGGAATTCTACTCAGGGCTTGGGTGGCGGCTCGACGCCGACCGCTCTGCCGGTGACAACTTCCGTCTGGTCCAGTTCACGCCTCCTGGTTCCGGCAGCTCAATCCAATTCGGCGTAAACCTCACATCGGCCGCGCCCGGTTCGGCGCAAGCAATGCTCCTCGCCGTCTCCGACATCGAGGCTGCGCGCCAGCAACTCGTCGCGCAAGGCGTCGACGCAAGCGAGGTCTTTCACTGTGCTGAAGGAACCGCCTGCAGGTTTCAAGGCGTCGGCCTCCGCATCAGCGGCCCACAACCCAACCGTCTCAGCTACAGCTCCTTCGTTTCCTTCACAGATCCGGACGGCAACGGCTGGTTGCTGCAGGAAGTCACGAAGCGGCTGGCCGGTCGCATCGACTCCTCGACGACGACCTTTGCGTCGGCGAACGACCTGGCGAGCGCATTTCGGCGCGCCGCGGCCGCGCACGGCGAGCACGAGAAGCGCATCGGGCAGGCCGACCCGAACTGGCCAGATTGGTACGCCGAGTACATGGTGCGCGAGCAGTCTGGCGAAGAGCTGCCGCAATAAACGACGAGGACCGCCCGTCAGGGCGGCATGCGCGTTTTTTGCCGCCCTGCGCCCTAATCAAATGGGCGTCAGGGAACTTAACCATTCTGGGTCATGTCGGCCGGTGGAGTAGCAAGGATGGTTGTATTCAGGACCGCTGTCGATCCGTTATCCGAACAACGCGTTTTTCACCCTCGAAATGCCGGAGAACCCATCAGGCAATCGACGTCAGAATAGGAGCGGGGCAGGCTAATCCGCGTAGGCTGCTGTGTTGTTTTCAGAATTATCTGGCGTACTCTTTCAGAATTATTTGGCGTAGTGTCTAGGCTCCGCAAACGAGCCAGACTCGACCAAATGAGTTCAATAACAAGCAGAATCAAACATTTACTCTGAAGGCCGAGCGTTTCTCGCTTCTCGCGAAAGCACGCTTGTCCTTCCCATCGTTCATCCGGACTTGGCGGATACGCCAAATACCCCTCAAACACTGCGCCAACTAGCGATCAAAGCTACAGTCTATGCAACACTAAACAGTGGAAAGACCCCAGGGTCCTCGCTGGCGCACTTGGGCAGCCCCATTAAGACATTTCTCTTCAAATATTGCGCAACGTCTGTATAAGCGCGAATAATCAATAACGCATTGGCAGAGAGGAAACCTATGTCCCATCATTTCGATACCAAACTTGCGAAAGAGGATCCAAGCCTGAACGTGTGTGATCTCTATCTGTTTCAGGGCGCTCCCGACACAACGGTGATGGCGATGACCGTCAATCCTGATGTTGTCCTCTCTGCACCGGATACCCTTCACATTGAGGGTTTGTATGCCTTCCGCCTGGACCTGACTGGTGACGCTCGCGAAGACGTTGTCTTCAAGTTCAGGTTCAACGAACCGAGACATGTGAACGGGGACGAGTATGTCCATGTTCAGAAGTTTCAGGTCCGTAGAGCCACTGGCGAGGCTATCGGCGGGGACAAGGGCGAGCTTCTGATAGAAGGCGATACGGGCAAAGTCCATAGCAAGTCTGGTATTCGCGCCTTCGTCGGAATCGCTCCCGATATGTTCGCCGCCGACGCTGTCGCAATGCGTAATCTTCAGAATGCCTTCTACAAAGAACACAGGTATGACGGCGATGCGTTCCTGCGCCATCGCCAGAACTTCTTCAACAATCGCAATATCACTGCGATTGTCCTCGAAGTCCCAAACCATCTGATCGGCAAGGGAACGGTTCATGCCTGGGCCACGGTGTCACTTTACGGCCATGCTCCCGAGATGCAGGTGTCACGTTGGGGCCTTCCGATGATCACGCACCTCTTTCTCAACGATCCCGGCAATCAAGAGGTGAAAGAGACCTTCAACAAATCGGTGCCATCAGATGACATCGCTTTATTCTCGGGATACATCGCAGACTTTACCCAGAAGATGACTACCTATGCAGGATCTGTCATGAACCCGGAAGAATACGGAAAGCAAATGGTCTCTCGACTATGCCCGATCACCTTGCCCTATGAATTAGGAACGGCAGCTGCATTTGATCTCGCGGGATTCAATGGGAGGCCACTGGGTGATGATGTTCAGGATGTGATGCTTACATTGGCGTCAAACAGGCCCCTCCAGGACGGCGCTGCCCCTGATCGCAATCGGATCCGTACCGAGTTCCCATATTTTGGTGAGCCCTACTCGAAGGAAGAACAGAAGGATGTCGTACCATGGCACCCGAAAACCAGCCAATGACGCCTGCATGACCAAAAGAGAGCGGTAACAAATTCGGCTAGCCGTGGATTTAAAGGGGCCTATACGCTGACAGCTTACCTATTGCAGCAAATCCCCAAAACTCGGCCAGCAAATGAGAATTGCTTGGCGGCGGTTTCCTTTGGCGGATAGCGGTGTGTTCTAAGGAACATGCGGCCCGTTCGGCCTCTCAAAACCTCAAAGAAATCAATTGTAATATGTCACATCTGACATATTATTCTGGGTGAGTAAGCCGCTAAGATGGCTGGCCGGCGAAGTGAAGACTCCACCGATGAGCGTCGAGGCCCGCAGAGAAATGGGTTTTTTGCTTCGTCAGCTTCAGGAGGGAGAGAATCTCTCGCTCCCATACTGCCGACCAATGCCAACAATAGGAAGCGGCTGTTACGAACTGCGGGTCAACGACAAGAACAGGACATGGCGACTATTTTACTTCCTGGCTTCAGACGCAATCGTGATTCTAGACGTCGGCGAGAAGAAGACCCGCAAGACCTCTGTAGCGAAGATCGAGCTTTGCCAAAAGAGACTGAAAAATTATGAGCAAGCCAAAAGACAAAACGTCAAAAAGAAAAGGTGAATGGGTCGAGGGAAGCGTTCAGGAATTTCTCTCGCTTTCTAATGCTGAGATGGAACTCATCGAGACCCGGCTTGCTATTAGTCGTTTGCTCAAAAGCACACGGCGAAGGAAGAAGTTGACTCAAGCCGCCGTGGCGGCAGCGCTCCACACCAGCCAATCAAGGTTGGCCAAGATGGAGTCGGGCGATCCTTCTGTGTCTTTGGATCTTCTCTTCAAATCGCTCTTCTCCTTAGGCATCACTCGAAAGAATCTTGCTTCGACCTTTTCCTCGGGGCGAGGGGACTGATCATACAACAACCATGCTTGCATCTCTCCCGACAGACTAAGCATGCCGCGGAGACATTGCTCAATTAAAGATCTGGGGCCAGCCTCAGCTATTTCGTTTCTAACAACAGTGGAATCTAGCGGAAGCAAAAGTGTGGCGAATTGTGGCAGGTCTACTTACATTTTCTGCGTTGGTTACAGCCGTCGAAAAGTTGAGAATCGGGCAGCCGGTTTTTCGATACTTTTTGAGCACGGGCCTCGCCCAACTCTACTCGTCGTACCCCCATTTTATGATTGGCAAAAAAAAGAGGTCCAGGGCGCGATCCCATTTTCAGCTTTCCTGCCACTTTGGGCTATCCGCCAGACCTCCGCTCATTCAGGGCGACCAATTGTTCGCGATGATGAAATCCTAGATCGCGGCAAAGCGCGCGCACGGCGTCGCGGAATAAGTCGCCGCTTGTACTGGTCCTTTCATCGGACCTTAGTCTCCCTCACAAGTGGGCTAAGGAACTTGAGCCAACGTCTCGTCTTCATAGAGTATCTTCTGGGTAGGCCGTGGAGTCGAGCTCTCCGGTGGTGAGATAGCGGCCTGCCCTAAGCGCGAAAGCGCTTGCTTGGCATCCGTGTCACCGAGGTTGGCGGCCATCTGGTACCACTCGCGGGCTTTGACGTAATCCTGGGCGACACCCTGTCCGTTCTCGTAGAGCACGCCCAGATTGTACATGGCTTTCGCGTTGCCTGCGGCGGCCGCCCTTTGGTACCAATTGCGCGCTGGGGTGTAGTCCCTGGCCACGCCTTGGGCATAGTAGTAGAGTTCGCCCAACTTGTTAATGGCGTCCGCATTGCCAGCGTCTGCTGCCTTCTGGAACCATTCGCGGGCTTTGTCGTAATTTTGAGGGACTCCCTGTCCGTTCTGATAAAGCACGCCCAAATTGCACATGGCCTCCGTGCTGCCTGCGACGGCCCTTTGGTACCAATTGCGCGCTGGGGTGTAGTCCCGGGCTACGCCATGAGCATAGGAGTAGAGTTCGCCCAAGTTGTTCATGGCATCCGCGTTGCCAGCGTCTGCGGCTTTCTGGAGCCATTCGCGGGCTTTGTCGTAATTTTGAGCGACGCCCTGTCCGTTCTGATAAAGCACGCCCAAATTGTACATGGCCTCCGTGTTGCCAGCGTCGGCTGCCCTTTGGTACCAATTGCCCGCTTGGGTGTAGTCCCGGACGATCACTCCGCTGCCCTTCTCGTACATCCAGCCCAAGCTGTACATGGCGTTGGCATTGTCTGCTGCTGCGGCCTTTTCGTACCAGTCGCGCGCTTGGGTGTAGTCCCGGGCCACGCCCCGGCCATAGTAATAGAGTTCGCCCAAGTTGTTCATGGCATCCGCGTTGCCGGCGTCTGCGGCTTTCTGGAACCATTCGCGGGCTTTGTCGTAATTTTGAGCGACGCCCTGTCCGTTCTGATAGCGCACGCCGAAGTTGTTCATGGCATCTATGTCGCCTGAGGTGGCCGCTTTTTGAACAAGTGGCAGTGATGCATCAAGGATGGCTCTGTACCAAGTCTTGGTGGTCACTTTCTCCTGGAGAGGCGTTGCGCTGATCGACGGACTGGGGATCGCCGCTGCGACCGGAATCGGCGTAGGGGTAGCGGCCGCGACCGGCGCAGCACTTGGTCTTGCGACGGCAATGGACGCGGTCGGATTCGGCGTGATTGCCGGAGTCGAGACCGGCGTTACGGCCTCGGCGGAGGGTGTAGGAGTTACCAGTGGCTCCGGTCCGGGGCCGCCGAAGCGCGTCAAACTAACCAGCGCCAGAGCGATAATCAGCGCGCCACCCACGACTGCACCGACGGCCAGATTTCGTTTCGGGGACCGAGCGGGTGGTGAAGAGGAAGCTACAGCGGATATGCTCGCCAGTGACTGCGCCGCAGGCGTGAATGAACGTTCCTCGCCTGCCAAGTTCTCCTTGAGCGCTTTCCAAAATGTTTCGCAATCGGGATGCGCCGGATCGGTAGCGAGACATGCCCGGCGCAAGGTCTCGTTTCCTGCTTGGTCCAGCTCCGGCAACGGCGTGTACTTCTGAGAATTGAGTTCCCGGATCGAAGCATGACCGCTCAAAAGCTCGTACACCAGCCGCCCGTAAAGTCGCACCGCTTTGCTTCCCCTGATTCCCGCTTGGGCCCGGGTCATCGACAGCAGCCGGCTTGCCGGAACAATTGTCTGTCGATCCCAACCATTCCGGCTCCGGAACAGCAGGGGCGCCAAGCTTAAAGGATTTAGGAGGAGGCGGCAACGGCTCCATTCCCGGGGATCGTCACGAGCGAACTTGGGGAACTTCTCTGGAGTGATCTCCGATGGGCATGCCACAAGGATCTTTCGGACGCTTAGATCGACAAGTCTTAGCCCTTGGCTCGAAAGGAAATCGACCGTGGATGCCAACGGTCCGAGCAGCGCCAGCAGCTCATCCGAACGCAAGGAATGCCGCCACCGCAGCAAGTCAAACAGCAGAAACCCATGCACCCAGTCCCGCACCAGCCATGGTCCGGGACTACCGCGCTCCACTCGCCAATACCGAACCAGATGCGGGTGAGTCGCCTGGCGAATCACTCCAATCTCGTTTTCCAGGAGATCGAGCAGCGCCGGGTCGGCAGCGATGCCCGGATGAACCAACTTGAGTACGACCTCGCTGGGCTGTCCGGCCGCCGCTCTCTCGTCTTTGGCATGGAAGAGGCGCCCACCATTGCCTTCCCGTTCTTCAGAGACCAGTCGGTAACGGTTGGCGGCCAGCGCGCCAACATCAACCGCTAGATACATGTCAAACAATGGTGAAGCCGGCGCTGTCAGCAAAACCGGTTCAGCTTGGCGCTCCACCGCCGGCTCAGCTTGGTCGTCCAATTGAGCCTTTCCGACTTCTGCCGCAAGCCGTTCGGGCACCGCACCGAATTCGGAAGCCAGCTTGGCAGCCGCCGCTTCAACTGCCTCTTGCAATTCGTCCGGCGTTTGAAACCGCTCGTTACGGTCTTTTCTCAGCATTCGCTCCAGTATCGCGATCACTGGTTGGGGCACTTGGGCCAACTGCTCGAACGGAGGTGGTTTCACGACCTGCGCGATTAGGACCTGTCCGACTGTTCCGGAGAAGGGTCGCTTGCCCGAAAGCAGGTACCAGAGGGTCACGCCCAGAGAATAGATGTCGGACCGGGTATCGAGCGTTTCCATCTCGCATTGTTCCGGACTCGCAAAGGCGGGGCTGCCGAGAAAATCCCGGGTCCGCGTGATCTGGGCCGCATCTAGCGCCTCCGTGCCTGTTCCCGTAGCCAGTCCGAAATCGATCAGCTTCACATCGAGGCTGCCGGTCCGGTTGGTCACTGCCATCACATTACCAGGCTTAACATCACGATGGATCAACCGGTGGGCCTGCGCCGCTTCCAAGGCTTGCGCCACTTGCAAGACCACTCGCAGCGCGGTTGCGGGTCGCAGTGGACCATGCTGCGCGACGTAGCGCTCCAGGTCCTCGCCGTCGACAAATTCCATCGCATAGAAGTAGGCATCGCCTTCCTCGCCGAAATGAAAAATGGTGGCCACGTGCGGATGATGGATCAGGGCGGCAGCTTGGGCCTCACGCAGGAAACGCTGTCTGGAAGCGGGACTACTCAACGGTTCGGCAGCGATTACTTTCAGGGCGACCGGGCGGTTCAGCACCGTGTCGATTGCTTTGTAAGTAACACCCATCCCTCCTTTACCAAGCCGGAACAGCGAACCATCCGGGCGCCGGAGAACGCGAAAATGAGCGAAGGCTTCTGGCGCGTCGCCATCCCCCTGCACTTCCGGGTCTGATTCCACCGCCTCTCTTTGGAGTCGTGGAAATGTCTCAGACAGATCCTGGATCTTGATACCAACTCGGTTTCCTGGCATGAGGAAGAAAGTTGTTTTGCTTAGTTGTAGATATGACCGAGGTGCTCGATCCGCATCCTATCACGATAGTCAACGCAGTTGATTCAGCGTGGGATAGTCAGTGTAACCGTGATCGTCGCCGCCGTAGGAAACCACGCTAAACACCTACTTTCAAAGTCAAACTAACACCCCTCAAAAATGTCTGCATAAGCAGTGGTTCAGGCCAAGTGCCGGTCGAGGTAGTTTCGGAGCAAGCCAATCGTTTGCGTGTGGATTTGGCAGATCCGAGACTCGCTTACTCGGAAGCAGGACGCAATTTCGGAGAGCCGCATGTTCTCGTGATAGTACATGGCCAATACCCTCTTTGGCGTATCCGGAAGTTCTGCCATGCGTTGGGTCAGCAGCGAGAGAACTTCTTTGCGATCCAAAACGTCCGGAGCCAGGGTACAGGAATCATCCGGTATGGTTTCGTGCATCGATTGGTCCTTGAGTTCAGACTGCTCAGGAGTGCCGTCCATGGAGACGAACGTCACCGGGCGGACTTCTTCCATGAGATCGGCTAATTCGTCTTCAGTCATTTGCATTTCGGCGCAGAGAGAGTCCTGACTGATGCTCCCACCTTGTTCTTGTTCCAACTTGGAGATGGCTGAACTGAGGCGCCTGGCTTTCGATCGACTGGCGCGGCTCATCCAGTCTGTCCTGCGAAGCTCGTCCAGGATCGCTCCGCTGATTCTAATGGCGGCATAGGCGGCAAAAGTGCGCTCGTCCGAGGGACGATATTTCCGAGCGGCGGCGACCAGGCCAGTTACTCCGATACTGTAGAAATCCTCCGTTTCAACGTTGCTCGGCAGTTTACGCTTCATCCGTTCGACGATCGATCGAACCAGTGGGAGATGATTTTCAAGAAGATCCTGAAACGCACTTTCCTCCACAGGGCCTAAAGAGAATGTGGTCGTCAGACTGATCATGTTCAGGAGTTCAGGAGTTCAGGAGTTGCCCCAGTCCAATGAGTCCGGATTTCCATCGGCGAGCCCAGAGGCATGACCGTCGCCGCGACACCGGTGGGCGGTCTCGGTCCTGCCAGAACCGAGAAGCCCTGTGCGGCTTCCGTCACCATCACCCGGTACACTCCAAGCATCGGTGGTTCGACGCCCGCAGCCTGGTGGCTTTCCGATGGCTCAATGCATCGAATGCCAAGGATCGGGTGTAAAGAGATTGGTTTAGTCGGACCTGCAGCCCGAGTGCGTTGGATGCTATACGGTTCCATGCGTTCGGTTGTCTTTCTGATTAAATATCTCGTTTGGGAAACCGTTCAGGGCAACGCTTTCGGCTCGAAGATCGGCTCTGAGAGCCGCTCTCGCCCGTTTGCTGGCCGCCAGTAGATGCCTGCGGCGCGATTGGAATGGTCCCGTGGGAATTTAAAATTCCGCGGTGGAACTTTGAGGCATCAAGGCGAAAACAGGTGTCCGGACGGTAATTTTTTGAACAGGAGTCAGGGGTCAGCCGTTGACTTATGACTTTAGCGTGACTACAGAGAAGGGTCTCACGACCTCCTCGGATTGAGTTTGCCGGTGCCGTCCACCATGTCATGGCGCGCGGAGATCGAGGGGAAGAGATTTTCCGGGATGATCGAGATCGATGGAAGTTTCTGGGCTATCACGCTGAAGGCGCAGAGCGCTACCGGGTCACAGTGTATTGTTATGTCCTGATGGAGAATCATTTTCATATGGTCATAATGACCCCTGAGGGCAACCTTCGCAGTGGATGCACCAACTAAAGACCGCGTATACGGTTTATTTTAATCGCCGGCATCAGGTAGTCGGGCATCTGTTTCAGGGGAGATTCAAGAGTACGGTGATCGAGGCCGAAAAATATTTTCTGGAGGTGAGCCGATATCTGCATCTCAATCCGGTGCGAGGAGAAGTGCTGGGCCAGGGAACGCCAATGGAGCGCTGGAAACGTCTGCGAGAGTACCGCTGGAGCAGCTACCGGGGTTACGCCGGGTTGGAGAAAATGAAATCCTTCTTGGACAGTGAACCGATCCAAGGGGTCTTCGAGTCCTATAGTGGTCGGTGCTGGAAGGTTGGGAGTATCGTCGCTGGGTGGAAGAGGGGCTGATTCGTTTTTTGGGTATTTTTGAGCTCGGGATGCCAAAGACTCCATGCTAGGTCCGGGTGCTCTGGTCCAAAAGCCTTCTCCCGGATTTCCAGCGCTCGTTTAAAAAGAGACTCGGCCTCCGCATACCGATCTTGGTGCTCAGGTCTAGCCTGCTGGTCGGACGACTGGAATCTGATCCCCGGCGAGTCTTGGCAGCCCCGCAATTGAAGAGGCGCTTGGCCAATTCGATACGTGCCTGGTTTTCTTCGGCCCTCACGGCTTGGTCCCTTTCAATCGCCCGAACGTCCAGTCGATCGGTTTCAAAGAGTGTATTCAAGCGTCCCGCCATCCTTAGCCGCGCCCCGGTACCGAAACAGCTCAACGGCGTAAGCCGGGATCGCCAGCATGAGACCGTCACATTGGTCGTTGCTCCCATTTAAACCACCACCGGGAAACGGCCCCACGTCCTCCAAGCGGTTCATCTGGTGCAGGCGCTTGGGTCGGGGAGCAACGGGGCTGACATGAAGGCAGCCTACAGAGAAGCCGCGGCAAGAATCAACTCCCGCCGTGGGGTGGCCACTCACCCCATGATTTCCGCAGTCGCGGCATCAGGCGAAGACGCCGAGGCAGGTGGCCGACGTAGGCGGGCGGCCAATCCGATACAGGCGATAGCGATCCCAGCTGCGATCCAGCCGATCAGTCCGTAATTTTGCAAGGGCTGGCGCACCTGGTCGATGATCAGGTAGCCGCCAAAGCTCGTCCCGAGGCCCGAGAACGTCTGCTGCACGCAGGAGTTCAGGCTCATGAAGCCGCCCCGGTGCCGGGCTTCCACGCTGCCGGTGATCATCGCAATGGCCGGGACGAACCGCCCCGTCATCGTGACCATGAACACGCTGGTCACCGCGACAGTGAGCAGGACCGGCTCTGAGCTGAGATGCGTCAGCCATAACACGGCACCCGACGAAAGGATCGCCATGATCGTGAAGAGCCGCATGCGTCCGTACATGTCCGCGAGGCGGCCGATCAGGTTCATGGAAAACAGCGTGCAGAGACCTCCACTGAGGAAGATGTATTTGAGCTGCGACTCGGTCATGCCGACGTTGCGTACCATGAACGTGCTGATAAATGGCACCACCATGAACCCGGCAGTCGTCAGCCCAGCCATCAGGCTGAAAGCACGTAGGTGCTTGCCGTTCGCCAGGATCGCCCACATCCGCGCACCGGCGGACTCGGTGCTCGCCGCCTGACGCAAATGACTGTCCGAGCGCGGCAATAGCCAGATGGCAAAGGGAATGATCACCGCGCAGAGGATCCCCAGGATCAAGAATGGCCAGTGCCAGCCGCGCTCGGCCATCCACAGCCCGGCGGGCACCCCGAGCGCGGACGCCAAGGCAAAGGCACTCATCACGGTACCCATCGCCGTAGCGCGGCGAATCTCCGGGATGGCGTCTCCCACGATGGCCAGCACCACGCCGCCGCAAACGCCTCCGAAGACCCCCGTCATGAATCGGGCCGCGAGCATCGCATGGTACCCTGGTGCCAGCGCGCAGCAAAACGTACCGACCGTGAAACCGGTGAAGAGCACCAGCAGGGCGCGCTTGCGATCAAAACGATCCAGAAAGAACGCCGCCGAAAAGCTGGAGAGCCCCGCACCGAAAGCATAGGCGGCCACAGTCCAGCCGAACTGGGCGGTGTCGATCCCGAACACGCGCATCAACTGCGGACCGAGTGGCGCGATGATGATGAAGTCGATGGTGACGCTGAACTGCATCAACGTCAGGATGGAAAGCAGTCCCCACTCAGCGGGAGTCAGGCGCGTTTCGGCGGCGGTAGCACGTTGTCGAACAGGCAAGGCTTCCTCAGCCGGTGTCTCTGGCGGGGTGGAGGCGGTAGCGGGCAAATCGTTGGTCATCAGGGCAGGGCTCGAAACTCGAGCCACCCAATTCAGGCCCGCGTAAGTTGTCGTCCAATGTACAGCGTCGGAATGAGGATTCCAACCGGAACTGGTGCGTTCGTTGGCGGTTCGCAGTCATTTGGCACGACGGTGCGCGATTACGCTGTGCTGGGACCACGCCGGATTGAGTCACGCCGAAATTGCGGCGTTATTCCGTATGCCCAGCAGCAATTCGGTGGCTCAGACCATTCGGTGAACCGAGACCCAAGACGCTCAAACTCTGAAGGTCTTAAAGCAACAAATAGGTCATAAGTAAACGGCTGACCCCTCGGAGCCCTCTAGGCCGAGCCAAGCGTGAAAGAATTGACCCGGCGAGCCAAGATGGCTACAGATGCGACGTGAATAGGCTGCCTACAAACTGTGCGCGCTAACAACGCGCTCCAAGGGACGCCGCTATCGCGGCGCCCCTGAGCGCGAGCGTTATCCCGCCACGATGGAGAAGAGACATGACGAAGCCAGCAAAGAACACGATTTGCCTTTGGTACGATGGCGACGCCGAGGACGCGGCGCGATTTTACGCCAAGACCTTTCCCGATTCATCCGTCGGCGCGGTGCATCGCGCACCGGGAGACTTTCCGTCCGGGAAGAAAGGGGATGTGTTGACGGTAGAGTTTACCGTGATGGGGATTCCCTGCCTCGGGCTCAATGGCGGACCCGCATTCAAGCACAACGAAGCGTTCTCGTTTCAGGTCGCAACCGCTGACCAGGCCGAAACTGATCGTTATTGGAACGCGATCGTCGGCAACGGCGGCGAAGAGAGTGAGTGCGGCTGGTGCAAGGACAAATGGGGATTGTCCTGGCAGATCACGCCGATCGCTCTGACCAAAGCGGTAACCGGTCCCGATCCCGCTGCCGCCAAGCGCGCGTTCGATGCGATGATGCAGATGAAAAAGATCGACATCGCTGCAATCGAGACGGCGCGTCGCGGTTGAGGTTGCATCTTCGAAGCGTGCATCTCGGAAGCGCAAGGGGAACACCACGGGCGGACCCAAACCCGCTCGGTCCCGCGCCTACGGTTTTCGACCCGATGGGAGAACATATTCTCGCCCTCACTAGCTGGAGGCGGTATAACCAGCCGTTCCAGCGGGCCGGCGGTCGTCGCGGTCCTCTTGATTCGAGAAGTGGTCGAGCGCCCGCCCAGCCGCTGAACGTCGGTCCGTTAGCCGAAGAAAGTTTTGATTCGGCTAACCAGACAGGGTCGAGAGACCGCTATTGAACTCGCCCGAGCGCGCGAACAGAAGTTCTCGCGAATTCTCGCTGCTACCCCTGAGAATAAAGGCCGCAGACAAGCCACAATCCTTTTCAATCCGGGAGCGTGATATCCGCAAAGCGAATTTGCGGCGGTTCCTTGGGAAATTTCCATCAGGGTAGAAAGCGGCGGATTCTCGTGGAAGAAAAACTGTGGCGTTTCGTGGCGGCTCTACATACAAATTTTTTATATGTATTGGTGGTTCGGCCTTTCCACGGGGATATCAAAAATGCCAGTTTAATGCGGTTTTGAGCGCGCACCATTCATTTGCGGCGCCAATTCCGCCCGGCCTGCTCTGGGGTCGATAAACGCTGACACGCCGCTTACAGATCGACTCACCCCGGACACTGTTGGCATTGATTGGCTCCCCGGGCGTTTGTTGCTGGCCTTGTGAAGCTGGATTATGGGTGTGAAGATTGATACGCTGGAGAAGGTGCCGCCGCATGTGGTCATCGCAGCGGGCCTTGGCGGAAAAGCTAATCATAAATGGCGAGTTTAGGCCAGAGACAACACGATGCTCAAAGTGCGACCATCTCCTGCATAACGGCTCAGTCCGCCTGGACTTCATGACCGATGACGGCATTGACGTATGGTTTTCAACGGTCTATCGCGAGGGCCGGAAGTATTTTTCAAGAGCCTGAAATTACGTTGCACTGCTATATAACAGGAGGAAGATTTTTATGACTGAGCTCAACGGCACCGTCGCAGTGATCACCGGCGCAGGACGCGGGATTGGGCGCGAGATCGCGCTTCATCAGGCGCGTGGAGGCGCCAAGGTTGCCGTCCTGGCACGAACGGCACGCGAGATAGACGAGACGGCGTCGCTCATCACCGGCGTAGATGGAGCAGCAATCGCCATCCCTGTCGATCTAGTCGATCGCCTCGCTGTCGAGGATGCTCTCACCCGCGTCGCGGGCGAACTCGGCGCGATTGACTTGCTCGTCAACAATCACGGCTCCTTCCGGGCCTTCGGTCCGATATGGGAATGCGACCCCGATGTCTGGTGGCAGGATGTCGAGATCAATCTGCGTGGCACCTTCCACACCTGTCGCGTGGCCGCGCCGGCGATGCTCGATCGAGGCAAGGGCCGCATCGTCAACTTGGTCGGTGGCGGCACCGGCAACAGCTTCCCGCATGGATCAGGCTATGCGTCCAGCAAGGCGGCGATCATGCGTTTCACCGAATGTCTTAACGACACAACGAAAAACCGCGGCGTGCTGGCCTTCGCCGTCGATCCGGGACTTGTGCGGACCTCGATGACCGAGCTGCAGCTGCTCTCCGACGCCGGTAAGACCTATCTCCCTGGCATTCAGGATCTCTTTGACAACGGAGTGAATGTTCCGCCGTCGCGCGCGGCCGCGCTGATTGCCGATATTGCCACGGGCCGTTTCGATCCGCTTGCTGGACGATTGCTGCGCGGTGTCGACGATCGCGAATTACTTGAGCAGGAGATGGAAGATATCGTCGCCCGTGACGCACGTGCCCTGCGCTTCAGTGGCGTCGAGCAGGCAAAGCTGTAGTATCGAACAGGCCAGGATGTCCCGTGGGTGGCAATCTTCGTGCAGTTCTCGATAAAACCCGAATGCTATCTGGCAACCACGATCGTGCACGCTTTTCGTATCGCCCAGGCTCGGGTCGAGAAGCCTCGCTAGAGAAAGTCTTGGCCGTGGCCTGACGGACAAAATGGAGCGCAGGCTCTCGAGGAAGTGATGAATCGGCAGACATCGGGGTGCATGCGACGGGACTTGCCAAGAAAGAGACGACGTCTGGAGGGATAACGGCGTGGAAGATTGGCGAGTCGGGCTTGCTGGCCGCAGCGTCTTTCAGTGCGTATTGCAGAACAGAGAGCCCGGCATCTCCGGGATGCGAACCCTGCACCGGTTGTTCAAGTTGCATCTGGTCGCCGAGAAGAATGAGGTTCTTCGCGCATCGAGCCATCGCCACAGCGTTGGCCAGGGGGACTTGGCCGGCTTCGTCGATGAAGAGGAAATCGAGCACGTCCTTCCATTCCGGCCTGGTGAAAAGCCATGCGGTGCCCGCCGCAACGCCAATCGCATAGGACGCTCGCGCATCGCTCGAGCATTCAATGTGCATTAAACCGGGATTGGATTCGAACAGGGCCCCTGCCGCCTCACCGCCGACCTTAATTCCCCGAAGACTTCTGCCGCTATTTTCTGGCCGTCTTGCCGCAGGCAGCCAGCAGATTCGTGATTGCCTCGGGTAAGCTGCCCAGCAACTGGATGAATTTTTCATAGCAACGCGTCGAGCGGAAGATCGCTCGCCTCTCGGTTCCGCGATTCAAAACATGATACCATGCTCCTGGGAAGTCCACCCGGGTTGCGGGAGCCATGAGAACGACAATGCAGTTTCATGACAAGAACACAATACATATGTGTTTTGTAAAACAAAAGAATCCCATTTCCTTGATGGGCATTTGTGTTTTGTATAGACGCGACCCTATTCCCCGACCCCCCTTGCCGGTCTCGTCTTTCCAGACGAGTCCTTGCGCTTGGCTGCAGCATGGCATTTTATTGTGGCCCAACACAAAGAACCATGGCCCAAAAGATCATCATTACCTGTGCTATCACTGGTGCCATCCATACACCGTCGATGTCGCCCTATCTCCCGGTGACGCCGCAACAGATTGCCGAGGCCGCGATCGCGGCAGCCGAAGCTGGCGCAGCGATCGTGCATCTGCATGCGCGCGATCCGGAGACGGGCAAGCCGGACCAAAGACCCGCGGCCTTCGCGGCCTTCCTGCCACGAATCAAACAGTCGACCGACGCTGTGGTGAATCTCACCAGCGGGGGCTCCCCCTATATGAAAATTGAGGAGCGGATCCAGCCTGCGCTCATCTTTAAGCCAGAACTCGCATCGCTCAACATGGGCTCGATGAACTTTGGCCTGTTCCCGATGCTTATACGTTTCAAGGAGTTCCGACACGCGTGGGAGCGTGAGCACCTGGAGGGTAGCCGGGACCTTATTTTCCGTAATACGTTTAGGGATGCTGAGTACGCGCTGCGGACTTGTGCCGGTAACGGCACCCGCTTTGAATTTGAATGCTATGACGTGGGCCATCTTTATAACTTGGCCCATTTTCTTGATCGTGGACTAGTAGAGCGGCCGCTGTTCGTTCAAACAGTGTTCGGCATTCTGGGCGGAATCGGTACACACCCCGAGGATGTGATGCATATGAAGCGCACTGCCGACCGGCTCTTCGGCGAAGACTACCGCTGGTCTGTCTTGGCTGCCGGACGCAAGCAGCTTCCGATCGCCACCATGGCCGCTGGGATGGGCGGCAACATACGGGTGGGATTGGAAGACAGCCTATGGATCGGACCAGGGGAGTTGGCCTCCAGCAACGCAGCTCAAGTGAATCGCGCCTGCCAGATTATCCAAGGTCTGGGATTCGAAGTCGCAACACCAGCCGATGCACGTGAGATCTTAGCGCTCAAGGGCGGCGATAAAGTTGCCTTCTAGGATTGAACTGCGACGCGCGAATTGTTCCGTTCGAGACCTGCACATTCCCAGCTTTTTCAGCGAGCCGCTCTCGAAAACGTCGTAACGGTTCCTTTGATCTCGCAAGACCAGGTTACATAGCTCTTGTCTCAGCGGAAGGTTCGTACATGGTCAGCGAAACTGGAGAGTTGTGTCCTAGTCTCTGATATATGTCGTCCGGAATTCCAGCCAGTCCACACTCCCATTTTTGGCGGAATCGCAGCATTCCTCACAGAGAAAAGGTGCGGGTCAGCACTCCACACGAACTACATAGCCAACCGCGGGTAATACTCGGTCGCAAAGTCTCTATCGAATTGACTTGTTAAAGGAGCGCTTCCAGTCAGCCTTCGGTCAGACGCAAGCCTTCAAGGTGGCAAACAGATTCGGCTCGTCAACCGAACGGATTTCGACAGCGACTACCCCGAACTTATCGATGCCCTGAAATTGTTGAGTGCCGAAAACGTGATCATCGACGGCGAGATCGTCGCGCTTGACCCATCGGGAAAACTTCGTTCCAACTCCTGCAATCGTACGGCATCCATAAAAACATCCCATTGGTCTATTACGCCTTCGATCTACTGTTCTTGGAGGGAACCGATCTGCGCGCTCAACCGCTCGTCGAACGACGGAAGCCGCTTGCCAAGCAGATGGCGAGCAGCGAGACGCCGAGAATCAGGCAGAAAGGAGACCATGGTATTTTTCTGTCTTCTTTCCTTTTCTTTAGATAGTAGATCCTGCTGAAATGGATACGGTTGAGAATTCTTGCTAGCAACCATGAACATGTACTGGGTATACGACCTCCCGACCTGGCTCTTTGGAGCTCTGACGATCGCGGTTGCCGTCGCGATCGGTTTAAGTGGCTCTTACTCGACACGAAAATGGGTCCGGCGGGTTCACGGCCACGAACATTCGCATAACGATATCGTTGGCTTTTTCCTGGGCGCGGTTGCCGTGCTTTACGGGATCACGCTGGGATTGGTCGCGGTCGGGACATGGGAGACCTACACGGACGTGGACACCAAGGTCGACCAGGAAGCTGCGGCGGTAGCGGCGCTGTACAGAGATTTGAGTAGTTTTCCTGACCCGAAGCGCGCGGAGCTTCTGGAAGATCTGCGCGAATACACGCGCCAATCGATCGCCGGATGGCGCCTACAGCGGCGAGGGATCGTCCCGCAGAACGCCGCCGGCGCGATCAATACTCTTCAGACACACCTAGTCAGGTTTGAACCGGCGACCGAGGGGCAGAAAACGCTGCATGCGGACGCCGACCGGGAGTTTACTCGGATCGTGGAATTGCGGCGAACGCGGTTGAAGAGCGTGACCGCGGGTCTACCGGTGGCTTTATGGTCCGTCCTGTTGGTCGGAGCTTTCCTCAGTATCGCGTTGACCTGGTTCTTCGACATGAGGAGCCAGAGCATGCACTTCTGGATGATAGTAATATTCTGTAGCATCCTGGGTCTGATGATTTTCCTGCTGGGCGCCCTGGATTGCCCATTCCGGGGAGAGCTCAGCATCGGCCCCGAAGCGTTCGAAATAGTGTATGAGCAACTGATGAAACCTCCGGAGTGATTCAGGACGTCATTTGGGACCATTACTGGGATTATACCGCCGCACCGACCCTCTCTGAGGATCTCAGCTTTGAATAACCCAAAAGGTATTCAATTACGACGCACTCACGGTTACCGTAAGCCACTTGGCGCCACCGTCGTCTCCCGCCTCTCTCGTTGGGGCAATCCATATCGCGTCGGGCATGATGGTGTCCACGACGCGCTGCTCGCTGTAGGCCTCTTCGAAGAGGCTGTTGTATTCGATTAATCCGCGCGCGCAGTGGATGCGAGCAAACCTTCATCTGCTTCGCGGACATGACCTAGCCTGTTGGTGTAAGCTCTCCAGGAACTGGCGGCATAACACGCTGAACGCGAACGAGTTGTAGTAAGATCGACATTCTCCGCCCGCGTGTCGAGAATCAAACTGGCAAATTTTGTCTACACGCGCACATTGCAGCGGAGCGGGAGCGGCAAGCCAAGACCGACGCTTGTTTGGTGCCTCTGTGCCCGTTAGCTAGCATGGTTCCGGTGTTTTGGCGGTGATTTGTTTGGTGGCAGCCTCAGGGATCAGGGAGGCTCGACCCCGTTGGAGAGATTAGTAAACCGAATCCGCCACCGGGCCGGGCCTGCCCCACTTTCACCAGGAGCAAGCTATGCGCAGGAAAAAAGATCAGAGACTACGAGAAGCAAGAATCGCCCTGCCCCTTGGACTCGTGATAGCCCACTAAATAGTCTCGCTCATCTAGTTGCCAAGCGAGTTGTTAGAGTAGGGTCGTTTTGCCCATTTCAGGTCGCGCGGACACCGCCGTGAGTCCTTTACGGTCCGCACGAGGGAGAAGATATCTTGAGTCTGCGATCCGTCCGAACAGTCCGAAATCCGAAAGGCGTTGATCGAGAAATGGTGGAGGTTTTCGTATTGCCGAATATGACTGTGCTGATAAAGGGATAGCTTGGTTGACTAATCTATGTGCGCCAGCCGGCAAGAGAGATCACAGGACGGTCTGAGGCCGGTGCAGCGGTGGCAAGCGGCCATTTCGGTGCACACGTCATTGTGGCCGGCAGGAATTATTCGAAAGAGGCCGCAACTAAAAAGGCGCTCGCCCTTTGGCATCGTCAGTGGAGCGGAACCCCAAAAATATTGGCTTCGACTGACGTCTTCGGCGAAGGCGCGGTAGCCGCTTGGAATAACGGCAAAGCTTGGGCGATTGGTGCCTCGGTGGGCAAACGAACGCTTTTTGAGGCAAGGAGCAATTCGGTTCGTTAGGAAGCTCAAGGCCGTGCAACCAACTTTTTGTCAGAGAAAATAGAAACGAAATACTTACGAGTTATTTTTACTGCCTTTTCTTCTGCCTTGTAGTATGCCCCGATCGTTTCGTACAAAGTGTAGTACTTGGTGCAATCAGTGATAGACGATTCGAACCGTTTAATGCGCCAGCCGCCAAGAGCCCTTAACTCGACAGCGCGATGATCTAATTCGGTTCCGCTGGGATCCTGCACGTTCGTATCCTGCGCCTCTATTTTGCTAAGCAAATCGCCAAAAGCCCGAAGAATCTCTGTTCTTCCCCGACTCCAATTCAATTGGAGTATCACCGTTGAAACTTGGTCAAAGCCTTCTCCCATCGTGACAGTTGGGATGCTCATTTTGTCCGGTGAGCGGTTCAACTGATCTTCAAGCATCGGACTAATTAAATCCCAATCGACTCTCCACTTCGCGGGAATAAGAGAATTCCGCAAGTGGGCGGCAATAGGCGATCGTGGCAAAGTCGAGTAATAGGTTTGAAGTTGTTCGATTCTTGATAGGCGCTCGGCAGATTCAATGAAAAGATATGACTTCTCTGGCCACTCCGGAGAAAGCAGGCCGAGCCAACCGCCGATGGATATCAACGGATGCTGTCTCAGATGATCAAGGCGCTCGGCAAAACTTTCGGGCGCGCGAGCCCTCCATTCTGTTGTCGGTCTCAACAGGCGTGGATCCATTCGGACCGCCTCTCTGGCGAATTCATAGTTCCAGCAAATCCAGAGCTCGTATTTCGGGATTCCCTTAAAATCCCATTCGTCCGAGGAAAGTGTATTTCTTTGGCTCGAGTTATCCATTCGATTGTGAAAAAGGATCGGTTCTTGGTAGCGAACCTCCTCTTTTAGGTGTCATCGTCGGCTCTTTTCAGTGGCTCCCGAGGGCTGACTGGTCCGCGACGATACGATCCATCAGAATATCCTCGTCTTCCGCGACACCACCGAGCTTGGGAGGACCGTCGTCCCGAGGCATCTTCAGGTCCAGCTTCGCCCGGGCCATGGGCTCGGCCAGAATCTCATCCAAATCCTCAGAACAGGTGAACTGACCTACGGCGTTTTTGATCTTCGAATTGTCGAAGAGCGCTGTCCATTTCTTGTCGCCGATGAGCGGGCCGGTCCATTCGGGGTTATACCGAATCAGCGTATCGGTCGGCACATGAAAGTTTCTCGTCTCGACGCCGAGGGCTCGGCCGATCGCCGTATGGATCTGATCCCAAGTGAAAGCGCGATCATTGGTAATGTGGAAATCCTCGCCGAGAGCCCGATGGTTGCCGAAAAGTCGAACGAATGGCACGGAGAAGTCGATGGCCCGGGTCAAGGTCCAGGGCGAAGTGCCGTCGCCAGCGACCAGAACCGACTTCCCAGCTAGCATGCGGCGGACCCCGGTCATCGGGTCGCCGATCTGAATCGGAAGCCGAGTCCTCACCGTATGGCTCGGACGTACGATGGTGTAGGATAACTTGCTTTGATCCTGCAACAGGCGTTCGCAGGCAATCTTGTGGCGGCTGTATTCCCAATAGGGATTCTCGAGAGGTGTTTTTTCGGTGATGATGTAGTGTCTTGCCGGCTTCTGGTAGACCGACGCGGACGAAATGAATATATACTGTCCAACTTTCCCCGAGAAGGTTGTGATATCTTGACTGATCTGTTCTGGCCTGAAGACCATAAAGGCGCAAACTACGTCGAATGTGGCCCCACCCAACTTCGCGTAAGATTCCCGGTCGTGGATATCCCCGACGATACTGGTCACGCCTGCCGGAACCTCGGCCATGGGCGACTTTCCGCGATTAAATACCGTAACTTTGTGCCCGGCAGCAACCGCTTCACGGACAGACGTAAGCGATATTTGGCCGGTACCCCCAACGAACAGGACGCTCAACGCCACAGATCTCTTTCTCCTAATTTCATTTGTTTTGGAGTCGAGACTGACACGGGTCAGGATCCTGATCAAGGTTGAGTTGGCCCGAGCCAAGCCCCGAACCCGCAAATAAATAATGCCCTGACTGAAAACCGCGTTATACCGGGATTCTCCATAACCCCGTGGAAAGGCAGAGAAACGATCGTCAATCCGTCGACCGACCCGTAATCGACCGCTTGCCGCGGGTACGGTGCCGCCGGCGTGCTCGGTTCACTCGCCAAGGTCAATGGACGGGTCGTCGAATCAAAACGCCCGTGCGGTCGCCCCGGGACGTTCCGGTTGGCGGGTTCGAACGGAAACGGCGCCAACGAATTGCCTACTTCTCCAAGGGCACTGGCGATGAATGAATATTTTCGGCAACGCCCGGAAAGCATTAGACAACGTATGTCCAGAACTTCTCAGCATACGGAGTCTAATGTTATTGTGGAGAGGGGCTCATGGATAAAGGTCCTATGTTGCTGCACTCGATTGGCTTCGCTTGTGGCAATATCATGTCGCTTCAACTCCTGCCATCTCCGCAGATCTAGCGCGAAACTTATCCTAACCTCCCCGGAGAGAAAACAATGAAAATACGCTTACTACTTGGCCTTGCAGGGTTGGCAATCGGCTTCGCGTTGCCGAGCTTTGCCCAGCAGAAAGACGCGGTCGATCCAGAGTTGATGAAGGCCGCTCTCTATTCTTGTCAGGTGTTCGACAACGCATTTAATAATAACGATCCTGAAGCTCTTGCGAACCTATTTACAGAGGGCGCTACGTTTGTGACAGACACTGGAGTGCTTCACGGTCGGGATGATATTCTTCAATATCAAATAGGCGTCTTCAAGGTGGTGCATTTCAGCAACCATAAGAACGTTCCCATTTCGAGTTACCCTATAGGCACCGACGGCAAGCAGTTCTGGGCCACTGGATCATGGAGCCACACTGTTCAGGTCAAAGGCGGAGAGCCAACAGAACAAAAGGGATTCTGGTCAGCGATTATCGTTAATGACGGAACTGGCAAGCACGTCATGCAGACTTGGAACATAACTCCAGCACCGGCACCAACCACAACGGCGCCCCAAACGTCCAGCAAAGAAGAAAAAAACACGGTTGATCCACAAGTACGTCAGCAGATTGAAGCGATACTTGTAAAAGGTGATGAAGCGTATAGTAAGCACGACGCGGCTGCTTTGGCAGCAGGATTCACGGAGGACGCTGTTTTCGTGGGTGGAGGTGGCCCAGGACCGCATTACGGTCGGCAGGCCATCGAGCAAAGGATTGCACTCGACATGGCATCGAGTCCCGGCGAATTGTCACAATCACACGAGCTTCTTCAGGTGTATGAACTCGGCATCGACGTGTGCGCGATTTCGAAATTGACCGTCGGGCAATGGAAGGGTTATGCCATATTTTTATTTGTTCGCGAAGCCGACGGGTGGAAGATTCGCATGGAGTGCGCGAATAATATGGTTGAATAGGAAGCACGTGGCGACGAGCTAATGTCCTTTAACGCATCGACATAAGAATTTTCGCTTGCACATACGAAATCGTTGTCCCGACAAATTCGGCTGGCGACGGATCGCTTGGGACCGCTGCGAGTTGTTCCTGCACCGCGGTCGAAAAACTCGCCGATGCACTCACGAGCACGTTCAATGATTCGCTGGTCCAAGCATAGAGTCGCCGGATCGAACGGTTTGAATCGAGAGTGCAAGAGCATTGCACTTTCTGATTTTTCTCCCCTGTAAATTCGCTTCGGTTGAACCGACGTGACGAAGAAAACTGTCTTGGACAGCCGTTCCGGTTCTTGCGAGCGCGTGCTTTTCCACCGCTCAAATTGTATCGACTTTGAAGCCTTTCGGAAAAGGCTGCTGGGGGCAACGATGTCTTTCGATCTGTAGTAACCAGGCAATGACTATCTTGAGTTATGCATCAAAATTACCCACTGCAAACTCATTGAATGATCCTTTGGTAAGTTATTTATATTCCACCATTTAGCCTATTTTATTTCAGGATTATCAATTTTTGGTTCTATTTTTTCCATTCTTGCGACAAAAGCAAAATGCCGTATCAATCTTGTGTTCTGGGTTATGAGTAAACTCTCCTATATATTCAGGAGTGATAAATTTCGAGGTATGTGTAAATAAACTTGTAAATAATTCAAATCATTAGCTTGAGTGTACAGTTACAAGTTTTTTTATAGTCCTCAACTAAGTCTGCCGAGCCGGGATTCGATCTATTCCGAGATCACCTCGCAGTACGAGAAGGGCATCTGCCGGACACCGCGGCCAAAGAGAGCAAGGACCGGGTCACCTCCGCCGTTGGCAACAGTAGGTTGCCCTGGCCGTACGGAATCAATCTGTCCCGGCCGATGTCCGCAAGGATTTGGCGTAATTTTTTGGCTCGATCGCTGAAAGATCTCGTGGTCGTCGGCGCCCTTCGCTAGGACTACATGCTATGGCGACTCCATATGTTAATCCGAACTCAGGTGCGGGTTCTGCTTCATCGGCGTCGAAGCCGCGAACTCTCCTCTCGACGATAACTTCCTTCTTCCTGTTCCTTTTCGAGCGGATCACGCCCGATCCGTATATTTTCGCGGTAGCACTCACGATACTCACCTCGCTATTGGCAGGGTTTTTTGCTCCGAAAGGGACGGCTGACCTGATTCTTACCGGATGGTATAATGGACTTTTCAACATCCTGGCGTTTGCCTTCCAGATGGTGCTCGTTTTAGTTACAGGCTACGCACTGTCGAATTCCCCTCCGGTCAGGCGATTGCTGGATCGATTGGCGGGAATTGCGACGACGCCGAAGCGTGCTGTCGTTGTGGTCGTCCTGACGGTGATGGTGACTTCTTTTGTGAACTGGGGTTGCGGCCTTGTCGTCGCCGGGTTATTAGCCCGGGAAATCGCCAAAAGAATCAAAATTGACTTTGGCTGGCTCGTCGCAGCCGCTTATTCCGGATGGATCATCTGGGCCAGTGGGCTATCCAGTTCGATAGCGTTAGCTCAAGCAACCCCTGGCTCCGTTCTCAATGTTGTCCAGAAGATGACCGGTAAGGTGTTGACATTGAATGAAACGGTTCTGGCACCTTTTAACGTTGTACCGGTGCTGGTGTTGATGATTCTCATTCCGATTTTGTACTGTGCGATCCAACCCGCGGAAACGGAGACGCTGGCGGCGGATTCTGCGCGGCTGATTGCGGAAGATCAGGCGCCAGCTGGCAGGGCCGATGAGGCCCCAACTTTGGCACGCCACCTGGAAAGAGCGTGGGTATTAAATCTGATCGTTGTCATTGCTGGTGTGGCGGCGCTTTCCATCATTTGGTTGAAGTCGGGATTCAATCTCGACATCAACTCTGTCATTTTTCTGTTTTTCATCGCCGGGCTGCTGTTGCACTGGAGACCTATCGCTTACGTCGAAGCGATCAACAATGCGGCACGCGTCACCGGACCGTTAATCCTTCAATACCCGCTTTATGGAGGTATCATGGGAATCATGACGACCACCGGTCTGGCGGAGGTTATCTCAAAAGCTTTTGTCGCATTTTCGAACGTTCACACCTTACCGTTCTGGAACTTTATCGCTTCGATGATCATCAGTCTGTTTATCCCGAGCGGAGGCGGACATTGGGCGGTGCAAGGCCCATTTGCGGTACCGGCGGCTGCTCAGCTTCATACGTCGCAGGCCGCGACTGCAATGGCAGTTGCCATGGGCGAGCAAGTCGCCAACATGATCCAGCCATTCTGGGCGTTGCCGGTCTTAGCGATAGCAGGGATAAGCCTGCGGCGAGTGATGGGATTTACGGTCATGAGTTTTTTCGTCGGGGCAATCGTGTTCGGGCTGGCGCTGCTGACGTTGGTGTAGCGGGGTTGGGCAGCAGTCACGGGCTTCAGTATTGGAGCCGTTGGTGAATTCATTCTTCTCAAGCGAATCCGTTTGACTGGAGACAATGCGCTTTCAGAGCCTCTACTGCGTTCAGACCAGAAAGGCCCGAACCTGTTTTTGAGAACTCTCACGGACAACCGGGACGTTATTTCACCTTCGATTCTTACGGCAAACGTATCGCAGCGGGCGACGTCATTCTCAACCAGCATTTTCTCTTTGGCGATGGAAAAACCCAAAATCGTGCTTGGCAGATTCATCAGTGGCCTCGAATCATTGGAATGCACGCGCCGACGACAGAAAAAAGGGTAATTTTGCAGGTAGCTGGACGTGCAGGTCTTCAACGCCCAGCTATGATGCTCTCCATGAAACGCAAGGTCGCTATCGTCCGCACCTTGAAACAGGCTCGGGCGTATATCTTAGAGGTTGGGATCTGCGGAATTTTTTCCGATGCAGGGATTGGTATGCCAAACTTATGGGAAGTGGTCGACTTGCCTGATCGGCAACCGGGAGGAGGATGAAAATGACACTTGGGTCTTGTTCAGTGATCAGTATCTCGATGTGGTGCATATAGGGAACCTGTTGGATCGAATGAGTACGAGTTGAGTTCGATGCTCGAAAATGCGACCTGTTCTGACGTGACGGTGGCCCCGTTTGGTTCGTGGAGATCTCCAATCGACTCTGATTTAATCGCAACGGATACAATCAGGCTGGTCGATGTTCTTGTTGATGGCGAAGACATCTATTGGATCGAGAACCGACCCAAAGAAGGTGGACGGTTTGTACTGGTAAAGCACGTGAGGGGTGGCACGGATCATGATGTAACACCCACTCCTTTCAACGCACGCTCGAGGGTTCACGAGTACGGCGGTGGCGCTGTCCTTGTCGACCACGGAGTCGTCTTTTTCACCAATTTCGCCGACCAAAAGCTTTATCGGCAAAATGAGAACGGGATGCCCCGGCCTATTAGCCAAGCCTCCCAGTGCCGGTATGCTGATGCCACCGTAGACACGATACGAAATCGGCTCATTTGTGTGCGCGAAGACCACCGCGGTTCGGACGGGCTCGTGATAAATTCTATTGTCGCGATCGCGTTAGACGGGATCAAAGGGGAACAAGTGCTGTTTCAGGGACATGATTTTTACTCTAACCCGCGGATTAGCCCCGACGGCAAACGCCTGACGTGGTTGGCTTGGAATCACCCGAATATGCCGTGGATCGGAACCGAGCTTTGGGTCGGGATGATCAGCCAAGCGGGCGAGCTACAGGCGCCGCTCCGGATCGCCGGCTCAGCAGATGAATCGGTCTTTCAGCCTGAGTGGTCCCCAAGCGGCACTTTGTACTTTGTCTCGGACCGGACTGGATGGTGGAACTTGTATCGACACCATCAGGAGGGTGTAGAAGCGGTCGTCGTCAAAAACGCGGAGTTCGGACAACCCCAGTGGGTATTCGGGATGGCCACTTACGGTTTTCTCCCTGACGGCCGCATCATTTGCAGTTATAGGGAAACCGGCCGCAGCCGGATCGCGATGTTTTCGGAACTTGCCGAACAACTCCTTCCGTTGGATTTACCCTATGCGGAGGTATCGAACCTTCGGGTTGGTTCGGATTTTCTCGTCTTCCTGGGGGGCGCTCCAGACAAGCCCTCCTCGATCGTGAAGCTCAGCTTAGATTCGATGACGATAGACGTCTTGAAACAGTCGACCGATATCGCGGACCGACCGAATATTCGCGATTGCCTGTCGGCACCTGCACTCATCGAATTCCCGAGCCGGAGAGGAAACGTCTACGCGTGGTACTATGCGCCTCTCAATAATGCATTTGTCGCTCCATCGGAGGAATTGCCTCCCCTGATCGTCAAGAGCCATGGCGGACCCACGGACGCCGCTTCAAGCACTCTGGACCTGCGCACTCAATATTGGACTAGTCGCGGTTACGCGGTCCTTGATGTTGACTACGGCGGAAGCACTGGCTATGGCCGCGAATATCGAAATCGGCTTCACCGAGCCTGGGGCATCGTGGATGTTGAGGACTGCACCAACGCTGCCAAGTTCATCGTTGAGAATAAGAAGGCAGATCCGGCTCGCGTCGCGATTACCGGCGGAAGTGCTGGCGGGTACACGACACTCTGTGCGCTTGTTTTCGGGACATTCTTCAAAGTCGGTGCCAGCTACTATGGCGTCGGCGATCTTGAGTCTCTCGCCCGGGAAACGCATAAATTTGAATCGCGCTATTTGGAGTGGCTTATCGGTAAGTACCCCGAAGAGAAGGAGACTTACAAGGCACGTTCGCCGATTAACTTTACCGACAAGCTGTCGGTACCTGTCATTTTCTTGCAAGGAGAAGACGACCCGATTGTGCCGCGGAACCAAGCCGAAATGATGGTGAACGCCATCCGAAGCAAGGGCCTTCCCTTGGAGTACCTCCTCTTCAAAGGCGAGCAGCACGGCTTTCGAATTGCAGAAAACATCAAACGCGCTCTCGACGCGGAGTTGTATTTTTACTCGTCCCTGATAGTCAAGAGCGGACTCAGATTTTGACTGGGTGGTTTAATAGGTTACTAAACACATCATCTCATCGCGGGACGGGCGGTCCGAATCAGCAAGTCGAACTGAAGTCTCGCCATTCTCCGCAAAGCTCTATCGCCGTCGTCATCGGGTAGAAAACTTCTTCCAGAAAATCAAACGCTACCGGCGAGTCGCTACTCGGTATGACAAACTCGGCGAAACATTCCTGGGCTTTGTTTGCCTCACCATCCTGCTCATGGGGAGCATTCAGGTTGAGACTTAGTTGATTTTTAGATTCTTGCCTTCAAAATCATCGACATAATTTGTTGAAGATTACGAGCAACAGTATCACGCAGCATCAAGGAGATCGACAATGTCTTGGATGGCGCGGTCAGCCTTATGGTAGGCAGCTTCAAGTTTACTCTTGGGCCGATGGCTGGCGTCCGGTTGGTGGTGAAAGCGACTGTTAGCAAGTGGACCACATAGACGCTTGTGGAAGAACAGAAAGAACAAGGCGACTTGGAAGCCTTTGCTGGTCAGTCGGTAGGCGTATCGTGAGCCGTCCCGTTCAAGCAGACCGTGGCCTTTCAGCTTGCGCAAGTCGTAGCGAAGTTGGTTGAGAGCGTAGGACTTTTCCGAAAGGTGGAAGCTCTGGAGAATGATTTGATGAATCTGCTTGGCGCTCCAGCCTCCAAGATTGTTGCCGGCATGCAGAAGAACTTCCAGGAGTCGGATGATACGGGTCTCATGGATCTTTATACCCGCGTAATAGACCGAGCCGCTGACGATCGGCAAGGCCATGCGCTGCAGCAGAGGAAAGTCCACGTGGACGTTTAACCATTGAGCCTGAAGTCCGGCAAAGCGATCGGTGACTGCCAGGAACTTGGTACGTACGGCATCTAAATTCTGCAAGCCTTTCTTAAGGCCAAAGTCGGAAAGGTTATTGGAACAAAGTTCATTGCGCAGCAAGGTGGAGAACTTTTCGTACTGCTTCAAAAATGCATTCTTCCAGTAAGCACGGAAGACATGATGACCATGTTCGATCTGATCGATGAGGGTGCCCAGTTTACCGCCCATTCTCTTATGGAGTCGCATGCCGAAGAGTTCCGAGATCCGGTTGGCCGTCAGTCGCCAAAGCCCGATCTCGCAGCTGCGTTCGAAGATCTTATGGATCGGGAAGTTGCGCTTGAAGATGAAGTTGCGGCAGTACTCGACCTGCCCGATGGCGTAAAAGCGCGACAGGTTGATCTGATGGCGCTCGGCGCGGGAGAACTTCGGTCCCAGGATCAATGTCCAGTAATCGAGCTGCTTTTGAATGATCTGGGGACTAAGCCGGGCGGCGGCGGCCTGCAGGGCCGCGACATCGTCGATAGCGACAAAGGCGTTATCGTTCTTGCGGAAGGCGACCTGGGCTTTCTTGAGTTCCTGTTCGATAAAGGAGTGGCCGTTTAGATAATAGGTGGCCTGGAAGGGCAAGAAGGACCCAACGCGCATGACCATCGGTCCAAGCACTTCATCGTAAATGTAGAAGTAGTAATGCGTAAAGCGACTGCGTTGAGGCGCCAGGATTCGATGGTTGGGGTCCTTGGTGGGATACTTCGGCACGCTGATCCGGAAGCTGGGGCCTTGTTCCATGCTCTTGAAAATAAAATAGACCCCGTAGGCGTTCTTCTTGCGCATTCGGCGCAACCAAGGCAGAACATACTGCTCTTTACGGACACCTTTTTCGGCCCACTGGATGGGGATCTGGTGGTTGGCGCCAAAGGCTTCGACCCACTTCTGGTAATCATTGGTACGCTGAGCGATCACCTCCTTGCTCAGGATGGGAACTCCGATCACCTGGCGAAAGAAATGAACCACTTGCTCGGGCCGAGACAATCCGCTCAAATAGCCGTTGATGACGATCCGGTCGAAGCAGTGGTAGACAAAGAGCAGAAGCTCACCAAAGAGCTTTTGGAACAGTTCCATGGGACCTTGATTCTACTGCGAAACTGGAGGACGGCGTGAAACCTAAAAAGATCAAGAGTGGAGCAAGAAAACAATGGATGGAGGGCAAGGACTTCCGCCTCGCCAAGGAGATAAAATACATTCAAAACCAGGCGGCTAAACAGGAGGGACGCTTTGTCACCATCGGCCCGCTGGTATTCTTTTCGACCGAAACCGGGGATGCATGGATGCTGGAGCCTTCAAATCAACTTGCTGCCCGACTCGCCCGCGACGGGGATCCAGAACCCATCGACTTCGAGGAAACCGACACGAATTACACCATCGGCTGGAAAGGTATTTACCGCATCGAGGGCCGCGCATTCCTCTACATCGAGCGGAAGTCCTGGCGGATCATCACGACCCTTGGCTATCCTACCGCCGAAATCGCGCGATTGGGCCCAAAATAGAAAACTGGTCCCGTCGCCTGCGCGGCAAAGCGAAGCCCCCCCGGCTTGCCTTTCGAACAAAGTTCCAAAAGCTTTTGCAGGTTGACAGCCGCAGCGAGGAACGAGCGAAGCGCTGTCGAACTGCAAATTACCGTTACCTCCCAAGCGCGGAGCGAAGCCTGATCAAGAGAGAAACGAAATAAATGGCAGGGGCCCGCCTCCAGCGGGAAGGATGCCGTTTATGTCGGATTCGACCTTGATCAGGCGTAGCGCAGTGCTACGAAGGCTGAACCCGCCTAACCAAGCTACCCACCGGAAATGGCGAGATGTGAGAAAATTTCAAATATTTTTGGTTAGGTCTTACGCGCCAAATTCATAGAACATCCACCGAAAGCCGGTAAATGGAACCAAAGATCCAGTGCCCTGATGTCCACCATCTTACCGACTTCGGATTGACGGAGGGCGGGAATGATTAATCAAATTCGAAACTTTAGCGACGCTCGTTGCCGAATTATCGTTTAAGGAAGGAAGACAACCGATAAGACGCTGGAGCCGAGTGGCTGAAACTCGAGGGGTTCATCACGCCGGAAGGGGCTCCAAATGGACATCGTATTTTGCGTATAGCGGTACGGCAGAATGCAAGTTGGGCTTGAACTGGGGCGCTGCTTGCTGGATAGCGCGTTCGAGACGCGAGCGGATGGCTGCAAGCAGGTCAGCTTTGGCGACCGGCTTAGTAATATAATCATCGGCACCTGAATTCATTCCGGTGCATATGTCGAGCTTCTCAGCTTTCGCGGTGAGGAAGATTACCGGGATTGTGGCGGTCTCTGCATCGGCCCGGAGAGCAGCGATGACGCCGTATCCGTCCAAACCCGGCATCATCACATCGCAAAGAATGAGGTCGGGCTTTTGCTTCTTCGCCAGACCGACGCCGACGCGGCCGTTTTCGGCGGGCAGTGGGCGAAACTTCTCCAGCCGAAGGATGGTCGTCAGATTGCGAAGCATCTCCAGTTCATCTTCAATTATCAAAATCCTTTTCATAATTTTTTCTATATTCCGCTTTCGATCGATAAGATTCGTGTTCGCGTGCCCCTTAGATTTCGACCGCTTGGATCAAAGGTCACGATGATCAGAAACTCGTCGCCAGGATTTTTCGAGGGCTCGGGGTCGAACCCCATTCTATAATTAAAACACATGGTCAGGGTTCCGGTGGGTTGAGGTCATTGCTGAGGTGCTTGAGTGCATTGATCTTCAAGGAGAGGTGCTGGGTCCGGTGGGATACCGACTAGTTGGTATGTTTTTTGGCGAGAGAAAGACTAGGCTAGTTGGTATTCATTGTGGTAAAAAAGCTAGGCGGTTTCAGCAATTAGTACCTCCAATGAACGTCGAAATCCGCGGATGGCCTTAGGAATGCGGGTCGGATCGCGATGGGCTTTGGCCAGTATGATGGAACCCTCGACAAGGCCGAGAAGTGTGTCGGCCAATTCGCTGGCTGCGCGGGCCTGCTTCCCGGCGCACTGAGCCGCGATGGGTTGAAGGTTCTCCGCAAAGTTGTCCGCGACCGCCTGGAACATGCCCGCAACGACTTGCTGCATCCGAGAATTCGTATCAGCAAGCTCCAGCGCAAAGGAACCGAGCAGGCATCCGGCGCTCCAAAGCTCTGGCGAGCATTTTTCCAAATGTTTCAGAAAGGCAAAGGCATTTTCTACCGGGTCCGTGATTCGGACGTGAGGGCCACTTGCTAGCATTTGCACGCTTCGCCGAAGAGACCAATCCAAAACCGCGAGGCCCAAATCCTCCTTCGAATCAAAAGAGTAATAAAAGCTGCCTTTAGTCAGCTCGGCCTTCTCACAAATTGCATCCACGGTTGTAGCCGCATAGCCACGGGCCAAGAACAATTCTTTGGCTGCCGCCAGGATACGTTCTTTGGACTGGTTCACTGTTGTCATTACGATGGATCAATTATACTAACTGGTCGGTATTGTCAAGAGATTATCGGCCGCTCATGGGTGATAACGAAAGCCGGTGCCACTGAACCGCCAGCAGCCATTTGACGCGGAGAAGGATGGTCAGTGCACCGAAGCTGGGTCAGAACCGATTTTAAGTACAGTTTGACACCCCGTCCGAATCGCCACTCAGTATCAGATTTAGGACTTTGATAAATACCGGCTGGCGCTGAGACTAAAAAACGGGAAACCCCACCAGTCTCCCCGTGTCAAAACCGAAAGATCGAATCGCGCTGCTCTTTCCACGCTTCGGAGCCGGTTGAGAATTGCTCCTGCGCTTTCCTGGAGCCGCCGCGAACAGCTCCCTTGGCAATCCTATGAAACTCGACAACCTGCCTTGGCTCATACTTGACAGCATCACGTTGTTGGGAATCAGTCAGGTTCAGTCGGTGAAGCCCGCTCTTCTGCCGACAAGAAATGAGGCACGGAAAAATTACTGCAGGAGCGTTTCGAGTAGCCCGGCCGCCATTAACCGTGTGTTATCAGACGGGCACCCGACATAATCTATGCTCGTTCGTGCTCTAACCCTATATTGAAAGCAGGATTCCAGAACTTTGCCCGGTTACGCTGTAGCTGACATTAAGCCAATGGAGCGCTTTGCTAAGGTTCGCTTCTCGGCTCTCCAGTTGGAGATGGTAGTGGTTACCCATTAAAGCGTAACCGTGCAGCCTTACCCCGAACCGTTCGGGTAAGCTGCTCAGCAACTCGATGAATTTTTCATAGCAACACGCCGAGCGGAAGATCACTCGCCTCTCGGTTCCGCGATTCAAAACATGATACCATGGTCCTGGGAAGTCCACCCGGGTTGCGCGAGCCATGAGAACGATAATGCAGTATCACGGAAAGAACACAATACATATGTGTTTGGTAAGACAAAACAATCCCATTTCCTTAATGCATTTGTGTTTTGTATAGACGCGACCCTATTCCCGATTCTATTCCCGATTCCCTTGTTGACCGGAGGGGAAAAGTTCGGGCGCTAGTGTGGCTTTTTTGCCATACCAGGAAGTTGAAGGCGCCGGCATTCGATTTGGCGAGTAAAAAAACGCGCCAGGCGAGCGCACAAATCGGCGACAAACCGCCTGGTCCAATCCAATAATTCCTCATGGACTACGACAAAGACAAAGTCGATGACATAGTGTTGGCGCTACTCTGGCTCACCACCTTCGGCGAAAAACGGGCTGGCCAGATTGCCCTGCGAGCTTGGAAAGGTCACGATTGGGATGCCCTGAATCGGTTGCACGAGAAGGGTTTTATCGGCGATCCTGTCGGGAAAGCAAAATCGGTGTTTGTGACTGAAGAAGGTGCAAAACGTTCAGAAGAACTGTTTCGTCAATTCTTCGGCAAATAATACGAGTCACGGTTCAATTTGGCGGTGCGGTCCACTGTGTCGTGGCTCGCGCCGATCGACGGAAGATTCTGGGCTATCTCGCTGGAACCGGAAGATGGCCCTCGCGGGGGAGGTTCTTTCCGTCGATGCAATGTTAAGCGCTAGCAGCTGGCGAGATACGCTGTGCCCTACAACGATTTCGATCTGCATTTGACCTGTCCCCACCTTCGTTTGCTTCATGAGGCGACGAAGACTCTACGGCATCGCATGGGACATCTGTGCGAATTGAGCCACCGGCACAATGCCGGTATACGCGACATGGTTTAGTCCGAGTTCGGCCCGGGGATGGTCACATCCACATCTTAAATTGAGAGCGCATCATGTGCGTTTCAAAAATTGCCGGACCGAAAGAGCGAAACGCCACGACCTAAGGAATTGAACAGGAACTTCCCTCAGTTGTGATAGTCTAAGTGCATGAGTACCGAGCCAGAAGAACCGGAAGATCTTGCGAGCCTTTACCGTCGCGCCTTCGCCGAGTATGGCCACGCGTTATGGAACCTGCGCCCGGTTAAACTACCAACGCCGGCGGACGCTCTCGCGATCACCCAAGCGTTGCGCACTCATGGCCACATGGAAGGACGCCGGCTCGCTGAACGCATCGAAGATCTTTGCCGTGCCCATCACTAAGTTCCAATCGGATGTTTTGCGGTCGCTTGCGGCCCACCGCAGCCCTGACAGTTATATTGCCGGCGGTGTCGCCATCAACCGCGAAGGTCCACGCTATTCCGCCGACATCGATATTTTCCACGATTCCGAGGCCCGACTTGAGAGCGCCGCCAGGACCGATGCAAGCGTGCTCACGGCCGAAGGTTATATCGTCGTGCCGGGGCGTATACGCGAAGGCAAGCGCGAGGCCACGGTCTCGCGGGGCGACGAAACGATGCAGCTAGAATGGGTGACGGACGCAGCGTTTCGCTTTTTCTCGACGCAGCCGGACGAACTGTTCGGCTACGTGCTGCATCCCGTCGATCTCGCGACCAATAAGGCGTCGGCGGCTGCCGACCGCCGAGTGCCGCGGGATATTGTCGATCTCGTGACCATTCACGAAAACATTCTGCCGCTCGGAGCCGTCTTGTCGGCGGCGGTGGGCAAATTTCCCGGCGTTACGCCGGAGGAGATGCTAGCCGAAATCACCCGGCACAGCCGTTTCACGGTCGAGGAGTTTCAGGCACTCGCGACCGAGCAACCGATTGACGTGCCCGGCTTGCACCGCCGAATCCGCAGTATGATCGAGGATGCGGAGAGCTTCCTTGCCAGGCTCCCAAGCGACGCCGTCGGCGTCATCTTCATGGAGGGTGAAAGAGCGGTGCAGCCGGACGTGAACATACTCGACCAGTATCAACGCAATCCCGGCGCTCCGAGCGGCTTCTGGCCGACGTCGCCCGAGATTTCACGGGCAATGCTCGAACGCTACGGGAAGCCAAAGCCTTAGTCCCACCCGGTTGCTCCCCAATAAGAGGCTCCCCGACAAACACTGCCGGGACAAAGGGGACTTTGTCTCGCCGCGGTTCGTTTCGAGGGATAAGTAAAGCGTCCCCGCTTTACCTTCTCCAGCCAGGGCACGGGCTCTGTTGTATTTTGCGCCTTTAGATAAAAGGAACCTATGACGCTCGACCCCAGAACACGTTAAGTGAGCCGTCCCGGCTTACCTCCGGCTGAAGAAGTAAGACGAGACGCCTTATCTACATTGGCATACCTTAAAAAAAGTATGTGTCCGGCCAACTAACCAAACGTGATTTGCCAGAATAGTCAGGTGTTGAGACGCTGCCAATGCCTCAACTCCCGTTGATTAACCCTAACTGCCTACAGCTAATGATCGATATCTCAAAGTTCGACGCCAAGTGCTCCGCCGCGGCCGAATGGGAATACCTACTGGGGTAGTGCCGCTTAAGTTTCTGGCGGGCGAATACCCTGGATACGAAGACCCGGTTAAGGCCAGAAAGAAGATCAATCAATTCCTCGCGGCCGGTATCCGACACTTTGTCGATCTTACTGAACTTGGCGACAAATTAGTTCCGTACGCCGCGATTCTGTCCGAGGAAGCCCGGAATTCGAGCATTGATGTGACATATCAACGGTTCCGATCCGAGATAACAGCGTGCCCAGGGATGAAGATCATCTGGTCGACATTCTCTTGGCGATCGATCGTCGCATCAGGGAAGGAGGCGCGGTCTATCAAGTGATTTCGTAATCAGCGTGATTGAATTCATCCATCCCCACGTTGGCAATGCGTAAAGAGTAAACTGGGTAACGCTAAACGTTCCAGCCGGACTGTTCAAGACGTGACTGAAGAAGTGGTACTGCGATAGCGCTCTCGCGGGCTCGCCTCAACTAAAATTGAGTCAGCCCCCTGAATTAGGGGTAGCTTCCACTTTCGATGAACTAGCTACTTCTCCACTTTATAAAAATAAAAAAGTAGGGGAACTCATTGGAACTTGGACCGGGCATACTGGGGGTCCAGGGCTAGTTACTGCTTATGCTGCTGCAGTTTCTAAAGCTGCCGGGTTAGATCCTAATCAAATACTCACCCCAGAGTTCTTAGCTAGTCCTAAAGGAATTGATTTTGTACGAGAGATGGGTAGACACCATTTCAGACACGTTCGCGCCACCTGCTCCCCAATGCCGTCCCGGCCCGCGAAGTGATGAATTTTTGGTTTGGCCTCAACCTTAATAACCTTCCAGAATCGAGCGACAAAGGCCTTTTCCAGGCTGTGGACGCCCGCGTAACCGACCCTATGTCAACGGGATTAATCGCCGCCCAGATGGCGCGTAAGCGCGGAAGACGCACCCCATTTTATCGCCCGGCTATGGACCACCTCAAAAAGTTGGTTCTGGGTTTGGGCGTCAACTCGGTTTAATTCATCCAAAAAAATGATATCCGCGTTTTCCAAACCTCTTTGTCGGATGAATTCCAGCGTGTCCTTTTTGGAGGCGGGGCTTGTTTGTACCAATTTACCCTCTTTAATGTGAGGTAACCCAACAAGGTGTAAGAAAGGGTCCATATTGGGGACGTTGAAGGTCTTGACCCTGAGACCTTGCTTGGCCGCAGCCTCCTCAATCATGGTAGTCTTGCCGACCCCAGTACCCCCGATCAAGATGACCGCACGGGTATTACGCCTAATTGCAGATTCAATGCATGCAGTTCATCCCGGTCAGCATCCATGAGCGCACGTTCCATAATACACGCCGGATTTCTGCACCGAATTGGGCGAACCTTCCCCGAACTAGCTAACGATTTCCGCGCCGCCGCGAAAGCCCATTTGAGAGTTCTGTGGGTTATCGACGAATTTTTGACGGCGGCCGATGATCCGCGAGCGGGATGGATTGTCGTCGCGAACCGGAACCGCTTTTCAGGCTTCAAGATATCCAAATCCACGGGAATAGACTTCTGCGATCTTTCTGTTCCGCGGCGTTGCCCACGAAGTCCGAATTCTCGTCGTCCGCCATCACCATCGATATCCATCTTTTGGATCCAGACGTCGATAGGAGTGTGGCCGAATTCAAAGAGTGTCGCCTGGAGTGCTCTTGGATTTTAATCGGGACACCAGGCGGTGGGGGTCGAGATTCTGAATCTGTCCAAGCGTCTTAGAACGTAAGTCATTCAACATCAAGCACCTAAATATGGGCATTTCTGCTCGGGGGGGGACTTGAACCCGCTTTCAGGGTTCCCTTTTCCACAGTATTGCCTTGGAAAAGCGCTAATCGGGTAGAAAACGCTGGAAGGCAGTGGAAGCAAAACTGCTGCAAACTGCTGCAAGTCTACGTACTTTTTTGTGTTGGTTATATCCGCTGAAGCCTTAAAATCGCTCGTCGCGTTTCTGGGGACGATTCGCGCGCAGTGAAGGCCTCTTCGCGAGCTCTGCAGGGATCCAAAGCCGCTACAAAAGGCCTTGGATCAATCTCGTCGAAGAAATGAAGCCTCTTCGCGGGCTCTGCAGGTTCCTCTGACAACTGTCGTGAAACAGAAGCTTGGAATCGTCGAAGAAATGAAGCCTCTTCGCAGGCTCTGCAGGGGGCTCTAATGTAAGTTTTTGATTTCAAAGAGCGATTTGACCTCCTTGCGAGAGGCTCACCTGTCTGTTGATACCTTTAGTCTCTGCGAGCTGCAACTTTTATTAAAGTTCCTCGTCTTCAATGACTTGCTGCTTGCGAGCGGTGTCCGTCTCTTTTCTATCACCGTGGCTCTCGCAGAGCAAATCCAAGAGATTCCGTACCGAATTGTGATCCTGATCCCACCGGCTATTGCACTGTTTGCACCGGTGCCAAACAGCGCGGGCGGCATCCCATTTCTCAACGGACCCGCAATTGTGGCATTTTTGAGTTGCATTCTCCTGCGACAGTTTCTGGGCGGTTAGCCGTTGGGACAGCATGAGTCGCAGGGACGAGATTCCGGCTGCTGTGCGCTGCCATTTAACGAGCTCGTGGGCCTGATCTTTTGTTGTAACCTGGCGTAAGTCGAACTCTTCGACCCCGCAGATGGAATACTTCTTGGCCAGGCCGGAAACGAACTTGCGATAGATCTCGCGGCGGATGCGGATTGGTTTCTCGTTTAGCCCTTTTTTGTAGCGCAAAAGGTGAAAATGGGTTCGATGGCGACTTTGGCTTTATTTCTTTCTTCCTGAGGCGGTTCCTCCAAGGTCAGGCGTAACGTGTAGTCATAATCCTTGCTCAAGGAGACGTAGGTCTTACCGATTGCGCCCGAGGATTTTTGCCGTTGCAGATGTGCCCATTTGATAATCCCATTGGCAGGCAGCATGCGATGCATTGTTACCTCGAGGGTAATCCATCTGGGAGAACGGTCTTCGTTGGATTGGACGCGGTAAAGCGCCCGGACGTGTCTCTCTTTTCCCCGGATCTGGCCGTTAGCCCGGAGAGAGTTGGTATTGGCGATATTGGGTGGTATCAGGCGCAGCCGGGCATCGATTCCGAGGTCCCATGCCACGGCTCTTTGATGCTTTCTTCACGACCAAATCGAGGTTGCGCGAGCCGAGACCCAGCATTCCGATTTGTTTTGGGGTAACCATGAGCTTGACTTCCATACCCATCGGGCCCCACCATCGCCTTTATTAAGCGGTAAATCATCGTGACTCTGAGACGGATGCCTGTGGCATATTGAAACTAAAGTCCAATGGGAATATCCCATTAGAGTTGATATGTGATATTGCTTGGTGCAAGGGATCTGTGCCTATTCGAACTCATGAAAAGAGCTTCTTCCGTCTATTGGGCAGCTTTCTCGGTCTTGACTGCTTTCACTGCGTGTGAGAAACGGGCGCCTGAAGCGAACTCAGCCGGTCCTCCCGAGGTTCTTGTTACCGACGTTTTGCAGAAGGAAGTCCCGGTTTTCCGCCAGTGGGTGGGCACGGTCAACGGGATTCAGAATGCGGAAGTCAGGGCGCGCACAGAGGGATATCTTACGACTATTTCTTACCAGCAGGGTGGTTATGTAAAACAGGGCGATGTGTTGTTTCTGATCGATTCCAGACCTTTCGTAGCGGCCCTAGATCAAGCAAAAGGCCAGCTGTCGGAGGCTCAAGCGACCTTGCTCGGAGTTGAGCTGGACGCGAAGAGGGCAAAGGAGTTGTTCCAGCAACAAGTAATTTCCGAGCAGGAATACACAAACAAAACTCAGCTTTACCAAACTAAGTTAGCCGCGGTGGCTGCGGCTAAGGCGGCGATGGAGCAAGCCCAGCTGAACCTTGATTATACAAAGATTGTCTCGCCGCTGGATGGCATTGCCGGACAGCAGCAGGCGCAAATTGGAGACTTGGTTGGTACCGGCGCCAATTCGGTTTTGACGACGGTATCCCAGATCGATCCGATCTGGTTTTATTTTCCGATTAGCGAACAAGGCTACTGGGAATTTGCCGATCGCTTAAAAGAGTTAATGGCGGTGCCGGAGGCCAAACGCCAGGAGAACGTAGAACTCATCCTGCCTGATGGCAGTGTTTACCCGCATAAAGGCAAATTCGCTTTCCTAAATCGTCAAGTCGATCCGAAGACTGGGACGATTCAGATTGCGGTTAGCTTCCCGAATTCCGACCTTACGTTGCGGCCCGGACAATATGGGATTGCGCGGACCGAGATCCAGACGATTCCCAACGCGCTGGTGATTCCGCAACAGGCCGTATCACAACTGCAAGGCAATAACCAGGTAGCGGTCGTGAACCCGGATGGCAAAGCCGAGATCCGCGCGGTAAAAGTTGGCGAGACCTATCAAGGGATGATCGTCGTGACGGAAGGTCTCAAGGCGGGTGAAAAGGTGATTGTTGAGGGGTTTCAGAGAGTCCGGCAAGGAATACCGGTTTCTGCAAAACCTTACGAGGCAGCGAAGACCGAGGGTGCTAAGGACGTTTCGGAGAAGAAATCCTCCTCTGGCCAGTCGTAGCTACAGCGTAGATCCTCAATGTCCAAATTCTTCATAAATCGTCCGATCGTTGCCATGGTGATCTCCATCATCATGGTGATCGTCGGGATTGTCTCGTTCCTCAGTCTGCCAGTCGCGCAATATCCCAATCTTGTTGACCCTCAAGTCTCGGTGAACGCGACTTACGTGGGCGCGGATGCCTTGACGGTGGAGTCATCGGTCGCAACACCGATCGAGCAGCAGATGAGCGGTGTGGATCACATGAACTACATGTATTCCCTCAATGCGAGCAGTGGTGGTACGATGGCATTAACGGTGGACTTCAATGTGGCCACCGATCCGAACATCGACTTGGTGCTCGCCCAAATGCGGGAAACGCAGGCCTCGGCACAGTTGCCTTCCAGTGTCCGCGATTATGGCGTTACGGTGGCAAAATCGACTTCAGCGCCGCTGATGGTCATTTCTTTATATTCGCCAACGGGCCAGTTCGATTCTAAGTTTTTGGCGAATTACGGCATTATAAATTTGAACGACCCGATTCTCCGGGTGCCCGGCATCGCGAGCGTGACCGTCTTCGGAGCGGGCGAATATGCGCTCCGCATCTGGATAGATCCCAATAAGCTGGCTGGGCTGAACATCACGACTCTGGAAGTCGAACAGGCGATTCGTGCTCAGAATACCGTGAACCCAGCCGGGCAGCTCGGCGGCGAGCCGATACCGCAAGGACAAATGTTTACCTATACTGTCCTGGCACAGGGACGTTTAGTCACCGAAGAGCAATTCGCTAACATCGTGATCCGGGCGGATTCAAACGGTTCATTTGTACGAGTCAAGGATATTGGGCGCGTTGAATTAGGGGCTCAGACTTACACCCAGACGTGCAGTTTCAACGGCAGGCCGGCTGCGGCTCTCGCACTTTACCAGTTGCCCGGTTCCAACGCGGTGGACGCCGCGAAGGGTGTCAGGCAATTGATGGAGCAGCTTAAAGAGCGGTTCCCTTCCGGGCTCAACTATACCGTCGCTCTGGACACAACCCTGGCTGTAACGGCAGGGATGAAGGAAATATACAAGACCTTGGCGGAGGCGCTGATTTTGGTCATCATTGTCGTCTTCGTTTTTCTTCAAGGTTGGCGAGCCACTTTAATTCCGTTGTGTGCCGTGCCGGTTGCACTGGTCAGCACGTTCGCGATTTTTCCTCTGCTTGGGTTCTCAGTGAACACGCTATCACTCCTGGGACTTGTCTTAGCCATTGGTCTGGTGGTCGATGATGCGATCGTTGTGGTTGAAGCGGTCGAACATCACATTGAACTAGGCCTGTCGCCAAAAGACGCGACGCTTAAGGCGATGGAAGAGGTTTCTTCACCCGTGGCCGCTATCGCAATTATTCTCGCGGCCGTCTTTCTCCCGACTGCGTTTATTCCCGGCATCACTGGCCGGCTCTACCAGCAGTTCGCGGTCACCATCGCAGTTTCGGTGATCTTCTCGGCATTCAACGCTCTGACATTGAGCCCGGCGCTTGCGGCGCTTCTGTTGCGGCCGAAAAAGAAATCTGGTCGGGGGCCATTGGCAATTTTCTTCAATGGATTTAACAAAGTTTTCGGGTCCGCGACCAACGGTTATGTAGGCGTATGCCGCCTTTTGATGCGCCGCGGTCTTTTCTGGATGTTGCTCCTTATTCCAGTCCTGTATGCCACCGGTTGGCTTGGTAAAAAACTCCCCTCGTCCTTTGTCCCGTCGGAGGATCAGGGCTATTTCTATGCCAATTTGCAGTTGCCTGAGGCTGCGTCGCTGCAAAGAACCTCGGCCGCTTGCAAAAAGGTCGAGGACATCATCCGGAACACACCTGGAGTGGAATACGTTACGACCATTGCGGGCTTCAGCCTGCTGAGCCAAGTCAATACTACCTATAACGGCTTTTTCTTTGTGAGCCTGAAGTCGTGGGACGAGCGCACTTCCCCTCAGGAACAAGTCGACGCGATTATGATGCGAGCAAATGAAGCGCTCGCGAAGATTCCCGATGGGATTGCGTTCTCTTTCTCGCCGCCGGCGATCCCGGGGATTGGAACATCGGGCGGAGTGGTGGCTGTCCTGGAAGATGTCGCTGGGATGCCGGTCGATTTCCTGGCGCAACAAACGCAGAAATTCATGGAAGCTGTCCGGCAGCGCCCGGAAATTGGTCGTATCCTAACCACTTGGTTGCCAAGCGTTCCTCAGCTTTATCTCTATGTTGATCAAGACAAAGTCCTAAAGCAAGGAGTTGAACTGTCCGACGTGTATAAGACCGCCCAAGTCTTTATGGGCGGTACGTTTGTCAATTATCTCAATCTCTTCGGACGGACATGGCAGGTTTATGTCCAAGCGGATGGGCCATATCGAACAAATGCAGTAGATATCGGCCAGTTCTACGTGCGTAACAATATCGGAAATCCGGTCCCTCTTTCTTCGATGGTACGGGTGGAGCCGCACACTGGACCAGAGTTTCTGATGCGTTACAATCTTCATCGATGCGCCCAGTTGAATATCAGTGGGAAGGAGGGCGTTAGCACATACCAAATTATGGCAGTGCTCCAAGATGTGTTTGCCAAGACGATGCCGAGAGAGATGGGGCTTGCCTATAAGGACATGTCGTTCCAGGAACAGCAAGCCCAGAAAGGAGTGCCGCCCGCCGTGATCTTCGGGATCTCGCTGCTGTTCGTCTTCCTGATTCTTGCGGCCCTATACGAAAGTTGGACTTTGCCGTTTAGCGTCCTTCTTAGTACGCCAATAGCCGTCTTCGGCGCCTTCGTGGCGCTTTATGCCAGAGAGTTCGATAACGACGTTTATTTTCAAATCGGTTTAGTCATGCTCATCGGCCTGGCGGCAAAGAACGCGATCTTGATTGTCGAATTCGCCAGAGCCGAGTACGAAAAAGGCCAGACAATCGTGGACGCGGCGTTGGCTGCCGCCCGTTTGCGGCTTCGACCGATTTTGATGACTGCCTTTGCGTTCATCCTCGGGTGCATACCGCTGTGGACGGCTGCGGGATCGGGCGCCGTGTCGAGGCGAATTCTTGGAACGACTGTTATCGGCGGAATGCTGGCAGCGACATTTATCGCGATTTTTCTGATTCCGGTGTTGTTTTACGTGGTTGAGAGATTTTCCCATCGGAACGGAGAAGGTAAACACGAACCGCCTCCGGTCGATAAAGTCGCCACTTCGCAGCCAACCGACGCACCCAAACATTGACCTGAGAAATCGTCCTCCGCCGTCAGTGGAACGAACTCGGGCTACGGGCGCTTTGGTAGCGGACTTAAAAGCTTTAGCCAAGGCTCTATAGAATTTACCTCTAATTAGGAAAGGGACCGGCTACCGATTACCGATCGAAGCGCAGCCCCGGCGCAGGTGAACGTGAGCGACCCGGACAGCGCCAGGGGCATTTCATTTAAATGCAAACTCCCTTGCAGTCTTCTCGGCCAGGTCGCCGGCTTTTCCCCTGCCCCAAGCACTGATACACCAAAACGCATCTTCGGTTCCAGATTCGATCACCACAGCTGTCATTTGACCTTGGCTGTTACCGAAGACGGCAGGAAAACGTATAGCTCCCGACTGGTACGCTCCGTTAACGTAAGTCCAGTTGATTTTTGGCATGTTCGGAGATGGAGGGTTAGTATTCTTGGTGAAAGTATTATATAAACTCTCCTCAACCTTGCCTTTGGTTCCCGGGGTATCTGTCAATTTCATGGCCACGATATAAACCCCGTTAAAATACGCGGTTCGTTGCGTCATTTTTTGCACTTTTCCCCGTACCTCAACCGGGAGCTTTTCGAGCGGAAATTCCGTAGCGGATCCAAAAGCAACGGGCATACGGAGAGACAACCGTTCGTCAAATGCCTGCAATCGCGCAGGGCTGGTAATATGCAGACGTGCTGGTTCGTGATCGTTTTGAAATTTCCCCAGCAGTTGTTCTCCATATCTTGCAGCAATCATGATAATAATTGCGAGGACGAGACCTCCTAGAATCCATTTTTTTCTCGTCGAGTTCATTGGTCGTCACGTTAGCTCGTTAGCCAACGGCGGTGAGGCGGGCGGGTTCACCTCGAGCAGAGTACCGATGCTCTCTGTTTCGCTATCGCGCCGGACGTTTATCCTGAGCCGCCAGGCACCGCTGTTGGGGATTTGCACAAGTGCGCCATAAAGGAGCCGGTTTTCGTCGTGATTCAAGTTTTACCGGGATACCGGTAAGAGTCGCGGATTTGTTGAGAGCATGAGGGCAGCAACCAGGCATGCTTCCCCGGAGCGACCTTCCTTGGTGTTTCTTTCGGAATAACCGCAGGTAGGGCGGGACGAATTGCCTGGCTTGCCACAGCAACAGGCAAACTCATCATCGTTCCGCGCGTAACCATGGGTTTAAAAATGATCCAGATCGCGACGAGGAAAAACAGAATGTAAAGCAGCGACCATGGGGCCAAAATGGAAATACTTGCGTACAATGCATATTGTATGCAGAAGTCTTCCGCCAGCGCCTGCTGTATTGTACGCAATAAACAAGGGGTTTAACGCGGGGGAACATTGCATAAAATACCCCTCACTTCCCCGACCAATCAGTGACTGACCGGCCTGTCAACATTGCGTACAATACGCTAGAGTAAAAACTCGCACGCGTGCTTCTATCAAAACTGAGGCTAGTCTGCCCACCTGCTTATGAAACTCCACAAGTTCGTTCTTCCGCCTGTCTTCGTTGTCGCGATTGGCCTCAGCGGTTGCAAACGCGAAAAAGCACCGCAGCTCGCCGCGGCCCCACCGCAAGTCTTTGTCGCAAAAGTGGAGCCTCGTGACGTGCCCGTCATCGAGGAGTGGATCGGCAGTCTCGATGGTTCGGCAAATGTGGATATCCGCGCGCGCGTGCAAGGTTATATCCAGGAGATCGCCTTCAAAGAAGGTTCAGCGGTGAAAGAAGGCGAGCTGCTCTTACGGATTGATCCAAGACCCTACGAAGCCGCGCTCGCTCAAGCGAAAGCCGAGCTCGGCCAGGCAATTGCCGGACAGCAAAAAGCTGAGCAGGACGAGCAACGTCAGACGGAACTTTTCAACAAGAAAATCGCCAGCCAGCAGGACTACGCCAATGCGGTGCAAGCCAATCTTGCTGCGAAGGCCAAAGTCGAGGCTGCCCGCGCCGCGCTCGACCAGGCGCAGCTAAATCTTGACTTTGCCACCATCACCTCCCCGCTTACCGGAATTGTCGGCCGCACTGATCTCAGTGTCGGTGATTATGTTGCAGCAGGGAGCACGGGTGCTCCGGTGACAACCGTCTCGACGGTAGATCCAATCAAGTTTGTCTTCTCGGTTAGCGAAAAAGACTACCTCGCGGCGGCTGATCGCATCACGGCAATTCTCGCCAAACCCCTGGACCAGCGTGAAGCGATCGGCGAACTGATCCGCGCTGACGGCAAAGTGCATCCATACAAAGGGCGCTTCCTGGCGGCTGATCGGGAGGTTGATGCAAAAACGGGGACCATCCGGATCAGTGCGATCTTCCCAAATCCTGGCAATATCCTCCGACCAGGCCAGTACGCGCGGCTACGGATCAAAATGGAAGAGCGCGCTGGCGCGCTGCTCATCCCGCAACGAGCGGTGCTGGAGTTGCAAGGCAGAAACTTTGTCTGGGTGGTAGATGATGCGAATAAGGTTTCGCAGCGTAAAGTCACGGTGGGTCCGCGCTTTGGCAGCGACTGGGTAATCGAGGAGGGGCTGAAATCCGGCGAACGCATCGTTGTCGAAGGTTTACAAAAAGTGCGCGAAGGCGCCACGGTCCAGCCTGCCACAGCTCCGCCCACAGCTGCTGTGGCAGCCGATACAAAAACCACCAAGGAGTAGCGCGCTATGGCTCAATTCTTTATCCGCCGCCCTATCGTCGCGATGGTAATCGCCATCGTCACAGTCATTGTCGGACTGGTCACCTTGTCACGTCTGCCGATCGCAGAATACCCCCAGGTGAGCCCCACGCTCATCGAAGTCACCGCCAACTACCGCGGCGCAGCCGCGGAAGCGGTGATGGATTCAGTTGCCACACCTATCGAATCGAAGGTGAATGGCGTGGACAAAATGCTCTACATGCAGTCGTTCAGCGCTAACGACGGCAAGATGGTCCTCAAAGTCACGTTCGATGTTGGCACGAATGTGGACATTATGCAGGTCAACACGCAGAACCGTGTCTCGATGGCCACCGCCCAGCTCCCCGATGCGGTAAAGCGCGAAGGAGTTACTGTCAACCGTTCCAGCCCCGACCTATTGATGGTGCTGGGGCTCTACTCGCCCAAGGGTACCTACGATGCCGTCTTCCTGGGCAACTACGCGGACATCAATCTGGTCGACGCTATCAAGCGTGTCTCCGGTGTTGGGGACGTAAAGAATTTTACCGCCCAGGACTATTCCATGCGCGTCTGGTTGCAACCAAATAAAATGGCTGCGCTGGGTATCACGCCGGAGGACATCGCAAACGCCATCCGCGAGCAGAACGCCCAAACGCCGGCCGGCGTAATTGGCGCCGAGCCCGCCCCGAACGGTCAGGAAAAACAATACAACGTGCGCGCGTTGGGTCTGCTAACCGATGCCAAGCAGTTTGAGCAAATTATCGTGCGCTCCAACTCGGACGGCTCCCAAGTGAAGATCAAAGATGTGGCCCGTGTTGAGCTCGGCGCGCAGACCTACGCGCTGCGGGCGCGCCTCAACCAGACGCCCGCAGCGGCACTCGGCATCTATCTCGCTCCCGGAGCGAACGCCTTACAGACAGCCGACCAAATCAAGCACATCCTCAAAGAGCGCCAAGAGCGATTCCCGCCTGACATGAAGTACGAGACGACGCTCGACTTCACGGCACCGATTAAGGCGTCGATGCATGAAATTGAGCACACGCTTATTGAGGCGATCATACTCGTGTTAATTGTTGTCTATCTTTTCCTTCAGAGCTTCCGCGCAACAATCATTCCAATGCTGACGGTCCCGGTATCATTGCTGGGGGCCTTCATCGCCTTTCCGCTCCTCGGCTTCAGCGTCAACACCCTCACACTATTTGGCCTCGTCCTAGCAATCGGAATCGTGGTGGACGACGCTATCGTCGTCGTCGAAGCCGTACAGCATCATCTCGAGCACGGTCTCAGTCCGCGCGAGGCGACAGTACAAGCGATGAAGGAAGTTTCGGGGCCGGTTATCATGATCGCGCTGATTCTCTGCGCCGTGTTTGTGCCTGTGGCCTTCATGGGAGGAGTGACTGGGCAGCTCTATCAGCAGTTTGCCATTACCGTCGCGGTGGCTGTCGTTTTCTCCGCCATCAACGCACTCACGCTCAGCCCGGCACTTTGCGCGCTACTTTTGAAAAAGCCAAAACCGGCCCGCGGTCCGCTGGGGTGGTTTTTCGGTCAATTCAATCGCGCATTCGACCGGGTTACCAGTGGCTACGGTGGGGTAGTGAACTTCCTCATTCGCAAAGCCGGTCGGTCGATTTTGCTACTCGTAGTTGTCGTCGGTGCCATCTGGCTGTTGTCGAAATCAGTTCCTGGCGGATTCATTCCTGACGAGGACAAAGGCTTACTCTTTGTAGCCGTTGAGTTGCCTGAGGGCGCTTCGCTTCAGCGATCGGACGCGGTACTCAAAAAGGCAGAGCAGATCGTCGCGGAGACGAAGGGTGTGCGCTCGATGTGCGCGATCTCGGGATTTAACATTCTTACTGGTCTAAACATGTCGAATTCGGCACTGATTTTCGTGGGCCTCGACGATTGGAAAAAACGCGAAGCGCCCGAGTTGCGTGCCGCTGCGATTACGCGCGCTTGGAATCAGAAATTCTCCGCCTATCCCGAGGCACGCATCTTCGCCTTCGGTCCACCTGCGCTCCCTGGTTATGGAAATGTCGCAGGGTTTACCTTGCAACTGCAGGATCGCTCGGGGGGCTCGGTCGACAACCTGGCGTCGCAAGTGCAGCGATTCATTGCCGAGGCGTCCAAACGGCCGGAGATCGGGCGCTTAACGACGACGTTCCAGCCGACTACGCCGCAGCTGAACATAGCGCTCGACAGGGAAAAGGCGCGGGCCGAAGGCGTGAAGGTTGACAGCGTCTTCCAGACGTTGCAGGCATACCTGAGTGGACTTTACGTGAACGATATCGTCCGCTTCGGCCGCGTGTTCAAAGTTTTCCTCCAAGCAGAGCCGGAGTTCACGAATCAGCCCGACCAGATCGGAAAATTCTACGTCCGCAATCAGGATGGCCACATGGTGCCGCTCGACACGTTAGTGGACGTCGAGCAAATTAGCGGGCCAAACTTTGTTTCGCGTTTCAACCTCTATCTGGCCGCCGAGATCATGGGTGCGCCAGCACCGGGTTACAGCTCGGCGCAAGCGCTAAGGGCGGTTGAAGAAGTGGCAAAGAGCATGCCGCACGATTTTGGCTACGAGTGGTCTGGGCTCACACTTCAGCAAAAGAAATCTGAAGGTGAAGCCGGCGTGATCTTTGGCATGGCGATGCTGTTCGTGTTTCTCCTGCTGGCAGCGCAGTATGAAAGCTGGGCGCTGCCGTTTGCAGTGCTTCTTTGCACGCCGCTCGTCGTCCTTGGGACTTTCATCGGTCTGGTTTCGCGCAACTTCGACAACAACGTCTACGCACAGATTGGTCTAGTGATGCTCATCGGCTTGGCGGCGAAAAACGCAATCCTGATTGTGGAGTTCGCCAAGCTCAAGCGCGAGCAGGGCAAGTCGCTCGTCGAGGCCGCGCTCGAAGGTGCAAAACTGCGTCTACGCCCGATTCTGATGACTTCATTCGCCTTCATCCTTGGCTGCGTGCCGCTGATGCTCGCGAGTGGTTCAGGTGCCGCCTCGCGCGGCGTCATGGGCACCGCAGTCGTTTTTGGAATGAGCATCGCGACGCTGATCGGTATCTTCCTTATTCCTGTCTGCTACGTCTTCGTCCAAGGTTTCGCCGAGTGGGGGCGGAAAAAGCCGGCGAATGCTGCAACCCCTTCACCCGAGCTCGCTGCGCACTGATCGACTATTCTCATTCCTATCAGAAAGCCGGTGCCGACTCGACCGGCGAACTGGAGGCCGCCTGAATTGTAGTAGCCGACTAGCAAAGCTCCGAAGTATTCCGGCTGCCTTCGGGTGGCGTGTACCCGCCGATGACGAACTCCTGCTGCTGGGCCAGCTTGACCGTTATCGAGGCCCCGGAACGCCTGCGGCTCTCGTAGACTGAATCCGGTCTGGTCTACTAAATTTTCTCCCTGCTCGGAGGGGGACTTGAACCCCATTTTAGGGTTCTGTTTTCCGCTATTTTCCAGGGTGTTATCCTGGGGAATTTCCATCAGGGTAGAAACCGGTGGAAGTGAGCGGAAGCAAAAGTGTGGCAAATTGTGGTCAGTCTACGTACACAATTTCTATGTGTTTTGATGATTCCTTTGCATTTTCACGGGGATGTGGAGAATCCCATAAGCTATGCGCTCAAGGTGGCGGATTCCTGTTTGAGAACGCTATACGGTATTCTTGAGCAGGCGCTTTGACGAGGATGCGACCTGAATAGTCCAACCCGCCAGCCCTCACACTCTAAATATGATTATCCATGCAGGCCGATCGTTTAAGTCTTTAGCTTGCCTTCTCCCGAACCACTTCTTTCGGATTCTTGTCTTCCCGAATTCCGAGAAACACCGGTCGTCGCAACCGATCATCCGGGTTCATTCCGTGAATTTGATTTGGGAGACCATGACCGGTTTAACCCAAACGCACCGCTTCATTTCGGCAACGGTTAACCCTGGATCAAGCCCGCGACCGGTTACGGCAGGTCGAAAATGGGCAAGATTTGACCGCAATCTTGGTTAGTTCAAGCGATAGGACCTTCAGGAGTTTCTCGCTGAACCCCCGTGCCGACTCTGCCTGCAAATTTAAGCCTTCCGTTTTCGTTGACTCCGACTAGGAGCGCGCCCAAATGCTTCCGCTCGCTGGCGGGTTGGGTATAACCGGCGATCACGAATGAACCCTGCTGGACGGTTCAATCAATTCCCTCGTCTCCCGCTGCATAGAAATATCGGAAGAGAAGGAAAAAACGCGAGCGTTCCGGCCACGGCGCCCGGTATTCTGCTTTTTGGCGTGGCATATAATCTGGAGTGGCTCCAACGGCTCCTCCCTTCTGGGCCAGGAAGATAAAAGAAAAAGCGCTTAGGAGCGGGCTTGAGTCGGGAATTATGAAACCCGCCCAGACCGCCCGCGCCGAATAATCAGTACAAAATCAGGATTAAAACGAGAATACCGATAAGGCCGTACCCTCGGTTGCCGTACCGGCTGTCATTTCGAACATAGGACCCTTCAGCTTGCCGTTGAAGGCAGCTTTCAGCTTATCGTCGGCGTTAATGTTGAAGCTTATGCTCCTGGATATATAGTTCAGGATATGGCGCAACAGGAACAACCAGGTCCAGACAGACCTCGAGAGGAATCGGATGCCTTTTCGCTACAATCGAAGGCTCTGAATGAAATTGACGAGGCGATTCGCAGCGACGAACCGGCCGGCGAGAAACTAAAGAAGTTAGTCGAGGAACACAGCGAGGCCTGTGACGAGATCAAGGCGGAATTGGCAGGCCATAAAGAGGGGACGATGCCGCAAAGCTCTCCTCTTTCAGAATGATACAGGCCGGCGAGGTTGCACAACAACCTGATGGTGAAAGGCGGTGGACGGCAGCCTCGCAGGTGTTGGTGTGCCTTGATTTCTTTCGAATGACGCTTCTCCCAAAAAAAGCGAGCGCGATGATGGGCGCCTCCGATCTCCGCCAATCAGGAACGCCGTATGTATGGCACCGATAAGGCCTGAATCGCTTCCTCTTTGTTGTTTAATTTTGGACTCTGGCGCTGTAGGGTTGCGCTCGGAAGGTTCGGAATATGCCAGACAAAAGCATCTCTTTCCTCTGGAAAGGCGCACGAAGGGGCTGCCGCTATGTTGTTCGGACGGTTGCCTGAATATCTAGGTGAGGCTGCTGCCATCCGGAAACTAATACATGACGAGAACGCGTGCTAACCACATCCAACCTGGGATTCCGTTAACGGCGAAAGACCCGGCCAAGGTCCCCTTATAGCGAGCGAATCCGGCGGTACGCTGTTCCGGTCGAGCATATCGGCCCGCCTTTTCGCCAGAGAGAATACCTATGAAAACGCCACTGCTCCAAACCGGATCAATAAACCCAGAGGGGCACATCCCCCACTAGGATCCAGCGTTCACCAGTAAAGCGTCTGTTCCGAAAAGAGAAATCCCCCTGTTGCGTGGACTTGAGTGACACGATGTGTTTGGGCAATTGTTAGACCCTCTATCGCGGATCGCTCATAGAGATAATTACGGAATCATTGGGCTCTAAGTTGATACAAAGTATGGGCATCACGGCTTCTTCCTTCTGTGGCGGCCCCTCACGGTTTAAGCCAAAAAACTAATCAGATTTTGGAGTTGCTTTCTTCCAAAAGCTGACGCTTTGCCCCTAGGAGGACGCATACGTGAGGTCGAAGGTTTGGCATGATAATCCGTACGGAGCCAGCATCGCGCTGCGGTATATGCGTCAAAACCCCCACGTGCTTTCCGGTCCCCGATTAAGGGCAATTTTCAGGCCCGCGACTGGAAATTCAACTTAAAAAAATAATAAAGGACATCGCGACCATCGGTCACCGCTAAGGCGGCAAAAGCTCGTCGCCAAACATCGCCGGGACCAATTTGCAACCGCATGAAGCGTCAGCTCAAAGATTGACGGTGTACTATTTAATGGCGTCTCCCGCCACCTTTGCGCACTGGCCGTCCTGTTGGTACGTGCCGCCCGAAACGCCAATGGCGCCGACAATGTTACCTCCTATCACAATCGGAACACCGCCTTCCGTTGGGACCGCTCCAGCAAGGCGTAGCACGCGAAGGCCTTCCGCGCCGGCCGCCAGCGTATCTTGCAACGCCTTCGTGGGACGCTTGAACAATGCCGCCGAACGGGCTTTTTCGACGGCCACTTCGACGCTACCGAGTTGGGTATTGTCCATCTTTTCGAAGTAGACTAAATTTCCACCGGGATCCATTGCCTTTTTTACATTCATAGGGTGATGCGTCCGCGAGTGGCCGGCGGCTCTTTATCGCGGAAGCTGGTGCGTGGGTTGATGGTTTTCGGCATGAATCGCAGGAGAGCGAAAGGCCGCTGCTAGAAACGGCATTAAATGCTTCACAGTTTCCGAGGTGATGATGGGTCACAGTTCCCCTCTGAGAAAATCTTGATTCGGTGAGGTCCGGAAGCAGCGTAGTTGGCGGTCTCTCAGGCGCCTGTCCACCGCAGTCACCGCCATCGAGCCACTGATGAACTACAAAATCTGCCACCGAAATTCAACGAACTCACAACGAAGTCAAGTCAATCGAAAGGAAACAAATGAGCAGTGAGCCAACAACCTATTTGGTGAAACTGAAGAATCGATTTCCGGTTGCCGAGCGCACCATGGCTTTCCAGTTTGAAAAACCCGCGAATTTTATCTTCAGATCAGGACAATGGATCGACATTACGCAGCTCCATCCAGCCGAAACGGACGCCGAAGGCAATGTGCGCGGCTTCTCAATCGCCAGTGCGCCGTACGAAGACACGCTCATGGTGGCGACTCGAATGCGCGATACGGCCTTCAAGCGCGAACTGGCCAAAGTACCATTGAATACCGAAGTTAAGATCTCCGAGCCCGGTGGCAATCTGACTTTGCAGAACAATCCTGACAAGACAGCTGTGTTCCTTGCCGGCGGAATTGGCGTTACTCCCATTCGGAGCATCCTTTTTTATGCCGCCAAGCAGCGATTGCCGCACCGGATTCTTTTCTTCTTCTCAAACCGTCGGCCGGAGGATGCGCCGTTTCTCGCCGATCTGCAGGCGCTGCAAAAAGAAAATCCAAACTACACATTCATCCCCAGCATGACCGAGATGGCGAAATCACAACAACAATGGAACGGTGAAACGGGCTACATCAACAAAGAAATGCTGGAGAAATACCTGAGCGCCGCAAAATCTCCGATCTATTACATCGTCGGGCCGCCGGGAATGGTTAAAGCTTTGCACAGCATGGTCAACGAGTCAGGGGTTGATGATGATGATATCCGGACCGAAGACTTTAGCGGCTATTAAGCAGCTCGTTGTTGTCAGAGAAAGCGTGCAATAGGCCGCGGCAGTCGCACGGATGCAAGACGAAATATTTACAGGAGACTATATTAATGACACACGAATTCAAAGTTGGGGATCATGTTGAGTGGAACTCGGAAGCAGGTCGAGTCCGAGGCACGATCAAGGAAAAAATTACCTCTGAAATCACGTTCAAGGGGTACACTGTCCACGCTTCGGAGGAAGAACCGCAGTATTTGATCAAAAGCGACAAGTCCGACCACTTGGCCATGCACAAAGGCTCGGCTCTCAAAAAGATCAGTAAAAGCAAACGTTCGATCAAAAAACCTCTGAATTAGAAGAAACCGACCATTGATTAAAGCGCGTTCGTGAAATTCTCAGTTGATGAACCACGCTGAAGGAAAATGGAGTCGCGGTGCTCAAGTGAGCAGCCAGGGGATTGATCTGAGGTGAGTCGTCAGAGTTGCATCATCTCGCGAGCTTTATGACTACGCCAGGCAAATCGACGGTTGAAGCAGTGATAGCTTCGGGCGAAGATACTGTGACGTCCGTTGTTTCCGATTATCAGGTGAGTTCAAAAGAAGAAACTGTACAAGCGGCAACTTCGCCGATTGTGCTGACAATCGGCCATTCCACGCGGACGATCGAGGGATTCATCAACTTGCTGCTGGCGCATGGGGTCAGTCGGGTGGTGGATGTGCGCACCATCCCGCGCTCGCGACACAATCCTCAATTCAACGCGGATTCCCTGCCGGGATCACTGAAGAAGGTTGGCGTGGGCTACGTTCACATGGCTGGACTCGGCGGCCTGCGCCAGCCAGCGCGCGATTCGCTTAACGTCGGATGGTGCAACGGATCGTTCCGCGGTTTTGCTGATTACATGCAGACACTGGAATTTGAGACGAGTCTCGACGAATTGATCCAATTGGCGAACCGGGACCGCATCGCATTGATGTGTGCTGAAGCGGTGCCCTGGCGTTGTCATCGCTCGCTGATTGCGGATGCGTTATTGGTTCGAGGCATTCACACCGAGCACATCCTGAGTCTGGCGCGCCGCCAAATTCATATTCTCACGCGCTTCGCCAATGTTCTAGGTAGCCGGATCACTTATCCGGCTGAGAATTCGCCAGCCTTTCAGAGCAAGCCGTCGCGCAGACGCTCTCGAGCGACACCTTAAAGCACGAACTGACACGCGAAACTCCTGCAGCCCAAAGAGAACCACAACTCTTCGGCACGAATCCAAAGAAAGGAAAACCATCGTCATCACCGCAAGTTTCACGCGGTCATCATTCCAATGAAGGTTGGCCTGTTTATCTTTTCGCTCATCATCGGAGGGACAACGGCATGCGCGTCGGACTCCAAGCACTTCGGGGCTTGGGACCAAAATATTAAATCACTGCTCTCAACGGGCGGCTTGAAACGATGCTCTAGAGAACCCTGCTGGGAAACTCTGGCATTTTTTGAGGCAAACATTCTTCGCCGTCCATGCCGGCACGGTACAAAGTTCACTTGTCATGATTCCTTTCGATGATGCCCACCGCAAGGTCCACTATCCAAATGATCGCCGCTTTCGTGTGTGGGTCCGCCCGTCGATTCTGATAGGGCTGCTTGTTCTTGCCTTGGCGCCGGTGGTGCTCGCCTTGGTGCAAAACGCCGTCTTCGGCTTGCCCTACATTGCCCCGTCGCCGGCCTCGCACGAGGGTGCTGCCAGCGGTCCGCACGGCTTCCCTTTCTGGATCCGTTGGAGCCATTTCTTCAACATGGTTTTCCTGTTCATGCTCATCCGCAGTGGCCTTTCCATCTTAGTGGACCATCCGCGGCTCTACCTCAACGATCACTGCACGCCGGGAAGCGAATGGATTCGCTTCACGCCATTGACAGTGCCGACGGATCGCGTGTGGACGGCCAAAGACGATGCGCGCTACATCTCGCCCATGATGGCCACCCCCGGCTACCGCCACACGGTCGGAGTGGCGCGCTGCTGGCACTTTATTTCCGTGTATGGGTTCGTCCTAACCGGCGTCTTCTTCGTGGCGGGACTCCTTACCAGCGACCAGTGGCGGCGGCTGGTGCCCACCTCGCCCTCCGTGTTCGTGCAGGCGTGGAACACTTTCGTCTACTACGCCAACTTCCGCTTCCCGCCTGAACCGAACGGCTTCTACGGGTACAACGCCCTTCAGCAATTGGCCTACTTCGCCACGATTTTCATCATGGCGCCGCTCTCCATCCTCACAGGCATGGCGATGTCGCCCGCGCTGGTGAACCGTTTCCCCGCCTACGCCAAGCTCTTCGGGGGTCGGCAAGCGGCCCGTTCCCTCCACTTCCTGATGCTCGTCGGCTTCGTCGGGTTCATCGTCGTTCACGTCGCGCTGGTCGTGCTCACGGGCTTCGCGCGCAACATGAACCACATCGTGCGGGGGACCGACGACTCGCAGCCCACGGGAATCGTACTGGGGCTGATTGGCCTCGCGCTGGTCGTGCTCTCCTGGGTAGCGGCCCACTACATTTCCTGGTACTTCCCGCGCGGCTTGCAGCATGCCCAAAAGGCGATCACCCAACCGGTGAAACTCGTCACTCTGGATCGTCTGATCCCGAGCGAGCATTATACCCAAGCGCAAATCTCCCCGCACTTCTGGCCCAACGGCAAAATGCCCGACCGGGAAGACTGGCAGCAACTTGCCGCCGGCAACTTCAAGGAGTTCCGGCTGAGGGTAGGCGGTCTGGTGGAGAACCCGGTCGAATGGTCTCTTGAAGACCTGCGCGCGCTGGGAAAAGACGAGTTCATCACCATGCACCACTGCATCCAGGGCTGGTCGGGCATCGCGCAGTGGGGCGGCCTGTCGATGAAGAAGCTCATCGAGCACGTCAAACCCAAGCCGTCTGCCCGGGTCATCGCGTTTTACTCCTTTGGCGGCTCACTCTATGGTGGAGCGTATTACGATACGCAGGAGCTCTACAACGCGCTTAAGCCGGAGTGTCTGCTCGCTTACGAGATGAATGGAGAGCCGTTGACGGTTGTGTACGGTGCGCCCCTGCGGCTGCGGGCAGAGAACCAACTCGGCTACAAGATGGTCAAGTGGATCGAGCGCATTGATTTTGTCGAGTCCGAGAAGGCACTCGGCAAAGGCGAGGGGGGTGCCAACGAGGATGACGAGTACTTCGATCTGTTGCCGTACATTTGATGAAAGGGCTGATTCGCTTGGTGGATTCGCATCTCAATAGCCAACTGAAAGGCTCCCAACACTATGAAAATGAAAAAAGAGGCGGCGTGCTCGGCGCCACTTCGGTGCACGAAGAAAGCGCTTGGTCGGGCTGAGAGCCTAAACCGCCAGCAAGGCCGCCGTCAGCCCAGAGTAATGGGTAGCCACGACATGGAGAAGCAGGCTGAATGGGCGGCTGCGATCAGCTCAAAGGGATTGATGCCCTTGCCTTTCCCATCGGCGGTGCCAAAGTGTTGGCTTTGCGAAGGGTACCACTCGCGGTGGTTACCACGTCTTTTCCGCGCCTGATACCGCCAAATCTCTTCTTCGGCTTTAAGGCTAAACCGCCAGAGCCTCCTTCGCGGCCGCGATCGCGTAGTCCCGATACAAGCGCGCCATGAACGTCGCGCTGACTTCAGCGGGGCAAATTGCTTCGCATTCGTAATGGTTTGTGCAATTTCCGAAACCTAGTTCATCCATTTTCCGAACCATGTGGATAACGCGGCTTTCGCGTTCCGCCTGACCTTGCGGCAGAAGACCGAGGTGTGAGATTTTGGCGCCAACGAACAACATCGCAGAGGAATTTGGGCAAGCCGCCACGCAGGCGCCGCATCCAATGCAGGCGGCGGCTTCCATCGCTAGATCCGCAACATGCTTCGGCACCGGCAAAACGTTCGCTTCAGGCGCGGACCCGGTTCGAACCACGATGTAGCCGCCGGCTTCGATGATCTCATCGAAGGCGCTGCGGTCAACCACCAGATCCTTAATTGGCGGGAATGCGGCGGCGCGGAATGGCTCGATCCAGATGGTGCCTCCGTCGGTAAATCGTCGCATATAAACCTGGCATGTGGTTCCTGTGCCAGGCCCATGCGGGAAGCCGTTGATGACCAGTGAACAGGTTCCGCAGATTCCCTCTCGGCAGTCCGAATCAAATGCTATCGGATCCTCGCCACCTTCAACCAGAATTTCGTTGACGATGTCGAGCATCTCAAGGAATGAGGCCTCCGAAGGGATATCTTTTGCGTCGTAATCTTTGAAAGACCCGGGTGATGCTCCATCTTTTTGCCGCCAAACCTTCAGCTTGAAGTTCATTTGTAGCTTCGCTGGGATAATTTCAGATATTCGAAACCGAGCGACTCCTCGATAAGGTTCGGCCGTGCATCCGGGTACTTATCCTTAACGGTTACGGAGGAGCCGGGCTCGGCTAGTTGTAAGACTGCCGTACGGCTGTCCTCGCCAACGAGGGTTAGCTGACCTCCGTCTTCTCCTGCGGATTCGATTTTGCCTTCGCCCAACACGTTCACGGTTGGCGCTCCCGCAACTTTGATACGCATCGTTGAATGATCGTCAAAGACGACTACAACCAGTCCTTCTTCTTTGGTCATGAGCTCAATCGTGCGTCCATGAATGATTCTCGTCAGTTCTTCATTCATTTCCATGGGGCTAATATCGGTCCATCATCGTTCATCTCCAAGTCCGAATACCTTTCGTTGAACAACTTGCCGCATTCTTGGGTCTTACGACGAAATGTCAGCGACGGCGCGCGATCAACTGAAATTCGCATTCGAGGGCCTTGCAGCCAGCCACAACTCGCCAATAAAGTCCATCGTAGACGTCCTTGGCCATCGTTCCATCGATACGACTTTCATTTATGCCAAGGATTCCAAAAAACAGCGAAAATCCCGTCTCAACCGGAAAGATCGGTGCGCGTGTATCGGTGTGACGCGCAGTATCGAAAAAATTTACGGAGAGCTCCAGCCAGAGAGGTAAGATTTTCTTTGCTGCTCTTGATTGCGTCTGACACGTTGCCGCAGGGCCCCAAGGAATGAGCCCACCTGCATGCTGTGCCAACGCTCGAATGGCCCAGGAAAATCTGATCGATGGGAACGCCGGCGGTACCGGGCCTTGAACCCAAACCCAAAGATAGGAGGTAAGTTATCTTTTTGTACTAAATTCACACATTTTAAACGCGGTAACCTCCGACGCGGGAAGAGGGGAAACGTCATAAAGATAGTATGGCTGAAAAAGGGTTAGCCTCCGAGTTGAGAGACAACCACAATGCGCCAAGCGCCATCTGACCTACAAGGTACGGCTGTACGGGGTGCCGGGCACGCCGGATGTATCTGTCCTTCTGTGGAACAAGGATCTGTTTCGCAAGGCGGGACTAGAACCCTGAAAAAGGGCCCACCACAATGCAGGAAGTCTACGAGGACGCCAAAAAGATCCGGGCCCTCGGTTCCGACATTTATGGCTACTACATTGCCGGCAACTGCGGCGGTTGCAATATCTTCACTGTTGCGCCGATGATGTGGGCGACGGGAGCCCATGTCGTTCCGACCTCGGCCACCGACGAACCGTTGCGTGACGGCGACATCAAAGGCGTGCTGGAGATCCTGCATAAGATGTGGACCGAAGGTTTGATGCCCGAAGCGGTCCGGGGTGCAGGGCCTTCTGAGTTTCACTCTGCCTTTTATCCGGGCAAGCTGGGTATGTTTGCCCACGGTAACTTCCAGATCGGCCTCATTACAAGCAAGGCGCCCGATCTTGATTTCGGGATCACTTTTATCCCAGGCCTAAAGGAAGGCGAAGTTTCATCTTTCGCCGGCGGTGACGTTATTTCCATTCCGAAGAGTGCGAGGCATCCCGACGAAGCAGTTGGTTTCCTGAAGTGGGTGATGACCGATGAGCCGCAAATTGAGGTTTACGCTAAAGGCAATTTCCTGCCTTCAAGGACCGATCTGGTGAATAACAAATATTTCAAGGACAACCCGAAACTGATCAAGGCCGCTGGAGCAGTCGCGATTGCCCAGACTCCTTGGACCTACCATTTCAATGACTTGGTGAATGACGCTTCGAGTCCTTGGCTGAAGATGATTCAACGCAGCGTCTTTGACGGCCAGATCGGTGACTCGATCATCGAGGCGAAGAAGCGCATGCACGAGATCATTAGCGAAGAGTGATTTTGGGCCGGCTGATGGGCGGCGATGCGGAAGGATGGCGGAGGGATCGAGATGTATTCGACCAAGAGCAAATATATCGGTTTTTTATATGTCGCTCCGGCGCTCCTCTTCGTTTCCGCATTTACATTATACCCGGTTGGCCAGCTCTTCTGGATGTCATTGCATAACTGGTCGTTGCTCGGTGGCATTAAGTTTGTCGGTTTCGGGAATTATATCCGCGCCTATCAAGATCAGATATTTTGGAGCGCTCTCTTTTTTACTCTTAAATATACGCTCTATCTGACACCGATTCTGATGATCCTTGGGTACCTGCTTGCCCTTTTGACTTCGGGAACGTCAGGTCTGGTCAATCTGACCAGGGCCACAATCTTTATCCCTGTAGTCATCGGCATCGGCAGTTCCAGCCTTCTATGGGTTTGGCTGTTCCAACCGCAGATAGGACTCTTCAATAGGCTGCTCGTCGACTTGCACATCATCCCGAAGCCGCTGGTGTGGTTCGGGGCAGATGCAACTTTAGGTCTTTGGGGAGTGATCATCTCAATCAGTGGAAGGTGGTTGGTTTTGGAATGATTCTGTTTATCTCCGGTATCCAATCCATCCCAACCGAGCTTACGGAAGCAGCGAAAATCGATGGCGCGAGCTATTGGCAGAGCGTCGGCAAGATTGTCCTGCCGCTGAGTTACAGAATTATCTTACTGGTGACGCTTAACAGCGTAATCGGGTCGATGCTGGCTTTCGAACAATTCTATATCATGACCACCGGTGCTCCTGAAAACAAGACTATCACCTCCGTGTATTGGATTTATACGAACTCTTTCACCTATTTCAAGCTGGGCTACGGCTCGACGCTTTCTATCATTCTGATGGCTGTTATTGTGGCGGGCGCGGCGGTTCAGATCGCCTTTACGCGGCGGCGGAGCGCGGAATGAGTTTTCGCGGCTTTCCAGCAGGTCGCAAATCCTATCTGATCGCGGCGATTTGCTTCTCTCTCATCGCGATGATGCTTTTTCCGCTCGTGATGTCCCTGCTGACTTCGGTTAAGCCGGCCGGCGAGGCTGCGATGTGGCCGCCAAACTATCTGCCGTCCCGGCTCAGCTTCAGCAACTATATAGAAATGTACAACTATCAGGCTGGCTTGCCGGTCTATTTGTTCAATAGCTTTTCGGTGGCGTTCATGACAATTGGCGGCTGCGTGATTCTGGCCTCATTGGCGGGTTTCGGCCTCGCGCGTTTTTCAATTCCGTACAAGGAAGTCTTCTTCCTGCTGCTCATCTGTGGCATGATGATCCCTTATCAAACGCTTCTGACGCCGCTTTATATGATGTTCTCGAGTCTGAGGTTTCAGAATACGCGGGTCGGGCTTGCCATTGTCCATACCGCAGTCCAATTGCCATTCAGCATTTTTCTGATGCGCCATAGCTTCGAAGCGGTTCCCCGCGAGCTCGAAGAGGCAGCGGTAATTGATGGCTGCAACAGCCTCCAACTGCTATCGCGGATTTTCGTTCCGTCGGTGATCCCCGGGATCGTCACCGTTGCCCTTTTCGCTTTTTGACATCTTGGAACGAGTTTATTGGCGCCCTGATTTTCATGAATAAAGAGACGATGTTTACCCTGCCGATTATGCTGGTGGCATCGCGAACCGGCTACTACGGTTCTACCGATTGGGGCATACTGCAGGCAGGGGTTATAATTTCTATTATACCTTGTGTGCCGATCTATCTGATACTGCAAAGATACTATGTATCCGGCCGTAATGAGCGGCACCGGTAAGTGATGGCGTCGCGGTTGGGGCAGGCGCGCGACGCGCGCCTGTTGCGTCCAGGTGGTCGGCTAGTCTTCCTGACCAACTCGTTCCTGATGACGTTGTGCATGCCACCGGAGGACGGCCTGGCAGCCACAGAGCGACTGCTGCGCCCGGCTTTCGGAATGTACCGAATTGAATGGCCTGGAAATTCAGGCGTCGAGTTTCATCTGTCACATGGCGACTGGATACGGTTGCTGCGGCGTTCGGGCTTCGAGGTCGAGGATCTGATCGAGGTACGGCCCGTGGGAGCAATCTCGCGTTATCCCTTCGTCACTGTCGAGTGGGCCCGTCAGTGGCCGTGCGAAGAGGTGTGGAAGGCGCGTAAAACACACTGAAAAATCAGCCACTGGGGCGCATCGGAAGCGAGATAGCCGCGCCGCGTCACGGCAAAGATTTCGGTAGCCGAACCGGCCGTTGACTCAATATTGCGATCGCGATTATCTCTGCTCGATCTTACCGGGCTTGGCCAACCTTCCGATCGACCGGTTCGGCGAGCTTACCCCGCCTCTTGGTTGGTAAGCTGGACGGAACACCGGGGATTTTCGGAGTTCGACAATTGTAGTCGAGCCACAGAGATTCTTGGAAAGTGCGGCCAACTCAATGCATTCTTGGTTGATCGCGGCTTAACGAGGTGTGAAGAACTCTCCGAATCGCTCATCGATTCTTTTTCTTGATGTTTCTCTTGAAAATGTCCGAACCGCCTCCTCCTCTATAACTTAAATTCCCCGGGCGGTCGGTGCTTCGTGCGGGTAACCCCGAAGCCGTAAAAGCGTGAAGTAGTTCAGGATAAGAAATTGATTCCAGGGATTGTGATCGCGATTTTACGAATCTATGAAAATTGGCATCGTGGGTTGTGGAATGGTCGGTTCAACGGCGGCCTTCGGCTTGCTGATGGAAGGCATAGGCCGCGAGATCATTCTCGTGGATCTCAACCGCGCCCGTGCCGAGGCCGAAGCCGACGATCTTTTTCACGCCGTGCCATTCGCGCATCCACTCGCGGTACGTGCCGGAGATTACGTCGACCTAGAGGGCTGTCGAGTGGTAGTCATCGCCGCTGGCGTTGCGCAGCGTCCCGGCGAGACCCGAATCCAACTGCTCCAGCGCAATGCAACGGTGTTTGAACAAGTAGTGCCTTCCATCCTGCAATATGCAGGCGACACGATTCTATCGGTCGTCTCCAACCCCGTGGACATCATGACGCATCTCGCAGCGCATTTCGCCGCCTCGTTTGGCGTGCCGTCCACGCGCGTCATCGGCTCGGGCACGATGCTCGACACTGCACGCTTCCGTACGCTGCTGGGACGCCGCTTCGGGGTGGACCCGCAGCATGTGCATGCTTACGTCATCGGCGAACACGGTGATTCGGAGGTCTTGACTTGGTCGCTGGCTGCCATTGCCGGAATGCGGCTGGAGGAGTTCGCTTCAAGACGTGGAGAAGCCATCCTGACGGACGGCGAGAAGCAGCTGATCGACGAGCAGGTCCGCCGGCGCTGCGTATTACATCATCGCCGGAAAGGGCGCCACCTATTATGGCATCGGCGGCGCCGTGGCGCGATTGGTGGATGTGTTGCTCAATGACCAGCGAGCAGTGCTCACGATTTGCAGCCGCATCCAGGGCGTGGCGACTTGCGAAGGCGTGACTCTGGGCCTACCACACATTGTGGGAGGCCAGGGCGCAATGGGCATGATCCCTCTGCTGCTGGACGCGACCGAGCAACAAGGTTTGCAACGCAGCGCCTCCATCCTACGCGAAGCCATCGATTCGCTGGAGCTCACATAAACCCGGCGGAGGACGCAAGCTCACATTCGAA
>CAVULL010000015.1:0-100200 GCA_963742335.1 uncultured Verrucomicrobiae bacterium
GCTGGCTCACTCGCTCTTTTAAGGCCGCTCCCAGGGCATGCCAGCCGAGAGTTGCGCATTTCAGGCGTTGAGGGAATTTTTTAACCCCGCCGAGCGCCTTCAAATTGCCAAGGTCGTCGGAGGGCGCTCCCTCCTTCGTCAGGAAGTCGACGAATGCGCGCTTCAAGCCCATGGCTGCAGCAATTGTTTTCCCTTTTACCTTGGTCGTCATGAGGGAGGTGGAAGCCATGCAGATAGCGCATGCTTGCCCTGTAAATCGAATCTGCTCAATTGTCCCCGCGGGCGACTCGCTGACGAAAACGGCGATTTCGTCCCCGCAAGAAGGATTATATCCCTCACCCTTGGCAGCGGGTGGGGGAAGTTCGCCGAAATTTCGGGGTCGCTTTGCGTGATCCAGAATGATCGTCTGATACAGGTCGTCAATCTCCATCAGACTCCAAAGTAGCTGATTGCTTCCCGCAGCACGTCGACGAGACGGTCAATCTCGGTTTCCGTGTTATAAAAATAGAAGCTTGCCCGTGCCGTTGCTTGCAGGCCCAGCTTACGCATCAAAGGCTGGTTGCAATGATGGCCGCCTCTCATCGCTATCCCAAACTGGTCGGCGTAGGCGACAAGATCGTGGGCATGGATCGTTCCCAGTTGAAAACTAACCAGCCCCGCCCGGTCATCTTTGGGACCGAGGATGCGAATCCCGGGTAAAGTCGAAAGCCTTTCGTAAGCCAGTCGCCCAAAATGATGGTCGGAAGCTTGAATGGAGGACCTGCCAATTTTTTCCAGGTAATCCAAGGCGGAGCCGAGTCCGACCGCGCCTGCAATGTGGGGCGTCCCGGCTTCAAAACGATGCGGTCCCTGTTTCCATTCGGCTGATTCATAGGTAACCCTGGAGATCATTTCTCCCCCGTATTGATACGGCTCCAAGTCGGCCAGCAGTTCAGGATTGCCATACAGGACGCCAATACCTGTCGGCCCACAGCATTTGTGCCCTGAAAAGACGAGAAAATCGCATCCAAGCTCCTGAACGTTGATCGGCGCGTGACCGGCGCTTTGGGCCGCATCAACGAGGGTAACCACTCCTTGCCGTCGAGCTATCCCACAGATTTCTTTGACGGGATTGATGCAGCCAAGCGAATTCGAAATGTGGGTGAAGGCAAGCAGCCGAATCGGGTTCTCCCGCAGGCGCTGTTCCAGGAGGGACCAGTCGATGCTCCCCTCATCTCCCTCGACTTGAATGTATTGCAGCAGAGCGCCAGTTCGGCGTGCGACCATCTGCCAGGGGATCAGATTGGCGTGATGCTCCATCTCGGTGATCAAAATAATGTCTCCCGGTCCAAGATGTCCGTTTCCCCATGAGCTCGCGACGAGATTGATCCCTTCAGTGGTCCCTCTGGTGAAAATGATCGATTCGCTGGAACCGGCACCCAGAAATCGGGCGGCGCAGGCGCGCGCATCCTCGTAAAGTTTAGTCGCACGGGAGCTCAAGGCATGGATTCCCCGGTGCACATTCGCGTGGTCTTCCCGGTAGTACCGGGCGATTTCGTCGATCACGCAATCCGGATGCTGGGTCGAAGCCGCGTTATCCAGATAGACCAAAGGAAAACCGTTTACCTTCTGATCCAGGATCGGAAAGTCGCCCCGGTACTGATGGGCCAAAAGATCGATCGCCACATTGGATCTTCGACCCGCCGATTGAGGGATGCAATCGGAAGCATATTGGCCCAACCCCTGCGTTGCCGTGTCTCTCGGCGAACTTTTGGGGCGCCTGCTCGGTTCGGCGTATGTTGTGCAGGACCCACGCCCCTAAGCTCCCCACCACCGCGCCACATTTGTGTATTTCGTTGGCGCTGTTAAGATGGGCGAGCCATGAACGCACCTGAACCGATGGATCCGATCTCCCTCGGCTTGCCACACCGTCCACCGTTCATCTTCGTCGAATCGGTCGACAAACTCGAGGTGGGCTTTCTGGCGCAGTGCTCAAAAACGTTTCGACAAACCGAATCCTTCTTCAAAGGCCATTTTCCCGGGAATGCAATTGTGCCTGGGGTACTCCTAATAGAAGGAATGGCTCAGACTGCGGGAATTGCAGTGGGTGGGCCGGACAAAATGTTTTTGCTGGCCGCTGTTCGATCCATGAAATTTTTACGTCCAGTTCTCCCTGAGGAACAAGTTGGTTTCACCGCGCGCAAATCAGGTGTGGTCGGCGGCCTTGTTCAATGCGCCGTCGAGGCTCGGGTCGGGCAGCATCTGGTGGCCGAAGGCCAAATTATTCTGACGGAGGTTAGGCCGCCCTGAATGATTACCGTCCCTCCCGATTTGTCATCCGGGGATCGGTTTCCGGCTGGCTTCCGAGGCTAGTTGTCCTCCCTGGGATCGACCTGGCACGAATTTAAGAATGAACGAAAACATCTAAACCATATCCAATTAGCAAGTTACCAATGAAAAAAATCGCAATCGCTCTTTGTCTGGGTTGGCTGGTCGGATTGTCGGCGGTGCCCGCTCATGCGCAATTGGTTGTCGCCAAAGAGGGCGGACAACTACCGGCGCTCTCCCTGAGTTATCTGGGTAAACAACCCGAACTCACTGGCAAACCCCTCCTGGTCGAGTTTTGGGCAACTTGGTGCCCTCCCTGCCGGAAAAGCATTCCGCACCTCAACGAGGTTTACTCCAAATACAAGGCTCAGGGGTTGCAGATCGTGGGAATCACTGACGAGGACGAGGCAACCGTGAAAAAATTTCAAAAGCAGATTCCCATGGATTACAACGTGGCGATCAACACACCGGGATCAGTTTTCCAACAGTTCGGAGTACAGGCGATACCGACCGCGTTTCTGGTTGATAAAAGCGGTAAGATCGTCTGGACTGGACATCCAATGGAGCTGAGTGAAACCGAGATCCAGTCGGTTCTGAATTGATTGGCCGGACTTGTGCAATCTGCGGATTTATCGAAGAAAAGGGTTGTTCCGCCGCTCTTCCCCGATGGTTGTTTGCGGTCCATGGCCCGGCAGCACAATGGTTTTGTCGGGCAAAGTGAAAACCTTCTCGCGGATACCGCGAATGAGCAATTGAAGATCACCCCCCGGGAAGTCCGTCCTGCCGATGCTACCGGCAAAGAGAACGTCACCGTCGAACAGGAGTTCGTCGGCGGCGGAATAAAAGCAGAGGCTGCCGGGACAGTGACCCGGAACGGAAAGCACCCTAAAAGGAATGCCGCAAAGATCGATTTGAGGCGTTTCGTCAATCAGAAAGTCCGGCTGCACAGGCTGCGTTTCCAGAAAGAAGCCGCGATCTTTGAAAAAATCAGGGTCGGTGATGAGAGGGATCCCGTCTTTGTGAAAAGCAACCTGGCACTTGGATGCCTGCTTGATTTTGGCCGCGTCGTCGAAATGGTCGAAGTGCCCGTGCGTGAGCACCAGCAAATCAAGTCTGACCCCAAGATTCCGGATCCATTCCGACGAGCCGGTCGGAGCATCGATCAGAATATTTCCTCCTGCCGTTTGAATGAGGTAGGCGTTGGTATCGAAAATACCGCCAATAAAAGTTTGAAAGTGAAGCATAGTGAATAGACAATCCGGAATTTGGATTAAATCAGATTTCTGGCTTAATACCTGAACTCTGGCACCGTAGTGTCTATGTGCTCTCTGGTCGACGCATGAAAACAATTAGTATCGCTGCTGCCGCAGTATTGTGGCTTTCCAACTCGCCGTTTGTCTTTGGAGAGGATAAGCCAAATTCGGCTGACCCGCGTCAAGTCGCTATCACGGTGGGCCGCCTCCTGGAGCAAGGGCATTACAGTCGGCAGAAGCTCGACCCTGAAATGTCGAAACGGATTCTGGAAACCTACCTGGAGAGTCTGGATTACAACAAACTGTTTTTCACACAGGAGGATGTTGATCAATTCAGCCAGAAATATGGCGTCAATCTGGGTGACAGCATTTTGCTGGGCGATATCCAGCCGGCGAGGGAGATTTATAGTGTCTTTAAGGTTCGCGTTGAAGATCGCATCGCCAAAATCCGCCAGCTCCTGAAAAAGGATTGCACCTTCAAAAGCAGCCGAACCGTAGCCTTGGATCGCCGAAAAGAACCATGGCCCGCTAATATCGCGGAGTCTGATGCTCTCTGGAAAGATCGGGTGGAAGGGGAACTGCTTCAGGAAAAGCTGAATAAACTCGCGGTCGATCCCGGCCCAAAGGTGGTTGGCCGAAGATACGATCAACTGCTGAAGAGCGTGGAAGAGCGGGACGACGAAGATCTCATTCAGGTCTTCTTGAACGCTGTGGCGCAATCGTACGACCCCCATTCTGAATATCTCGGACGCTCTGATCTCGAGAGTTTCGAGATCAATATGCGGCTTTCGTTGACCGGAATTGGAGCCGAGTTGCGCTCTGACGACGGGTACGCAAAGGTCCAAAGACTTCTGCCCGGCGGTCCTGCGCAGATGAGCGGTAAAATGAGTGTGGGTGACAGGATCGCCGCTGTTGCTCAGGCGAAGGACGCGTTTATCGACACTGTGGACATGAAACTCGACAAAGTGGTCGAAATGATCCGAGGAAAAAAAGGGACGATTGTCCGCCTCCAATTAATTCCTGCCAATGCGACTGATCCCTCAAAACGCAGGGTGGTGGAACTCGTCCGCGACAACGTGAAGCTGACCGAGCAAGAGGCCAAGGCGGAGATTATCCAGAAAGATTTGCCGGACGGATCGATTCAGAAACTTGGATGGATCACCTTACCTTCGTTCTACCAAGACATGGAAAAGTCACGGACCGGCAAAAGCACGACCCGTGACGTGGCAGCCCTCTTGAAGCGCTTGGAGCAGGAGCAAATTTCAGGACTGGTCATCGATTTAAGGAAAGACGGCGGCGGTTCCCTGGACGAGGCCATCAAGATGAGTGGGTTGTTTATCAACCAGGGACCTGTTGTTCAGGTTAAAGACGCGAACGGCGATATCGACGTTTTAAAGGATCGAGAGGGCAACGCTCTTTACAGCGGACCGATGATTGTTCTGGTCAACAAGTTGAGTGCCTCTGCCAGTGAAATTTTTGCCGCGGCGATGCAAGATTACGGCAGAGCTTTGATCGTCGGCGACTCAAGTACATTCGGAAAAGGAACCGTGCAAACGATGCTGGAGCTCGGTCGATTCATGCCGATGCTTGGAAATTCATCGAACGATGCCGGTGCGTTAAAGCTGACCGTGCAGAAGTTCTATCGCGTGGCCGGAGGATCTACCCAACTCCGCGGCGTGGTTTCGGATGTTCGGCTTCCTTCTCTGACGGACAATAATGAATTTGGCGAAACGGCTTTGCAGCATCCGCTGGCCTACGACGAAGTCGAACCGGCTCCGATCGATGTGACAGCGAACCGGAAACCGCTTTATGTCGACGAATTGCGGCAGCGTTCCGCAAATCGTGTCGGTCAGGATCAGCAGTTTCAGGATATTTCCGAGGATGTCCGTCAGTTGAATGAGAGACTAAAGAGCAATCGGCTATCGCTTAACGAAACCGTCCGTCGCGATGAGATGGCAAAAGAAGCGAAGCAAAGGGAAAAAGAGGAGGCTGACCGCAAAAAGGCCGAGACCGACGATCACGACAGAACTTACGAATTGCCTCTCGCTGACGTGGATAAGCCGCAGCTGAAGTTAGTTGAACAGAAGCAGGATCCGGCGAAATTGGCGAAAGCCAAATCCTCCCGGTCCACCGATAATCCGGTAGAGGCTGCGCTTGATGACGATGATTCGACCAGTCTGGCTGACAGCGATCCCGGAAAACGAGAAACGCTTAATATCCTGTCAGATTTGATCGAGCTCGGAAAATCGCCCAGGACGGTCGGGCGATAGTCCGTGGCCACGAGTACGGTGCAGGTATATGGGGGTCAATTCTCACCGTACGGTACGGCCCCTTCAGGGCCTATTCGGGTTGGGGAACTTAAACCCAGGGTAAACCGGGTTTACCCTGGGCTATGCTTATCTTGGCCCTTCGGGCCGTAGGACCGACGCTAGACGGCGCCCCGGGCTTCGCTGTGGTAATCGGCCAGAGCCACAGCCTCTCCGAGATCAATCGTCCCGTCAAAAAGCGCCCTAAAGGCCGAGACCGACGATCACGACAGAACTTACGAATTGCCTCTCGCTGACGTGGATAAGCCGCAGCTGAAGTTAGTTGAACAGAAGCAGGATCCGGCGAAATTGGCGAAAGCCAAATCCTCCCGATCCACCGATAATCCGGTAGAGGCTGCGCTTGATGACGATGATTCGACCAGTCTGGCTGACAGCGATCCCGGAAAACGAGAAACGCTTAATATCCTGTCAGATTTGATCGAGCTCGGAAAATCGCCCAGGACGGTCGGGCGATAGTCCGTCGCCACGAGAACGTTGGAGAAGACTATGCAATCTACCGCGGAGGATGCGCTGCAGCTGCAGATTTGGTGTCTTTCCTTCATTTATGGACACAGACGTGGCGAGCCAATCGACCATGTCCTCAAATAGCTTTATTGTCGTTTCAATGTCGTCAGGCAGCATTGGATTCAGATGCGGATCGGGTTGTCCGCACGCCAATACCATGTCATCTGCAAGCGCTTTGGCTAAGTTGGGCTCAATTATCTGATCTGGAATGTGCGTCGTGCACGATTTCGCCCAAGCTACTGCGGCCTGAAGCCACGGATTCTCCGGGTAAATTTTATTTTCGCCATTTCCAAATTCCGAGGCGGCTTATGATTTATCGGCGGGAAATTCTATTTTCCAGAAAATGCCAGGCCGTTCTTGCGGTGCTATGTCGCCAAAATTCAAAAAACATCCCTTCTGTCCATCAACCATGCCTTGATGGTCGTTCCTGTTAGGGTTTTAATTGGAACACGGCCGAATTTGGTACGAAACTTTTTAATGGTTTCGTTCATCGATGTGTGGTGGCGATTTGAGCGAAACTCGTTGTCTTTCAACGGCGATCGAATTCTTTGGCTACCCTGTCGCAAAGTTCGGTGACGGTAATCGAGGTCGTCGTCTTCTCTAAGTAATCCCGATAGAAATGAGTTGCCTGATAGAGAGTTTTTCCAAAGGGTAGCGAGCATCTTGATGCATTCCGCCAGCCATCACCCGGTCGGAATCGGAGAGCGTGTTTTGTGATCCAAAAGCAGCAATCTGTCGATTGCGATCCGCGACAGCTTCTTGGCGCGCCTGTCTTTATTTGAAGCCTCAGGCGCTAAGGCTCTCGTAAGACCCTAGAAACAAGCGATTTAGTACCATGGGCGCGGAGTAGAAGGGAAGAAAGAAGAAGCGGAGTCAACGGGGCTCGAACCCGCAACCTCTGCCGTGACAGGGCAGCGCTCTAACCAGTTGAGCTATGACTCCAATTTGAGGAACGCGAAGCTAGGACCGATTACCTTAGCCTTCAACCAAAAAAACAAGCGAAGCTCAGTCCTGCATGAGGATCTCGACGGCTTTTTCGACCTGCTGGTCTTTGCCTTCTCCGATGCTCTTGGCGTCGTTCCGCACTTTGACGTCCGGTTCGACCTGCGTCTTTTCCATGAACTGACCTTTTACATCCCGAAAACCAACTTCCGGGATGCCGAGGATCAGTCTTGGGTCCTGCAAAACCTCCCACCAAACCGCTGTTCCGGTCCCCGGTACCGGCATCCCCACCAGTTTGCCGATATCGAGATGTTGGTAAATCCAAGGAAATAAGTGGGCGTCGGAGTAATTGCTTTCACCGGTCAGCACGACACTCTTTTTGTGCCATTTTTCATCGGGTTCCCATCCAATGCTCTGGCCGCGGGGAAGGAATTCAAGATAAGGTTTGCCGCTTAGGAAGGTGGCCAAGGTGTCGTGCAGATTTCCGCCTCCGTTATACCGGGTATCGACGATCAGCGCCTTCTTTTTACTGTCGCGGCCTAAAGCCTCGGAGTAGGTCTCTCGGTAACTTTCGTCGTTCATCCCTCGGACATGCACATAGCCAAGCGTGCCGTTGCTCAGTTTATCCACCAGTTCACGTCGTTGTTTTACCCAGCGCTGGTAGAGGAGTTCGTCCTGGTCTGCCGCGCTGATCGGCTTAATCGTGACGTCGAACCGAATGTTTTTCTCCACGTCAAAAATGCTCAGGAGCGTGGGCTGGCCAGCTCGGTGGTTCAGAAGCGGGCTGAAGTCTATCCCAGGATCGATGGTCACTCCATTGATCTTCTCAATGATCATGCCCGCCTGGATCTTGGCCGAAGCGGTAATTAACGGACCTTTCTCAAGAACCTCTGCAATTCTCAGACCGGTCCCTTTGAAGTCAGGGTCGAAAAAGGCGCCTAGACCAGCGGTGGCGTCAGCGTTTTGCGGATCCGGAAGTAGCTTGCACCCGGTATGGCTGGCATTCAATTCGCCGAGCATCTCACTCGCCATTTCCGAAAAATCGCGATCGTCCGAAATGTAGGGGAGGAATTTCTGATAGACGGCTTTGTAGTAGTCCCAATCAACACCGTTCATATCTTTGACGTAGAATTTTTCGCGTACCTGACGCCAGATATGTTCAAAAATGTCGGCGCGCTCGGCCACGCCATCGAGCTCTTTCAGTGCATTGAACTTTGCCGGTTCTGCCTTTCCGTCGGCGACACCGATTTTCGTGATTTTTCCGGACGCCAGCACGAAAACGTTTTTGCCATCTTTATCGAGCTGGATCATCGCTGGGCTGGATTCGTCGCGGGGCGACGGTTTTGGCGTTTCGGTTTCCCATAGCCGTTTTAACTCACGTTCACGCAGTTTCAACGACCAAAGCTCGTACCCTTTCTCGCTTTTGACCAGATAGAGCAGGGTTTCGCCATCAGTGGTCAGGAGGCCATCTTCAATTTGGCTTGAGCCAAGCGTGAGCCGATCAATCCGGTCTTCGATGTTGTCGAGATCCAGGGCGACCGGTTCGGTCTTTTTCACCGCGTTCGTGTCGGCTTCCTTTTTGTCATCCTTCTTCTTTTTCTCTTCGGCTTCCCTTTCGGTTGAAATGTCGTACTCCGCTTTTGAGAGTTTGGATTTGTCATAGGCTTCTTGGGTGAAAAACATTTCGTAGATATCCCGCTGGCTTTTTGCCGAACCACCATCCCCGTGGAGCCCATATTTGTCCGACCACCAGATCATCGATTTTCCATCCATCATCCAATGCGGGCGAATATTGTCGTATCCGCTTTTGGTAAGATCGGTCAGATGCTGTCCGCCTGCCGCATCGACCAGCCCCGCTTGGGAAGCCCAGCGCTCCGGAGTCAGAAAGCTGGCCAAAAACCACTTTCCGTCCGGAGACCAATCAAACCATTGATCCCCATCCTCGTAGGAATAGTTCAGGTTGCCTGGAAGAATGAGACGGCTTTGTTTCGTTTCCAGATTCAGGACTTTCAACGTTGTTCGGTTTTCCAGGTAGGCGACCTCCTTATTGTCCGGTGAATATTTGGGTTGGAAATTCTCCTGGTCGTTTTCCAGGATTGGATGGATATCGACCACGGTAGAGTTAAAAAAATAGGGTTCTTTCTCTTTCGGCTGGGCAATCGACGCTTCGTAGAGACCCCAGGGCTTGCCGTACTCGGCCGCGAAGACAATCCGCCGGCCATCTGCGCTAAACGAAATACTGCGCTCTTGTCCGGGAGTGTTGGTGATTCGTTTGGTCTCACCCTGATCAACGGAAGCAACGTAGATATCGCCTCTGACAACGAAGGCAAATTCTTTGCCGTTGGGACTGAGCGCCATTTCGGTCACATTATCGCCGTAGGTCTTGTTCTGGGTTGCCGCCACGCTTTCACTCAGACCGATCTGGATGCTGACCTTTTGCGGTTGCGTTGTTCCGGACGGGAGAAGGTAAATCTCGCCGTCGTACCCGAAGCAGAGAGTGCCGTTATTCGCGATGCTAAGGAACCGCACCGGGTTCTTTTCGAATTTGGTAAGCTGCTGGGCGGTCCCAGGTTGTCCGTCCGTTAACGCGAGCCGCCAGATGTTAAACGATCCACTTTGTTCACTTAGATAGTAGATCTCGCTTTCGTCCGGAGACCATACCGGATTCCGGTTTTCGCCTTGAAAACTCGATAGCTGGGTGTGGCCGCCAGTCCTGGCGTCATAAAGCCAGATATCATGGGCAACAGAAAATGTTTCGTGTTTTCGCCACGGATCTTCATAGCCTTTCAGGTCTTCGTACAGGATTCGGTTTCCAGCGCGATCGTACTGTGCATGGAGTGCCGGCGTCGTCAAAATCATCTCCGCTGCCCGCCCACCTTGAATCGATACCTTATAAAGCTGCGGAAAGATCTTCAGCGGGAATAAAGAACTCTGAGCGGAGCCCATTCGGTAGGCATTGAACAAGATGGATTGTCCGTCTGGAGAGAAACTGGTCGGCACGGCATCGGTTGAGTAGGTTGTCAGCCGCCTGGCTGCGCCGCCCTGAGAGCTCGTCACGTAAACATCGTAGTGACCATATCGGTCGGACGCAAAGGCGATTAGAGTGCCGTCCGGCGACCAGACTGGCGATGAATCATGCGCCGGACCGGCGGTCAGCGGAATGGCCAGACCGCCGGTTGCCGGCACAGTGAAAATGTGTCCTCGAAAACTGAACGCAATCGTCTTTCCGTCCGGTGAAATGGCCGGATAACGGAGCCATAGAGGATTGTTTTCTACTCCGAGGGTTGGGGCAGGCGTTTGGGCCAGAAGCGGCAACGGACCAGAGAGGGTAGCTAGAACAATGATCGCGATCCAGAAATGGGCAGGAGATTTTCTGATCGTCGAGAAAAAAGGGGCAAGGTTGAACATCGGTTAGAGAACACATGCAGATTCTTCTTTGTTGCAAATGAATAGAGCAACATTCACTTCCTGGTGCGAAGTCTCTGCCAGAGCGAGGCGAAAAGGGGAATCGATCCGACAATCACGAGAGATATAGTCATCCCTCCGAACCATTTAGCCGTGTCCCCGCCAGCGTAACCCATCCAAGCGCCGATCGCTCGTGGGACAGTTCCGACGAAAAGGAGGATCGTGGTCACGAATCCACCCACCACGGCCAAGCGATGGGCCTGTCTCGAATAGATGAATGCCCAAAAAAACGAAATCAAAGCAAACGTGCCGCTGACGATCAAACCCGATTTGGCGTCCGGATTAAATCCCCATGAACCAGTGTGAGGATTGTAGATGACAGCCAGAATCCCGACGAACATCAGAAAAACGCCGTGGAAATTGAAATGCCGGCTCATAAGCTTTGCTGAAGGATCTTGCCTAGTGTTTCGAGCCCTTGGATAAGCTCATCCGTGGTCGGCCGCGAACAATTGATCCGCATGGCGCTGATCTTTGCTTTCGGGTTCGCAAAAAAGGATTTTCCCCGACTGAACGCCACATTTTCCAGCAGCGCGGCTTGGTATGCCGCCTCGATGTCGATCCACAAAGGGACTTCGACCCAAAGCAAAAAACCGCCTTCCGGGATCCAGATGATCGTTTCTGGCGGGAAAAATTTCTCGATGATTTCTTTGGCTATTTCGCGGCGCTGCCGGTTCAACGCTTTCAGGTATTTCAAGTGAGCGTCGAGATCGGCGGCTTCCAGATATTTTCGGAACGCTACCTCGCAAAGGGTGGCCGAATGCATATCCTGCTGGCATTTCAGCTGCGCAAATCGATCGGTATTCCCGCCCGGTACGCAAACGCCGACGCGAATGCCAGGCGCGACCGTTTTCGAAAAGCTCATGACGTACGAGACCAGGCTCCCATCGTCGTAGGAACGAATCGGTCGAAGTCCCTCGATCTCCGATAGCTCCCCATAAATCTCATCTTCCAGGATGTGCGTATCAGTCTTCCGGCAAATCTCGAGAAGCGCTTGGCGCGCCTCATTGGGCATGGTCGCCCCGGACGGATTCGAGAGCGTCGAACAGAGGACGAAAAATTTTGGGCGGAACCGTTCGAATAACACGGAAACCAATTCGAGATCGACGCCATGGGAATCCCGCACCGGAATTGGCAAAACCCGGATACCGGTATCTCCGAGCATCTCCAGAGTCGCGTAATAGGCCGGCGCCTCGCAAGCCACGACGTCGTCGGGTTGAGCTAAAAGCCTGATCATTCCATGTAATGCCTGTGTGCAGCCGGTTGTCATCACCATTTGCTCGGGGGTCACCGATATTCCTCGGCGGGCAAGGCGTTCCGCTATTTTCGCACGGAGCGCATAATCGCCGTCCGGCGTGTGGTATCCCAGCGCGATATCCGGCTCTTCGTTGAAGGCGGCAGCGAAAGCTCGTTTCAAATCCGCCTTAGGCACACAGTCAACCGAAGGCAGTCCGGCAGCCAGATTGATCAGATTCGGATTTCCGGCCTGCCTCATAAATTCCAGCAGACGGGCGCGAGGGGCGAACTGGTACGGCGAGTCCATCAGGCAGTAGGGAAGGAGTTCAGGAGTCAGGAGTCAGGAGTCAGGAGTCAGGAGTCAGGAGAGAAGTTTCAGGAGTTCAGGAGTCGGAGTAACGTAGCACAGGCTTCCAGCCTGTGTCAGGCCGGCAGAAACGGATCGGCGTAAAATGTTCGCCTTTCCTCGCGTCCCCCCATGGCTCGCGTCCCCGCTGATTCCCGATACTTCTCTGAAACAGCGAGGTCCGCCGAGCGCAGTTGATTCTCAAATCTTCACGTGCCTTGCCCGTGGGGTGCTTCTCTGAAACTAGAGCTTGTGCCGCCGAGCAAGAGTTTCTTCTCAAATCCTTCACGCGTTCTCCCCGTGGGGTGCTCCTGACTCCTGACTCCTGAACTCCTTCCTGGACAAACTTGCGCTTTAGGATCGATGTAAATACCTAACGTATGAATTACCGATACCTTGGAAAGACGGGACTGAAAGTCAGTGAGCTCTGTTTGGGAGCAATGACCTTCGGGAGGGAGAACGAAGCTTCGGAAGAAGAGAGCTTTCGGATGATGGATCGATTTGTCGCCGCGGGTGGCAATTTTATCGATACGGCCAACGTCTATTCCACCGGCATCTCGGAAGAGATTGTTGGCCGCTGGTTAAAGAATCAACGAAGGGACGATTTCGTGATCGCCACGAAAGTTCGGTTTCCGATGGGCAGCGGCCCAAACGATCTCGGACTCAGTCGGAAACATATTTTAAGTGCGGTAGAGGCTAGTTTGCGGCGCTTGCAGACCGATTATATTGACCTTTACCAAGCCCACTGCTGGGACGAGAAAACACCGTTGGAAGAAACGTTATCGACACTGAACGACCTTGTCAGAAAAGGCGTGGTTCGTTACCTGGGAGTTAGTAACTTTGCCGGCTGGCAATTGCAGCGAGCGATCGACGTGAGCCGCGAGAACGGGTGGGAGGCTTTTGCCTGTCTTCAGCCGCAGTACAATCTTCTCTGCCGGAGCACCGAATGGGAGTTGATTCCAGTGAGCCTGAGGGAGGGTCTGGGAGTTATCCCTTGGAGCCCTCTGCGGGGTGGATGGTTGTCCGGAAAATTCAAGCGCGGAATGACTGCACCGCCTGAGGGATCGCGCATCCAGCTCGCAGAAAAAAAAGATTGGGGTGAGAAGTGGAGTGCTTACAATAACGAGCAGACTTGGCGTGCCTTGGATGGCTTGCATCAGGTCGCCGACTCCGTTAAGAGGTCACCCGCACAGGTGGCGATCAATTGGCTTTTACAAAAGCCCGGTGTGACCGCTCCGATTATCGGTGCTCGCGGGCTGCCGCAGCTCGAGAGCAACCTCGGTTCGGCCGGATGGTCGCTGTCGCCCGCCCAAGTCGCTCAGCTCGACGCCGCTAGCGAAGTATCGGTTCCATATCCTTACGATTTCATCGCGAAATTAGGCCGGAGATAAGATGGAAGGAGTTTGGGAGTTGTCAGTGTCAGGAGTCAGACGCGAAGTCTCGTGGGCCGCGACCGAAGCTAAGCCGTGGGAGACGACTCGGCGCCTGTGCCGATCACGAAATCCTTCGAACGACTCTACTCCGCGCTACCGGCCAACCGAGCGTTCATCAGCATCATCCGGAGCCCATTCCGCTGATCCTGCCGATGGCCGACTGACCGCTCCCTGTTGGCGGCTACTTCACGAACGATGGAGTTCGTCGAGCGCTCGTCTTGTCTGTTCCAGGATTTCGGTCAAGCGCTGCTCACGTTGGGGATCTCCGGCTGCCCATTTCGCGGCTTTGAAGGTCGCCTTAACGAGAGACCCAAGTGGGCGAAAAAAGGTGAACGATTCCGGTCCTGCCGATTCACCCCAATCTCCCCAACGTTTGGCACGCTTCCAGATTCGTTCGACGGTTTCTTTTTCGCGTTCGAGTTCGCCGGATCCTTCCGGGCTCAATCGGTAAGTCCGTCGGCCATCTTGGGTGTCCGATTGAACTAATCCTTCGTCTTCGAGTTGCTGCAAGGTCGGGTAAACCGTCCCTGCACTGGGTTCACGCGGCAAAGGTACGTTGTACGGAGGAGCATAGACATAGAGCTTGTGCCGCCGAGCAAGAGTTTCTTCTCAAATCCTTCACGCGTTCTTCCAGTGGGGTGCTCCTGCTGACTCCTGACTCCTGACTCCTGACTCCTGCTCCTGACTCCTGACTCCTGAACTGGCACAATAACTGCTGTAAATCGCACTACAAAAACGCCATGTTGAAGCGCATTTTTGTCTTTCTCGCCTGCCTTTTATCCTGTCTAGTGCTGACCGCCTTTCCGATCGGCCAGCCCTTGCACTACCGGCTTTCCAGTGATCCGGCGCTCAAAGGCAAGGGAAAGGATGGCCAATGCATGGACTACGCGATTGCCTTGTCATCTCGACTCGCTTCCAATGGAATTCACGGCCAATTGATTTTTTATCGGTGGCATATCCGCGACACGTCAACGAAGGGGAGTCACGTCTTTGTTGCCTATCACCTGGCGGATGGGACCAAATGGATCGTCGACAACGAACTGTCGCATCCAAAAGCCGTCCCGGTGACCGCAAGTCCGATGCAGCTTGTCTACCTCCTGGGTGGCTCGGAGTCCGCGCCTGTTGAAGTGAACCTTCAGGAAGGATTGAATGAGCTTAGTTTTTTTTGAGTAGAAAAGGGGCCATTTACTCCTCCGGCAGGGCGGCTTACTTACAAGGGTGGCCCGCCGCATTATCCATTTGGACATGGATTGCTTTTACGCCGCCATCGAGGTCCGGGATAAACCCGAACTTGCCGGCAAACCGGTTGCCGTCGGAGGTGCACGGGATCGCCGGGGCGTCCTGACCACCTGCAACTACGAGGCGCGTAAATATGGCGTCCGGTCCGCGATGCCGACGTTTCAGGCATTGCAGCGCTGCCCGGAACTGGTCGTCATGCCGACTCGATTCGAAGTTTACCGGCACGAATCGGCGAAAATTCGAGAGATCCTCTTTCGATTTACATCGCTTGTGGAACCTCTTTCACTCGACGAAGCGTTCCTGGATGTTTCCAGACGTCAGGAGGAGCCTGCCGCTCTGGCGGCGGACATCCGTCGATCGATCTTTCAGTCTACTGCGCTGACGGCTTCTGCGGGAATTGCCCCCAACAAGATGTTGGCCAAGATTGCCAGCGATTGGAACAAACCCAATGGCCAATTTGAAGTCCGGCAGGAGGATATCCCGGAATTCATGGAAAAGCTGCCAGTTCAGAAGCTATGGGGTATTGGCGCGAAATCCGCGGAAAAATTCCGGCGTCTCGGCATCCTGAGTTGTGGAGAGCTCCAGAGATGCTCGAGAATCCAATTGCATGAATGGTTTGGAAAATTCGGCCTTGAGCTTTATCTGTTATGCAGAGGCGACGATCGACGAGAGGTCACCCCGGACCATGAGCGAAAATCCCTCAGTACCGAACGGACGTTTACCGTCGACCTCACGTCGGCCGCCCAATGCGAGGCTCGTCTGCCGGACCTTTTCGAGGAGATGATGGGCGACCTGCGGAAGAGTGGTGCCGAAGGACAAGTCAAATCACTTTTTGTGAAAATTCGCTTTGCCGATTTCACCCGGACCACCGTCGAGCGAGCTGGGTTGTCATTGAATATCGAAAGCTTCATTCAATTGCTGCGTGTCGGCCTGGAGCGCAAAGAGTTAGGAGTTCGACTGCTAGGCTTAGGCGTGCGGTTTCATGAAGCGTCGCCGCCAGGCGCGACGCAACTGGAACTGTTTTAGGCCTGAGAGTCGGCGAAGACGTTCGCCAGCATTCGCGAGCGGCGGGAGCCCGGCGTTTCATGGAACGACGGGACCCAAGCCCTGCGAGTCGCCCTGGCCGCTAATGAATCGGCTGAGGCCAGGCGACCGGTGGCTATCGAGCATCCGGAACAGTCGGGGTGATCGATCGAAAGCCTGCCCGACCGGTTTTGTCACCGTGGAACTACTGATCCACTGTGCATCTCATAATATGCTGGAAATGAACGGGTTAAGAATTGATAACGCTCATTTATCTTTGTAGGTTGACAGACCGGTTAAGTGGATTATTCTCTTGTTCAGGTTTCCAAGAGTTTTTCTGAGCATTCGGGAGAGCGCTTCGATTAGGAGCGCCAAATCCGGGATGCTGAGAGAAATCGGAGGGGAGAACCTGCCAAAGGGCGGGAGAATCTCTTCCTGGTTCTCGAAAGTAGTTAAAAATAAAAGGAGAATCTATGGAAACACTAGTATTCGCAGTTGTCGCAGTTCGTAAAGGGTACAAACAAAATGACAAATTTGTCCCTGAACCAACGCAATTTCTGCCGTTTGATTTACGAGCGTTAAACCGCTCGTATCAAGCGGAGGAGAATACATCCAACCGGCCGTCGAATCGGCAGGGTTCATTCGTCACCCAGATCGCCTCGTAACTGGAGCGTATCATGAGTGGACGAAACCAAGACCGTTCCCCCCAGGCGCCGGGTCCGAAATTTGAGACCGCAGATTAAGTCGGTTTGCAGATGAAAGGAGAAGGGCTCGTTGAGCTTCTGACCTGCGGTCGTCTGTGAAACCTGCGCAATCTGCGGTTTTTCTACTTTTCAGTTTTAAACTAAAAAACTAAAATCCAACTTATCGGCCTTCAGCCTTTCACAGCCCCAAAGCTCAACCCCCTGGCAAGGTAGCGCTGGACGAAGAGAGACAAAATGACGGGGGGCATTATCGCGATGAGCGTATTGACTGAGGCAATACCAAAATTGACCCCTTGGGTGCCCCTGGAGGCGAGGATAAACGTCGCCAGTGTGGCCGCGTGATCCGGAGCAAGGGCGGCGGCAAATAACGCTTCATTCCAGCAGAAGGAAAAAACGATGATCCCTGTCACGGTGATGCCTTCCGAACAGAGAGGAATCGCGATCAGCCAGAAGATCTGCCAGGTATTGGCTCCGTCGACTTTCGCAGCGTCGCTGATGTCTCGACCAATCTCGCGAAACACATCACGCATGATGACGATTCCAAAACTAAGATTGAAAGTAGTATAGATCAGAATCAGCCCAACCCAGGTATCCACCAGTCTGAATTGAACAAAGAGGATAAAGAAGGGTGTCAGCAGGACTACCGGCGGCATCACTCGCTGAGAAAAGAACCAGAAATTCAGGTGTTTGCTCCTGATCGGGAATTCAAAATGTGCCAGGCTGTAGGCGGCTGGAGTTCCGATTAGAAGCACTGAGAGGGTCGCCCCCGCACTGACAATAACACTGCTAAGAAGCGCGCGGATTGCACCCGGATCAGTCAATACCTTCGTCCAGGAAGTCAGAGAAGGGCTATAGTTAACAAAGGGAATGACTGCCGTTGGGTTGAAGGTGTCAGTGATACTCTTGAAAGAGTTCTGGAGTGACCAAACAAATGGTATCAATACCCAGATCGTTGCCAGAATAAGAACGACATAGGTGGTTACTTTGACCAATGGACTGGCGGCCAGCCAGAGTGCTCGTTTCATGCCGCTCTCATTCGAAGCTCTTCCGGAGACCTTTAAACAAATAAGTAACGGCAACGGAGATGAAAATGAGATAAAGAATGGCCATTGCTGAACCTTTGCCAAAATCGAAAAACTGGATTGTCGTATAATAATTCAGAATGCTGAACAGCTGGGTGCTGATGCCCGGCCCGCCACCAGTAAGGGCCAGAGGCAGTCCGAACGTCTTTAACCCCTCAATCAACCGGAGAAGAAGTGCCACACTTAACACCGGCCAGGATAAAGGTAACGTTACATATATCATTAGCTGCCGATAGTTCGACGTTTCCAGCAGAGCTGCCTCGTACAATTGATCCGGGATCGCGGCCAGGCCGGCCAGAGAAATCAGAAAGACAAAAGGCGTCCATCGCCAGATGTCCAAGATAATTGCCGCGGCCAGCCCTCCGGAAGCGGTAGTCATCCATGGAATACTGACTCCAAAAAAGCTCAGCACTTCAGCAAATAAGCCGCCCTGGGAAGTGAACAACGTGATACCGAGATACCCGATGGCGACTTCCATCGTAAAAAGGGGGGCCGCCAGAATCGGACTGAAGAAATTGTGCTCGCGTGGGCAGAGGGTGACAAACCAGGCCAGCAGAAAACCGAGGACGAGCTCCAGCGGAACGGCGATTAAAACGTAGATAACCGTGATGAAGAGGGAGTACCAGAATGCTCCAGACCTGAGGACGTTGAGGTAGTTGTTGAAACCGACGTATCCGGTGATTCCTCGCCCGAGCACATAATTTGCAAAGCTGTATTGGACGGCTGAAAAAAGAGGGAAAATCGTGAAGGCCGTAATCCAAAGTGCCGCCGGCAAGATGAACACATATTTAAGGATGTCCGAACTCGAAACAGTTCTCCGGGTACCAGCTTGAATGGAGTGTTCCTGGTCGTGCATGGCATAAGTTTTGGAGCGGTTGCAGAAGCGATTCACTCACTAAATACTTCGGTCCGTGGCGGGATCAAAAACGTAAATCGCGTCGGCGGCGACGGAGAGAGTGAGTGGTGAACCCGGCTCAGCTTCGATCTGTTCGTTAATCAGCGCAAGAAGACGGCTATCTCCGCCCGCACTAAACTGAATGATGGTGGTCGAACCCTGCGGTTCCACTACTTCAACACGCCCCCGAATAGCGTTCTTACTGCCTCCCGTACCATCTCTTTGAATTTTTAAATGCTCCGGACGGATTCCAACTAATATCTCGGCGAGATGCATGCGGTCCACCTTTTCAGCAAGCGAGACAGGAAGTGATAGTTCGAAATCCGGTCCGGCGGAGGCCAGACCGTCTTTGCCGATGCGAAATCGGACAAAGTTCATTGCTGGGCTGCCAATAAAACCGGCGACAAACCGATTAGTCGGTTTGTTGTAGAGTTCCTTGGGAGTACCGACCTGTTGCACTCGTCCGTCCAGCATTACCACGACGCGGTCTCCCATGCTGAGCGCCTCCACTTGATCATGGGTCACGTAAAAGGTAGTTACCCCGAGGCGTCGCTGAAGCTTGACAATTTCTCCGCGCATTTCTACGCGAAGCTTCGCGTCGATATTGGATAAAGGTTCATCCATCAGGAAGACTCTCGGCTCTCTGACGATTGCCCGACCGAGCGCGACCCGTTGCCGCTGCCCCCCGGAGAGTTCTTTCGGCTTGCGGAGCAGGAGGTTCTCGATGCCCAGGATTTTGGCCGCCCGGCGCACCTGCTCTTCAATCTGCTTTTTTGGAAGCTTCCGCAGTCGCAAGCCAAAAGCCATATTCCCAAACACGTTCATGTGCGGAAACAATGCGTAATTCTGGAAGACCATTGCGACATCCCGCTCTCTGGGAATCATCCCGACGACGTCCCGACCACCGATCCGGATCGAGCCGGCGGTAATCGCTTCGAGACCGGCGATCATCCGCATCGTGGTAGTCTTTCCGCAGCCCGAAGGTCCGACCAGAACGACAAATTCCCCATCTTTGGTAGTTAAATTAAATTCCTGTACGGCGGTCACTTCACCGTAGCGTTTTGATACGTTCTCCAATTCGACTATAGCCATGCGTTCAAGTGGGAGTGTTTTTGCTTTTTATCCTTTGACCGCACCAAAGGATAGCCCGCGCGCCAGGTATCGCTGAACAAAAAAGGACATGATCACTGGGGGCGCTATGGCAATAATCGTGTTAACGGCGGCGGTGTTGAAATCGACGCCGCGCGTACTTCGGGAAGCCAGGATGTAGGCCGGAAGAGTGGAGGCATGCTGAGAAGTGAGCGCCGAGGCAAAGAGCGCTTCATTCCAGGAAAACGCGAAAACGATGATGGAGCTGACGATCAGCCCGTCCAACGACAAGGGGAGGGCGATCATCCAGAAAATCTGCCAGAGATTCGCCCCTTCAATTTTGGCTGCTTCTTCAACCTCCTTGCTGACATCGCGAAAAATGTCCCGCATGATGACGACGCAGAAGGCCAGGTTGAACGTGGAATAGAGGAGAATGAGTCCTGACCAGGTATCGATCAGCCGCAACTGTACCATGACGATGTAAAAAGGCACCAAGACGACGACCGGAGGCATTACCCGCTGGGAAAGAAACCAGAGTGCGATGTCTTTGCTCTGCCAGGGAAACTCGAATCGGGCCAGGCTGTAAGCGGCCGGTGTTCCCAGCACCATCACGAGCAATGTTGTGCCGGCAGCGACTATCGCACTGCTCATCAGGGAGTTAATGGACTGAGGATCACCCAGGACCTCTTTCCACGAATCCAGCGTCGGCTGAAAGTTAAGAAACGGAATGATCGCACCCGCGGTAAATGTCGCGTCCAAGGTCTTGAACGAATTAACAATTGCCCAAAGAAAAGGGACAATGACCCAGACTGTCGCGAGAATCGCAATGAAAAAGACGAGCACTTTTCCGCCGCCTTTCGAGTGGGTCCACATCAGGTTGTCCATAATTTTGTCTCCTTAACTAATCGATCCGTTTTCTCATTTGCTGGAAGAAAACGGTGATGAAGACAGAGACCATAATCAGGTAGAGTATCCCCATCGCCGAGCCCCGTCCAAAGTCGAAGAACTGAATCGTAATCAGATAATTCATGATGCTGAACAGCTGGGTGCTGGTGCCTGGACCGCCACTGGTAAGAGCGAAGGGCAAGCCAAACGACTTAAGACCTTCAATCACTCTCAACAGGATAGCCACGGTTAAGACCGGCCATGCCAGGGGAAGTCCGACGTGCCGTAGAACCTGCCAATGACTAGAGGCTTCCAATATGGCCGCATCGTAGATCTCGTCTGGGATGGAGCCCAGAGCGGCTAAGGCCATCAAGAAGACAAATGGAGTCCATTGCCAGACATCTAGTAAAATCGCGGCGGCCAGCCCTCCCTCGCCGGTCGACATCCATGGAATTTGCACATGGATCAGGTTCAGGAGCGCACTGACTAACCCGCCTTCAGAGGTAAACAAGGTAACTCCAAGATAGCCGATCGCGACCTCCATGGTGAACAAAGGAGCGGTCAACACCGAGCGAAAAAATCCTTTCCCGGGAAGGCCCACCGTAATGATCCAGGCAAACAGAAATCCAATACAGACTTCAAGTGGAACCGCTATGCCCACATAGACGAGAGTTATCAACAAACTATGCCAAAACCCGCCGTCGGTCAGAGCATGGTAATAATTCTTAAATCCGACATAAGCGGTGATGCCGCGGCCAAGGACATAGGTAGTAAAGCTATAATTGAGCGCTGAAAATATCGGAAAGAAGGTGAAGGCGATGACCCAAAGAACGGCCGGGCAAAGCATCGCATACTTAAAGGCTCGCTCCCTTCTCAACTGCATTTTGTTAGCCGTCTCCATCGTTTAGGCAATGCTGATTTGATTGTTCGAGAAAGAGGTGAAGGCATTCCGTCCCGCAGGCCTGGCGGTCTGCCGCCAGGCCTTCAGAGCAGCGTTTTGACTTAAGTCACTTGAGAACTTTTTTCAGTGCCTTTGATTCCTGATTAAGCAACAGACTCGGCATACAGCTTTTTCTGAGTATCCCGCCCATAGCGTTCGGTGATTTGCTCCCAGGAATTGGCGCAATCATCGAGTGCGGCTTTTGGTGCGGTTTGGCCGGCCAGCACCGCGGATACCCGGACGTCGAGTTCGTGCCAGTATTCCGCAGCGCCGGGAATGCGGAGATAAACCTCCTGGTCCGGCAATGCCAGATTGTTGTAATAGCCTTCCAGGTATGCGGTGGCATCGCCCTTGTCCCAGCCGAGTTTCAGATAATCGTCGATGGTCGCGGTTCCTGCCGGCGGCAGATATTCGTACTTCATTCCAGGCTGGACGCCAGTGAACCCGTTCACGCTGTTAAAGAAGGCGTTCTTCTTGTTGGCCATGAAGGCCAGGAAGTCATAGGTCGCCTCTTTTTTCTTCGAAAGACTCGAAATCACGCAGTGCCAGCTACCACCGTTGGTGTTACCGGCCAGGTTCAAGTCAAACTTCTCCCATTTCCCTGCGATGGGATTGAATGCCTCCTGGGTGCCGGGGATCACTGTTGCGCCGATCTTCCCCTTTACTTTGGATGTTTTTTCTTCCTGGCCGAAGGTCGGCAGATCTCCCCAGGTCGGTTCCATGACCGCATGTCCGGAGAGGAACAAATTCCAGCCCTGCCCGAGTGTCCAACTGATCTGCTCCTTGGGTCCGTTGGCCAGGAATTTCGAATATTCTTCCAGTGCTCGAACATGACCCTCGGAGTTGATCAGAGGTTTCATGGTTTCGGGATCGAAGAAATAATGCTTGTTGTTCGGGGAAATCACGTAAGGGGCAGAAAGAGTCAGGAAGTGGAAAAAACCCTGCTCGTTCACTTTAGCATGCAGAGAGATTCCCCAGTCGTTCTGTCCATCACCGTTCCAATCCCAGCCAGTAAAGAATGTCGCCACGTCATGCATGTCCTTCGTACTCTTCGGGGGATTCGGAAGGTCGTAGCCCATCTTGTCTTTGAATTTCTTCGCGTGGTCCGGATTGCCTAAGATATCTCTCCGGTAATAAAGAATCTGGGCGTCCGCGTCGAACAGCACGCCGTAGAGCTTGCCCTGCCAGGTGTAGAGCTTTTTCATGGCAGGCAAAAATTCATTCGGATCCCAATAGGGAGTTTTGGGATCTTTAAGGAACGGCTCGATCTCGACAATGTAGGGTTCTTTACCCGTAAAAAAATCGCCGTAAAACCATGCGCCAGTCATATAGGCGTCATAGCGACCGAGCCCTGTCGTGAGGTCCGAAAAAATCTGCTGATGCAGAGTATCGATCGGGACTTCAGCAACGTTGACCTTGCCGCCGGTCGCCTTTTCCCAGCGCGGTACGTGGTATTTCAATCCGTCGCCAACGGTTGCCTTCAGCACCATGACGTTGATCGTCGTACCTTTGTACGGCTTGGTTTTAAGGAACTCGATCCGTTCCTTCGTAATAGGCGCTTCGTCGGGAAATTCCGGCGAAGAGTCGACTAAGTTCGCATCCGCCGCGAAGGCGGACGGTGCAATCCGACTCAGCAGAGCAGCAGAAACGCCAAGTTTCGTGGCTTGCTGAATAAATCTACGCCGAGTGATTCTACCTTGGAAAAACCCAGCTGTTAATTCTCTGAATTCGTCCTCGTGTTGTTTGGACATTAGGGGCTCCGTGTTGTATTGCGGTGTCCCGGAAATCCCGTCGTTCTTTCGTTGAATGTCTGCCCTACCGTTTACGGCATGGCAAATGGCGACGGACACTAGTTGTCGCCGCATTCAACAATCGAGAGCGAACAGGGACTTCTGGGGGGAGGCTAAAAAACTATCAGGTATCTGACCCGGGCGTCAAGAATCAGCGCACGGTAGTTCGCGCCGGCCGGTTTTTCACGCGTATGCTGAGTCGTCGAGGCTTCTTGCACAAACGTACTGGGCATCGGCGTGGCGAAGCGCCTCGCCTTGCCTCTTGGGACCCGGAGCAAAGCGGGACGCTTCGCTTAGTGCGCCCTATCGCGGCCCTCGCGCTCAATCAAAGACGACAGTCTTGTTTTTGTAGACCAGCACCCGATGATCGAGATGCGAGCGGACGGCTTGAGCGAAAACGGTCTGCTCCAGATCCTGCCCTTTCCGGACCAGGTCGTCGACAGTATGCCGGTGGCTGATCCGAGCGACGTCCTGGGCGATAATTGGACCTTGATCAAGCTCGGCCGTCACATAGTGCGCTGTTGCCCCAATAATCTTGACCCCGCGCGCGTAAGCCTGGTGGTAAGGTCTTCCTCCCGCAAAGGCCGGCAGGAAGCTGTGATGAATGTTGATGATCGGGACTTTGGCTTCGACCAGGAATTGCGGGCTTAACACCTGCATGTACCGCGCTAGAATGATCAGATCGACCTGATGGTTCTGGAAGATCTTTAATTGCGCCTCCTCCGCCTCGGCCCTTTGCTCGGCCTTCACCTCAAGGTGATAAAATGACAAACCCGTCGAAGCGCAGAATTCCTGTAGATCGGGATGATTGGAGAGCACGCAACTCAATTCACCCCGCATTTCACCCCTTCGAAATCGAAACGCGAGATCCTGAAGACAATGTGGGATCCTGGAAACCAGCATTCCAACTTTGGCTCGCTGATTGGAAACCGTGGTTTGGCAATGCATCCCGAGCTCTTGCCGGGCCATCGACTCAAAGAATGTTGCAACCTCGCGTACGTGGGTCGCTGCCCCTGGTTGAGACCATTCGACCCGCTGGAAAAAAACGTTCTCCTCCGCATCTCGGTGCTGGTCAGCGTGAAGGATATTACCACCTTGCTCGAAGATCCAGCCGGCCACTCGCGCCACCAGTCCAGGTTTGTCCGGACCGTGGAGTAGCGCAACAATCGATAAAGATCCCACTACGTCCTCCGAGCGGTGGGACGAGCAGGAAGGTCTCCGCCGCATTCGTCTTCAACGTGGGTTTTGATTATCTCCTCAAAGTCGGTCTCTGCCTGGAAACCGAGAGCTTGTGCCCGCGCAGCGTCAAGCCGTTGTGGCCAGCCATCAACGATCCTCTGAACATTTGAGTCTGGCTCCCGCTGAATCAATTTCACGCATTCGGTTCCGGCAACCTTTTCCAGGCTCGAGATCATCTCGCTCACGGTTGCCGAAAGTCCGGGCATGTTAAGGGTTCGGCGCGAACCAAGCTGATCAAGGTCGATTGCCCCGGCGTGAAACAAAAAATTCACGGCGGCCCGGGGAGAAGCGAACCAGTGCCTGACATTCTCGGTCACCGGCAAGATGGCCGGTTCGCCTTTCAGGGGCTCTCGAATGATACTGGAAAAAAATCCTGAGGCCGCCTTGTTCGGTTTGCCCGGTCGAACACAAATGGTTGGGAATCGGATTCCGATCCCGTCAAAGAAACCGCGGCGGCTAAGATCGCCGAGCAGCAATTCTCCAATTGCTTTCTGCGTACCATAGGAAGTGAGCGGCCTTAATGCGTAATCCTCAGGAATCGTCTCGGGGAAAGGCGTGCCATAGACTGCGATCGAACTTGCGAAAACAACTCGGGGCCGATGTCCGGCCTGTCGCACCGCCTCAAAAAGTTGCTGGGTACCGCTAAGATTGACCCGATAACCTTTGTCGAATTCGGCCTCCGCCTCACCGGATACAATTGCGGCCAGGTGATAAATGATCTCCGGTCGATCCGTCATCAAAGATTCCGCGACCCTCGGGTCGGTGATATCGGCCGAGAGTGTATTGATCTTGAACGGAGCAACCGCGGGGGCAATGGGTGGAATCGCATCGGCCATCGTCAACTGCTCTACCGATCTGCCTCCGATACTCTTGCGCTTCACCAGCGCCTCGCAAAATTTACGACCGATCATTCCGGCTGCGCCGGTCACCAGGATATTCATACTGCATGCAAAGGATTGAACGATGAATGATTGGCTCGTTCTGCACAAGCAAACGATTGCAGATCAATGGCTGAGCAGTTCCGAAAATCGGAACACCTCCTTGTCATTCTTTCTTGCTGATCGTACGGCGATCATGGATAAAGTCTGTCCATCGCAGCCGCGGTGGCGCCTCCTCCTGGTGCCGATCACGCGGGCGGGGAAAGAGAGGAATATATGAGCACAGTCAAGCTTTGTCGTCGCATCCTCCTCCATGGGTTTGCGCTTTTCGTTTTCGGTACGGCTGCGTTTGTCGGTTCTACTGATGCGCAGGAAGTTTTAAAAATTGGAGTCCTTGGAGTCATGAGCGGACCGGCCGCTTCCTGGGGGCTCGTCAATAAATATTGTGCCGAGACTTCGGCTCAACTTTACAATGAACAGGGAGGTTTTGAGATCGGAGGCAAGAAATATAAGATCGATATTGTCCCGATTGACGACAAGAACGATCCGAAACTTGCGGTCTCAGGCGCCGAACGCTTGACCAAGCAGGATGGGATTCACTACATCATCGGGCCAAACGTAGATACGACGGCGGCCAGCGTGGAGCCCGTTGCTGAAGCTTCGGGCGCCATCTATTTCCCTTACGCCTTCCAGAAAACGCTCTACTCGCCTCCGCACGGAAATGCCATTCTAGGGATGATTGCCTCTTACCAGGCCGGACCAATTATTTACAAATATCTAATCGACAAGAAGGGCGTGAAGTCGGTCAGTTTTGTCGCTCGAAACGAGTCTGATCCCTTAAACCAACGAGATGAAGGCGTGCAGGCCGCCAAGAAACTCGGCCTGGAGATCAAGTCGTCGGATGATACTTACGAGCCGGGGACGACAGATTTCTTTCCGGTGATCTCGCGCGTCGTGAACAACGGCGCAGACCTCATCGTGTTTTCTGGCGTGGCGCCGGCCGATGCTCCTTTGCTGATCAAGACAGCGCGTGAACTCGGTTATAAGGGCACGCTGGCGACCGAAACTGCCCAGGATATTAAAATACTGAATGAAGTCGCGGGTGACGCAGCGGACGGTTTTATCTGCGTCGGCGGTGCCAGCACGCCAGAGATTCGCAGCGACGAAATGGAAAAGTTCATCGATCGCTACGAGAAAGTTGCCGGAGAATGGAATGACGAGGCCGGGACCAAGGTCTATGCACTCGAGATGATCCTTCAGACCCTTAAAAAGGCGGGTTCCGAGGCGATTAGCAACGTCGAGCTATTTAAGAAAGCGATGCCCGATTTTGTCATGAAGAACCCGTTTCTCAAAGAGGACAAGCAGCTGAAATATGTCGGCACTTCCTACTTCTCGCAGCCGCGCCAAATCGGTGTTCCGATGGTTGTCAACGAGGTCAGCAAAGGCAAGTTCCAAACCCTCTTTGTCGGCAGCGTGGAGTGAGTAAATGGGCTGAAGGGTAACGGTCCCTGCGGGCCGGTAACGTATTCAACGGTTAGGAGGATCTTGTCTTGGAGCAAATGCTAGTCAATGGCGTCGTTTTGTCCGTTAACTACGCGCTGATCGCTCTCGGAATCACGCTGATTTTCAGTATCATGAACATCTTGAATTTTGCCCATGGGCAAATGTTCATGATTGGCGGTTTCGTTGTCTATTATCTCTACGGGGTTTTCAAGCTCAATTATTTCTTGAGCTTGGTCGCGGTCGTCGTCGTGCTGGGTGTGATTGGCTGGTGTTTCGAGACCTTTTTCTTTAGGCGAATGCGCAAGATAGCGACCAGAGAAGAAAACTCGATGTTGCTCGCCGTCGGCACAGCCCTCCTCCTTGAAAATCTCGCCCTCTCGATATTTGGTGAGAAGCAGCGAGGCGTGCCACCTGTGGTAACCGGGGTCTATCGAATCGGGACAGCCTATCTTCCGGCTGGCCGTCTTCTGGTGATGGTGTTGGCTCTGGTCCTGATCGTTGGACTTCTGCTTTTCGTTCAATACACAAAGCTTGGCCGCGCAATGCGGGCCCTCGCGCAGGACCGTGAAGTCACCCACCTGATGGGCGTGAATGTTGATCGTGTTGCGGCGCACGGGTTTGCACTCGGTGCTGCCCTTGCCGGTTTGGCAGGCGGCCTTCTGGTCACCGTTTTCGGAGTCAATTCCGGTGTCGGGAATGTCTACTCGATCAAGGCTTTCATCATGATTATGATCGGCGGCGCCGGCGTCGTGCCGGGTGCCATTCTCGGTGCCATTTTACTCGGGTTCGTCGAAGCGATCGGTTATGCGCTGCTTCCCGGCTCGATCACCTATCTTCTGATCTTCACGGGACTGATCATCTTTTTGCTCCTGCGACCGCAAGGCCTCCTTGGTAAGCCATGGGGTTAGATCTCCAACAATTAGCCAGCCGCGCCGGAAGCAATGCTGCTCGGGCCGCAAACGAGAATGACCGCCTTACTTCAGGTCAGAAGCTGCGGTTCGCCGGATTTGTGTTTCTCCTGTTTGTTGCCGTTCCCGTCCTGCTCGGGCGGTCCCCCTATTTCATAACTGTGTTGACGAACGCGGCAATCTTGTCGTTCATCAGCTTAGGTGTCTGGATTGCTTTTTCAATTGGCAGAATGAACCTGGCCCAAGGTGCGTTTGCCCTTGTCGGTGGTTACACCGGGGCCATCCTGGCCACGCGTTTCGGACTTTCCTTTTGGCTTTGCCTGCCTCTGGCCGGATTCATTTCTGCGGCCCTCGGCGCTCTGATCGGCTGGCCGGTACTGCGGTTAAAGGGCGTCTATTTTGCCATGACAACGCTCAGCTTGACCGAAGCGATTCGACTTCTGGCCTTGAATGGAGGTGATATTACCAAGGGTGCCACCGGGATCGTTAACATTCCGAGGCCGGGAGCAATTCGCCTGCTTGACCTTACCCTGGTCCCGGAATTCAACGGTGCCGATCCGATGCCTTTCTATTTCCTGGCCTGCCTGCTTCTCGTGCTCGGGCTGGTCGCCGTTTGGCGCTTGTCGACCAGCCGCCTGGGCTGGGTGTTTCGGTCGCTGCGCCAAAACGAAGACCTGGCTACTTCTATCGGCATCAACGTCGCGAAATATCGGGTCATCGCCTTTGGGCTCTGTTGTTTCATGGGGGGAATTGGTGGCGCATTTTTTGCCGCCTTTCACCAGAACATCTACCCTGCTACCTATACGATTTCGGACTCGGTCAATTTCTTGCTCTACTGTTTCCTTGGAGGCCTTTCCTATCTTTTCGGGCCGGTCGTCGGTGCCTTTCTGCTGGTCATTGCTTTTGAACTGTTGAACGCGATCCAAGAATACCAGGCGCTCATTTATGGGGTCCTCATGATCGCCTGCATGCTCTGGCTTCCCAATGGCATACTCAGCCTGGGGGCGCCCCGCCAAGGGAGACGAAAGGGGGCAAAAAGTTGACCATGGCGATTCTCGAAGTGCAGGGTATAACGAAGCGCTTTGGAGGTCTCACCGCGGTTAACAAGGTGAGCTTCTCTGTCGAGAAAGGGGCAATTCTCTCGGTGATCGGGCCGAATGGCGCCGGAAAAAGCACCCTGTTCAAACTAATTAGCTCGTTTCTGAGGCCGACATCGGGCCGCGTCAACTTGAATGGACAAACGATTACCGGTTTGCCGTCGCACGAGGTCGCACGCCGCGGGGTGGTGCGAACGTTTCAGGAGACGACCATCTTCAAGGAAATGACGGCGTTGCAGAACGTCATCGTCGCTCATCAGTTGCGATGTCGAGCTTCAAGTCTTGGTATCTATTTCTCAAGCGCTACTGCGCGCGCTGACGAAGAGCGTTTTCAGAACAGTGCAACCGAGATCCTGGACTATCTTGGATTGAGTGCGGTGAAGCAGACGGTGGCGCGAAACCTTCCCCATGGGCACTTGCGGGCACTTGGAATCGCCGTCGCCATGGCTGCTGAACCGAAGGTGCTCCTGCTCGACGAGCCTTTCTCCGGAATGAACGTCGAAGAAACCGATGCGGCGGTAAAACTGGTCCGCGGGATACGTGACCGCGGTGTCACAATCGTTTTGGTGGAACACGATATGTCAGCTGTCATGCGGATCAGCGACAACATCGTCGTTTTGAATTTTGGCACCAAGATCGCTGAGGGTCTCCCGGCAGAGGTCCGGCAGAATGAAGCGGTGATCGGAGCGTATCTTGGCCAAGCTGACGAAGAAGTGGGGCACTGAGTGATGTATTTCGAACTCAAAAATATCAGTGTTCACTATGACAAGGTACAGGCACTGGAAAACGTCACCCTGCATCTTGAGCAGGGAGAAATCGTTGCCCTGATCGGTGCGAACGGCGCCGGCAAAACTTCGACGCTGCGAGCGATTACCGCACTTGCCCGTCCATCCTCCGGGGAAATCTGGTTCGGCGAAAAGCGCATCGACAGACTCGAACCGGCTGCGGTGGTCGCTCTTGGCATTTCGATGGTGCCCGAGGGGCGGCATGTTTACCCTTTTATGTCCGTTAAGGACAATCTCTTGATGGGGGCTTACCTGCGTACCGACAAGCGCGAAATCAAACAGGATCTCGAGAGGATTTTTAATCGGTTTCCCAGGGTGAAGGAGCGACTGAAGCAACAAGCCGGCAGCCTCTCAGGTGGAGAACAACAGATGGTCGTGATCAGTCGTGCGTTAATGGCGCGGCCGAAGTTATTGTTGCTCGACGAGCCGTCGCTTGGGCTCGCGCCGATGGTGGTTCGCGATATCGCGCGAGCTGTCGTGGAAATCAATCGTGATGAAGGGATCAGCGTGATTCTGGTCGAACAGAATTCACGGATGGCCCTCAAGATTTCCAATCGGGCTTATGCCCTGGAAACCGGCCGGGTCGCTTTGGCAGGCAAGTCTGCGGAGCTGCTAAACGACGATCATATCCGGAAGCTTTATCTCGGGGGATGATGACCCGAAGGGCCAAGGAATCATAGCCCTGGGTTACTCTGGTCCAGCGTTTTTGCTTCGGGTGCGCCCAGCATTGAAAACAAATAGGCGTGCAAAATCTCTCCTCCGAGGATCAATCGATTGGCCAAGCGGATCTCTCGTGAGGCGCCAATTCGTTCCGCGACCGACTGACCGATATAATTCGTTTCAGCTACGACGATCTCCAGGCGAATCAGGTGAAGCGTCGTAAGGCCGAAGGAGGCGATCGCTGCCGCCGCAGCTGTCGCCGCCCCCTGGTGTGTCCGCGTTGTCCGGACCCAGTAGTAAAGATCGCCCTGACGGTTCCTGGCTTGAATTCGGTCAATTCCACATCCTCCGACAAGTTCACCGTTCCCAGCATCGGTGATGGCAAAGTCATAAGACCGCCCCTCGAAACGTTCCCTTTCTCGAGCCTGAAGCCAATGCCTGGCGTCTTCCATTGAAGACTCGGGAGAATACCACGAGACGAAGCGAAGCAGATCATCTCGCGACTCCTGAACTGCTTCGAACAAGGCTTCGGTAAAGCTGACGTCGAAAGGAACCAGTCGATATTTTTCTCCGGCAGTCAATACCAGGGAACGGTAGTCGTTGGTCATGAGGAAGTTTAGCTCGCGAACCTACTTTGGCGATAACACGACGTCGAGATTCCAATATTTCAATCCGCGAGCGCTTTTGGTTGCCAGCTTTTCGCGTTAATTGCGGGGCGGGCGAGCCACGATCGCTACAGCAATGTTCGCGATGATCAGGATCCCGCCGAATGCGCCGCCAAGCCAGGCGATAATTATGCGAAACGCGTTTTCCGCGCTGTGCACGGGCACCGAGACCGGCACGGAGACGATTTGAGCTCCGATTACGTCGTCGAGCCGCCAACCAAACCCGTTATCCCCCCCGTAAAGCTTGATCATTTCCGCCGGCGCCTTGTCCGGGGTGGTGTGGCATTCCAGACAACTCACATTGCTAACCTTGATCGGCCGAGCGAGAAAAAGGGCCGTTCCCGTAGGCGATTCCCGGGTGTTAATAAACTCTGCCTGGGTCGGATTTCCGCGGAATTGGTTGACCACATCGGTTTCCCAATCTGTCGCCCGATCGCGCGGGTTAGTCGGATTCAGCGTAGCTTCCTTGTAGAAGTAATCGGGAAATTTTTCCCGGAGGTAGCCGAAGATCTCAGTTGCGGCGAACGCCGGAACCGACTGAGGATGAAATTCGGTATCGAGCAGTTCTTCCGGCCTCCCTTTCACCGATTCGAGGAACAATTGTTGAGCCTGGAGCGCATGTTGCTGGCCAAGGAGGAAGCCTTCTTTTTTATTTCCGCGGATGTCTTTCGCGGCATTCGGGTCCAAGGTTTTCGGCATCTGGTCGATCGTCTTTCGAAACTCCTCGATCGCGGTTTGGAGCTTGAAGTTCTTTTGCTGCAGCAGCGGGGCGACCTGTTTGGTGGTGTAAGTGCGGCTTGAGAGCATTGTTTCCATGATAATTCGCGCGTTCTGAATGACATGTTGCTGCGCATCGTCGAGCAACATCTTTCGTGCGACGTAGCCAACCAACCCGAGGCCCAGGGCAAGGAAAGGGATGAAAATCAGATTGAATTTAAGCAATTTCATTGGTGAGCTCCATCGGCGGCAATGACACAACGAAAACCAATATCATCGCAGCGGAAAAGTGGCCCATAGCCACGCCGATACGACGAGAGCAATTCTTCCGCGCGCGAGGTCGCCCAGGAACCGCCCCTAAGGGTGCGCCAATTCATCGTATTTTCGAATTTGTCCATACACCATTCCCAAACGTTACCACCCACGCTGTAAAGGCCATGGGCGTTCGCCTTGAAAGCTGCAACCGGGGCCGTCCGAGGGAAGGAATCATGAAAGCCTGGAATTACGCTCCAGCTCTCCGGCGTGTCCACTCTTGATTCGCTCCCGGCATAATTGGCAACATCGTTCGGCGGGGGAAAAGTCTCTCCCCAAGGATAGATAGCCTTGATCTTGCCGCTGCGATCCTTGGGAGTGTTACCCTGCTCGTGTTCGATCCCCACCGCCTGACTCCATTCTCGATCAGTGGGCAACCGATAGCTTTGGAACGTGGCCAGGGTCCCTTCGCTGCGTTCCTTTTTCGTTAGCCACGCGCAGAATTGGTTTGCGTCTTCCCAGCTGACGCCGACAACCGGGTGGTCGGGTGTTTGCTGGAACCCCGGCGCTTTCCAGCTCATTTCATTGAGTTTGAACCCGTTTTGGGTGACCGCCGAGGACATTCCACCGACTGCATCGTAGCCTGTGCTCTGGACGAAGGCCTCGAAATCACGTCTGCGGACTTGCCATTCTGAAATGTAGATATCCCCTAACGGAACGAAATTCATCTCCAGACTGTTGCTCCATCGTTTTCCCGGCTGGGGCGGGGAGTGGGAACCAGAGGGAGTATGCGTTTTTTGGGAGGGCGTTTGAGTGAGAACCTCTTGCTCCGGGCCCGGTGCAGGATTCAAAATTACGGGCAGGAAAAACCACACTGCACCGGCACCGAACAAAAGAATGATCAATGCTCCTACAATGAGCCAAAACTGATTCTTCGAAGCAGGAGCGGATTTAGAAGTTACTGCGTTCTGCGATGGACCGCCGCCTGAACTGGCTCCCGCCGAGGCTTCCGGGCTGGGGGGCGCAGTGCGCACCGAGGCTGGCCGATTGGCAATCGGGGCCGGCATTTCCGGCTTAGCAGTCGTGATGCTGCGGAGCGCTTCGTAAAACTCGGCCGCCGTCGAAAAACTTCGTTCGGGGGTGAGGCATTTTCGCAAGACTTCATTGCCTTTCTCCGAGACAGTCGCCAGCGGCGCATATCCCCCCGGTTTACCTCCTAATAATTCATACGAAAGGATGCCTAGTTGCACCACGTCACGCTGCGGTCTGAGGTCGGAAATGATCGTCTGCTCTGCGATTGAGCCGGCGGATCCTTCCAAGCTTTTAATCTTTTCCAACAGACTCATCTTGACCACGAAGGCCGGCCATTCGTCCAGCGGGCAACGCAACACGATGCTTGCTACGGGCTCGGCAAAGCTTTCGGGAAAATGCAGGAAGATATCCCGCAATTTCATTTCCAGGCTCAGATGCGCTTCTCGCGCGGCGTCGACCGCCGGAGCGATCTGCTTAAGCAAGATCAGCATTTCGCGCAGCGTCAAGGCTCTTCGAGCGCGCAATAAATCGACCAATGGAAAGCCTTCCAGCCATTCGAGTACGATGAAACTGATGTTTCTCTCTCGTTCGACTGCGACGAGTTGAATGAAATTTGGGTGGGAGGCGCTTTTGACGCGTTCTGCTTCTTCCCCGATCTGCGTGAGAATCTCGGGGTCGGCCAGGAAAACCCGCACCCTGACGCGCATCCTGGTCTGGGTATCTTCCGCATGAAAAATGTGACCCGGATTGGCAGGATTAACATCCTCGATCAGGCGATAGCGATTTTTGAGTAGTGATCCTGCTTCCGGTCTCAACTCCAGGGGGCGCGCACTGGTCAGCTCAATGGTTTCAAATGTGTCGATGGTCTTCGTCTCTGGTCGGATTGCCGGTTGGGAGACCGCCAGGCTCTCGATACAAGCTCTCAATTCCTTCCGAACTTCCGATGGCGTTTGAATTCGCCTGGCCCTGTCTTTTTCGAGCATCCGCCTGAGCACGGCCACCACCTGCGCCGGAAGAATCGCCAGCGAATCGAAAGCCGGCGTTTTTTCAAGGTGTTGCGCGATGACGCTGGCCATCGACCCCATGAAGGTCGGCTTTCCAATAAGCATGTACCAAAGGGTGACCCCAAGCGAATAGATATCCGAACGAATGTCCTCCGGTTGCCGGTCGAGCTGCTCAGGGCTCGCAAAGTAGGGGGTTCCGACGAAGCCGCGCACGGTCAGATGGCCTGCTGCACTCGATTCCGCGACGGCGGATTTCACCAGACCGAAATCGATGACTTTCGCCAGAATTTCGCCGTCGCTCTCACGGACCAGCATCAGATTCGACGGCTTGATATCCCGGTGGACGAGGTGTTGTTCTTCTGAAGCGATCAGCGCACAAGCGACCTGTTGAGCAATATCAAGGCCGAAGACGCAGTCGAGAGGTCCCTCCCGTTTCACTTTGGAGAAAACCGTCTCCCCGTCGATAAATTCCATCGCGTAGAAATAGCTGTCACCATGCTTGCCCAAGTGAAAAACCGAAGCCACATTTCGGTGCCGCAATCGCGCTGCAACGCGAGCTTCGCGCAGGAAACGCTCTGCCGCGTTTTCGCTGTCCAGCAGGCTGGCCGTGATTACTTTAAGCGCAACGTAACAATACAAATTCGTATCAAAGGCTTTGTAAGTCACGCCCATCGCCCCGCGGCCTAACTCCATAAGAGAGCCGTCCGCATTTGTCAGAAGTTGATAGTGTTCGAACTCCAGCGATTCTGCCATCCTCCGAAACCTGCCATTGATGTTTAGCCCCGCGATTCCCGTTCGGGGCGAGACTTTAGCAGTCAAAATTCAGCGGTTCCAGGGAATATGGCCGGCGGAACCAAAAAGGTGCCAGAGAGCAGTACGACCGCACCCAGGTGGGCCGGCATTTGCCAAGGGCCGCTCTTTGGAACAGTATCACGCATGAACGATAAGCCGCTGGTCGCTCGCTGCGGGATCTGCGATGCGCAGGTTTGCGATGAAGGAACGATCTGTCCTCCGTGCCAGCGGGATTTTGAATCGAGTTTAGGGAATGAAAATTCGAGTGGAGCAGCCTCGCTGGATCTGGGCAAATACACCTCCCGGATGTTCCCGTGGGAACAGATCCAGACGGAGCCTCGCTTGATCAGCGTTCACCCGGTCTGGCTGGTCTTGGCGCTCGGAATGATCGTTCTGGTTCTTTTGCTCGCCTTGCTTCGAACGCCATTGCCCTCTTGTTGGGAGCTTTCCTCTTGATCGCCCCCCTGGAAAAAAGTTTTGAGTTCGTTGAGTTTCTCTTTGATTTTCTGAGGCCTTCCCCTATATGTTGTGCACGGTTAATCCAAATAACCCCATATATGCACACGAGGAGGCTGGGACGAAGTGATTCTGCATCGTGGAATTCGAGAGGTCGTAGGACGGCGCAGTTATGGCCGGTATCGGCGAGGTCTTCGATTTTTCATTCCTGCTTCGAAAGGCTCGCCTCAACGCATCGATAGAGAAATCGATACTGGGATTGCAGATGCTGATCCGGACAATAACAAAAAGTCTCTGGTGCGTACTGGAGATCACGGCCGCGAAAATGGCCAACTAAACAGCAACGTTAATCAAATACTCAAAAAATTATGAACGTCACACGCTCTCAACGCACATCGTCATCAACCGCTGCCGGCAAGAAATCGGTCCCGGCAAAATCCGTGTCGAATTCCAATGGTGACGTCGCGCCGCCCAAGAGCAAATCGCGGAAAAAGCTGAGCGCGCAGCCCAGCAACGAGCAGGTGGCCTTACGCGCCTACTTTATCGGTGAGCACCGACGGGCCCTTGGCATTCATGGAGATGAAACCTCCGATTGGGTTGCCGCTGAACGCGAACTGTTGCGAGAGTCGACGGCGAAGTAGAAAAGGTACGGCGACCGCTGCTTGCTTCTCAAGTCGAGGCGCCTCCTCATCCTTACCAAAACGGAGATCAATTTGTCGTCGTTTCACTGTCTCTGGACTGCGAAACGAAGCGAGGGTTTCCTGTTTGAGTTGAGAAGGCCTTGCGGGGTTGGAGTTCGACCACGGCAAGCGCTGGAAACCGCGTTCACCTGGCTATTGTTTTTTCCCGGGATCCGATTGGAATCGAATTTTCCAAAAATTGGCTATCAATCTCTTCCGCTAGCGGATGAAACATTTTCTAGTTTTCGGCGAGATCTTTTTCACTTGGGCCGTCTGCTGCTTCGCCCAGCGCACCATTGAGATCGATTTAACGAACCAGCAAGCCTATTTGACAGATCATGGACGCGTGATTCTTAGATCGCCGATCTGTTCCGGGCGGCCCGGTCACGAGACACCAACTGGAAATTTCCGGGTCACGGATAAAGACGTGAACCATGCCTCGAGCTTTTATGGGTTCTTTGGCAATCCGGTCACGAAACAGATAGTGGTCCCGGACGCGGATATCTACAAAAAGGTCCCGCCCGGTCTGGAGTTCGTCCAGGCACCGATGCGGTACTACGTCCAATTTCATCCGGCAATTGGTCTGCACGCTGGATTTCTCCCGGGTTATCCGGATTCCCATGGTTGCATCAGGATGCCGGAACAGTACGCGGTCGAATTTTTCCAGGAAGCAAATGTTGGGACACCTGTGCATGTCTACGGCTATCCGCAGGCAGGGCGAGCTTACTGGGCCTCCCGGCGCAGCAATCCGCCTGGCGTTTTCCATCTTGCGATGTTTGGATATCGGGGCGGATCGAATTCTCACGAGGATACCTGGAAGCATCGACGCAATGCCGCCTTCGACCAATTCGACGACGAGTGGGACGCCAAAGAAAAAGTGCTGGACCGCGAGATCGATGCGCTGGAAGACCAAAAGGATCGTGCGGAAGGATGGCGAAAGGACCAGCTCAAGAGAGAGTTGAAGAGGTTGGAGCAGGTTAAAGACGATTTTGAGATGAGGCGCGACGCGGCGAAAGAAACGCTCAAGCGCCAGTGGGCAGATTAGGCGGAATAGCGCACAGCGCGCAACGGGATAGCCATTTAGGAAGTTCGAGCAAAAAGAAGAAAAACTTCTATTTACAACAGAAAAGTTTTGTGGTTGATATTGCTCGATGAAATTAACAACGTTTATATATTACGTTATTATCTGCGCGATCGGCGTCCCTTTTAACGTCGCTCACGCTCAATCCACCTCCTCAACGGCTGAACAACAATCCCCGTCTCAGGTTGTTCAGCCGGCGAAACTGAAACGAAACGTCAATCCCGAATCCATCAAGCGAGCTAAGCTGACGCGCCTCCGTAAGGACGTCGGGCTCACCGATGATCAAGCTGCCAAGGCTAAACCGATCATCGATGCTTACGTCACGAGTATGCAGGCGGTCAAAGCTGACGCTTCGCTCGATTCGCGGACAAAACGCCAGAAGTTATCTGAGGTGCGGCAAAAGTATGACGGTGATCTGGACGGCGTGCTGAGCACCGAACAGCAGCAAAAGTTGGCTTCTCTCAAAGAGGAACGGCGGGCAAAGCTGCGCGCTGCCAGAACTAGCAAGGTATCCGAAGGGCTCCAACCATCCGTATCGACAGGAGTACAGACAATCGTTCAGTGACCCGCCGGTCCGTCCTCAGCCGGACGCGCTCAAACCTTCTCAGGCGGCCGCGGTCGCCCGCATTTTAGAAGACCGGGAGCGTCCGGCCTCCACCGTGGTGGACAGCCCACCCTCTCGGTTTGCGAGAGGGTTCGAAGAAGCAAAGCGGGACACTTCGCAGTGGTGGTAAGCGAACCGTCTCGGTTTGCTCAGTCACTTGAAGAAGCAAAGCGCACACACTTTGCAGTGGTAAACCAACCGTCTCGGTTTGCTCAGTCACTTGAAGAGGCAAAGCGCGCACACTTCGCCGTGGTAAGCGAACCGTCTCGGTTTGCTCAGTCGCTTGAAGAGGCAAAGCGGGACGCTTCCCTTACGCCGCCGGGGTGCACCGTAACATAGATTACTAGTCGGCATCTCGTTGACCGCAGTTTGCCCTCTGCGGAAAACGGCAAGCCCGCGGAGCTCGTGGGGGGCGCGGTTCCCGCACTAGACGCTTCCTTATTGTTACAGCCCAAAATAGCCGAGCCAGTCTCGCGGGTCACTCCCAAGCCGCTTCCGAGCGAGAATAGCGCTCTCGTCCAGAATACGGAGAAAGCCGGAAAAGAGAATCAGCCGAGATTTGCGGCTGCTTTGGCCAGTTTTATCGCCATTCAAGGAAATGATCTTCTTAAGAGTACCCTTCAGAAGGAACGTCGCGATCCGCAAGGTTATATCACGGTCGAGAGCGAACCGGAACCGGCTCGAAATGCGGCCGATCGGAATCATTCTGCAAAGCCGGCGCCTGAAAGCTCGAATCCGGAAAATGATCCTCTGTCGGTAGATCATCCTGCAAAGGATAACCCATCGAAACGTGCGGACTATCCTCCTAAGCAGAGCGATCAAACGGGGGATCTTCAGCGTTTTGCCTCGGACTTCGTGCGGACTGATCAAAGCGGCAGCGTTGCGGATGAGCATCGGTTCTACGCGGATTCAGTGCATTTTTACGGAGAAGGAGACTTGAGTTGGGCGGGCGTCTCGGCCGCGACCCGCCGGTATCACCAGGAAAAGCAGAACAGGCGATATGGAGCGGTGTCACCTGCGGTGGTGAGAGGTCCGGTGAATGGAGGGTTTTATATCGTTGATCAACCTGTTTCCTGGAGTCAGATGGACGGATCGCGGATAACGCGGGGACGATCGGTGTTACGCCTTCGAGTGGTTCCGACCGGCCGGGCCTGGAAAATCACTTCGATCGAAGACGTTGAACAATAGCAAAAACAGCATGAATAATGGTGGGCCTGAACAAATATCTCGAAATGGCTCAGTTCTTGCTGTGAATTGGAGGTATGCCAGAACAAATGCAAAGGGCTCCGGCCCAAGGCCCATGGGAGCGGAAAGCAGGAGACGAGGGAGGGCCGAAGACGCCCAATGTTTCAAAGCCAGATACGAATAGTTTGCTGAAGCGTTTGCGCTCGATTGATCCTGATCAGTCCAGGAAATATCGACAGCGCAGCGGACAATAGAAAAGGCAGCTTTCCCGCTTTTCTCGGGGAGTGACAGCAGTGGCTCGAGGGGATCGGGTCACGGCGGGTCTTTCTCGCCGTGCAGTTAATCTCGGAGACAGGACAACACTAGTACTAGTTGACCAGGAACCCACCGTCGATTCGAAGAGCAAGCCCGTTTAGCATTGCGGCTCCGTCGGTCAGAAGAAAACAGACCACCGAAGCTATGTCTTCACATTCCGCAAACCGGCGCAGAGGGATTCTAGCCAGCATTGGGTCGCCCTTCACAGGGTCGCTCCAGGCGCGTTTGCCCATCTCCGTCAAAACGACAGTCGGGTTAACGGAGTTCACTCGAATTCCGTGCCGCCCAAGTTCGACCGCCATGACTGCGCTTAACTGATCCAGACCGGCCTTCGAGGCGCAGTAGGCTGCGTGGTCGTGGACCGCATGAAACGAAGCCATGCTGGATACATTGACGATTGAGCCGGCCACACCCCGCTCGATCATCTGCTTCGCGATAATTTGAGAAACAATCATCACTGCTCGGAGATTGACCGCCATCGTTTTGTCCCAGGCTTCTACAGTGGTGGCCAGGAACGGCTCAAGGATGGCAATTGCGGCATTGTTGACCAGGAGATCAATTTTTCCGGCTTGTTCCGCTGCTCGCTTGGCGGAGGCGGGATCACCCAATTCGGCGACGATCGTTTCGCAGCCGATTTCTTCTTTCAGTCTCTGCAGATCTTCTTCAGTCCTGCTCAACGCAACAATTTGTGCATTGAACCGGTACAACATTGCGGCGATTTCTCGTCCGATTCCCTTGCCGGCACCGGTGACAAGGATCCGCTTCTGTTTAAAGTCGAATTGAAAATTTTCCGGAATTTTCATGGTTACCGTGCCTATTGACTTGCCCGGGCTTTTTTTGCCGATTCGATCACCTGCTGTTCCAACTCGGAAGGCAGTTCTTCATAGTGGTCGAACTCCTCGGTGTGGAGCCCGCGACCACCGGTCAAGGAACGGAGTTGGCTTGCATAACGATATAGCTCCCTCGCCGGGGCCAGGGCGTGAATAGCCTCGAGCCGGGTTCCAGCGTCCATCCCGACAATCTTACCCCGGCGGCTGGACAGGTCGCCAATAACTTTCCCGACGCAATCCTCGGGAACTCGGATTTCAAGAGAATGGATCGGCTCGAGCAAACAAGGTCGCGCCTTGAGGAATGCTTCTTTGAACGCCCAATATCCTGCCAGCTGAAAAGAAATATCGTTTGAATCCACCGGATGCATTTTTCCGTCATAAAAATTGACGTGCACATCCACTACCCGGTAACCGGCTAGAATACCTTCTGAACAAGCGTGCTGGATGCCCCGTTCAACCGAAGGGACATAAACGCGATCGACACATTGGCCGGAAAGCGACTCGGTGAATGTGATACCGGAATCCCGCGGAGCTGGGGCAATTCGCAAAAGGACCTCTGCGAACTGTCCGGCGCCGCCCGATTGCTTTTTGTGGCGATAATCCGCTTCCGCACCAATTTTGACGGTCTCGCGAAAACGTACTCGCGGCTCGACAAGATCGAAGTGGACGTTGAAGCGGCGCCGCAACCGCTCAGCCACCACGTCGAGATGGAGTTCTCCTTGCGCAGCAACGATCGTTTGGCGCAGCTCGGGGTCTGCCATGAACTGAAACGCGGGATCCTCTCCGTGCAGAGTCGCAAGTCCGGCCGCAATTTTGTCCTCCTGGCCTCTGACTCTGGGTTGGAGTGCGGCGTGAAGAGACGGTTTCGGATATTCAGGCGCCGGGAGTTTCACCGGCCGCTTCGCAAGGCATAGCGTGTTCCCGGTGTGCGTGTCCTTGAGCTTAACGGTGGCTCCGATGTCGCCTGAAATCAGTTCGCCGACCGCAGAGCGATCCCGGCCGTTAAGCAGGTAGATCTGACCGATCCGTTCGGTGATACCGCGGGAGCTGTTATACAATTCCATCCCGGTTCTGACCGTGCCGGAATAAACGCGGAAAAAAGAGAGTTCGCCGAAGTGCTCTTCGTTCATCGTTTTGAACACCTGGACCACTGGCTCTGAACGGGTGAGTGCGACTTCGGCTTCGTTACCGTAGCCGTCGAGTCCCCTCACTTTCGCCCGGTCCACCGGTGAAGAACCGTACTTGGCGATAAAATCCATTAGCCGCGCGACGCCGACATCGGTCTCTGCCGAGATGCAAAACAACGGGATAAAATGTTGTTGCTGGACAGCGGCATGGATGCCTTTTCGGAATTCCTCTTCGGATAGTCCCCCTTGATCGAAGAATTTCGTGAGCAGCGCGTCGTCGGATTCCGCGATAAGTTCAATCAGCTCCCGGTGGAGTTGGAGGACTCGATCTTTCAAGATGCCATGGGCGGGCTCCTCGCGGTACCGGCCACGGCCGGTTGTCTCGTAAGTTACGATGTCGCTGCGGAGCACATCCAGAATCTGGTTGAAATCAGGGCCGGGGTTTACCGGCATATTGAGCGGAAACACGCGTGGACCATAGTGCGCTCGAGCATCGGCGAGGACTTTATCGAAGTTGGCGTTCTGTTTGTCCATCGCGTTGATGACGATGATCTTCGGAATACCGCACTCGTCGGCGAAATTCGATACTCGTTCGGTGCCGACGCCGACGCCGTGTTGAGCGTGGACCATCACCAGCGCGAAATCGGCGACGTGCAATGCCGCAAGGGCCTCGCTCATGAAGTCGAGGTAGCCCGGCGTGTCCATGATGTTAAACTTTTTGTCCATCCACCTGGCATGCAGCAGCGATGTCTGCGTCGAGATCTGTCGCTGCTTTTCGCTCACGTGATAGTCGGAAACGGTAGTGCCGTCCGCGATCCGTCCCATGCGGTTAATCGTGCCGCTGCATGCCAGCATGGCCTCGCTCAGGATTGTTTTTCCGGACGATGCATGCCCAACGATGGCAAAGTTGCGGATGTCCGCGGCACGATGGCTCGCCATAGCTTCCGAGGATGAGCCGGAATTGGCCTGCATGCAAGCTCGACGAGACAAAAGTCGAGCGTCGCTCTTGAAGCAGGCATGCGAGGTCCCGGACTGCCGGGACGTCGGCCAAAAGCCTATGCTATTTTCTGAGGCCAGATTCTTAAACGGCGTCGGACCGGGCCGGAGCGAATGACCATCGGGTTTAGGTAGCTTTTGCCGAGCCGTTCCTCCGTGAAACGAGCAAGTCGGGCAAAGGGAAGTCCAAGGAGAAGATAAAGAAAAGCTATCAACAAGCCGGTCCCGAAATAATCGAATGTTTCGGTGGCCAGGCGATTGTATGCGCCGGTCAATTCGACCATCGTTAGTGCCGAGACGAGCGAGGAATCTTTGAGGAGCGCAATGAAATCATTGGTAAACGGTGGCAAAACGATCCGGATGGCCTGTGGGATGATTACGAGGCGGAGGGCGTTTACCCGCGTCAGCCCAAGTGCGTAGGCCGCGTGCCATTGGCCGACCGGTACGGAAAGCAGCCCTGCGCGGTAGATTTCTGCCTCAGATGCGGCGTAGTTCAGGCCGAGGCCAAGCACGCTGGCGACGAACGGAGAAAGTCGAAGCCCAATATTTGGAAGTCCGTAAAAGATGAAGAGGAGCTGAATCAGAAGCGGCGTACCGCGCATCACTTCGATGTAAACCGTTGCTATCCACCGTAGTGGAAGGGGCCCGAAGACGCGGCAGACGGCTAATAGGAAGCCGACTGCTACAGCCACGGCCATGGCGGTCAGCGACACCTCGAGTGTCAACAGCGCCGCACGGCGAAGAAGGGGTTCGGCGACGGCGTAGCTTTGAAGGCGGGACCAAAAGTTTGCCTTCGAGGTTTGCGCTGAAACAAACCCTTGGTATTCGGTGTCCGGTGCGGAAGGTTCTGCTGGCTCGTCGAACGCTTGTGCAACCGTACTGTTCCAGAGTCCCCAGCGCGAAAGAATGGTACGGAGTTCACCGCTAGCGATAAGGTCGTGGAGGCCGACATTGATTTCCCGTTGGAGCGCTTGGTTGCCTTTTTCAACGGCGATGCCATAGGCGATCCGACCGAAGGGGGGTCCGGTCAATTGCAGTTGCGGGTTAGGGGCTGCGTAATATTTCGCGATCGGAAAGTCGAGCAGCACGCCGAAAAGACGGCCGTTCACAATGTCCTCGTAAGCGTTCAATTCCTGGTCATAGGTTTTCGCGATCACGCCGGGCGTGTCTTCCAACATTCGAAGCGCCGCCGTCTGGTCCAGAGTCCCGATGTTCCGGCCGCGAAGTTGATCCAGAGAACTGAACGGCGGCGTTCCGCGACGTCCGACGAATTGTTCGAAGGTGAAGTAGTAGGGGATGCTGAAGCTCACCTCAGTTGTTTTTTCAGGCGTGATTTCGATCCCACAGATGACGCAGTCATAAAGGCCGCGATGCAGCCCCGGGATCAACCCGTTCCAATCATTCTGAACGAATTCCGCCCGACGACCCAGACGACGAGCGACGGCATCGACTATTTCGTTCTCAAAACCAGCGAGCGCTTTTTCCGTCGAATAAAAGGTGTAGGGAGCATTACTGTTAGGGTCCGCCGCCCAGCGCAATGCAGGTTGGGCCTGCACAGAAATCGAGTAGAGAAACAGGCAAATGAAGAATCTGGCTGGCCGCATCATGCCGGCATTTCTAACAGTCAGCCGGTCTCTTCGTCCATACGCATGAATGGGCCGGCGGATCCCAAAGATTCGATGAATTGAGAGGTTGCCAGGATCAGTATGGTTACCGATTCTCGGTTTCTTTCTTTCCTCCCACCAACCGGCGCCAAATCGCTTTCAGCCGGTTTTTGAGGTGCGCTGCTCGCGATTCCCTCGTGGCATGGGTTCTACTCTTGGATCGCGACTTTCCTTTATGACCCTCTCGGCGCTCTTCGTGCACCGACTTCCCACTGGCGTTGTCGTTGGCCGTCGAGTTTTCAACCCCGCCTGTGGTCTTCTGATTGACGGCCGGTGTCGCCGAAGTTGGCGCACTTGACGGTTGCCTTGCTGGTGTAGAAGACCCGCTCTGAGATCCCTCCTCAGCTGCGGGCGTCGCAGCGCCGTCTGGCCTCACCCACAAGCCAAAACGAGAAAAAGTTAATGCTGGATTCGTCTCCGGTGCATCGCCGGTCGGATGGGTCGACGGAGTCGAAGTGGCACCGGGAAAAGCGTGGAGTGTCTGTGGGCGAGGATCCGCCGATGACATTCCATCCTGCGTTCGCTGGTGCACGAACCAGAGTACCCAAACTACTCCAAAAAGGGATGCCGCTATTCCTGTCCATTTCAAGATTGCCAAAGTTTGGTAGTGAGAAGCTCGCAATGCTCCAAACCATGAATCCGAAAAGTCGATTCTTGCCTTGTTCCGGGACAGGCTCTCAGCGGGCCTCGGATTGGGATTGACCGGGCGACCGCGCACGATCTGATTGATGCTGGCAGTCAGCGCCTCCAGATGCTCTTCTGCGGGCGGGCTAACTGCGTCGAACCAGGGAATATTCCCAAGATAAAAAAGGAAATCACGCCGCGGAAGTGTCTTGGATAGCCGCACCGGCACGATCGGGCGTTTGGTATAGAAAGCGTGAGCGATTTCTCTTTCGATATGAGGCGCCGCATTGGCATTTTCTGAGAGCACGAGCACCAGCACGCGGCTAGACCCGATGGCCTGCCGGGTGGCTTCGGTCCAATCCTCGCCTGCGGAAATGTCTCGTTCGGCAATCCAGCATCTGACTTGCGCAGACTCGAGTTTTTCGCAAATGGCGTCGGCGATGCTCTTATCCTTGTGCGCGTGACTGATGAAAACGTCGTGGGCCATACATTAAAAATTCAGATCAGTCCCCGGCCACCGAAGCAAGTTTGAGGACCGTGTTCCAGTTCCGAGCCGTACCTCGGGTGCCCAGTTTTTTCTCGAGGAGAGCGTTGGTAAGACGCGAGCGACCGATCCCGCAGGGGTAAACGATGTAAGCTTGTCTATCCTGTACGCTAACATTCTCCGGTCCTGTTATGACCTCGCGTAGCGCCTCGACATCTTTCGCGTTCGGGGCCTGCCTCAGGAACATGACGACGAGATGAGCCGCGTCGCGTTCAGCTTCGTCTGGAAACGGGTTGTTCTCGACAATGCGGCCCCACTCCTCCCCGGTGCGAACGAGAAAGTCAGTTTGGAGATTCAGGCGTTTCGCGGCTTCCGTCTCCAGGAATTCTTCAAGTTCGCTAGCCTTTCGCCTTTTACTCCGGAAAATCAGGTTGCCGGTCTGTAGCAATGTTCGGACCTCGGCAAAGCCAAGTTCTCCCAATAGATCGCGTAATTCAGCCATGAGGATCGACTTGCGACCGCCGACATTGACAGCGCGAAGGAGAGCAATGTAGACGCACATCACGGTGGTTTAGACGCACATCACGGTGGTTTGTTGATCCTGTTTTCTCATTTGTCCAGCTCGATCATCAGATTCAATCGATTGCCCGGCACTGGCGCAAGCGATGTCGTCGCGTAACTTGCAGGTATGCCTAAAATCGTTCGTTTTCATCAGGTCGGAGGGCCAGAAGTTCTTCAGGTGGAGGAGTTGCCCGCTCCGAAGCCGGGAAAAGGGGAAGTGCGGATCAAAGTCGAGGCTATCGGGTTGAATCGGGCTGAGGTCATGTTCCGCAGCGGCCAATATCTCGAAGAACCGGATTTGCCTTCGGGGCTTGGGTACGAGGCCTCCGGAATCGTCGAAGAAATTGGTCCGGAGGTGAGCGGACTGAAGCCCGGGGATAAGGTAAGTTCAGTCCCTTCATTTTCGATGCGCAAATATTCTACTTACGGTGAGGTGGCCCTCTTGCCGGCCTATGCCTTGGCGAAGTATCCGGAGAACCTGAATTCCATCGAGGGCGCGGCGATCTGGATGCAGTACCTGACGGCCTACGGCTTGATTGAGTTTGGCAAAATGCACCAGGGACAGCATGTCTTGATCACTGCTGCAGCCAGCAGTGTCGGGCTCGCGGCGATCGAATTGGCAAACGCGGTAGGGGCAATCCCGATTGCAACCACTCGAAACGAAAAGAAAGAGGCGTTGCTGCGGGGTACCGGCGCGAAGTTCGTGGTTAACACGAAGCTCGAAGGCTGGGTTCAGAAGGTGCGGGAGATTGCGGGCGGCGAGGGCGTCGACCTCGCATTTGATCCTGTGGCTGGACCCGAACTGGAGAACGTTGCCAAAGCGATGCGCGCTTATGGGACGATTTTCGTGTACGGAGCGCTCGCGCCCGAGTCCACGCCGCTTCCATTGTTTACCATGCTCGGGAATAACCTGGCCATCCGCGGATACACATTGTTTTCGATCGCGCAAAATCCAGAGCGGCTGGAGCGCTCAAAGCGTTGGGTTTATGAGCAGCTGGCGCAGGGGAAGTTCAAGCCAAAAATTGCCCGCGTCTTTACGCTCGAACAAATCGTTGATGCGCACCGATACATGGAATCAAACGAACAAGTTGGCAAGATCGTGGTGACGGTTGAAAAGACTTGATGGGACACCCAGAGTTTCGCATTCACCTGCATCGAGCTGGGCGGGAACGAGGCAATACGTGCCCTCCCCGCGCTTCAGCGAACGAGTTGGCGGCCGGAACTGCTCCGGTCCTCCGGCACGCGGAGAGAACGCTGGCTTCGCTTTTAGGCGCTGCATGAAAGATTGGAGCCTGCTTTACCTGATCAGCGAATGGGGCATCCGGCTCGTGATGTTCGTTTATGTGCCTCAGCGGCGGAGCACGGCTGCGGCGCGAACCTGGCTGCTCTTCATCTTTCTCTTACCTTGGCCGGGATTGTTGTTCTATTGGCTATTTGGCCGCATCTATTTGCCGGCGAATCGTCTAAAAATGCATGTGCGGGCGTCTAAGTTTGTCCGCCGGGCGCAAGAGCAGATTGGTGCCCGCGTGACTGTGGACCCGGAGCTTCCTGCCGCCTTCCAATTTATCCCGAGACTGGCCCATAAGTTGGGTGAATTCGAGACGCTCGCCGGTAACCAGGTAGAACTACTGACCGAGTATGCCAAAACCATCGATTTTATTATCAGCGACATCGATTCTGCTCGCCGTAATGTCCACTTGCTGTTTTACATCTTTCTCGCGGATGAAACCGGAAGGCGTATGGGGGAAGCTCTTCAACGCGCTGCGGCCCGGGGAGTGACGTGCCGGGTGCTGATGGATGCGGTCGGCTCCAGGCAAGGCGTCCAAAGACTTGCCCCCAAGCTTCGAAACAAAGGGGTAGAAGTCCGCGAGATGTTGCCGGTCGGTTTGTTCCGGAGGAACGCAGCTCGTTTCGATCTTCGCAACCATCGCAAGATCGTCGTCATCGATGGACGCGTGGGCTATACCGGGTCTCAAAACATCGTCAATGATGAGTTCGTCAAAGGTTTTCCAAACGAAGAATTGATGGTGCGTTTGCAAGGCCCGGCGGTGGCTCAATTGCAGGCCATGTTCCTGGCCGATCATTACTTCGAAACCGGAAACGTGCTCCAACGTGAAGAGCTGTTTCCCGATCTGGTCTACGCAGGAAATTCACCCGTTCAAGTTCTGCCAAGTGGACCCGGCTACGGCCAAGAAAACGGAAGAGAATTGATTATCGCGATGCTCTACGCGGCGCGGGAGCGAATTGTCATCACCACCCCTTATTTCGTACCGGACGAGCCGTTTCTGCATGCCATCCGGGCGGCCTCCTTGCGTGGCGGGGTCGAGGTCCACCTGGTTTTGTCGATGCACGCAAACCAGATGATTACCCAGTTTGCCCAAAGGTCGTACTACGACGATCTCTTGGAAGCGGGGATCCGGGTTCATCTTTATCGGCCGCACTTTCTCCACGCGAAGCATCTAACCATCGACAACGATATCGCCTTGATTGGTTCGACCAACATGGATATCCGGTCTTTTGCCTTGAATGCGGAAGTCAACTTGCTGGTCTACGATCCGGTTGTGGTGCGTCAATTACGCACCACTCAGGAGCGATATTTTGCCAATAGCGACTTATTGGAAGCGACCGCCTGGAAACGTCAACGGCCAGGGGCAAGAGTTGTCCACAATACAGCCCGGCTCATGGATTCCTTTTTGTAGAACTTGAGAGGGCCGATCGGCATTCGCATGGGCCTTCCGTCGGAAAGTCCGATTTTTCGATTTTCAGAATTGGCAAACTACGTGACACTTAAGCCGCCAGGACCATCAACACCCCTACCCACAACCAACACCCGATTTTCCATCCCATGAGCACCAAAAGTTCACTTGCCGAACAGATCTTTGGATCTTCCCCAAAACCCCTCCACCTCGGGATTTCTGTGTCAAACCTCGAGGAGAGTGTAAAGTGGTACACTGAGACCTTGGGATTCGAACCTGTCAAGCGCCTCGATTTGCCAGAGGTTCAGTTCCGAGTCGCCATCCTGGAATACCAGGGATTCGGAGTGGAGTTAATCGAAGTCAAGGGCTCCAGCAAATACCCTCTGGCCTGGAATGAGCCAGGGCCGCAGCACAAGATCCAGGGAATCGTTCACTTTGCCTTTCGGGTGAATGATCTTGACGCGACCGAAAAAGTGTTGCGCGATAACGGCGCGCGGTTCGCCTGCGAACCCACTGTGCTCGAGGGATTGGGCATCCGCTATTTCCATGTCTTCGATAACGACGGAAATTTGATTGAGTTTGGTCAGAGCCTCTCATAAAAGCGCGTCCTAGAAAGTGGTCAGCGATGAGTGCTTTGTTGCCGCTGCGGCGGCAGCCATCAATTCGATTTAGATGAACAACCACCAATCCTGAAATTGCGACATGCCGCTGGAGCTATCACCGGTTGAGACACGGGTCTTAGGCGCTCTGCTCGAAAAAGAGAGAACCACACCCGAATATTACCCACTCTCTTTGAATGGGGTGGTTGTTGCATGCAATCAAACCACGAATCGGGATCCGATTGTCAGTTACGACGATCGCATCGTTGAGCAAGGTCTAAATGGCTTGAGGGAGAAAAAACTGGCGATGTTGGTCCATACTGCCGGCGCCCGCGTCCCAAAGTATCGACATACACTTTTGGACAGCTATAATCTGGATGCGCACGAAGTGGCACTACTCTGCGTTCTGATGTTGCGTGGTCCGCAAACTCAGGGCGAACTGCGTTCCCGCACCGAGCGGATGTCTGGCTCGATGACGTTGGAGGAGACCGAGAAATACCTGGAAGAATTGACTCGCGGAGAGGATCCTCTTGTTCGGATCATTCCGGCTAGACCGGGACAGAAAGAGAAAAGGTATGTTCAACTACTCTCCGGCGAACCTGAATTGGACACGTCGACCACTCTATCGGTGCCGGCCGCGGAGAGGGTTACGGAAAAGTCTCGAGTCGACATCCTCGAAACTGAACTGAACGCTCTGAAATCCGAGTTCCAGGCATTGCGTACGGAATTGTCGGAGTTTAAGAAACTTTTCGGATGAACCTATGGGAGGCAACGTATCGGCGGTATGCGAAGCGTCCCGCTTTGCCTCTTTGAACCTCAGCAAGCCTGTCCTCGATAGACCAAAATACGCCGAAGGCCTACCCGCCCAACGCCGGCACGTTCTGCCACTGCGCCGATACGTTTTACCTTTGCCTCAACCAGTCGGTCGCTCTCGAAATTCGTGATTTCGGTAAGCTGCGATCAATCGTTCAAGTTGTTCGATCGTCGTTCGGAGCCGCCGACCGCGCTGGCTGTCGGCGACGGTCTTCGGCCGATCCCATTGGCGGACCACTGTGATGCTCGGGATGATGTCCGCGCCCCTCATGATCGCCGCTTCGACCGATTCAAAATGATAGTGGAGGGCCAGGAATGTCCGGTGGGGTTCGAGCACCAAGGTGAAGCCATGGTCTCCGAGGCTCTCAGAAAAGGCGCCGTCAATCGTTATTGCCATCCCGCTCCTTTTCAAGGGAGATTCTCCTTTTTCGAGTTCAACCGGAACATGCCCATTGACAATCAATCCCTGGGCTGGAGGGACTCCGAACTCTTCAAGAATTTTCTGACAAAACCATGGCTCGTGGATCAAACGAAAATAAGGGTTCTTTGTTTCGTGGTGAGAACGCTTGTCAGTAATCAAATCGCGTTCGAGAGTCGTGATGCGATCCTTTCCGAAAAGCGGGGATTGCGGACCACCCCAAAGGTACCAGAGCAAATCGAGGTCGTCCCTCTTTCTGGTGTCGATGACGCGATAGGCAACCCTTTCAATGGCTTTAAACAGAGCGCGGCCGGTATAAGGCTTGCCGTCAATAGTCATCGGTAGAAAATCGCCCTGCTCATCCACCGGCACGCACCCGTGGAAAATCAGATGCTCTTCGCGATGCAGATACATACTTCCTTGAGCGATCATCCAGCGCATCTGGTTCCAGAGCTTCTGGCTGGCCAGGAAAGAGCCGCGCAAGCGGCGCACGCATAATCTCTCTTCCGCTGTCAGCTCGTACGGGTTAGCAGGGTCGATCGTCGGGAAATTAACGTCCGTAAGCGGGTATTCGATCCCGTCGATTTCGATCGTTCCCGTTTTGTAATTGATCCGATGCAATAGGCGTCGGTGTTCCATTTGCCATTCGGGATGACGTGCGATGACCTGTCCTTCGAATTTGAACTGCATCACCGCCGCAGCTTTCTGCATCCTCGCCATCGTGTCCATTTCCCGCATGCCCATCCCTTTGACTTGAAAACTGGTCGCTGGGTCGTCGGCATAAACTGTGCGTGCCAGCAAAACCAGCGGCTCGATTGGAATTCCATAGCCTTCTTCCAGCTGCAAGAGCCGGCGGTAGCGAGTCGAGATGCGTATCACCTGACAGATCAGGGCCTCATGGCCGAGGCAGGCGCCTAACCAGGCAACATCATGGTTGCCCCAGACGAAGGATACATTGGGTTGCTGCATCAGATACTCGACGACGTGATCGCCGCGGGGCCCGCGATCCCAACAGTCTCCTGCGATGATCAGCTCATCGATTGCCAGGTTGCGAATGACCCTGCCGATCAGATGGATCAGGTGCAGCACACGTCCGCGGCGAACAAGTTCATCCACGATCGCTTCAATGTAAGCCTGATCCCGTTCGGTTGACGGCGCATGGAGGATCTCACCGAGCAGTTCGCGATATTCTGCAGGGAGCACACGGGTAGCCGCGTCGAGGCTGCGTCGAGCAGCCAAAACCCGCACAATATCGAAGAGATCGTGAAGTGTCCGCATCGCGTAGGCTCTTTGTTCTTGAGGGTCACGAAGAGTCTGCTGGAGCCGATCCACGACCTCAGCGGGATAAAAGATCAGGGTCAATAATTCCTGGAACTGGTCCGGCGACATCCGGTCTTTAAAGAGGCGCTCGACCAGAGGCCGCAAAGTGCCTGAGGCATTATTGATGACATGACGGAGCTTCTTGTCTTCGCCGTGAATGTCGCTGATCACGTGGATTGTCCCTTTCGGCAAAGTAAGCTCCGCGGACAGCCGTGCGATCTCAGCAACGGCAGAGTCAATATTTGGTACCTCGCGCGCCAGTGGTTCAAGAGTCGCTAATTCAAAATCGCGAGCCTCTCGATCACCGCTGGTTGGGCTTGGAGGAAGAGATTGATCCACAGTTGAGGGTACTGTGCTCATTGGCATACGATTAAATGATTCCGGGCCCTGAGGCGATAGTTTTGTGAAGTCTCACCCAATCTCCCACTTCTACCTTAAGCCAGAGCGTTCGTATCTGAATCGATATCCATTAGCCGAAGAGCTACTGACAAATCTCTCAGGATTTCTGATCGATGCAGGCTCAGCTATTGAACTCCTGAGGGAAAGGCGCAATTAATCTCCCCTATGAGAGCTTTGGGAGAAATTGCCGAGTTTATCGGAGGAGAAATGCGCGGTGACGGTTCAGTTTCCGTGACCCGCGTCGTCCATCCTGCCGTTGCCCAGGGCGCCTCTGATCTTGCTTTTGTCCTGTCACCAAAAGAGGCATCAGCTCTCAGTTCCGACAAGATTGTTAACGCGGTCGTGCCTGCCGGTATTGATAATCTGTCAACTCCCAATCAAATCGTGGTGAGCAGGCCAAGGTTGGTCCTTGCCAAATTGACGGAACTTTTCCAGCGGCCGGTGCACGTTGAGTCCGGGATCCATCCTTGGACGGTGATTGATCCGACCGCCAGCATCGGCGAGAACGCGTCGATTGGTCCATTTTGCCGGATCGGTCCGAACAGCCGGGTTGGCGATCACTGCAGACTTGTCTCCAGCGTCAATATCGGAGCGGATGTTATCGTTGGTGATTGTACTGTTCTCCACGCAGGCGTCTGTATCGGTGATCGATGTGAAATCGGCAGCCGGGTGATCATCCAGCCCAACGCGACGATTGGCGGGGACGGATTCGCATTCGTGACCCGCGAACCCGGAAGCGTGGAATCGGTGCGCAAAACCGGAGAGGTTCGAGACTTCAACACCGAGATCGTTCGCATCCATTCATTGGGAAATGTGGTGATCGAGGATGAAGTCGAGATCGGAGCGGGCACCTGTGTCGACCGAGGCACGCTCGGCGAGACGAGGATCGGCCGCGGCTCCAAGCTCGACAATCTCATCCAGGTCGGACATAACGCTCTGATCGGCAGCAATTGCCTGGTCGTCTCCCAGGTTGGGTTGGGAGGCAGTGCATCCATCGGCAACCGCGTGGTGATTGGCGGCCAATCGGGTTTGCCAGATCATGTGACCGTGGGCGACGATGCCGTCATTCATGCGCGCTCCGGCATTACCGGTCCGGTTCCGGAGAAAGCGGCCATGATCGGCATCCCGGCCGTACCGCTTCGGCAATTTATGGACCGCGAGGTGAAAATGCGTCGACTCCCAAACCTGATTAAAGATCTGCAGCGCCAAATGGCTGCGCTTATCGAAAAACTTGATTCTTTATTCCCTCCAAAGTGAGTGGTCCTTTTTTTCGACTTTGGTAAAGTTTCGGATTTGGCGTGCGTCAATCCACGCAATCGTTTGAACTCGTCTCTTATGAAACAAGCTTGCGGATTAATCGCAGGGTTCATTCTGGCAGCTGGGGTTACAGCTGCTTTCGGAATGGGTAGCCAGACTGTTCCTGAGCCGGCGGCGAAAACGGTGAAAAGCACCGTGGATGCGACAGCAGTCTACAACCAGGGAGTCGCCCTGATGCATGAGAAGAAATACGCGGAAGCTCTGGTCGATTTTGAAAAGGCGGTGCAGGCCAAGCCGGACTTCGCCGAGGCGCACAATAACCTCGCCTACTGTCTTCGGCATCAGGGCCCGGCACAATATCCTGAAGCCATGCGACACTATGACAAGGCCATCCAAATCAATCCGAATCTCGCCGAGGCTTACGAATATCGGGGTGTTCTTTTCGTCAAGATGAACCGGAAAAATGATGCCGAGAAAGATCTGGCCAAGTTGAAGCAACTGAATCCTAAGCTTGCCTCGAAATTGGAATACGCCATCAAGAATAACGGCCAGGAAAAGGAAGGGTATTAACCAGCAGAAAGGAACGTTCTCTGAATGAATCACAGAAAACTCGGAAAGACAGGAATATCAGTATCGGAGGTCGGATACGGCGCCTGGGGGATCGGAAAAGGCCTCTGGATCGGTGCCTCTGACGATGAGTCATTAAAAGCGCTCGACAAGTCCATCGACCTGGGACTGAACTTCATCGACACCGCTTTAGGCTACGGGGAGGGCCACAGTGAAAGTCTCGTCGGAAAGGTAACCAAAGAACGTTCCGAAAGGATTTATGTGGCCACCAAGATTCCGCCGAAGAACGGTCAATGGCCTGCGCAATCCGGGATCTCCGTGGCGGAAACATTTCCTGCTGCGCATGTCACAGCGTGCACAGAAAAAAGCCTGAAAAATCTTCGGCTGGAAGCGATTGACGTGCAGCAGTTTCACGTCTGGTCAGATGAATGGGTTAATCAAGGGGATTGGCTCGAGGCCGTTCAAAAGCTAAAAGAACAAGGCAAGATCAAGCATTTTGGCGTTTCCATAAACGACTTCCAGCCGGAGAACGCGATAAAACTGATCGAGACTGGCGTCGTAGACACCGTCCAGGTCATTTACAATATCTTTGAGCAAAGCCCGGAAGATAAGCTGTTCCCTGCATGCGAACGCCATCAAGTTGGCGTTATTGTCCGCGTAGCGCTCGACGAGGGAGGATTGACTGGAAAGATCACTCCGGACACCACCTTTGAACCAAGCGATTTTCGAAGCAGATATTTTCGAGGCGATCGCAAACAGCAAGTTTATGCGCGGGTCCAGGAAATTGCTTCCGATCTCGAGATCACTCTGGATCAGATGGCTGAGACGGCATTGCGTTTCGTCCTGAGTAATCCTGTTGTCTCGACCGTTATTCCAGGAATGCGTTCAGTGCGGAACGTGGAACGAAACTGCCAGGTGGGAGACGGACACGGACTTCCTGCCGAACTTCGCGAGAAATTGAAAGCTCATCGGTGGGTTCGCAATTTTTATGGCTAGTACATCGTCTCATAAGTGGGAGACATACCGCCGTCGGCGATTTGGCCGATTTTCAAGGCGCCGAGCGACGAGCATACTGAGATCCGTACGTAAGGAGCGAGCAACGCAGAAAATCGGCCAAAGCGCCATCGGCCCTCCGGGTTGGCTTGAAAAGGGTCCGTCTGCGTTGTTGCTCGCTCGTCACGGATCGCAGCGGATACGCTCCTCACTCGCGCCTAGCATCCAGACCCTTTTGAAGCCAACGGTATGTCTCCCACTTATGAGACGATGTACTAGTGCCTGAGAAGGTTTTCAATCTCGTTAAATTTTGCCGTGTGCGGCTTGGCAGTTCCGGCCAGCCACATACTCAGGATGGTGCCAGAGATTCCGATAATCGACGCGATTTGATAAAAACTAAGGTCGGAATTTTCAACAAACCGCGTGAGTCTCATGACCAATGCCGCCTCACCTGGCGGCTCTTCTTCTTCCTTGGTGTTTACAACAGCAGACATGAATCCGTTCACTGGAAAAAGACGGTCGTTATCGATGTTTTATTCGAGAGTCGATCAAAATCCTACTTCTGGACCTCAGATAAATGCGGCCAGAATGCGCGTTCGGATGCAGTAAAGTTTTTTTCAGCTTTCCCTGGATGGTTGCTCGATGAAACTGGGGTCATGCTTACTTGCGGTCGCGGTTTTTTTGATCCTCGAAATGCCAGTATCGGGTGAGGTGCTCCCTCATCCGATCCCAGTCATTAGCTTTGCCATGCCTGACGAGGTCGATGCGCCTGTCGACCCAGAGGCAGATCAGACCGCCAATTTTGATGACTATTCCTGGCGCGCCTTCATCGCTCTCAATTGGCCGGCGAATCCGGACTTCCGCGGCGTGCCGGATGAGACCAAAAAAATCGGGGATCTTTCCGATCCAGACACCAAGGTCGTCTGGGGAACGTGGAAGGCGGATTACGAACTTTTTCAACGAGAAGAAGCGGAGCCTACGGAATGGTCCTCCTTTGATGGTTTCACCCCGTGCGGTGATCTCCCGTTTAAAGGCTCAGGGCGCACGATGGTCCTCGGCTCCTTTCTAAGTTTCGGGGATCTCAATCAGGCCGGGAGCGGCCGGTTCGGGAGTCCCCTCGTTGCTCAAAATCGCACCTATGTCCGTTTTCAAGTGCGGTTGAATCAGATTGAATTCGACTTTGTCCGCGATCAACAGCTCTACCGCAAATCGAAATTGCCGGGCGGCGGTATCCCGAAGCTTCGTTTTCCAAATCATTGTGTGGCGGTTAAGGCTGCTTGGAAGATCATCCGAGACGACGAATTACCGGCGGCTCTGGGCAGGTACTACCTGGTCAACGCGATGCTGCTCGATCCGGTCGCCAACACCTGCAAGATGCAAAAAATGGGTTTGATCGGGCTCCATATCGTCCAGAAAACACCGCTTCGTCCGCAATGGGTCTGGTCCTCATTCGAGCATATTGACAACGTTCCTGAGCCGGGCTCAGTCCATTCTAACGGGAGAAACTATTCTCTGAACGACCCCAGCAGACCGCAGATTCTGAATCCGCCGACTGCACCGCCACCCGTCTCAAGAGATAATCCCCCTTTAGATAATCCGAAGCCAATGCAGGTGGTCAGAAACAAAAGGATCGCCGATTCGACCAGGAAAACGAACGAGGAGTATCAGGCTCTTTTGAAAGGAACTGTCTGGGCGAATTACCAGCTGGTGATGACTCAGTGGCCAAAATTTCCCCAGCCCGAAGAGGAAAACGGAGCGCCGTTCCCCGGTCAATTTACCGGACCCGACCCGATGACCAACATCGCGAATACCGCGATGGAAACTTATTTCCAGAAGAGCGCCGCGACCTCTTGCATGAATTGCCACGACATCGCCAGGCGTAAAGGAACCGACTTCGTCTGGTTCCTTCTCTTGCGCCGATAACTGGGAGGCCTCGCCGGCCCGCAGCCTGGAGACGATCAAAATATCGGTTGTAAAAACGAATTTAGCTGAAATATTTTCGAGTATCGAATTAATAAGAGAAGTCGGGCTAACCGGTTGACCCAGAGCCGATGCAAGCCCGCTAGTTTCCCCCGGGACCGAGTCGATAAGCGCAAGCTATCTGATTCGGAACGTTTCGTGCAAAAGACAAGGAAATTAGCAAATGAATAGGTTTCGGGAATCGCTGAATCGCAGGCGCGAGCCTTGCGCTAACGCTGAAAGCGGCCATTCTAAAGCAAAGTTGATTTCGGTTTTTTCTTGCCTGGCGCAGTTGAGCAGTTCGAAGTGAAGAATCTCGACGAAGCCGCTGGCCCTTCCTTAGTCAAGCGTCAGACCTTCCTGATCAATCGATCATTCGGATATTTCTGGATCGGTCAGTCCATTTCCACGCTTGGCTCACAGGTCACCGCCTTTGCTATTCCGTTGTTGGCCGCCCTTAGCCTCCACGCAACGGCGCAGCAGATGGGATTTCTTCGCGCGGCAGAGTTCGCTCCATTTCTAATTCTCACTTTGCCGGCCGGAGTTTGGGCTGATCTTGGTATTCGAAAATCGCTGATGATTTTCTCGAATCTGATCCGAGGAGTGGTCATCATTTTTGTGCCATTGGCGATCTCACTGGGTTGGGCGCATCTGGAGGTGCTCTATGCAGTCATGATCGTGATGGGATCATTCAAGGTCATCTTCGAAATGGCGTATCAAACCTATATTCCGGAGATCGTGAATCGAGAAACGCTAGTCAACGCCAACAGCAAAATCATGATGTCCTACGCCCTGGGCCAATCCGCAGGCCCCGGACTCGCCGGGATCATGGTGGAAATTCTGGGTGCTCCCATGGCCGTGCTGGCCGATTCTTTGGGATTCTTTTTGTGCGCCGGCTGCTTGGCCAAGATCAAGCATCGAGAGGTAAAAGTTGCCCAATACCACCCGAACGTGTTACGGCAGATCGCGGAAGGTTTTCGTTATGTCGCCCGTGAACGGCACATTCGCGCGCTCCTCTGGCTGGTTACGGTGAATAATTTTTTTATGAACGCGATCATGGCCCTGATTGTTCTTTACGGGACGCGGGAGATCGGGTTCAGGCCCGGAATCTTCGGATTGGCAGTGAGCGTTGGAGGCTTTGGTGCGGTGATTGGTTCGATCTGTGCCCAGCGACTTGGTGCCTGGCTTGGTCCCGGTCCGTTCGTGATTTACGCTTGTGGTCTTACTTCGTTGGCCACGTTCTGTTTTCCCCTGGTTAGCCGAGCGGACAACCTCGGCATCTTTTGTTTAACAGCCACTTATTTTGCTTTAAGTGCCGGAGGCGCGGCCGTGACGGTGTTCGCCTGGACGATCCGGCAATCGATCACTCCGAGCGATCTTCTCGGGAAGATGAATGGAGCTTTTCGATTCTGCGTCACCGGGATCATGCCTTTTGGTGCCCTCTTCGGCGGCTGGCTGGGCAGCGTCATCGGCATTCGAGCGACCCTGGTCGTCGGCGCTATCGGTTTGCTGTTGTCTTGCTCAGTCGCTAGTTTTTCACACCTGATGCGATTAAAGGCACTTCCGCGACATTGATGCCAGACTCGAAAAAGAAGCAAAGCGTGACGCTTTGCCTCGTTGCTGGTTCACCGGCCATCACCGCCTCCAATAAATGAACGCAGCAACGAAAAAGACCGTGCCGGCGAAAACACTGGCCGCACTTCCGGCCAGGCAACACTCCTTTTCTGCAGCGGACACTATCGCTGATTCTCTTTGTAGCCTGTTGATAAATGAAAGTATTCCCAATAGTACCGATCCGGAGTTTTCCCGCAAGGCGAGCGAAATAGTTGGTCTCTATCTGAACCCACCGGAAAATGCCATTGTCTTAAGCGTAGATGAAAAGCCTAGTATTCAAGCTCTGGAGCGGGCTCAAGGCTACATCCGGTTACCCAACGGGCGAGTCGTTTCGGGCTTTGCCCAGGAATACGAAAGGCATGGCACGACGACGCTTTTCGCGGCTCTAGAAACCGCCACTGGCTTGGTTAAGGCCGGCCATTACAAACGCCGGCGACGCCGGGGGTTTTTGGATTTCATGAATGGCGAGATTTAAAACACCAAGGAAGTATACTCTTGGCTTCAAAAGGGTTTGGATGCTAGGCGAGAGAGAGGAGCGTATCTGCTGCGATACGTAACGAACGAGCCACGACGCAGACGAACCCTTTTCAAGCCAACCCGGAGGGGCGATGGCGCTGGCGGAAATGGCAAACCAGATATGTTGCGGCGTTGACGGTTTTCTTTTTTCCCTAGTGGCGGCGATTCAGCTCCAGCGCAAGGCCCGGCGTCGCCGCAACCATATGCAGCCGCAAAGACCGACCGCAGCAAGAGCGCCGATTGGATTGATGGTTTCAGGGACGGGGGGTACACTTACAGGCTTTGCGTTAACACCCACTGAGAAGGAACTAAAGAAGTCCGAAAGCGCACTGCCGCTGGAGAAAAAAGAGGAACCGACAGCTGCACGCGTAATAAGCGAACCACTCACTTCATAATCTCCGTTTCCAAGGAAGGTCTTATCGATTTTGCTTCTCGAAAACGATATGCTTGCCGGGTCGGTTCTATTTGCATTTATAGTCCGGGCAAAGGAAATCGAATCTCCGCTGCTTAGCGCTGCTGAGGCAGTCACGCGAGCCCGTGGGTTGAGCGATCGATTAGCGGCAGAAAGTGTGCCATCCAAGGTGCCAAACAAGGATACAGACCAGCCATTTGGAGAGCCTTGAAGATCGAAAGATCTTTCGAAGTCAACACTAGTGGAGGCACGCGAACGTCTAAAGGAGTCAGAGGTCACGCTGCTTTCGGATTTGGCAACTGCATCCGTACCGGGGAGCGCCTCATCAAAAGATCCAATTGATCCAAATCCCCGGGAATTACTGGCATTTCCACGCGCGATCTCCGAACCGAGTGTAAAGCTCCAAGGGGTGTCCCATGTTGCCGTTGGAGCAGCTAGCGTCTTCGCCGGAAACAATAGCAAACCAAGAGCAGCGGACCCGACTAGTCCGAGGAGCCACAATTTTGACGGTTTGCGGGCGGAACGAAACTCTCTGATTACAAATCCTGATGCCTGTTGATCCATGCTAAATCTCCTGAAAGCTCAATTTCTTCGTGTATTTGTTCATCGCATATCGCACACAGAACAAAAAAGCAAAGCATAAATTTCGACATTGCATTATTTGGCATTTTCTCGTAGGGAATCAGCGAAGCCTAAGAAGAGGCCCATTTTCAGTACCATATGAGATGGATTCATAGGCTATAGTCCGACAATATAAGCTATCTTGGAGGCCTAGCTCGGGGCGTTGCAATCTTCTGAACCATTTCGAGCGGGCGATTTTTAATTGATAATAGCCTGGCTGTGCAGTAAAAGGGGCGATTTCATGGATAGAGATAAGCGAGGTACGCCGAGGCTGGTAATGCCCACACGGACGTATCTGGCATTGCTGGGAACAGCGCTCTTGTGTGCATGGGGTATTTTGTTTTACCAGCTGTCGAAATTCTGGTCTGAGGCCGAAGAGTATCGATACGGCTGGGCAGCCCCCGTTCTGATGGTGTTCATGCTTTATCGGCGGCGCAAGACTCTTCCACCGGCCTCTCAACCAAAGTCCGGCGCGGCACTAATTATTGCAGGCGTGTGCGCCTGTCTGATGGTTCCAACTCGGGTCATCCTGGAGGCGAATCCCGATTGGCGGACCGCTCTCTGGTGGTCTGCCTGCTTGGTTATCGCATTCACCTTCGCCGTGCTCTTTGACATTGGCGGATCGAGCTTCGTCAAACATTTTGCGTTCCCGGTGCTGTTTGTTCTCACTGCAGTACCCTGGCCGGTTCGTTTCGAGCTCCCGCTGACCATGACGTTCATGAAAATCGCTGCGTTCATTTCCAGTGAACTGCTTAATCTCTTCGGCGCGATCGTGGTACAGCGAGGCACAGTTTTAGAGACCCAGAACGGTCCGCTTGGCATCGACGAGGCGTGCAGCGGGATCAAAAGCTTTCAAACAATGGTGTTGTTAGGATTTTTCTTGGCGGAACTGTCCGGCTTACGCGGAATGAAGCGCTTTTACCCTGTTCTTTTCGGCTGGGCGTTTGCATTTACGATTAACATCGCAAGGATGACTGCTCTGGCGCTAATCGTCGCCCAATTTGGACTCGGCGCACTCGCGTCGTGGCATGACACTATCGGCACCGCCGCTTTCGTTCTCACTTGCGTTCTGCTCGCTGGCGTCGTGTTGCGGCCACCCAGGGAGGCAACGGAACTGAACTCTGAAGCTAATTCCCGTGGCTTCGCGTCGCAGCCGCGCTGCGTAATCATCCCCTTGTGCTTTCTCGTTCTTTTCGCAGGCGGTGAACTATTCAACTGGTGGTGGTACGCTACAGCCTGTGCCCAAAAGCGGCAGCCCTGGACGGTGCGATGGTCGAGCCTCGGCGAGGAGGCGAGAACTTTTGATATCTCCAAGCAGATCTACTCGAAGCTCCAGTGTGATACTGGGAGCGCTAAATGGTGGTTCTCGGCAGATGGCCACCGGTGGATTGGTTATTTTTTCGAGTGGGAGCCAGGCCTCCATGCCAGCTTCGCGCGGAGCGGGGGGCACAAACCTGAGATTTGCTTACCTTCTGCAGGCCGCAAGCTAGTGCGTGACAATGGCTATCAAAGATTTTTCTTTGGGGAACACGTTTTGTCCGTGCGACACGAGGTGTTTGATGACTTTGGTCAGCCATTGAACGTCTTTTTCATCAGTGAAGGGAGTGATATATCAAACTCAGACGAGGCCTTAGATTCCGTCTCGTTTCGAGGACGTCTCAGGAGCGTCCTCTTGCGTTCCCGTCAAGGAGACCTCCGTAGTCTGGAATTGATTGCGGAAACCTATGAAACGCCTGATCAAGCCTGGAAAAGCGCTGCGTCATTGCTCAGCCGCTTAATCGTCCGCAAAAATCAATCTGAAGCGGCCACTACCCAGAACGCCTCAGACCAATTCAAAGAATTACATTTTAGCGCCTGGAACGAAGTCGAATAACGGAAAACATGTTTAAGCGCAAATTTATACCTGTTATCCTCGGATTATTCATCTTGCTGCCAGTCGCCATTCTCATTTTCAAGCCCTTCGACTGGGTCCAGGATTGGAGCAGCAATAAATCGCTGGAAGCCGCCCGCGCCGCGATGATGGAACACCAGCCCGACAAAGCTATACTGGCGGTACGTAGGGCCCTGCAGTTAAACGATCATAACCGGCAAGCAGAGGAGTTTATGGCCGAAGTCGCTGGGAAAAATTCTCCGGAGATTGAATTGGCGTGGCGACGGAAAATATTACAGCAAAACCCTGCGGATCCGGATGTGGTTGCAGCGTTTTGCGTGGCAGCCGCTCGTGCAGATGAAGTAGGGGAAGCAACCCAAGCCTTGCAGAGCTGGCCGGAAGGTAAACATGATATCCGCTTTTGCCGCGCCGCAGCCTCGATAGAACTAGCAAAAAAGAAATATAGTGAAGCACTGGATCTCTACAAAGAAGCACTTCAGTTTCCCCAGAGGAAGCCTTCCGACCAGCTGCTTTTTGCGCGTCTTGCAGCGTTCTCCACAAATCCCGCCGAGATGACCCAAGGGCTGACCGTGCTCGAAGGTCTTGAGTCGAACCCGGAAGTTGGACCGGAGGCACGCCGAGTCCTGATTCTTAGCGCAATGGAAAGAAAAGAATTCCAGACCGCGAAATCTCAACTCGAAAGTTGGCTCTCCGGCGGATTGAACGACGCTAACTTGCTGCTCGGACTTGATGTCTATTCGCAAATTGATCAGAAGCGATTTAGCGAATTAGTAAAACAAGGATTCTCTACATTCAGACAGGACGGTGAAGTGTGTGGCCGCATTGTGGAGAGGCTTAACCAGTACGCAGAATCGGACCTGGCGGTCGAGTGCAGCAAGGCAATTGATCCGGAGGCGCGGACAAATATTTTTTTTAAGTTTGGTTACGGCGATGCTTTGGATCGGATCGGACAATGGCGCGAGCTATGCGATTTCACGGTCGGAGGATGGGGTGAGGAGCATTACAACTGGGGAGACATAGACTGTTTCCGAGTTGCACTGAGGACGCGAGCCAAGCAGAAATTGTCCCGCGTTGATCCGACGGAAGTCGAGAAGCTTTGGCAGGAGAGTCTTAGCCTGGCCGGGCAAAATCAACTGGTCCTTTGGACCCTAGTTGATTTTGCGCGACGTTGGTCTTGGGAAGCCCAAAAAGAGGAAACGCTTTGGGCGATCGCCCGATGTCCGCATGGAGACGAAAAAGCCATCGAAGACCTCGAGGCGCTGTACCAGGGACGTAACGACAGTTCAGGGCTGTTTCGCGTCGCGCAGCGCACTCTTGAATTGAAACCGGATGACCAGCAAGCTTCGGGCCGATATGCCTTGCTCGGCCTCCTCCTGGGAAATAATACAGAAACTTTCGCAGAGTTTGCGAGGAAGAACTGTACGGATGGTTCTAACCGAACACCCGAGATGACAGCTGCTTATGCTTATTCCCTGCTCCTGAAGGGTAAGAAAGAGGATGCCGCGACGGTACTCCACACGCTGAACGAAACTGATCTCCAATCTCAGGCTTTGTTTGCGGGTTTAGTGAGTGCGGCAAACGGTAATCACGATGCTGCCCGCAATTATTTCAAAATGGCTGCAGCGAAATCTGATTTGCTTCCCGAGGAAGAAACGATATTGCACCAAGCCATTGATTCGGCTCAGTAAGGGGGAGACGTGTACTTTCCCCGATAAAACGGACGCGAGTTTGTCAGTTTTCTTATCGAAACAGGGGACTCTGTCCCCGAACCCTGGAATTTGTCGCTTTCGGTTTGCGCCGGCAGGAGAACGGCAAGCCCGCCTGCAAGGCGTTATCAGCGAGAGTTCCGCAATAACGGAGCTGGTTCTTCCACAGACTTCTCAATTTTAGGGCGAAGGCCGTGTGGGCGCGGGAGTCTCAAACGGTGATGCCAGACTCGAAAAAGAAGCAAAGCGGGACGCTTTGCCTGCGCCTTCGCTTTGCCTCGTTGCTGGTTCACCGGCCATCACCGCCTCCAATAAATGAACGCAGCAACGAAAAAGACTGTGCCGGCGAAAACACTGGCCGCACTTCCGGCCAGGCAACACTCCTTTTCTGCACCGGACGCTATCGCTGATTCTCCTGGTAGCCTGTTGATAAACGAAAGTATCCCCAACAAAGAGAATCCCAGCCATAGCATAACCAAACTAATACCAGCGAAAGTGCGTTTCAGATTTCTGAACATGGATTCCTGTCCGCCACTCAAGAGCTAATGCTCTCTTGGTCGCTCTTTAGGGTGAAGATTGTGGATGCACCGATCGGTCTAGCTCCTTCGACTGATAGGTTTTGAGTGCCACCAAGTGCAGTTGGTCGCCCGGCGACCGAAGCGCTATCAACAAAACCGGTTTTGGCTGCGACGATGGTTTATCGAGCGCGTCGCGGTCGTGAACTTCGGCCTTCAGCTCGGAAATATTCCGAGCTACAAAATGAGAGAGACTGAAAAATAGATTCATAGAAAAAAAGTGTTCGGTGCGGAATGCGCGTTTAATTGAAGGACCGTTTGCGATTATAATATAACTCTCTTTATAAGAGTTATGATATGGCAAGGGGTGTCTTCTTCAGACATCGATCCGGTCGCCTTGGGAAATCCCGTTAACCCCGGCGCGCTTGCGCCAGATGGGCCAGTAAGAAAGCCCATTTCGAGATTTCAAAATCGCGGAGGTCACCCGTCATCACGACTTGATTGAGATAAGAGATTGTTTCAATAATCATAAGGTTCCTCCTTTCTTTGGAAAAACTTCGTCCACACTTTTGTGTACGAATACTAACAGTGTCGAAACAACACCAAGAGATCGTTCCTGGCAACATTAAAAAGACGAAGCTTACCCGAATGGGTAAGAAGAGAGCCTGTTCAGTCCGCGGAAGATCCCCAAGCAGCGTCGATTTTCAGCCCTGTATCCGGCGGGCTTGGCGGAAACGTAGCGGCGTGGAGCGTAGGAACGTGGCGGCGTAGGCGAAGAGCCTCGTTTCACCGGCAGGCAAAAACGAACCGGGGTGGGGAGGGTGGCAGAGACGGATCAGGCGTGGGGAGTGTCAGGACTGGCCGCGCCATCACGCGCCCCTTGCAGGGCGCATCACGGTGGGTGGTAAATCCCAGTGTTGAAAACCGTTAAAACACCAGGCTGAGTCCTGTCGCCCCTGCGAGGCAAAGAATCAACTTAAACAGCCGTTGGTCTTGGGTGGCCAGCTGTTTATTCTGTTTTCACGTTGTCCGATCTATTTCGGTTCCGTGGTCGGGGGAGCAGGATCGGCGGGAGGCTGGAGTTTACGGCGTTTCTTTTCTTCCTTCTTGGCCTTTTTTTCCATGTCTCTCTTTCGCTTTTCGAACTGATAGTTTGGTTTTGGCAATTTCTGATCCTCTTTAACGTATAATTGATGGTGTGGCTAGGCTGAGGCGCAAAGATCAAACGGGCAATCTCAAAAGTTGGTCGCTCCAAGATTCGGGTCTGCCACTCCCCGGATGCGCTCGGGCCAAGCCAGTCATCTCTCGGCCGTTACAGGGGCTGACGCTCCTTCCGGTGATCCCTCACTATCGCTTGGTAATCGAGGAGATCAAGTGACCTGGAGTGATGACCGAGACGCCCGCGCCGATGAGCCGGTGGGAGTATTGTCCAAAATCCGCCTTGTTTTGGATTCGAAGCTGGTATCCTCCCGGAACTAATATGAATCAGTGGAATGATGTTTAAGAGATCAGGAACCTTGTTCTTGGCGAGCATTCGGCGCTTCCGAGCAAGAGCGCTAATTGCCGGATGCCTCGCCTTTTTCGGGAGTCTGACGGACTTCGGGCAGGCGGCGAACAATGGGGTGGCCGAGAAGCCACCCCGGGGCTGGAGCAGTTGGAGTTTTATCAGGAAAAAGCCAAATGAAAAGAATATCAAGGCACAAGCCTGGGGCTTGCATCTCAACGTGCAGTCTGCGACCAATTCATTTTGCGTTATCTAATACTCTAAGCGTGAATCAGGGCGCCACTTGGCGAGCCCATGCCAACAGTTGGCGTATCTCGGAGGACGTCGAGGCTTATCTCGGGCGGTCTTCTTATCCACTAACCGAATGGAAAAAAGCGTTATCTCATTTCCAGCTGGTCTCCCAGTGGACACATTTCGGCGGACCCGGTGGCTGGAACGACCTCGATTCTCTTGAAATCGGCAACGGACGTAACGACGGGGTCAACGGAGGGGCGGCAAACCTTTTCACCGAGAACGAGCGCCAGAGCCTGATGACCTACTGGTGCATCGCCGCGGCACCTTTGATATTGGGCTCGAATCTCGCTGCTAATCTCGACCGCTTCGACCTGGGACTTCTCCGAAACGACGAGTCGATCGCTATTGACCAGGCTGGGGTGCCCGGGGCGCCTATCGCAGACTATCTAAATTCGGATCCGAACGGTACGAAACCCGAGATTTGGCGCTCGAGGCAACCTGACGGTACCTATGCGGGATGCAGCGAGATTGGAAGGCTCGGCGATGAAAATCATTGGTTCTTCCAATTGCACTGATGGACAATGTGTCACCGGGGTGAGTAAGGGTAACTTAATGACCTTTCTTGACGTGAGGGTGTCCCAGCCTGGAGAGCATCGTATTTCCCTTCTTTATTTAAGCGACACCACTCGGTCTGCAGAGATTAGCGCAAACAACGTATCGGCCAAGCATGTCGACTTTCCGCCGACCAGCGGCAGCCCTGGGGACAATGGCGTCGTTGGAGCGGTCGTCGTCGAGTTGCTGTTGCGGGAGGGCGATAACACCATCACGATATCCAAGGCAAATGGCGCTGCTCCAGATTTCGATTCGATAATCGTCGCCGAATAATCGGTTCGCCTCTGACCTGACCGCCGCGGACAGACTCAAAATCGCCCAACTCTTTTTCGCTGCTCCGGCAGACCCGGTTGCACGCTTGTACCACGGGCGTATCGGTTCCGGCTGGAAGATCTCAACGCACAAGATCCGCGTCTGTGAAATCCGCTCTTCAATGTCATTTGTGAGAATTTGCTTCTTGTGGACCGCTCGCCGCATTCTGATCAATCCAATTGGAAATTGTACTTCTCCGGCCCAGTGAGAGCATTGGCGTGTAAAATTGCCGTTCCGTCGGCCCCGATATTCCCGCTGGGTTCAAGCCCAACCCGCCTTACCTCTGGTTCCGCGCTCACCGTGCAGGACCCCATTTTTATCTCAGCCGAAAAATGATAGACGGGCCAAAGCATCAATGGTTCGTTTCCGCGGTATACGCGGCTTTTTTTCTTGCCGCTTCGTTCAAGTTTGAGAATGCCGTCCAATTCCGCGTTTTTTTCCACTACGCGCCAAACTTTGATGCCAGAGCGCGATTAATCGCGCTTTCACGTCGATGGTTCTACGCACCCCAGATAACGCATGTCTAGTAACGCGGGTTTTGGGTTGAACATTTTGTGCTGAATTTTGGCGATGTACCGGCGAAGTGGCGCTCACCTGCGCGTCGATACGATCTCTTTCAGGTGGGAATGCGAGAGTTAGCGGCGAATTCGATTCTACAGCTTCCACCTGAGAGGAGGAAATCTCTTTCGGCGGGATTTCAGTGAACGCGTGGTCCACGCTACTCGCCTGTCCCGAAGTTATTTTGCCGGTCGAACCCGCCACCGTAAACCAGGTAGCGGTATTCGCCTTTACCGACAAGTCGCGTTGAGGCATCCCTGCCTCCTTGGCGAGAACATCCGCCTTTGGTTGAGGCTCTTGGACCAGCGACGCAAGCACGAGAGCTGCGGAAGCGACGACACACAATACTCCCGTTGCCAGCCAGCGAGTATCGCGATTGAATTTTCTGAGCCTGTCACTTATCACTGGAACACCCTCCTTTGTGCTTTTCGTTCTTAGCTTGTCGATACTGGCTTTAGCACTCGGGTGCTATCTTTACAAAATTGTTAGGATCATACAAGAAGATTTGGTAGGATTAGATAACGATTAAACTTTGGATCTTCGTCTGTATCGTCTGCACATGCCGCAAAGCTTGCGCACGATCAATCAACTTGTTCAAGCCCTGAACTGAGGGGGCACAATCGAACGCAGTAGGATCGAGTGGCCGATCATCGCGTTTTGACAATTTCGAGTCAACCCCAGCCATACGCAGAGGTAAGGCTAACCCGTCGGAAAGAGTATGGGATAGACTGATTCAAATAAGAGTAGAGTTCTCCCGCCGAAAGCCATCCAATGACTCCGATTCTCGCCACAGTCCTCAACGTCGATAAGCGGGGCAATGAATATGTCGTAACTGTTCAACTGAGGAATGACGACTTTTCAGGCGCATTCGAAACCCTTAATTTCGAAAACAAGCCCGACACGGGTTGGATTCACTATGGTTGGCTTGACCTAGTTTATCATCGAGATCCCGGTCTTAGAGCGGGGCAGGTATTTCCCTTGTGGTCGGCTTTAGCAACCTAATGAATCGTTCCACATCTCCCTCTCACTTGCTCGCGTGGGAGATTCCCAAACAATTTTAAATGACAATCGGCGAACTACGAGACGAACTGGAAGACTGGCCTGAAAGTTATGAAATCATCTTCGGATGCGAGGAGTTGGAATTTTACAGATTTAAAAAGCGCGGAGCCGATACCGTCGAGTTAGAATTCAACCAGACCGTCTACAAAGATGCAAAGACCGGCAAGTGGCATGTCGATGAATAGAGTCCCGATTCTTACGGTCACCTCTCCGCCCTCATGGCTCCGCCAATCGAAGCCACCGTTCCGCATCGAATTTCTCCCAGGAAAAGGACAAACACCAACACGATCAGCCAGACGGGCAGCGTGCAAACGAAGAGCGAAAACCAAGTCAGAATGTGCTGCCTGGGAGATGGTCAGGGTAAGCGAAGCGTCTCGCTTTTGCCTCTCCGAGTGCGTGGCCTATCAGGTCCAAGGTTTTCATCGTGCTGCGCTCCCGGTCGAAGGACACGGAGCCAGCCTGCACCACTGCAACGCGAAAAAAGTCCATGTTGCTTATCGTACACGCAAAACTTCTGCATTGTGAAGGGAGCCCACATTTTATTTGGCAGCGCAGGCCGTCACCCCGCCTCATCCCGTGGTGCGGCGTCGGTGTGCGCGAGAAGGCAAGCGTACTGAGCGATTTGGGCTACGTGCTCGGCGCTGTCGGCTTGAGTCACTCCAAGCGTGTGCTCAAGAAGGTGCCGTTTCAATACACCGAGGCAGCTCGCCAGGTGGGTCGCTTCTTCCAGGAACGGCTTAGCGTCACTGACAAGATTTCTCCATTCGTTCAGGTCTTCGTCGCGCAGCGCCGCCGCTAACTTCCCGGCGTATTCAACGACCTCAGGCCAATGAGGTAGAGATCCATTGAATGCGAGCGACATAGCGCCGAGGACATTAGCAAGGTGGTGGGTGGCACTCCCATGCTTCCCGATTTTAGCGCTTAAAACTCTGACTGTCGCGTCGAGGCGATGGGCGACTTCACGGCGGATCTCGGTTTCATGCACCATCAAAGATCGTATTGTTTCGAGCGGATCTCAGCAACCTAAATGCGGCTCCCTTACCGTGCACTCCATCCATCGGGACATTCTGCAAGTGGCGACAAAATGGCTCTATTTGAGATGCAGGTCGTACCCCGGCGCGAACCCATCGTCCCGCTGCAAAGGCTATTTCAGCACTAAGGATGACAGCTGGCTACCTATAATAAATTTTTGCTTTTGGTGGAGTTTGGCTTTGATCCTATTTCAAGAGCAAATTAATCGGTTGCGCCATACTTTTAACGCGCTATACCTTAAAAGATGGGTAACAGTTGCTTTTGCGTATATCTAAAGCGGGCAACGCGTTTGGCCAGAGTCACGTGATTCTTCTGCCCTATGATAGCTGTCGGCTTCGATGATGATCGGTTGAGCGTGACGCAGGCGAGCCAAGTAACTTCAGAACAAATTCAAAGCAAAAGGTGCCTCCCCCGAAAGAATTTTTTATGAAACAATGCACTTGCGAAAATAAGTCCGACCACAATCACAAAGAAAATACCGACACGCATCGTCACGAAGAAGGGTGCGCTTTAGCGCCCGATTTGAGCGGCTGGCTCCGGTACCCGCGGGACGGGAGATTAGAAAACGGTTGCGTCTACGTCAACCCTGCCGACACGAGGGTCATCTATCTACTGGAAGACGGTTACCTTTGCCGCACTCCACGCGGGGTGGAAGAAGCAAAAGAATGGGTGGCAGAAGCAAAATGGGTGGCAGAAGCAGAATTTGACCGATACTTAGAGGCTAAAGAAAGTTGTTTCATTTAGCTTTGCCTCTTCGGCGAACTTCGGAGCCGGGAGCAATCCCGGCTCTTCTTTTTGCCCCTTCTTGTCGTTCAATAGTTCAAGTGCGCCGATCTGGACTTGATAAAAAGTCGTCATAAAATCGGCAGCGATCTCAGCCGCCTTCTCTTTTGTTACGGCGTCGGGAGATCGGGATAGTTCTATTCAACCGCCTCAAAGGCGTATTCAAGCTTGCCACCGTCCTTGGCCGCACCCCAGTATCGAAACAATTCAACTGACATCGCCGAAGACGCTAACAAAAGGTTAGCAAAAGTGTCGGGTAAAACTTGGACTTTTGCTCGCGAAATCATTTTCTGTTGACTGTCCTGGATTTCTTGCAAGTAATGATGAGCATTTCCCAGTGCCGCTCTGAGCATATAGCAAGCATCTCTCAGCTCCGCCTTATCCGCAGACCACCGACCTGTAGAGCGATTCAAGTTCAGAGGGCCAATTGTCGGCGCGATGTTGCCAGACCGGTGGTTGTTGGGTTGTTTCCCCTCGCGGACCCTTTTGCTGGAGGATCCGCGAGGAGCTCAATTCTGAATTAGATCTTCCGACTGATCTAGGGCTTTCCACAATGCCTGAAGAGTGTGCTCCGCCCATGCTTTCATGTCCTGGCGATTCCAAGTCTCCTGACCTCTCATTACCAAAGCCCGGATTTCCTCTTGATCTGAGGCACTTATTGAAGGGGCATTTGCTTTGGCCATAGAAAGCACTCCGATTCCGCGACGAATTCAAGCAGTATGGAAAGGCTGGATTGCATTACGAGTGAATCAATCCTTTTAGGTAGTGTTGGCCAAACTCTGAAAGGCCCGGGGGTTGGCTGTCACAGAAATACCGTGATCGTTCAAAACGCTACGGAGCTGATTACGATTCTTTTTGGACGCTATGCTCGATAGCATCATTGGTGAAAGAACCGTTCCCAGAACATATGGACCCATTAACACCCTCATCCAGACTCAAACTGGAAAATCAAGTAGCCGTCGTTACCGGCGGTGCCCAAGGCATCGGGGCAGGTATCGTCAGACGTTTTGTTCAAGAAGGCTCGCAAGTTGTTTTTGGCGATCTCCTGACCGAAAAAGGCAAAGCACTCGAAGCAGAACTCGGCCAAGACGTAGCGTTTTAACCGGGCAGACGCCACAAGTCCATCAGACTGCGAAGCCCTGATGAATTTTGCCGTGGAGCGTTTCGGCGGACTCAATTGCCTCGTCAACAACGCAGGAGCGGGCACCGAAGACGGACCAATCGCTGACATTTCCGTCGAAGGATTTGACCGAGCCATTGCCCTTCTACTCCGTGGCCCGTTTCTAGTACATCGTCTCATAAGTGGGAGACATACCGTTGGCTTCAAAAGGGTCTGGATGCTAGGCGCGAGTGAGGAGCGTATCCGCTGCGATCCGTGACGAGCGAGCAACGACGCAGACGGACCCTTTTCAAGCCAACCCGGAGGGTCGATGGCGCTTTGGCCGATTTTCTGCGTTGCTCGCTCCTTACGTACGGATCTCAGTATGCTCGTCGCTCGGCGCCTTGAAAATCGGCCAAATCGTCGTTGGACGATCGGGACAAGGGTAGTCACGTCGGCAGTATTACCCGGCCACATCTCGCAGCACATCGGGCGACCCTGCACATCGACTGCCATGCCTACCACCGTTTGCTTGAGATCGGGTCGGTGATCCTTATTGTGGCCGCGTTTGCCGATGGACTGTCCACCCTCGCCTTCAAAGTAGAGCGAGGTGGTGTCAAAAACACCAAGTCCACTTCGGTAAATAGATCTCTTCGGCTATCGAACAGGGATTCCTCGATGAGATCTTTGGTGCAGCGAACCACGCCAGTCGGCTTTTCAAGCTGCTCAATCGGATCTCCCAAAAAAGCCATCGCTCGGTAAAGATGATGCAACTGGAAGACCTTCGGTTCCAGGGATAAGATAATTCTCCCGCCAACGCTCGGCTGCTCGATCACTGCCGGTGGCGAAAAGCCGGTGTAAGACAGTCAGATAGATGGCCCGTTCTACATCGAACTCGTAGCGCCGATCCTTGAGTGTGGACTGCAAAGCTTGGGATGCCGCATTCCTTCCAGAGCCGTGCGAAGACCAGGTCCGGCCCAATGCGTCGCACGGCGACCGGTTCGGTTTCCCCGGCCTTATGGGCGTCGATGACGGCGAAGTTCTCACAGTGCCGCAGCCCGACGCATCAGAGCATCCAAGCGTCCATTAATCGTTTGGCTCCATTCGCCGACTCCCCACACCGTATTGTTGTCAATGGGGTGCAATTCTAAAGGCTTGGTTTCTTTGGTCCAATTTGAAGACCGGACAACAAGCTATCTGGAATTCAAATGGATCAGCGATTATCCCAGGAGCACCGTTCGCGCAAGTTCCAACGGCATGGGTTGTGCAACCGTAAAGCAAGTTACCGCCATCAGCGTTTCCGGTTTGAGCAGCACGCCCCGGAGTGGCAGATCTGTAAAGATGAACCGCACTATCGAAGAATTGGTTGCAAATTTCGCCGAATTGGAGGAAGTGGAAGCATTGGTGCTGGCGGGTTCCGTAGCCACCGGTCTCGCCGATGAGTGGTCCGATTATGACCTTTACGCATATACACGCGGCGTGGTGCCGATAGAGTTCCGGGCCAAGTTACTAAAGCCTCGGGCAGCTCGTTTAGAGCTTCATAACACCTTCTGGGAATGGTCCGATGAGTGGGTGGAACCCGATGGAACGACTTTCGATCTGATGTATCGTTCATGCGATGCGATAGAGGCGGATGTGGAAGCTAAGCTTGGGCGTGGAGTAGCCGCACTTGGCTACTCCACCAGTCTTTGCCACTCGGTCTTGCAAGCAAGATCAGTGTTTGATCGCCGTGGATGGTTCAAAGCCCTCCAGAGCCGCCTCAAATCGACCCCATATCCTAACGCATTAGTGGTGGGGATTTTAAAGATGAACCTGCCGGTGCTGGGTGGTATGATCCATTCCTATGAGCAGCAGATTCGCTCGGCCTTCCGTCGGCGCGACCGAATCAGCCTCAACCACCGAACAGCGGCGTGGCTGGCCAGCTACTTCGACATCCTGTTCGCCGCCAATCGGCGTTTCAACCCGGGCGAGAAACGATTGCTAAGAAACGCCCAAGCCCTGCCTACCGTGCCGGAAAGGATGGTCGCCGACGTGGAAGCCGCCTGCACGGGAGCTTGCAGCTTGGAGAGCTGCGTGGTCGATCACCTTGAGGCTATGCGAGCACGGTTGGAGCACTATTTACAAGGCCAAGGGCTGCTCTAACTTCGGGTTCATTTAGAGGCGATTTGCGAGAAATGGACCGCAGACAGCCAGCAAGTTAGCGGCCTAATTACCGGGTGACCTAACTGCTACCGTCCACCGTTGCCTCGGTCCCGATGGTGGTCCATCGTCGAACGACCGAAGCCCGGAGATGAGAAGCCCGTTCTCGGCACGGCGTGGCAACATTCCGGGTTCGTTTTGTTGGAATCGAACGGTTATCGCATCGGCTTCATCGTTGGTTTGATAAAATTCGAATTCTGCCGGATTGCCTGCCTTCTTCAACTTTTGCCAAGCGCCCAAATTTCTGACCTCCAAGAACCAAATGGAATCCGGCTTCACCTCCATTTTAGCTCCCTCTCGAACATGTTCCGCGAAAGAACCAACGATCAAGTAACCAACAATGTCGAAAGATGTGCTCTCACAACAGATCATTATCCTTTCGCGCTCATTCGATCGTGGAAGCATGAATCAAGAACCGCCTAAGATCGATCTTGAAAGCTCGAAGCTGCTCCTGCCGCTGGAAGAGGCGGCGACTGCGCTTTCTCTTACCCCCAGGCAACTTTCGCGGCTGGCCGGGTTACGCGACATCGGTCATCTCACTTTGGACGGGGGAGCTTTATTTTCCAATCGAGGCGCTCCGGGAGTGGGTGGCGCGCAATTCAAAGAGGGTTTGGTAGCATGCCTTCCAACAAAAACGGCGGCCCCTCGCTAAAGGAACCGCCGTTTTAATGAAAACCACTTTCGATTCGACTCCGATCGAGCCTAGCCGGGCCGACCTCGCCAACAATGATGAACGCAACACCCCCGCCTACCACGGGAAAATGCACGACAACGGGCCATATCTAGAAGCGATCAATCTAAAACTTCCGCACCGCGTCCTGGTAATCCCCTGAAACAGAACCAAGGCCGAGGTGCTGGTAAACCTCCAAACTCTTCTTGGTGCTGTGCCCGCTGAGTAATTGAATCTGTGCGTCGGTGAGCCCGCTCTTGGTCAGCCAGGTCAGCATCTGGTGGCGAAGTAAGTGCGGGTGAAGCTTAATGCCAGCTCTTTGCCCGTACTCGGTGACGATCTGCTGAATACGCCGGGTTGAGTAGGGGCGGCATTGTGTATGGGTTATTGTTGAATCGGTCCCGTTGTTTTAAGAATGCGAGTTTTTTTGCCGCAAAGTTGCGGGAAGGGGGATCAAATATATTTCGCAGCGCCTGAGGGCACGCTCTCCCTTCCCCTTGATTCTGGAGGGCTGGACGCCGAACTGGCTCGCCACGTTCGTTGTAGTCGGGCAGGTAACTGGGCCTGTAAAATTCTTTGGAATGTCTTTGCTAGACTGTTAGTAAGTCTCGCCAAATTTTATCTGCTGGCACACAGAAATTAATGTTCAGAATTTCCTTAGGGGTTCGATCAAAACGACCAATTCAAAATTTCCTGCGTTGCCGTTAATGCGCCGGTCCCTGCCGTGAACCCTATAAAGGCGGTGTCTCCTCCCATCTGTTGCGGAATATTAACCTGGTATTTTTGAGTCGCCGTTGCGTTGTTAGTCAGGTCCGTTTCTGTCATCGTCAGCGTCGTCCCATCGTAGCTGACGGTCACGTTGATCGGATCACCGCTGTGCAGATTGATCGCGGTCGAGCTGAGATCGATGGAAGGCGTTAACGGATTTGCTCCTCCCGTGGAGAGTCCGGTCGAGTCCGATCCCTCCCCGGCATTGTTATAGAGGTCGAACTTGACTGCGACGCTCTTGGGAATGCCGGTGTATGCCAGCCCACCTCCGTTTCCTCCCAAAGCCGATGATCCTGAATTTTGAATGCAAAAGGTAAACCCGTCTGCGTTCGCGTTGGTGAGTTGGAACACAAATGCGGTCGTGAAGCTCTGGACGTTAATGGGACTCGAATAATAGGCGGTACGGGCTTCTTTACCACCGCCATCGGTGAGTAAGAGGGCGGACCCTGAGATCGACGCACCTCCGTTCAGATAGAGGGTGGCACCGGCAAAGCCGCCGGAGTAATCGGGCAGCCCTACCGAGTAGATCCACGTCAATATCTTTTGCGTCGCAGCGAGCCCACCGGTACTGCCCGTAAATCCCACATAAGCTGTATTGCCTCCCACGATGAAGGGGACGTTAACGATGTAGTCGGAGGTGAAACTCTGGCCGGTTACCGTGTCAGTAATGGTGACAGCCAGCGTAGCCCCATCGTATCCCATATGCACCGCAAAGACATGTCCGCTGTGGAGATCAACGTGCCCGGTCAGGTCTGTGGACGGTGTAAGCGGATTCGCCCCATTGGTATACAAGCCCGTGGAATTGATCCCTTCACCGTTGTTATTGTAGAGGTCGAACTTGACCGCTACGCTCTTGGTTATACCAGCATAGCCTAGTCCGCCACCCAATCCTTGCCGACCCAAAACCGACGGACCATTCCCCTGAATGGTAAACGTGAATCCGTCCGCGGCGGCATTGGTCAGTTGGAACGTAAAGTCGGTTGTGAATTGTTGCACGTTGACGACCTGCGTATCGAAGGCAGTCCGATTTTCATTCCCTGCCCCATCGGTCAGCTCCAGGGCCGAGCCCGAGAGGCTTGCGCCGCCGTTAAGCGACAGGCTGGAGCCGGCGCCGGCAAAGCCGCTGCCATAGGTTACAGACGCCTCATTAACAATCTCGACGCGTAATCCGGTGGGGTTGCCGTTACTACCAAAATTGGCAAGGTCGATCTCCAGGGTTTGTAATCCCGAGCCCACAACGGAAGCGGGGACGGTAATTTTTGTGAACCTGGTGTAGCTAGTCCCACCTGGTACCCGGATCGATACGCCATTCAGCCGTATGGCCGTCACCGTGTCGTCAGCCACCAGGTTGAGAGTGAGCGGGCTGTTGGCGCTCGTGTGAAACTGGGTCTGATACGTATACGCTCCGGCTGCAGATCCTGAGCTCTGGTTGGCCGTGGGGCTGATCCACTTAGATGAGCCGTTATCGGGCAGCCAGTTGGGGAAAGGATAACTTCGCTCGTTGGTTACGTAGGCTGCAGACGCGCCAGTGGGTGAAGCAATGATGGTCCAGTTGGGATCGATCGCGCCATCCACTAGTCCCGCTCCCGTATTATCCGCCACCGCGCCACCGCCATTAAATAATCCGAAAACGCCTACGCTGTTCGTCGTGGGGGCATACACCTTTCCATTCGCGACCATGGGAGTAATGAATTTGTTGCCCGTTCCAAAGCTGTCTCGACCGTTCGCTGCCTGGGTGCTGTTATAGAGTTCCGTGGCCACATTCGTCGCATCATAGGCATGTAAAACCGCCGGCCCGTTGCTATTGTCATATGCCCAGACAATTCCGTTTCTGATACCGTTAGAGGAAACGCTGGGAGTTGTTCCCGGATAACCGAAAGTGTTGGAAGAATGGGAGGAAGGCGTCGTCCCGAGTCTCCCACTACCGAAGCTAAAAGAAAGAAGAGCGCCTCCAACAGGACCGTAATACACATGGCCGTCAAAATAAGCGCTGGTGGCCCATTCTCCTCCCGACAACACCCCATCCAATTCCTGATAGATTTGATTCGAGCTGGCGCTGTACTTGCCCATATTATCGCGGTCGACCACGTATAAGTTTGAATCCTTGCCGGCACCTACCGCCAGATGACGTACCACACCCGAAGCGTCCGTCATATCGGGTAAAAGCAAAACTCCTCCGGAGCCAAAGTCGACGTCTCCGTCTGCATCATTTTGCTGGTTGGTCGGAGTGAAATAATCAGCGACGCTCAGCCCGCTGGCGGTGGAAAATTTAAGGATGGAATCTCCATAATCGCCATTGGCCGGAAATCCACTGCTATTTAGGGTGGAATCAAAGGGTCCATTCGCGGAGATCGCATAAACATTTCCTTGCGAGTCAGCCGCCGGTCCCGCCCCACTCATCCAGAACGAACTACCAGACCCGTTAGGCAAAGCTCTACTCGCTGGCGCACCATTGGGATTGATGTTGATAACCTTAACCTGAGCGAGGGTTTTCTCGTTATAAGCAATCATCCAGCCAGTATACGGCGCGATATCGCAGTGCGATGTCCATGTCGTATAAATTACTCCATTGGAGAGGAGAAGCCCGCAGCGTTCGGCATACTGTCCTGGAGCAAAAATCACATTTCCATTTATGCTGTTGGGACCCACTCCCGGAAACGAAGCTGAAATCGTTACCGGGCCATTGAGCGTTTCACTTCCGGTGGCGAGATCCAAGGCATGCATTCGCTGATAGTAATTGCCGCTCGAATCCTTGCTCATGGCCACCAGGTAAATCGCGCCATTCGTTCCCATCGACCGATCGATCACCGGCGTAGAGGTAATCCCGATTTCGGGCGTAATTTGGCCACACCCATGATCGTCGGAAGGTACTTCACCACTCTTCAGCAGGGTAACCTGCCAAAGCTTGGTTCCTTTATCTGCATCAAACGCATAGAGGCTGTCATGCTCGGTAGCGACGTAGAGAACGTTACGCACACCGAAGCCCGGAATCATTAGACCTGAAACGTAGAGGGGACCCGCGTCCACTTTTCCATCCACGGGACAGGAAAACAAAAGTCCAAACGAATTAATATTGACATTTCCTGGAGCCAAAATCGCCTCTCGCGAGTTTAATCCCGTTCGAGCCTTGTCATAATGATAAGTTAGAACGTCCGCCCTCAAGGTGTAATTGCCAATTAAAGCTAAAACAAAGATTAATCCTATGAAAATTTTAGGTCCGCCAAGGAAGCGTTGTAGGAGGCTGACACCGAAATCATATGTCTCAGAATAAGTCCAGAAACGCCTTAGTGTTGTAGTTTGCATGTGATTTTAGGATTTTTTCTGCGCTTTGTCCGATTGGGCTTCGTAGCTAGGTGCATGTAAAAGAGAGGCAGATGGGTGTGGGAGCTGAGTGTAATCTCCAAGCGCACATCATTTTTACGGCTCTTGGATCTTGTTGCCTTGGGCCAGAGTGAACATTCGCCTTCGGGGTTTTCTTCGGGACAGGCTGACACTGTCATTTCCTTTTTATGAAGTCTCCATTTTCAAATGCCCGCCACTATCCTTTCGGCCATCTCGAGGGCGGTAAGGTGCCAGGGCAAGGAGATCTGCTCGTCCGCTCTAAAATCGGGCCGCTGGCTTCTTACGAGTTGAAGCACGCGAGCCGCGAGCAGGTCCCTGAATACATAATCTTGCGAATACTCACCGACGCTGGGAAAGCAGTCTGCTTCCCAACTCGCATCACGAAGCGAAGTTTTGTCGATTCGAGCAGCGTATTCTTTTACGTACTCAGCTTTTGTAAGCGGTGTTTTTAACGGAGCGGAAAATTGCTCTTGAAGCTTCTCCAGCTTGTACGGTGCCAAGCTTGATTCTGGCACCTCTAAGCGGGATGCATACCACCTCCGCATCTTCGTCTCAATTTCACATCCGTCTTCCGACACACTCTCGGAGTAGAACCGGATATTCCGGATTTGCTGGTCATTCTCGATTAAGTACACGAGTGCCAGGGGATCGGCCATCATGGCCGCAGCACATGGGGCGGTTTCCGCGACTAGGTGACTCATTTTTCTCTCCATTTTGCGCTTCATTCATGCTGCTCCCAAGGAGTTGACATGGATGGAGAACGTTCCTATAGCGGAAATTATGATGAGAATTCAAATTACTGCCAATCAGAATTTGTGTTTTCTAGGATTGGTTGGAGAAATACTGGCCTTCCATTGCTGTGAGAGCCATCAAAAGTTAATTACCTGCGATGTCCCTGCAAATTGTTCGTGCTTGCTATGGTTCATCCCAGCGAAAGCAGCAATGGCGTATAAGGGCTGTGTTTCCGCATCGGCTTCCTTCAGTAAACGGGTTACCTGTTCAGGAGTCAAAATTTGGAATTAATTGTCCTCGCCACTAAAGACATCAATCTCTTGGGCCGGATTGGCGGTCACCAGTTTCTTTGCCTCGCCTGCTGACTCAAGTCTCGGAAAAAGCGCTACAGCGCCACCGCCCGCTCGTGAGGATCCAGATAAAGGCCGATCACATCCCAGGTGCGAGATCTTTCAGTTCGCGCCAGGCTTTGATGCCATAATGCGGCCAGTCGCATTTTTACGTCAACTATTCTAGGTCGCACGGACAATCGGCATCTTACATTGGGGATCTTTGGTAGCATCACTTGCGCAGGATCTTGCGAATGTGCCGGGGACCACGAACATGCGTTCGCCTGCACGTCGCGATGATTTACTTCTCATTGAACAATCAGTAATTGCGGATGAGAAGTAACGACAACATTAGCTTTAGCAGTCTGTCCGTTGTCCCAAACGACAAATGGTAAGTTAATAAATGACATTGTAACTAGATCCAAAAGAAATATCTGTACTGGATTTGGATGACGAATTGTAATCCTTATCTGCGTCTCTTCAGTATTAGATAACTGTACCGTACAGGAAAACAGAACATACGATGTTTTCCCATCTGACGTATCAAATTGTTGCGCAGAATAGTTATTGAAGTTCATTGTCCCAGACAGGATTTCTGTAAATGGCCAGGTGCTATTGTTAGCTAGTGCGGCCAAACCACTGAAAGAAATAACAGGAGCCGCGGGATCTCCTAAATTAAATGTTAATAGAGGTGCGGATGCTAGGCTGGTTGCTCCTGCCATGTTAGTAGCTTCTGCGTATACAGTATGAGTTCCTGGCGGTAATCCACTAAGGTTGAACTGCAGAACCTGAGTGCCATCTAAATTTACCACTGCTGGACTAATAAGCGGAGTAGTAGATCCATCGAAGAATAAACTGAATGTAGATATAGTAGCACTAGGATTACTGGGAACAGCAGGATATGGATTACAGATTAGTATAGGTGCTGCATAAGCAGATGCCAGCAAAGAAGCAGATAATAGTATTATAATTAATAGTTTCATTCTGGTCATTGGGGTTAGTAGTTAGGTACATGTAAAAATAGGGGCAGATGGGGGTGGGAGTTAAATGTAAAATCCTAGTGTAACGTACTGCACTTTGATCGCCGTTTCGGGAAAGTCGTTTTTATTTTGGTCTGGCATCCGAGTAGGTTTCGTTTGATTATCCATTCAACTTTAACTGGGAGTTTTCCCTTGAAGATTTCAGAACCTCGTTCACCCATAGCAAATCCTTCCTATAGCATCGCGAGTAACCGGATCGCTGAGCGCCTGCAAAACGCGGTCCATCGCGCTTGCCCACTCTGGAGGGTCATCGTAGGCCTTCTCAATCGCTCCAAGCGCACACCATTTTTACGGCCCTTGGATCTTGTTGCCTTGGGCCAGAGTGAACATTCGCCTTCGGGGTTTTCTTCGGGACAGGCTGACACTGTCATTTCCTTTTTATGAAGTCTCCATTTTCAAATGCCCGCCACTATCCTTTCGGCCATCTCGAGGGCGGTAAGGTGCCAGGGCAAGGAGATCTGCTCGTCCGCTCTAAAATCGGGCCGCTGGCTTCTTACGAGTTGAAGCACGCGAGCCGCGAGCAGGTCCCTGAATACATAATCTTGCGAATACTCACCGACGCTGGGAAAGCAGTCTGCTTCCCAACTCGCATCACGAAGCGAAGTTTTGTCGATTCGAGCAGCGTATTCTTTTACGTACTCAGCTTTTGTAAGCGGTGTTTTTAACGGAGCGGAAAATTGCTCTTGAAGCTTCTCCAGCTTGTACGGTGCCAAGCTTGATTCTGGCACCACTAAGCGGGATGCATACCACCTCCGCATCTTCGTCTCAATTTCACATCCAGCTTCCGACACACTCTCGGAATAGAACCGTATATTCCGGATTTCCTGGTCGTTCTCGATTAAAGACACGAGTGCCAGGGGATCGGCCATGATGGCCGCAGCACATGGGGCGGTTTCCGCGACTAGGTGACTCATTTTTCCTCTGCATTTGCGCTTCATTCATGCTGCTCCCAAGGAGAGGGGCTGGGTTACCTCGCTCAAGAAGGCCGGCCATGGATAAACTCATTATCGATCCGCAAAAACTGGCTGAAATTCGTGCGGCAATCGATGCGCTTGATTGCTCCGCTTGCGAACGAAGAGCTGCCATTAGAAAGAAGGATCGAAATTAATCTCCATTACGTCTGGGGTTTTAGGATTCAAAAAGATGGAGTCTGAATCCGTCGGGGAAAATTGAATCTGTTCTGCAAGGTGTTGTTCTGTTCCCTTTTTTGATTTCACGATAACCTTAAAATTTTCGTCAAAAAAAGGGCGATCGCGGAAGGTCAGAATCAATCTTCCCTGCTTCGTCTTTATGCTGATCAGTTGATCAACCGGAATAAGGGCGTTTTCGCCCTTGCTGGAAGCCAAGACAAAAAACTTGTTCATCGCATTTAAAATACGCGGCCTGAGCTTAAGAGGCTTCAAGACAGCCCAAAATCGTTTTCGACGATCAGGTGAACTGTGCAGCCGCGACGACCATAGGCTTCGACCAAATCTCCCTCCCTAGAGATTCGCCATTCTCGGGCAATCTCGGTGGTATCTGAAATTCGAGAAACGCCCGACTAAAAAACTTCTGGGCATCCAACCACACATCCTGTCTCTACTAATTGTTAAATCAGGAGTTTCAGCAAAACCTACAGCAATGGCAATGATATTCGCATGGCAATGCAATATTTTATAATTGCGAAGTCATGATTCCTTGGCGCGTTCTCCATCCGTGTCCCTTGCACAAGTCACAAATCCGCAGGCATTTGTGAACGTTTGTGAACGCTATAATAGTCAGGGCGAATATTACTCCAAAAGGAGTATTCTATCTAAAGGTGTCCCGCGACGTCTGGCTGCACTTACTTGGCTTGCGTCTCCCGAACACGCAATCGCATTCTCATTCCCTGGTTTCAAGACAAGAATAGCAGTATTTTCTATACTCCTGTCCAGATGGAAGTTGCTGACACGTAGTGAGTAGTGCTACAAACATTTGCGATTAACACAGTGCGGATCTGATTTGGTGAATATCTTGGATATGACCTCGCGATACATTCCTTGTCACGATAGCTATCCCTTAGTCGGGTGATCGACAAGCCTACCAGACCGGTTGCTCAAAACGGATGAGATCAATCGATAAGGGTGGTTCGAAGAGGCTTACAACTCATTTTTTAGAATGACCAGCAATTTCAAGAATCGACTGGCTAGACTTGCACTGGAAGTCTGAGCAGGAGAGTTATTGGACCTCTTTTGCTTAGGCGTTCTTAGGTTAGGCAAATCTGAGGTTTCTCTGTCTTGGGCAGAATTGCGCGCCCACCGAGCATCCGAAGCTTCTCTAGAGGCACTCTAGGCAACAGTCGTCACACCTGTTTGTCTATCCAGAACCGACCGCCGGAAATAATCGAACGGACAGGCTGGATCAACGTGAGGCAGCCAAGTCTCGCGACTAGGGCAAAAAATTAATCAAAAATCTTTGGACCGTTCGGAACCTGAATCATAAGAGGTATAATTATTAGTGCAAATATGGCAAATAACTAAACGTTACGTGGGCAAAGCGCGCTTCGCGCTGGCGACGCTTTCTCGGTGAACGCAAGCATGCACCCACGGAAAAACATGACGTGTCTCGACGATCTCCAGTTACCGGTCAGTGGCGTCTCCTCAGTCGAGTTTCCCGCTGCCTCATCAGCTTTGGAGACGTTCGGGCTGAAGTTCTCTTCCGGCGGTGCACACATCAGCCGAACCATGATGATGCAGGAGCTAGGTGCGGTGTTGGCAAACGTTCCCCAAGGCTCCGGCGTTGCTGATTATCGCGATGCCATTCTTCGGCAGAACATTCTGGGCAAGACCACGGACACCACCCGGCAGAAATCGCTACGTCACTTGCGTGAGCTGTATGCGCTCGATGAAGCCATCCCCATTTTTGGACTCCTGCGAAAGCTCTACGCGATGGACGTTGCGAGCCTGCCGCTGTTGGCAGTGCAGGTGGCTTGGTCGCGCGATCCGCTTTTGCGAGCCACAACCGTGCCCGTTACGGTCCCGCCCCCAAGCTTACCTATTGCGCGGTACCATTCGCGTGCGGCTTTGGGAGTTGTTGTTTTAACCTGTTGGGTCTCCCGGATTATTCCTCCATCCAACAAAGTCTTCTTACGCCGCGCCGGCGAGACCGCTGCATGTTCTTTCCGGTAATGCCATCGGCAATTTCTCCGATGGTAGTGATCGTCGGCGAATTGTATAGGTATGACAAAACGAATCGCAAAGTTCCTAACTTCGGATTCAGTTAAGAATACCGAAGACGAATCCCGGAACGCTAAACGTACCACTCCGCTAGAAGCGATCGGGGACGAAGCCGCATTAGAAGAGGCCGAAGCACGAGCGGACGACAAACCTTACGCCCCACTCGGAGCGGACGAATTCGGAATGCCGATCCTCCCTACTCCTAAACCCGTCGTCGCTACGGAAGCCAAAGCGACGCGCATTACCAGTGTGCCGGCTGAACCCGCGAACGGCACTTCCGAGCCGGAACCTTCCACCGTCCCGGCAAAAAAAGTCAAAGCTGTAAAGGCCAAGAAGGAGAAGAAGCCCGCGAAAAGCGTCGAGCCGAAGGCGGACACGGGTACGTTATTTGCGGACTTCAAAGCAGCGAAAATGGTGAACCCGTTCAAAGAGACGGTCAAAGATCACAAACGCTTCAACGTCGTTGCGGGAGCGGATAAATTCGAAGACGCTGTCCCCGGGTTCAAAGATGAAAAGGACCTCAAGGCATTTATCGGTTGGGTACTACGTGGAACTCCAGGGTACCAAAAGTAGCGCCCACCCCCGGGCTAACCCTGGCCTAACCCCTGGCTCGAACCGCCCGTCTCCGACGCCTGCAGACCCGTGCAGGCTTTTTATTTCCGAGGAGAGAGCTTTTACCGTCCGACGGGCAGTCTCACGTCCTACACCTTGTCAGCAGTGGTTCAACAAATTCGCATCGCAGAAGCGTTAGATAGTCGCTGATGTGATGGAGTAACCGGGTAATAGGCTCAAATTTTGCCATCAAACCCGTAAGATTAATTCCGGCATCTCTACTTTTGCGAAAAAGGCATGAACGACACTTAGCGGGATCAGCGCAAAGCGCCGGCGTGCGCTCAGGTATCCTCGTACGCGCGTGTGAACGACGCTCGAGAAATCAACACCCGTTTTGAGCCCTCAACGTAGCCGTCGGCCAACGCGAAGGCAGCATTGTAGCGTTGGAAAGCGGACGACTCGAAGTGCAACGCGGCGGTGCTGATTTCAACACATGCAAAAAGCGCTCCAGCAGATGAACCTGCATCTTCATCACGTAGTCAGCGATATTACCGGGCTAACTGGTTTTGCGCATCATCGATGTGATCCTGTCCGGTCAAAGGGATCCCCAGGAGTTGGTTAAATTGCGTGACAAGCGAGTCTCCAAGAGCACCCCTCAACAGATGCAAGCGGCCTTGGTGGGCGATTATCGAGCGGAACACCTCTTCGTCTTAAGCCAAAGCTTGCAAGCCTATCGCTTCCACCAAGCGCGCATCGAAGAGTGCGACCGTCAAATAGAACCGCTCTTGGAAAAACTGGCTCAACAGGTCGGAGCCGCCTGGGCCCAACTGAAACCGCTTAAAGGTGCACAGCAGCAGGAGACGCTCCCTGTGCCGCGCAATGAGCCCAAGACCGGCACTAGTGCCAGTAGTCCGCTTAACAAAGCAAAGAGAAAGCACAAACCGATAGCCAATGAACCCAAGATCGAACTGGCGGGCCTATTAGAACGCATCTGCGGAAGGACTCAGGTGGTGGGACTTAATGTGCTCAGTGTGCTGCTCATCGTCTCGGAGATTGGCATCGATATGTGCAAATGGCGCAGTGCTAAAGCCTTCTGCTCCTGGCTCGGCCTCTGTTCGGGCAACAAAAATCAGCGGAGGCAAAGTACTCGACTCGCGCATCCGCCAAGTCGTCAATCGAGTGGCAGACGCTTTACGACTGGCCGCTCAATCGGCGGGCCGTACCGAGACCTGTTGGGCATCTTCTACCGGCGTAAGCAAGCCCACCTTGGAGCGACCAAGGCCACCACTGCTACAGCGCGCAAACTGGCTTGTCTCATTTACCACCTGCTCAAATACAAACAGCCCTACCAAAAACTTGACCCAGCGATCTACGAACTTCGACTCCAGAAATCCGCGCTCCTCAGACTTCAAAACCAGGCCACCACTCTGGGCTACAAACTGGTTCCAACCGCCCCCGTTCCCGCCTAATTCCCTGTTCACCGTTTTCAAGTTCCTCAGAAGGCGGCCGGGCCCAGACGTTATTGTTGCAAGTGAGCAGCGTCTACACAGCGTAAGCATTCAGTGGAATCCAAGCTCCATCGCCGCATCGTCATCGTGGCCGAAAGATAACGTTGGCGCGCTCGGTGAAAGACAGAATCAAGCTCCGAAGGAACAGTCACTGAAATTGCCATTTCGTACATACGTCGATCACGTGGGCGGAGATCCCAGCCAGAGTGTCCGGCGAGAGGACGGGCGGTGCGAAGACCGTCCGATCAGCTAGGAACCACAGTAGGCTCCGGCGGATCTCGCTGGGCCGATCGGGCGCAAAACAGCGGGCCAACGTCCGGCAGATGTCCGCCCTAAGCGCTGAGGGGTCAGGCGCTGCCGACACGAAGCCCGTGAGCGCCTGCACACGATCTCGCGCCTCGCCGATCGCAAGAGCAGCCTCAAGGGCGCGTGTCAGGTCCGCACCGGCGAGTCGCGGAGCCAATCCAGCCAACGCCGTTGCTCTGGCTCTCTCGTCTCGCATCGTAAGGGTGGACTCCAGCATCAGCGACAACGCGGCGGACGAGAGCCGCGGAGCAAGCGCGGCGAGAAGACGGGCGCGGGAGTGTTCCGACCGAACGGCCAGGACGCCCTCGAGCAACCCATCAAGCAGCGCATTTTCGACGAAAGGAATGATCGGCTCGATGAGAGGCCACGAACCAAACGGAGTTTCGAGCCGAGAGAGCGCCTGCTTCAGTGCGCGGGCTTGGCGAGGCGTATCGAGGTGAGCGCTGATCGTGGTGAGACGCAACACGCGATCCCATCGCGCCGACTCGTCCCACGCCTCGTCGTCGGCGAAGCGGTCCTCGTCGGCCAGGTTGTCGGCGATCTGAGCTGCTCGCAGAAGCGCCATCGGGCGTTGACTTTCACTCAGTAGCGGGATCATGTCCGCCAGGACAACAGCAACTTCGCGCAGCTCCCCGTCCGCAAGGCCTTCCATGACGCGGGCAAGGAATTGTTGGCGATCCGGTTCGTCGATCGCTTGCGACATGGCGACTAGCGCCGTCGCCCGTTGCACTGGATTGTCGATTGCGTTTGCACGCTCGAGAAACGTCGCGCGATCGGCAGGTAAAAGAAGCTTCAGCACCGATGGATGAGACCACGGATCAACGCCGGAAAAAATCAGCGGGAGCAAGGGCTGGGCGTCCGGCAGGTTGGGGGCGAGACTCGCCAGAGTCGCCGCCCAGTCACGCTGATCGTCGATCGCGTTCAGAGACTCGAAGGCGTGGGAGAGGAGGGACCGATCCAGACGTGACGCAAGCGCGGCCAGGGCCCAGGTGCGATAGTCGTCAAAAAAGAAGTCGCTGGTCCGGAATCTGAGAGCGGCCTCGAGGGCCCTTGCCAACAGGGGAGGCGTCAGAAGCGGCGTCATGCGTTCGAAAAGGACCCCACGTTCTCGCTCATCCTTCAGGGCCAGCACGAAATCGAGCAGCTTGGCTAGATCGACGTCGCTCAGGCGCGGAACCAACGCCAGCAACAGCTTTTCCCTGGGACCAACCTCCTCGATGGCGTAGGCCGACTCAAGGACCTGCCCAAGACTCTCTCCATCGAGCCGCGGCGCCAACGCGACCAGGACGGAAACCCGATTCTCGGTATTGCCGAGCGACAAAGCCATCGTAACGGCGCGACCTAGGTCATCCTTCTCCAGATACGGCGACAAAGCCGTAAGGCCTTCCGCTATCAGCGTCGCGTTATTCGATGCTTCGATGCGATCGAGGCACTGCGCCACTGCATCGGACCGCTGCGCCGAGTCGAGATGGGTCAAGACTGCGACGACTTCCCGGACGCGGCCTGTCAATTTCGTCGTGCGTAAAGCAGCAGCGACGGCGCGATTGAGACGGACAGGACCGAGGTGCGGAGCGAGAGTCTCAAGCGCGGCAACTTGCGCAGCTTCCTCGAAGAACTTCGTATTGCTGAGCTGTAGCGTCGCTTCGAGAGCGCAGTCGATCCACGCGTCGCCGGGACGCGATGCGAGCGCGGCGAGCACGGCCACACGGTGCTCAGGACTCGTCAAGCGCAGCGCCGCCGCCCCCCGCTCGCTCGGCGCCTTCGCTGTCGAGACGGAGCGCTAACGCCGTCAGCGCATCGACACGATAACGCTCATCGCGTAAAGAAATCGCCAACTCCAGGAGCCGTGGCAGCTCACCGGCGGGCGCCCGAGTCGCCAAAACCTTGATGCAGCCGAGCTGTCCCCATTCATTGCCGAGAGCAGCGGTGAGATCGAGCGCTTGGGCAAGGTCCTTTCCATCGAGTTCTCCGGACAGCGCCTCAAGGGCGCTACCGCGCGGGCTGTAATCGCCCATTCCCTCGATACGCTCGACTTCCGGCAAGGTGGGAGCCGTCTCAAGCCAGGCTTTCAGAGCGCGTTGTCTGTCGTCGCCGCGAAGATGAGGACTCAGTCTCTCCAGATTATCGGCGCGCATCGCCGGATCGACCTCATTAAGCGACGCGTTCAGATCGACCGCAAGCAGGGCTTCCAGGCGGTCTACTTCGAGAACGTGGGCCAGTGCTAGAAGCCCATACCAACGGGAGATTCCCTCGGCGCCGCTGGCGACGATCGCCAGCGCACGCTCTATGCCACGGGCATCGAGAAACTGCGCCACGCCTCTCAAGAGAGCTATCCGCGGATCTTTGTCGCCTGCGCTGCTGTTCGGCATGCGTTCTATGGCGGCTAGGGCGTTGACGGTGCTTGTCGATCGGAGGTCGCCTTCGATCTTCCCAGTCTCAAGGAGCCCGACGTACATTTTCGCTCTGGCTTCCGCGTCGAGGACGGTTGCCGCCACGCTCATCGCCCGATCCGCCGCCCACAGCTCGATCTCGACGGCTCTAACTACCAAAGAAGGCGGATAGGCGCCCGCGAGGCTGTGAATCGTGGCTCGGAGCAGGGCGTACCGTACGCAATCAGCGAGCGCAGTGGGGTCCTCACCACGCTCGATTTGCTGGTACGCGCTGGGTTGAGCCGCGTCGCGCCAAGCGATCGTGAGGTCATTGAGAAATCCGACGTGAGTGTGTGACAGCGCGAATCGGGCCTCCATCCATCGATCGGTGGCGAAAAGGCTTTTCAGTTCGCCGTCTCGCCGCGCGCCGCAGAGGTGATGGGCGAGGTGATCGTAGAGGTAGCCGTCATTGGCAACCTCGTGCCAAGGTCGACTCGCGGAATTGTAAGTATCGAGGAAGGCCGCGTGGAGCGAAGCCAGACGCGAGCCGAGTGCTTCACGGACATAGGAGTGGAGCAGGTTGTGCATGGAGATCGCACCGTCGGCCGCCCGTCGTTCGATCAGCGCCAGTCGAGCCAGATCGACGGACAGCTCTTTACAATCAAACTCGCTTAGGCTGGGTTCGAGTGCGCGCCAGAGACGGGTAACCGCAACCTGTGGGATCCAGCCAGTCTCCGGGAAGATAGCCAGTCCGTGGAAGAGAATCCGGTCGCGCTCGTCGAGACGGGACGCACGAGGGCTGCGCCCTGATCGATTTTCAGCCAGAAAACGTTGTCGGGAAAGGCGAGCCGCACTTCGCAGTCGCGAGCCAACGCTCTCGCCAACACGGACTTGCCCACACCCCCCATGCCCCGTAGACCACAGTGCGCAATCCTGGGCGCCCCAACTTCGCGGGTATGCTTCAACACGAGCTGTTTGAGGGCGTCCAGATCTTCCGGACGCGCGATGAACTCTTCCGTCAATTCCTCTACGCCAACCGGCAGTCCGAGGGGGGCAGGCGATTCTCGAAGTTGGCGGACGAGCGTTGCAAGCTCGTCGGTGTACCGATCTTCGTTCCAAAAGGCGCGAGCGTCGAGGCGCTGGAGCTGCCGAGGTAAGACACCATAGTCGTCCGTTATCAGAGCGGGCGTAACCGGCTTGCAGAGGCTAAGCGCGTACTGCCACTCCTCACGCACGTAGTCGGATACAGCCGTGTGCGGCCCCACGATCAGCACCAGCCGGCTGCTTGATTCGATCTCGCGCTTGATCTCGTCGAGGAAAGTGAGCGCGCGGCTTGGCATGGACGCGCGATCCCACCAGGCGTCGCATCCTTGCGCGGTTAGGTCGTCATAGAGACGTCGCACCAGGGATTCGGGCTTCAGACCATCGTCGTCGGCGCGAGCGTAGGAGAGGAAGATCCGCGGGGCGAGCATGGGCGTGGGAAAATTATTTCGCGTTGATTTAAATCGGTCACGAATGGCGAGCCCGCTGAAGCATCTGGCGCAAGGCAGCGAAATCGTCCTTCACCATCTCATCGAACCCGTGTGGGTGCAGCACGTCGTTTACGTGGGTAAGGAGTGTCCGACGTGGTTGTACCAGTCCTTCATGTCTTGGTAGAGTCGGAAGTCTTCGACCGAGAGGTAGTCGAGATCGGCTTTGAGCTTCAAGTATCTGGCTTCCCAATACTTCGATTATTCGACACGCTCCTCCGGCGTGCCGATTCGGGCGTAGGCGAGCACCAATAGGGATGATGCGGTCCAAAAACTCCCGCTTTTCTTGGCGCGAATTTTGGTAAAGAGCGTGCAGCTCCTTCATGCAGTACGGTGAACGTAGTATTTGGCGCTTAGGACCACGATGACTAGGTTGGCTTGACCAAGAGAGGGGGCAATCATCGAGTGATTTGGGGCGATTCAATCACTGGCGAGAACAAGCGGTTGCCTATACTGATGCGTTGCCGGAAAACGATTTTGAGTGTCTAGCGTTTGCGCAGCACTACGGGCTTGCTACGAGGTTGTTGGATTGGTCAGCAAACCCTCTCGTCGCGCTAAAGCCGTTTAAGGGAGTATGCCTAATAAAATCGTTAAGAAAACATCCTCCGGTAAACCGATCGCCACACTCAAAGCGATCGGCGACGACGCCGCTCTCGAAGAATCCCAAGCTCGTTCGGAAAATCGCGAAACCAACCCCGTGGCGATAGCGGCTCTTCTTCCAGCTGTAGAAAGTCGGCATCTACTTCGAAGGCAAGACCCCGGAACAAACCGCCGTCGTCGATGCTACCCTCATTGCTACATCCGACCCGGAACCTTCCACCATCCCGGCAAAGAAAATCAAAGCGGTAAAGGCGAAGAAGTCCGCCGCTCCGAATCCGGTCACCGCTTCAAAGGTAGACGCGGCTACTTTATTCTCGAACTTCAAAGCAGCGAAAATGGTGAATCCTTTTCGCGAAACGGTACGTGATTTTAAACGCTATGCGGAGATTGTGAGCGCGGAGAAGACATCCCGACAGGAGACGGGAAGACCTTCCGTGATGAAAAGGATCTCCGGACGTTTATTTCTTGGATCGGTCGGGGTTGTCCTGGCTATAAGAAATAACTAGAGAGGGGCCGACGGTCCGTAGTATTTGAGAGCCGCAGCGCCGCCCTGGATCAATTCATAGGCGGCTCCGCAGATCCGCGGCTTGCTTGGGTTTCGATCAATTCGTTTCGCGGGTTGACCGTGGCTGCGATCCTCGGCCAGCTCGGCGTGACCGAGGCCGCACTTAACCGTAGCGCCGCCAAATTGGTGAGCTTGGCCGGAATCAAGCCCGGCGTCGGTGTCCAATCCATCGCGAACCCGAGCTGAACGCCGCCAAAACTGACGTAAATCCAGTGAAAGTGCACAAGCCTGAGCCGTGCACTCCCCCCAAAAACGAATCACTTTCAGGGTTTCGCTCCCGTGATCCGTTGCCGGCTGAAGATCCCGGCCCGGCGATGCCGTAACCCGCCGATAATTCGTTTTTGGAACCCGCCGAAACTCGCGCCGGGGATCGTGGCCCGATTGATCCCTGGCTTTCGCTAACGCATTCGGGGATCATTGCCGGGGCCGGCGCCGAGAACCGGCGCCCGCTTAGCGCGCGGCGCCGTCTGGCGCGGCACTGAGCTATGCTCAACTCCCTTGCCGATCTGTGCGTTCTATCCGAATCCTTACCGCCACCCGATATATCGTTCCAAGTCGTCAGTAGTCGCCGTCTGCGCCGAGATAAACCAGTTTACCGCGTCGCCAATCGACAGAATCCCGACCAGATTGGTTCCTTCCAGAACAGGAAGGTGGCGCACGTGATTTTCGGTCATTATCCGCATGCACTCTGTAAGACTTTCGTTCGGAGTGACCGTCAGGACCTGTGCGGTCATTATATCCCTCACCGGAATTTCCTTGGAGGACTTTCCCTTTAGGATGACTTTGCGTGTGTAATCGCGCTCGGAGACAATTCCGATTAATGTTCCATTGTCCAGCACCGGTAATGCTCCGACGTTCTTCTCATCCATTAACTGAATAGCATCACTTACCATTGCATGCGGGCCAATTGACCACACGGTAGAGGCCATTTTATGCGCCAAGACCGGCGGATTTTTGATTAGATGCAGAACGCGCTTGAAGAAGTGATTCTTAGCCTCGGGCCGGTCGATGTTGATAACCGCGGCATCCTTGAGCCCGTCTTGGATGAGGCGAATCATGCGCTGGTGCGCGTCGTCCTCCAGCGCATGGAGGGCCCCGTCTATCACTACCCAGCGGGGCTTGCGCAGCAAGAGACGCGTGAAGACCAAGCATTGCTGCTCGTCTTCGGTGAGTTCTCTGTCCCAGCGCGCGATGCGGTCGAGCGAAGAGGAGAGACGTTTCAAGCCGGCGGACTGGAGCGCAGCGATGATCTGCTCGTCTGTGTAGGCGGTTTCAGGCGAGGGATAGGCAATCGCTCCGCGCAACGTTCCCAGCGGCACGTAAGAGTGGCGCGGTACGAAGATCACGCTATTCGACGAAGGCAGCACGATTTGGCCCGAGCCCCAAGGCCACAAACCCGCGATCGCCCGGAACAGGATCGTCTTGCCGCTACCGGAGTCGCCAACGATGAGCACACGTTCGCCTGGCGCGATCTCGACGTGCCGCTCGCTGAGCGTTGTGCGGCCCTTGGGAGTCGCGATCTCCAGATTCTCGAAGGTCATCGTGGCGCCAGCCGCTTTGAAGAACTCGATGCGATTCTCGGTCGCGCCGAGCCTGTCCAAAAAAAAAAAAATATAATAATTAATATATATTAATATTTAATTTCTGTCTGGCGAAAGCCACAACTGTACGAATGCCATGACTTGCTCCTCAAACACAAAGGGGCGCTCTTTACTCACCTGACTGAGCGTTGGAAAGATCTCTTCAACGCCAAGTTCGAGATACTCCTCTACGATCTGACCAGCACCTATTTTGAATGTGATCCTCCGGCCGAGAAACAGACAAGCGCAAGTTCGGGCACAGTCGGGACAAACGAAGTGATTGCGTGCAGGTGGTCATCGCTTTGATTGTCACGCCGGAAGGTTTTCCGCTGGCCTATGAAGTGCTCGCTGGTAATACCAGTGATAAGACGACGTTGCGGATTTTAAAAAATAAAATATAAAAAATTTAATGTTATAAAATTGAAATGAAATAATTTATATTTAAGAAAAGTTGAAAGTAAGTTGATTATAATTGTATATAATTTATAAAATTTAGTAAGTAAAAAAGGTAGAAAAGGGATGGGGGTTGAAAATTGAATGTTGGATTAGAAAATGAAATAATAAAAGGTTGTATAAGATTGGGAAAGAAAGTGAGTGTTGATGATGATTTAAAGTTAAATAGTGAAAAAGAAAAAAAAAGAAAAATATGGTAATCACCGCCTCGCGGAAGCTCGCGATCCGCAACAGAGTGGCGCGCCAGTCGGCGATGGTGCTGAAATTATCGATGAACCACCGCAGGGCCTGCTGTACCTGAATGAAGGCGCCGACGACCATCATCAGTCCACCGAAGGAAAGGTCGCCGCCGAAGTACCCGGGAGATGCAACTACGATCGGCGCGATAATCGTAAACCAGCCGTAACCTGCGGTAATAGCTGTTAGCCGCGTGCTCGCGCCGACGATCCGCCGCATCACGCGGAGAACCCTTTCGAACTCTGCAGTAAGGCGCCGCTTCTCATCCTGTTCGCCGCCATAGAGTGTCACACTGTCACTATGCTCGTTAAGGCGCACGAGTGCGTAGCGCAGATCGGCCTCCCGCGCGTAACGCTCGGAATTGAGTTGGATCAGTGGGTGGCCGACGCGCCAGCTGAGCCATGAAATGGTGCCCGCATAGAGAAGCGCGCACCAGACCATGTAACCGGGAATACCGAAGCTTCGCCCGATCACATGGAAGGTCACATTTTGTGAGAGGATCCAGAGGACGCCGATAAAGCTGCCCAGGAGAAGCGAAGACTGCAGGAGCCCGATGCCGAGGTCAATTGTCAGCTCGGTAAAGTGGCGCGCGTCCTCGTGGATACGCTGATCAGGGTTAGCGCCTATCTCGCCGGCATTAAAGAGATGGAAGGCGCGCCGAGGCTTGAGCCACTCGTCGAACAGATCACACACGACCCCTTCGCGCAGCTTGACTTTGGCCATTTGGTTGAGCCAAGCCTGCGACACGTTTAGAACCAAAAGTCCGCCCGCAATCACGCCAAAGACCAGGAGTTGGTCCATGAACTCCCTTAAGTCTCTGCGCGTGAGCGCATTGTAGAAGGGTTGGTTCCATGCATTGAGCCTGATCTGCCCGAATGCCGTAGAGCCGATGACAGCGACGATGGCGACGCCCAGCAGCAGGAGCTTGGTTCGCTGCGGTGAGGCCAAGATGGCGCGAAACATAATCAACATCTGAGGTGTAAGGCGCTGTCCTGCCGCCAGCGCCGCTGCGGTCACGGGCACGTCGGACTGCTTACCGGGTCGATTTCCCATGGGGTAAATTTCCCTCAAAAGGTACGAAAAGCGACATGCGGATTTGAGCCCACAGGTTCGTTCGGCGTGCCGCTGCCACTTTAATGAGGTTCCGCTTAATGAGTCAGCCGTCGCATTCATGGATATGCAAAAGCCAATGGCATTCCGGTCGTGCATTGTCCAGCCGGGGACTTTAGAGAGCTTTCGAACGTCTCAAACGATCAACTACTCCGTGCAGTCAATATGTATTCTTACGCATATCTCTGAGGTCGAAAATGTATTAAAAGCAGGACAGGACTCTGAAAACTGAAACTAAAGAAAATATCCAATGGCCGGACTTTTGGAAAAGTACAGACGCAAGGGGCGTCATTACTGCGACTACGCATACGAAACAAGGAATGGCGACTATTCGTGCTGAGTATACTGCCACTGGTGCGACTGATGAGGAGTGCCAAGAGCGTTTAAGGCAGCAAATTAACAAGGACAAAAAATTTGCTTTAAAGTTCAAAGCTATCTGCGTCGCAGGCGCTCTCTCTCGGAACTATAATATGGGCGCCTAGACTGAGTTCCAATCAAAGAGCATGGTCTAAACTTACCTTTTCTCAATTAGTAGAGGTGGGTGAAATTCGAAATAGAATCGCAGCTGACAAGGATATGGAATTTTCGACACTCCTTAGAGATGGCTGCTAGAATTAAATTTGAGACGGATCTGGAAATCGACCGTCTATTTAAAGAGTTAAAAGACAAGTACGGCTTGGATTTAAAATAAAGCCGAAGATCTAAAATTCAAATCTTACTAGACCACGCCGGACTTTCACTCGCCTCAATATGGGCTAACGGTTAGGACATAAACGCTAAACCTCCCTGGGCGCTGCCCATCTCCCCGAAGGATGTTGTGCTATGTGGAACGAATGGTCCGTTAGGCCGCCTCGGTGTGCGGAAGCGCGAGCCAAAGCCCTTGAGCGAGCCTAGGCACGACGCTATTGACTCTTTGCAGGGCGAAAGGCCTCTTTCTTGGCATATGACGTCGGCCTAAAAGAGGCTAAATTATCGGTAAAATGTTCGTTTATACGATAACAAATATTAAATGTAAGGCACTGATATTAGCATAGTCATCGTTATCGAATAAAAGCGAATTTGCAGGTTTTCATCGAATAGTTGTGCATGACCAATATTAGCCGTCTTCCATCCTGCAGTGTCGTCGGCTATCTGCGCGTCTCCACTGCGAACCAAGATCTTGAGAAAAATAAGGCCGACATCTTGCAACTGGCCAATAATCACGATCTCGGCAGAGTGCATTTTGTGGAAGAGAAAATCTCCGGGAAGGTATCCTGGCGAAACCGAAAGCTTGCTGAAGTGCTCGGTTCGCTACAAGCGAATGATGCAATCATAGTCAGTGAGCTCTCGCGCCTAGGACGCAGTATGGTCGAGTGTATGGAGATCCTCTCGGTTGCTACGCAAAAGCGGATCAACATCTATTCGGTCAAGGGGGCTGGCGCTTAGACCAGAGTATCCAAAGCAAAATCATCGCGATGGCCTTTTCGATGGCTGCTGAGATCGAACGCGATCTGATTTCCCAACGCACTAAGGAGGCCTTACGGTTCAAGAAGTCGCAGGGAATGATACTCGGAAGACCGCCCGGTCCCGGGAAAAGCAAACTCGACCCGTATCGTCCCGAGATCGAGGGCCTGCTGGCAAATGGTTCCACCCAAAAGTTTGTCGCCTGTCGCTACCATACAACGGAGGCCAATCTTCACAATTGGCTCAAAGAGCGCGGATTGAAATAGTTTGGCGATTTGGGCGAGCCCTGATTCACGGGCGCCTCAACTCGAATGGTTGGCTTACAACCCGAAGAACCTAAAGAAACTCGATTTGATTGAGGCCGCTTTTTCCCGTTTGGCTACCTCACGCCGTAGCTCATCGTAGGCGCTTTGCGGGGGAGAAGCAACGGATTCGGGCGACCGAGGCGGCCGAGAGCGGTGCCGCCCTGAAAGAGTTCAATTATCTACATGACCAACTCGGCAAACCCCAGGTTGATGAGGTCTGGTATGATTTCGATTCCGATTTCTACCTTGGCGAGGTCCCGCGACCGGTAACCGAATGGCGATGACCCGGGTCAAATTCGAGAGGGAAATTCTCTACCCGTACTACGAGGTTAAGACCGACGAACAGAAATGAGTTTTAGGCTTACTTCGCCATAACATCGGCAAGGAGACTCCAAACGAGAGGTAAATCGTCGGATAGTGTCGGGCGCGCATCCCGACGGGAGGCGATCCATCAAATCAACCGCTCGAGCGAGACATCCGCCAGACTCTGGCTGCCGAACCCGTCAAGAAATTGCTCCATTGCTTTCCGGGAGAACGAATGATGCCGCGCCAATTACTCCCGAGCATCCTCCCGTGTTGCTTAAGCGTATTAATCACGTTCCTCTCTTAATGTGGCTCGCTCTTATCGGTCTTGTAGAAGCGAGCTATAATTACCGTGGCGGCTGCGAGCCACCCACAATAATTCGCGGCAGCTTTGGCCTGTTGACGTTCCACTTTTGTTCCACCGCTCTTTTCAAAAGAGAGGCGCGAGTTCACCTTCCACTGAAGAACTGAAATCCAAAGGGAGAAAACTCCATCTTCAACGACCGTCGTCCGGAATTTACCGCGACCTTTCATATGCGATTTAACAACTTAATTCTGCTTGCGAGCCTTTTGATCGCTACCGAAGAGGTGCAAGCCGGCAAGCCAATCGCCGGTACGGACGGGGAGTCAGACATGATTCCCGTTTGGAGAGTGCGGCGGATTAGCGCGGTCGAGTGGTCGGAGACGGGCCAGCACGACGAACCGAGCGCGGCCACGAACGCATTTAATTATTTACAGGATCAACTCGGTAAGCCTCACGTCAAAGAGGTTTTATTTCATCCCGATACCAGCTTCTTCCACGATGCCCATGACTTCTTCTGCTGGCGCGGACCGAAGACCGGTCGCCGAATGACGATGTCCCGGGAAAAATTCTTTAAGGATATTCTTTTCCCCTACTTCGCCGCTAGAGACGCCCAGGACAATTTACAGTTCGTCAAGGAGATGTTTTTCCCTCACCTCGGTGTTATAGAGTCCCGGGCGATTCCGCCGTAACTTCGCTTCGCCGCGATAAGTTCCGCTCCGTTGAAGTGCGCCTCGCCTAGACCCGCCAACGGCTAAGACAACTATCACGAGGCATTGAGAGTGGCGGCATCGGAATTGATGGACATTGCAACAAGGAACCGCCAATACCGGAAGTCGACCAGTTCGACCAACCTTTTCGGCTGCCAACGAAAAACAGGAACCGTTTTTTCGGCATCTACTAGAGATTGGCTACTGCGATTAAATCGCGAGTGTCGGAGGGTACCCTTTACAGACCCGGAAGTTCGGTTGGCAGGTGAATCCATCCCTCAAGACGGGCGCGGGGAGCTTGTTCTGGTGTGGCCCGCAGGGTGCGACTTTGCGCCGCCGCGCGCACTGTCAGCGATGCGATCAGCGCGTCGAGGCCGTGCCCGGTAGTGGCGTAAGCGTCTGGTACCACCAACCACGGCATCTTCTCGCGTAGGCCATCTATGATGTTTTCTCGAGCTTGTTTGTGATCGAGCGTGTCCTTCTTGTATCCTCTGCTCGTCAGCTCCCACTGGTTCAAACTACCTGCGGGATAGACCTCGTAAAACTTTTTGTCGCCGCTTCGATCCGTTACTCCATGGCGGACCAACAGCGCGAATGTACGCATCGCGGGCAGTGCAATACGGTCCGTCGAAACGCTCAACGGCCAGCGTCCCACAGTTTCATACACAACGCGGTCTGTCTCTCGGAAACAGAGCCGTATGCGCAGATCGTTGTTCCATGCGTCAAAGTTCCATGCACCCACGGCCGCAGTGAAGTCGGCCGGCCAGCCAAATGGTGCATCAATGCCGACAGCGTGTGCTTTAGCAATCTTCTCGCTTAACAACTCATCGTCACAGCCGAGACATGGAGGCGCCGCAATAGCTCGGTCGGTCTCCCAGCTTACCGTGCAAGAAGCAGTCCCTTTTTTCTGGGAGGACATATCGATCCCAAGCGTAATGACCGCGTTCATTTGTTTTGATCCATCCGAAGCACACCGTAAGTCGGACTATGGCTAAGAAAAAATCTTGGGCAGGAACTGGATGCGGCTTTCTCCAGTAGTTGCACAACTTTCATTTAGTCTGTCGTTGATTTTTACTTCAGGCCGCAACCGTGTAGACGCTGAACCCGGAACCGACGTAGTTCACGTAAACGTGCTCGAACAACGCCTTGCATTTGCCCTGGTACAATTCTGACGTATACGCTCGGGTAGACTTCGTTCCGCGAAGTCAACAATCCAACATAATACAAATGACAACACATTTTCGAAATCACAATAAGGAATAAATTGTGAGCGAATTGGGATCCCTGGGGATCATAAAGGCGACTTGCAAATGTCCGAAAGGCACGCCGGTCCGCTCTCCTAAACAGTAGAATAGGCCGATTTAACTTGCCTTCTCCTTCGCCACTTCCTTTTCACTTTTCCACAGCGATTGATGGATACACCCACTTGTGCGATGGGACACCTAATTTGCCTCCCCTTAACAGCATTGTGGGAATGTTTTTCACACGGTCCGCCGGCAAGAAGCCGGCTTCGACAAATCTCTCCGTGAAGTGATTATAGACAGCATCCAGAAATTTGCACCATCCAGAGGTCATCGTGCGAAGCGCTTCGAAGAGATCGTCTTCGCGCGGTCCATCGCTTCGATAAAGACCACCACGTATCTTCCAAGGCGAGTCTGCATTTTCCTTCACCCATGCGTACTTAGGGCCTGTCACAAAATAAGTGTATCAATATTTCTTCACAATTGATACTCTGGAGCTAATGGTTGATATAGACGCAGTAAAGCGTCGTTTCGAGAGTTTGTTGCCCGCAGTGGATGAGCGGGTGCGCCGATTGATTGCCGCTGCGGAAAGTCTGGCCATCGATTACGGGGGTATCTCCATTGTCTCTCGCGCCACGGGAGTGTCCAGGCGCGCGATCGCGCGTGGCATTGTCGAACTAGACAAGCCCCCAGTGGCTTCCGGCGGAGCTATCCGCAAACCCGGCGGAGGACGCAAGCGCACAGTCGAACAGGACGCGACGCTGGTGAGGGATTTGGAGCGCTTGATCGAGCCGCTGAGCCGAGGTGACCCGGAGTCTGCGCTGCGCTGGACTTGCAAGAGCGTGCGCAAACTGACCCAGGAGTTGGGCCGTGGTGGTCACCGCGTCAGCCACCGTTTGGTGGCCGAGTTGCTGCACGAGTTGGGCTATAGCTTGCAGGCAAACGCCAAGACTCTGGAAGGCTCTTCGCATCCGGATCGCAATGCTCAGTTCGAGCATATCCACCGCAAGGTCCGACGCTTCCTGAGGCAGCGTCAACCGGTCATCTCGGTGGATACTAAGAAGAAGGAGTTGGTGGGGGACTTCAAAAACGGGGGCCGAGAGCTTCGGCTCAAGGGAGACCCGGAGCAGGTGCGGGTACATGACTTCGTCATACCCGAGTTGGGACGGGTCACTCCGTATGGCGTCTATGACGTGGGCAAGAATCGAGGATGGGTGAGCGTGGGTATTGACCACGACACGGCAACCTTCGCCGTGGAGAGCATCCGGCGATGGTGGCGTTCGATGGGCAAACCCGTCTATCGCCAAGCCCAGCGCTTGCTGATTACCGCTGACTCGGGCGGTAGCAACGGCTCACGGGTAAGGCTCTGGAAGCTGGAGTTGCAGAAGTTGGCAAATGAGACCGGCTTGCAGATCTCGGTGTGTCATTTACCTCCGGGCACTAGCAAGTGGAACAAGATCGAGCACCGATTGTTTTCCTTCATCAGCCAGAACTGGCGCGGTAAGCCCTTGGTGAGCCACGAGGTCATCGTGAATTTAATTTCAGCCACGACCACTCAGACTGGTCTAGAGGTGAGGGCCAAGCTCGACACCAACTCCTACCCGCCAGGAGCCAAGGTGTCAAAAAAGCAGATCGCAGAAATAAATATTCGTCCTGACTCGTTCCACGGAGAATGGAACTATACAATTCGTCCGAATAGTGGCGTAACTTGATACACTTATTTCATGAC
>CAVULL010000016.1:0-10942 GCA_963742335.1 uncultured Verrucomicrobiae bacterium
GACCTGAGATCGGAGAAATCTGTCGGCTGGGCTGTAGGTGATTTCGTTGCGCCGAGGCGTCACCAAGATTCTGGTGCCCCTGCAGGGCACGATGCAATAAAAACGCTTTCCCAGGGTAAACCCTGGGCTGTGTTTCCTTGGCCCTTCGGGCCCTGCAGTTTGGACATTTCGGGAGGCCCGAAGGGCCGAGGAAACATAGCCCAGGCTTCAGCCTGGGTTTGAGGATTTTGAACGCGTCCAGCCCTGAAGGGGCTTCGGAAAGGCACGCGACGCGGTGACCAAACGTAGCGCATTTTGATGATAAATCCGCGAACACTCTAAACGGCATCGGCCGCCTCTTCAGCTTCGGGCGAATGCCGATGGGAAAAACCAGGCTATAACCTGGTTTATGTTTAGCGTCGGTCTTCGGTCCTTCGGGCCTCTCGAAATGTCCAACTGCAGGGCCCTTCGGGCCGCAGAGCGAGAGCATTGGTTGCGGCTTCGCGTTATTTATATATAAAGCTCAGGACCTGAAGCTTGGGCTGTGCTCCCTTGGCTCTTAGGACGCTAGTACATCGTCTCATAAGTGGGAGACATACCGTTGGCTTCAAAAGGGTCTGGATGCTAGGCGCGAGTGAGGAGCGTATCCGCTGCGATCCGTGACGAGCGAGCAACGACGCAGACGGACCCTTTTCAAGCCAACCCTGAGGGCCGATGGCGCTTTGGCCGATTTTCTGCGTTGCTCGCTCCTTACGTACGGATCTCAGTATGCTCGTCGCTCGGCGCCTTGAAAATCGGCCAAATCGCCGACGGCGGTATGTCTCCCACTTATGAGACGATGTACTAGTGACGCTTGGCGCCGCTGGAACGAGCGATCCGGACGGTACCAAGGTAAAGTACACTTGGTGGTGTTACGAAGAGGCGGCATCAGCAATATCCAAAACCGGAAGACGTCATCGATGAACGTGGTGAAGACGAACTTGGCGTGCCGCCGAAAGTTAAAATCGAAAACAGCGAGGCGGAGGAAGCAAAGGTAATACCTCAATCAGCAGGCATTGCCCGCTATTCTTTCGTTAGTTCAATCCAGACTTTGTTAGACCCAGAGTTCGTCAGCGGAGCCAGGCACACTCTTAAAACTGATACAGAGGCGATTCCAGGAATTAATCACGGCGATGGCAAAAGTTAATTCCGAAATTTGTCTCTCGCTCAACGGTGAGCGAACTCGATCGTACACTTCATCAGGAACGCCATGCTCAGGAAAGCTTTGTCACGGCTTCCCTCCACTCCAGCGCTACTCTTTCCGCTTAGTCTATTGACGCCCAGGATCTGACTTCCGCCCTCGCGCTGACCATGAGGACAGGCTGGCCGGGCGAATGCCTGCTCGGCCGCAAAATCATTTGATTTAGTCATTCGAATGAATTAGAGAAGTAGGGTGACCAATCCTTTAGCGGCTGATCCGGGTTTAGATGCCAAACAACGCTTGATTGAAGCGGGACTGGAAATTTTCGGAGCATTCAATCTTGAGGGAGCGACTACTCGACAGCTGGCCGAGCGAGCTGGGGTAAATCAGGCGGCAATTCCTTATTACTTCGGCGGAAAAGAGGGACTTTACCTTGCGGTCATCCAATACATGCTTCAACACCTGAGCGCCGAAGTCCTGCCAACGGTCGAGGAGATTCGCCGTGTGATGACCGGCCGCAAGCTCGCTCCAGAAGAGGCGCTTACTCTGATGCGAAGATTATTCACGACGATCGTCAGCGTCCTCTTGAAAGACCGAGCGACGACTACTTGGGCGCGGATCATCGTGCGGGAGCAGATGCAGCCGACCAAGGCTTTTGACATTGTGTACGAACAGATGATTCGGCATGTGCACGAGGCGGTCACGACGTTGGTCGCAGTGGTGCTCCGGCGCAAACCGACCGATCCGACAACCATCCTGCGAGCGCACGCACTTGTGGGTCAGGTACTGATCTTTTTGTCCGGTCGGGAAACAATTCGTCGCCGGCTGAACTGGGAGGGATACACGGCGGGTGAGGTTCTCCAGGTTCAACAGGCGATTTTTGAACAGCTCGATCTTTTCCTCCCACGAGAATCGGAGCGGAGAAAGTCATGAAAAAGCGGATCATCTTTTTTGTCCTGTTGCTTCTGATCGCCGGCGCAGGGTGGTTCGGATATCGGCAATGGGTGAGCCGGAAAACGAATTCTCTTCAGCTTCAAGGGGACGTCGATATCCGGCAGGTAAATCTCGGTTTTCGAGTCAGCGGGAGGATAACCGAAATGCGGTTTGAGGAAGGTGATGGCGTTCGGGCTGGAGACGTGATTGCGATGCTGGACCGAGGGCCCTATCAGGATCAAGTAAATCTGGCCCAAGCGCAATTGGCTCAGGCGGCCGCGAATCTGAGGAAGTTAGTCAACGGCTCGCGACCGCAGGAGATAGACCAGGCCAGAGCGCAAGAAGCGTTGGCTCAGGCGAATTTCGAAAACGCCGATCTGACATTTCAGCGCGAGAGTGATTTGCGGAAAAGCAACGCGATTTCCAAACAGGAATTTGACAATGCGACGGCGACGAAAGACGCCGATCGCGCTCAGCTTCAATCGGTCCAGGCCAACCTGTCTTTGCTGGTAGCCGGTTCGAGACAGGAGGACATCGACGCAGCCAGGGCGCAGGTTGAGCACGATCAAGCAAATCTCGAGACCGCGGAGCGAAGTCTTTCCGATTGCCAACTGCTTGCTCCAACAGATGGCGTGATAATAACGCGAGCATTGGAGCCTGGGTCAATTGTGGCGGCCGGCACAACTGCGTATTCGCTCTGTCTCTACGCGCCTGTCTGGATTCGAACCTACGTCGACGAGAAGGATCTTGGCCGGATCTACCCCGGCATGAAAGCCTTGGTCTATACGGACACCAACCCTGAAAAGCCGTATGAGGGTCAGATCGGGTTTATCTCGCCGGTTGCCGAATTTACGCCCAAGACAGTCGAAACGCGTGAGCTGCGATCTGACTTGGTTTTCCGTCTTCGCGTGGTGGTGGGACATCCAGACAAGTTTTTGCGCCAGGGTATGCCCGTCACAGTGAGGCTGGTAAACGATGGCACAAGCCAAAGAGAGAGAGACTAGCCCGAAAATTTCACGAGCAAAAGCGCTCGTGAAATTTTCGCGCTAGAGCGCCGCTCGAGAAGCGGCTCGGAAGGAAATTGGAACTAAATGGCAATCAAACAGGTTGTGGGCTTCTTCCCCGGGTTTGCGAGCGATGCAGACTAAAGGCAGCCCTTTGGTCAAAATCCGCGGTCTGACCAAAAGATTTACTGCCAAGGGTCGGGTAGCCTTGGATCAACTGGAAGCGGATATCCTGAATGGACAGGTGACTGGATTGGTTGGACCCGACGGTGCCGGAAAGACGACCTTGATCCGCATTTTAGCGGGTCTCCTGGAACCCACAGAAGGTGAGGTCCGAGTTCTTGGCTACAACCCGGTCACCGAAGCTGAAGAAATTCATTTACGGATCGGGTACATGCCTCAGCGCTTCGGTCTTTATGAGGACTTAAGTGTACTCCAGAATCTACAGTTGTATGCAGACCTTCGCGGAGTCGCGGAAAACGCGATTGCGGAGACATTCGATCGTCTTCTCGCCTTTACCGATCTAAAGCGGTTCACTGGTCGGAAGGCGGGTAACCTGTCCGGCGGGATGAAACAGAAACTTGGTCTTGCGTGCGCCTTGGTCAGTAAGCCGGAACTCTTGCTTCTCGACGAACCGAGTGTCGGCGTGGATCCCATATCACGCAGAGAACTCTGGCGGATGGTGCAGGATCTTCTGCGTGAAGATATCGCTGTAGTGTGGAGTACCTCCTATCTGGATGAGGCGGAATTGTGCGAGTCAGTGATCTTATTGAACGAAGGAAAGACGCTCTTTGCAGGACCGCCGAAAGAGCTTACGAAACGCGTTGAGTCGCGCACTTTTGTTCTTGCGGTGAGGGAAAGCCGCCGGCAAATCCTCTCTAAAGCGCTGCAGCTTGAGCCGGTGATAGACGGGGTCGTCCAGGGCGAGAATATCAGGATCGTACTGCGATCCGACCATCCGGAAAGCTTCTTGAAAGAGCTGGGATTGGATGGTGAAAGTACGTTAACGTCGGTTCAACCACGATTTGAAGACGCCTTCGTCGATATTCTCGGGGGTATTCCAAAAGGCGAATCAATTGTCGCTAAAAACATGCGCGCCATCAAGAAGGACGGCGGCGCGGTGATCGAGGCAAATTCTCTGACTAAACGATTCGGAACTTTTGTGGCGACGGATCGTGTCACGTTCTCCGTGCGAAGAGGCGAAATTTTCGGTTTGCTTGGCCCAAACGGAGCGGGGAAGTCCACCACCTTCAAAATGCTCTGCGGTTTGCTGAAACCGAGCGAAGGCCAGGCAAACGTTGTTGGGGTCGACCTTCAACGGGCGATGGGGAAGGCGCGGAAACGGATCGGTTATATGGCGCAAAAATTCTCGCTCTACGGAGATTTGACCGTAAGGCACAACTTGGAGTTTTTCTCCGGGATTTATGGTTTGCAAGGGTCACACAGGCGGGCTGCGGTGGAGAGCATGATTGGGATCTTTTCGCTTCAGCCCTATTTGGATGTGCCGGCCGGTCAATTGCCGCTCGGCTTCAAGCAGCGGCTGGCCATGGCCTGCTCGCTGATGCATGAGCCCGACGTGCTTTTCCTGGATGAACCAACTTCCGGTGTGGACCCGTTAACGCGGCGAGAATTCTGGGGTCACATCAATGGGCTGGTGGAGAAGGGCGTCACGGTTTTAGTGACAACACATTTCATGGAGGAGGCGGAGTATTGCGATCGGATCGGTTTAATCTATAAGGGTCAACTGATCGCGATGGGCGCTCCGGATGATCTGAAGCGGAGGGTCTGCACTCCTGCGCTTTCGGAGCCGACGATGGAGGATGCCTTCATCGCACTCGTTCATGAATACGACGACAAAACGCAGCCTAAGGAGAGGGATGAAGCATCGCTCAATTAGTTTAAGACGGCTGCGATCGCTTATCTGGAAGGAGACGATCCAGATAGTCAATGATCCCAGCACCATTCTCATCGCGTTCGTACTGCCGGTGGTGCTGCTTTTTCTATTTGGCTATGCGGTGAGTCTGGACATCACCCGGCTGAGGATTGGTATTGCGCTTGAAGAGCGGACGCCCGAGAGCGAGAGCCTCGTCGCTGCCTTGCGTGATTCGAAATATTTTCACGTAAAAGTAAGTTTCGACAGACGCGGCCTCGAAAGAGATTTGGTTTCCGGGCGAATCAGGGGGATTGTCGCGATTCCGGTCGATTTTTCTCGAAGGATGGTTAGGGAAAGCGACCAGTCTCCGATTCAGGTAATTGCGGACGGCAGCGAGCCAAATACTGCGAACTTCGTCCAAAATTATGTCCGGGCAGCAATTGAAGCATGGGGTCAGATGCGCGGCATGGAGACGGGCAGGCGGATGCCGAGCCTGATCAATGAAGAAAGCAGGGTTTGGTTTAATCCTTCTCTGGAGAGCAAAAACTATCTGGTTCCTGGATCAATTGCGATCGTTCTTACGCTGATCGGGACGCTTCTCACTGCGCTGGTTGTGGCGCGAGAGTGGGAGCGGGGAACCATGGAGGCACTGATGGCGACTCCGGTCCGAATCCAGGAATTGGTGCTTGGCAAACTGATTCCCTATTTTTGCCTGGGTTTGGGCTCGATGGCATTCTGCACCTTCGTTGCGGTGGGAATCTTCAGAGTGCCGCTGAGGGGTTCGTTGTTAAGTCTGACCCTCATTTCGTCTATCTTTTTGGTCGGTAGTCTTGGGATCGGTCTGCTTGTTTCCACGCTGTCTAAGAACCAGTTCGTAGCTAGTCAGATTGCGCTGGTGCTCGGTTTCCTGCCTGCGTTACAATTGTCCGGATTTCTTTTCGAGATCTCGAGCACACCGCTTCCCATTCAATGGCTGACGTACTTGTTTCCAGCGAGGTATTTGGTCCAGGCCCTGCAAACGATCTTCCTGGCAGGTGACATCCCATCCGTTCTCTGGACAAATGGAATCGTACTGGCCGGATTCGCCGCCTTTTTCATCTTTCTGACCGCACGCGTCACCCGCAAACGCCTGGGTTGAGCGAACGAGGACGAACAAAAAATGTTAAACCGAATTCGAGCACTCATTGTGAAGGAAACTTTGGCGGTGCTGAGAGATCCGAGGAATCGCGCCGCGCTTATCGTGCCTCCGCTGCTTCAGCTCGTGCTGTTCGCTTTCACGGCAACTTTAGAGGTTAAGAACATCACCCTGGCTATTTTGAACGACGATTCTGGACAAGTCTCATCGGAACTGATCCAGCGTTTTGAAGCCTCAAATAATTTTAGAAAAATCCGGTTCGTTCACTCAACCACTGCTCTGCGAGACTTGATTGACCGGCAGACGGCTATCACGGGGGTTCGCTTTCAAGCTGACTTTTCGCGGTTGTTTTATGCCGGTCGATCACCCTCCATTGAGATTCTGCTAGATGGCAGAAAATCGAACGCCTCTCAGATTGTGCAGGGTTATATCACGTCGATTGTTGATCAGTACAATAACGAAACCGCCGCACCAGCTCAGGAGCGGGAGCGCAAGGAGGTGTCGATCGTCGCGCGAAACTGGTTCAATCCAAACCTCGATTACATTTGGTTTACCGTTCCAAGCCTCGTCGTCATAATCACGTTACAGGTGTCAGTGAACGTGACGTCGATGTCGGTAGCTCGGGAGCGGGAAATGGGCACCTTCGATCAACTGCTGGTATCTCCCCTGGGTCCGCTCGAAATCATGGCCGGCAAAACGATTCCGGCGTTTATTCTGGCACTCGTGGAAGCAACTATTTTTGTCCTGGTTGCGGTCTTTGTCTTTCGGATACCCTTCCGGGGTTCACTCCCTTTGCTTTATTTGAGTTTAGTTGTCTTTGTCGCTTCAGTTGTTGGTATTGGCCTCGCAATTTCCTCCGTAGTGTCAACCCAGCAGCAGGCTCTCCTGGGCGTTTTCACCTTTATGGTGCCTGCTCTGCTGATGTCCGGGTACACTACCCCAATCGAAAACATGCCAGACTGGCTGCAACCGTTCACCTACGCCAATCCGCTGCGATATATGATGGTCATCGTCAAAGGGGTCTTCCTTAAAAGTATGCCGGCAGCGGACGTGCTCGCCAACGTTTGGCCGATGGCGATCATCGCCGGAATCACCCTAAGCTGCGCAACCTGGTTTTTCCGCCGTCGCCTGTCGTAGGGATGGGAGAGATAATGGAGCTGCGTTGCGAACATAGGCTAGAGATGCCAGCAAACGGAGCAAAGGGGGCGTGACGGCGTAGCGGATAGACCATTCGATAGCCATCCCCAAAACGTTTCACGGCCTGTTTGCTCAATGGCCGGCAGTCATAGACTCTGGGTCGAAAAAAGGCAGCCTCAGAGTCACGGACGTACCTTCACTCAGTTTGCTGTCCACTTTGATTTTGCCTCCATGCAGGTCGACGCAGCGCTTGACGATGACCAGACCAAGACCCGTGCCCGGACGGTCACCGACGTTACGCCCGCGATGGAAGGGGTTAAAAAGCCACTCTTGGTCGGCTTCTGGAATTCCGATGCCCTGGTCACGGATAGTGCAAACAATGTCCGCTCCGGTGCACCTGATTTCGAATTCGACCGCTCGCCCGGCGTCAGAATACTTCACCGCGTTGTGCAGCAAATTCGTGAAAATGTGCCCCAGCAGACGTCCGTCGGCTTGCACCATGGCCGGCGTTTCAACTACGATGAGTTCGATCGGGCATCGCCGGTTCGTTGCGGCCAGGACTTCGTCCACCAACCTGCGCATGAAGGTCCGGAGCTCCAGCAGCGTGGGCGTGAATTCGATCTTGCCGGCATCAAAGCTGCCGATGAGTAGCGTTTCCTCCATCAGAGCGGCCATTCGCCGCGTGTTTTTGCGGATAGATTGTAAATGCTCTTTCCGCTCGGTCTTCTTTAACTGGTCCAGGTAATCATCCAATATTTCAGCGGAGGATTGGATGATGGCCAACGGGGTGCGGAATTCGTGCGATACCATGGACACAAATTTGCTCCGCAACTGCCCTAGTTCCTTCTCTCTCTCCAGCGTTCGGAGCAGTTCGGCTTCGGCCTGCTTGCGCTGGGTGATGTCGAGACCAGAGACGAGCATATGCGGTTCGCCGTTGATTTCGATGAGGTGGGCCGAGAGCAGCATGGTGTGGATGGTGCCGCGCTGGCTGCGCAATTGGCATTCCACCTCGCTCAGCGAACCATGGCGCTGAAGATCAGTCAGAAATTTCATCCGATCATTGAGATCCAGCCAGATGCTCAGTTCGCGGGAGTCATGACCGACAATTCGGTCATGACTCAGTCCGATCCACCGCACGAACGCATCATTGGCTTCAATAAATTTTGCGTCACTCAGCCGCGAAATCGTGACCAGCACCGGGCTGGCGTGGAAGGCGGTGCTAAAGCGCGCCTCACTCTCTCGCAGCCGCGCCTCGCTCTGCCGCAATTCCTCTTCGGCGCGCTTGCGCACGCTGATGTCGTTGCAGACAGCCTGAAAAAGCTGTCGGCCGCCGAGTTGGATGGGCGTAAGAAATACTTCAATTGGCAATTCAGTACCGTCACGGCGCACGACGATCCACTCGAAACGCGCACTGCCGTTGGCCAGGGCGTCGGTGATGTACTTTCTTTCCAGCGTTTCGGCGCTTTCGCCGCCGAGCTGGATCGGGGTGGAGACTTCGGCGGGGTGTTTGCCGATGACATCTTCCAATCTGGAATAGCCCAGAAGCTGTAACCAACTTGGATTCGCGTCAAAAATTCCATTTTGGTCATGCAAAACAACTGCCTGACTGGTGCCTTCAAACAGCGCACGGAACTTTTCTTCGGATTCGCGCAGCAGACGTTCCGAGCATGCGCGACTTGATTCTTCCAGCGCTAAGGAAACCATTGATGCGAGCGCTACAACAAAGTCGATTTCCTCCGCCGACCAGTCGCGAGGCGGGCCGGTATGCTCGTGACAAAGAACGCCAACGACCGCGCCGCGCACCCAAACGGGTGCGTCGAGCATGGAAGAAATGCCAAGTGGTTTGAGGTAATTTTCCGCCAATCCGATCGTCGCAGGGTTCATCAAGACGCGGTCAGCAACGATAGGCCGTTTGGTGGCCAACGCTTCAAAGTAGGCTGGACAATCAGAAAAACCCAGCCGGGCGCCTTTAAATTTCTCATCACAGCTTTCCGCGTCCCGCAGATAAAGGACCTGACAACCAATCGCAGAATTATTTTCCTGCAGCGACCAATAACTAACCCGCGCCACGTCGAGCGTTGTGGCCGCTAGTGAACAAATTTCCTGCAGTGCTTTTTCGAGATCCGATTTGTCAGAGCGCGCCAGTTCAAGGAGGACGTCGCGGTGTATCTGCACCTGCTCGCCATGTTTGCGCAACCGTTCTTCCGCGCGCTTCAGTTGGTCGTTCGAGCGCACGAGTTCGGCCGTGCGCTCGACCACTCGCTTCTCAAGCGAAGCGTTGAGTTCAAGGATTTCGCTCTCTGCCCGCTTGCGTTCCTCGCGCGTGCGGAGCGCCATTACTCCATACGCTAGGTTGTTTGCTAAATCCGTATATTGCTCAATCGCGCTCTCAGTGAAGGCATCGGGTTCGTTGGCGTGGAGAGCCAGGGCGCCGAACGCCTGGCCGTGAGACATCAGGGGAAGGGAAATGGACGAGGCGTAACCGTGCTCGAGGTCTTCGGCTCGCCACGGAGCCAGGTTCGGGTCGGTCAGATTATCCCTGGTCCAGCAGGTGGTGCCCGTCCGGATGGCGGTACCGGTAGGCCCTCGTCCCCAGTCGGTATCCCCCCAGGTAATGCGGATTTGGTCCAGGTACCCGGCCTCGTACCCAGCCTGGGCGACCGGCTTGACCGTCTTATCTTTATCGTATTCGCGGTAGCCGACCCAGGCCATTCGAAGACCTCCAACCTCGACAAGAGTCCGGCAGACGGACCGCAAGAGTTCGTACTCCTCGGTCGCCCGGACGAGGGCCTCGTTACACTGGTAGAGCGTCTGCAGCGTCCGGTTCAGTCTGGCCAGTTTCTCCTCCGCCCGTTTGGATTCCGTGATATCTGTTGCAATGCCACAAACCGCATACGGATTCCCTGAGCGGTCCCGCAGCAGAAATTTAACCACGACGTACTCTCGCTCGCCTTCCGCCATTGGGACGGCTTCCTCAAATTGAATGGGGGTGCCCGCCTCGATGACATGCCGATCGTTCGCCCGCACCTTTTCGGCAACATCATGAGAATGAATGTCAAAGTCGGTTTTCCCGCGGATTTGGTCGCGCTGCACCTGGTGGCGGCGCTCATATTCGCGGTTCACTAAAATGTAGCGAAGTTCCAGATCCTTAACGAACACGACTGCGCTCGTATTATCCAAAATATCCTGCAACCGCTGTTCGCTTGCCCGAAGCGCCTCTTCTGCCCGTTGGCGTTCGCCGCTCTCAACCCGTAGCGCGTCGCTCGTCTTCTGAAGTCTGCGCCCCGTTTTTTCACTCTTGGCAACTGATAAAATTGTCGAGGTTTACGTCCAGCAACCAACAGCTCATCTAGACACACGAACAGCGACCCAGTCAAGCCTTCTTCCTCCGTTCCTCTGAGTCAAGAGCCTGCTGCCCAAGGCGCCTGTCCTGCTTTCTCTGGTTCGCATCTGGATACTAGCAACCCGATATTCTCGAGCTGCATTTCTTTAGTTTTCATTCTTTACGATTGCGTCTTTGCCGATGGCGACGCATTCGCGTAGAAGTTAGTTGCGAACAGGAGCGATAACCGCAGCTCAAAGCATTGTCTTTCGCTATACTACCGCTTTTATGACGCGTTGGGTGCTAACACAAGATCGGTCTGTTTTCCCGGCCTCTACAGTGCTGAGAGCCGGCGGCAGAGACGGATTAGCGTAATGGT
>CAVULL010000017.1:0-26325 GCA_963742335.1 uncultured Verrucomicrobiae bacterium
TCGGCCGTCAGCGGGATCGGCTCGAAGTCTTCTGGTAACTGTCGATTCAATGAAAGAATCGCGAAGTCAAGCCCAGCGTCAGTGGAACTCGATGGGCGTGTGATCCAAAGTAGCGATGCCTACCTGACTGGGGTCGCGGAAGAAGTACCGTAAGCGGTAAACAATATTATGTTAATCCTATGTGACGTTGATCAGAAGGAAGCATTTCGCTGTGGAAATGAGGCTCCTTCAAACACGGCGAAAATCGCGGTTGATCTGGCAAAACTATCGCCGAGAAATCCGGAATTATATCGCCGATTACCTGTGGTTTGTGGAGATCCTCGGACCTTGTTCGACAAGGAACTTCGAAATGTACACGCGCTCTCCGATCCATCTTACCAGGGCTTCCCCGAGGCGATAAAGCGTGGCATGGCCCAAAATGAAATTTATTCTCACGATACAGTTGAGACCATAATCATAAAACAGCAAGTGGAGGGCGCCGATTGAACCAGCCTTGGCACCGCAAACTCCCCAAGATATAAGTGAATGGCAGCAATCAACAAATCAAGCGATTCATCGAGGCTCGCCGAGATCGTGGAGCGAATTCTGGACAGAGGTATGGTGGTTGATGTTGGGCGAAGATTTCATTGGTTGGCTTTGAGCTTTTTACGATTGAAGCTCGGGCGGTAATTGCTTCTGATGTTTTTGGAGCATATCAAACGCCGTTTGCTGAGAACTAAGGGTTCGGTTTGTTGTTGCCAAGCCGGAGCGCCTTCAAGATTTGGTGTGATGGAGTTGCGAACGATGGTGGATAGATCAGGCAATAAAGTCTGAAAAGAGTGGACCGGAGCTCCCTCGAGCGTTTTGACTCGCATCAGACTGTCGCCGGCGCCGGACTGGTAAAATACGGGGAAACCAAAACGACGCTCCAGGGCCATATCGGCTGCGGGTTCGGGTTATTGAATCGACCACAGCGGAAACCGTTGTCCCGTACAAAGTCCGGGATCTTGAAGGTAAATAAGATCAACCCGGCGATCGTGACAAGCACCGATGAACGGTTTGTTGTCTCCAAAGACAAGGGTGGCGAATGAGCCTCCATAGCGTCCAGCTCCAATGCGAACGATCACGTGATACTGATTGACCAGCCTGTGGGCGGCAACAACTTCTGCGGGGATGGCTGTCATTGGTGCTTTCTAGGTCTAAATACGGAAGGCGACGACGGTATGAATCTTCGCACGGTTTGAATCAGAAACTCCTATACTTTTTCCGACGGGGTGAGGCTCGCTTTCAGGTATGATGAAAATTGCTACTTGTCGGAACGTGAGGGCTGCACGTTTTCAATCAAGGTCGCGAGTGATGCCCATTTCTGAGCGCCGCGGAGGTATCGGTTGCCAGAGGAAAGTGTTGTTAGCTCCGGAAATTGATGGCACGAGAAACATCTGACCATCTTTCTCAACTCGAGGGGCCTGCAACGCGGGAAGGCGCTCCAGAAGTACATCGTGCACAAAAGGTCTGTACCACAGGAGCGATGGTTTAGTTCTGATTCAAGAGCTTCCCGCGAGACCTAATGCGGGGTAGCGGTTGGGCCGGCAGTGTGAGCTTGAGTTGTTCGAGCAGGATCTTGTGATCGGGTTCTGGATGTAGGGTGTAGCGGCTTAAAATCAAGGCGCGTCCGTCGGTCGTCGGAAAGTGCATATCGAGCATTTGGATGGCGGCAAATTTGTCCAAAACAGCACGCGGACTCCGTCCGGGTGCCAGTGGACGCAACCGGGCCTGCAGGGTCACGTGCAGGCAGTAGGCGATGAAGGCCACAAAGATATGCGCCTCGATCCGGTGCTCGAGTTGGTGAAAAATAGGACGCAGTGCCAAGTCGTCCTTCAGGTTCTTAAAGGCCGCTTCGATTTCGACTAACTGGATGTCAAACTCCCACAACTGAGCTGGGTCACGCCCGCAAAGGTTGGTGCGAAGCAGGTAACGGCCTTCCCTGCGGCGGGCGATGCGCAATTTCTGACGATTCAGGGCAAAGCGGAAACTCGCGATTCCTTCTGTCGTGGGCTCTGGAAGCTGGATATCCATTAAGCGCCAGGCTGTCCGGTACTTGCTTCTCAATTCATCGACGTTCTGGCTCAGACCTGTGGCAACGGAAACGGGGTGAGTCGAGCCTCTGCGAACAGTCGTTTAAAGGTTTAAAGTAATGATCCGGGCTCTCTCTCTCGGTGAGCCCTGTCTAGCATTCTTACAGTCTTCGCGGCGGCTTCTCTCTCAGCAAGCGGCACCCACCACCGCGCGACCGCGGCCGGCGTAAAATAAATCTCGAAGCGCGAGCTCTTTATCTCGCACGGGGTGGGGTTGATATTGGCGGGTATCGTCGGTTGGTTGTTGGTACGGGGACTTATTTTTCCACCCCAAGCACGTTGGGAGCGAATCAAGCGTTTGGTTCGGCGCTATTCCCTCATCGAGCGGGTCGTACGTGTGAGAGGTGAGGGACGCGGCCGTTCGGTCCATGTCTACCTCCAACCGCTCGATCGGAGAACAATCATTCAGCGAGCGACAAACAAGAGCGCGGGGAAATAGGAAGGATCAGGGGGGGGGAGCAACAAGTTTGCAGGGCGTCTTTCATACGGCTGTCCATGTCGGTGATCAATCAATTGATTGTCGGTCGGGTGGGAGGTCCGGCGGGCGAGGCGGTTGGTTTATCAGACAATGGGGGGGCGATATTATGCTCGTATCCATCGCCATCGGTTCCGGCGGCGGTATAGTGCAGGCACAGGCCTATAACCACATGGACGAGGACGCTAGCACAGGGACAGCAGGTGTGGGCCTGGCACTCACTGGCGCTGTCGGAACGATGTCGGCGTTGGCCATAGTGTTGATCTTTTGCCCACGGTGGTGGTGGTTAGGACTCCCGGGGGCAAGGCGGAAATGGGCACCGGGTACTTTTGCGGGTTTGCGGGTCGTCAACCACTCATAATTCTGTGCCAAGTGCCGCGTGTCGTTTGTCGTTCGATCCACAGATCCAGGACACCGATACGATTCCCGCGGGCGTCGGTTATACTGGACACCGGATTGGGATAGGGCTTGGTACTCGGCGAAATCGGGAAAGGCGGTGGCAAGGAAGCGCAAGGCGGCAGCCCAGTCTCAAACCGAAGACGCCGAGTATCTGGAAGTCAAGGCGATCGAGATAGCGATTTCGGATTCCAACGACGCGGTGGCGGGTGCGGGAGAGTGGGTTAAAATAGGAGACGGCAAGCGGTTGTCGTTTTAGAATTATCAGCCGAAAGAGGTAGTCAAAAATCTCAGAAAGCACGCGTCGGCGTAAATGGAAATCGACGCTGAAAATGAAGATAACGCCATCCAAATCGGGTAAGGTCCCCTTCCATCACCCACACCCACACCAGCGTCAGAGGTGACCCCAACCCCAACGTCGACAGCAACGGTAAAGCCGACCCCAACCCCAACGTCGACTGCGACTGCGGCGCCGACCGCAACGCCAGCGCCGACCGCAACGCCAAAAACCATCCCAATGCCGATACGCCCACACGCCAACGTCTCACCGCGCATGAGGCGCGCCATCTCGGCAAAAAGCTCAAGGTCTTGAGCAAAGTCGGCAGGACCGGTTTTCGGCGGTTTGTTTTCGGTCACGTTCTCGTAAAATGTCTTCCACTGCGCCACAAACGGATCGCCCCAAACCGGGTGCGAATCGAAATTCGTCACCCCGCCGTGGCCGTTATCTTTGGTGACGAAGAGCCTGATCGGCGAATTCCGGACGTAAGGCGTATCGTATTGTATCCGGACCACCTTTTGTTCTCCGTACACCTCGAGGTGAGCGTCGAAACGCGCGATTCCGTCAATGCCGGTTTCGAACTGACAGACGAATGGGCCGTAATCGAAGGCCGCGGCCAGGTACAGACCGCCGCCGCGCTGCGCCGCAAAAAGCACCTTGTTCGGCATACCCAGCAATTCGCGCATCGCGGAAAGGTCGTGGCTGCTTAAGCCCAGCATGACCGCGTAGGCTCGCCGGAGAACGGGCGACGGTTTTCCCCCCAGGGCTTCGTCCATTAGCGCTTCATCACGCAGCCTGGCGTCGTTCTTCACCGAACTGGGCAACTGTTCATCGCGAATCACCCGGGAAGTGGGATTTACGATTAAAGAGTTAGACCCCAGAAAATCGCGGACTCGGGCAAACTTAATTTCCTCCATGGCCTTGACCTCCTCGCACCCCTCCAGAAACGCCGGGGCATAGCGGCGCATATAACCGACCTGGACCGCCACCTTGCTGTTCTTCTGTGCGCCAATGATCTGGTCCGCTTCACGGCGGGTGACGCACATCGGTTTTTCTACGAGCACGTGCTTCCCAGCTGCGACACCGTCCAGGGTCACCTCGGCATGGAATGCGTTAGGATTAGCGACCAGTATCGCGTCCACGTCGCTGCGGGCCACCAAGTCCCGATGATTCGTGGTCAGGGTTCGGACGTTCCAAAGCTTTCCCAATTCCTCCAGGATCAGCGGGCTCACGTCGCAGAGGGCCGTAACCTCAAACTTATCCCCAAGTTGATACAGACTTGGCCAATGCATGATCTGCGTTACTTCCCCGCACCCGACAATTCCCACTCTGATTCGACGTTTTGACGAAGACGTGCCGGATTGTTCCTCTGTTTGATTCGACATCTTAAGGTGGGTAGCCTCTTGGGCAAGATTATGGCCGTCAAGTGCGAGCGTCGCCTTATGTGATAGACGCGGCTCTATCGGAGCGATAGACAATAAGTTTGCTGATGTCGATGAAGTGCTTTTCTCCGTTTTTTCGAGGCAACTTCGGAGAGCAAGAAGCGGCCAAAATCGCAGACAAGTAGATTTTCGGTCCCCGCTCTGGCAACTCAGCTACCTGGTCCTGAGGTCAGCGAGAGCAGGGAATACAAGGTGCCATGCTTCCTACGCAAGCAAGTTTCTTCACGCACGATCGAATTCGACCGATTCAATCTCGCCGCAATGACAATGCACGTTAAAGGCGATGGGACGGCAACAAACTTCGCAATCCTCAATCGTGGAAAACGCGCCGGACGAGGTGTCAACGACTGTGGTGAAGACCGCTCCGCAGTAGGGGCATACAATGCGCGACTCTACTTCGAGGTCCATTCCCCAGCTTAACCTCAAAGAAAGCCGACAACACGGAATTTTTTCGCATATCGGCCAAAAAAACCGAACCGTACGCTGCTAGTTGACCCGGGAAAAGCCCGCTTACAAATCTTCAGCGTGACGTGCGCGCGGTTCCCGATCCTCGATGTGCCCCGGACTGGGCAGCGTAACGAATGGCCCGCCCGCCAGCGGCGCCGGTTGGCTGAAAGCGACATCCGGCATCTCGCTTGGTTTGCCTTCGAGCGGGAAATCTTTTCGGAGAGGATAATAAGGATACCCTTCCCACATCAAAATCCGGCGAAGGTCAGGATGGCCGGAGAAACGAATCCCCATCATGTCGTAAACTTCGCGCTCGTGCCAATTAGCGGTAGCCCAAAGGTGCACGACGGTTGGCACTTCAAGGTGGTCCTCAGATACGCGGGTCTTCAGTCGAAGATGAATGTTCGACTCCAGGGAGTAAAGTTCATAGACCACTTCGAAACGAGGCTCATCGCCGAAGTTATCGACGCTGGAGAGATCAGAGAGAAAATTGAAACCGAGCTGCTCCTTGGCAAATCTACAGGCCGGTTCGGTTTGCGCCGGCGTCAACTCCAGAGTAGTCTCGCCGCGAAAATCGGTCTGCTTGACGACCTGGAACTGTTCTCGAAGCTTGGAAACGACTGCCTCCAGGCTCATGAAAAGACCTCCAGAATCTCTTTCTTTTGATCGGAGGTGGATTTCTCGAGCTGAATCTTGCGCTGTAACTTCATCAGACCGTCGAGCAGTGCTTCCGGACGCGGCGGGCAGCCGCTGATGTAAACGTCCACTGGCAGAAGTCGATCAATCCCTTGGAGGACGGCATAGCTGCGATACATGCCGCCCGATGAGGCGCAGGCACCCATGGCGATCACCCATTTTGGCTCCGGCATCTGGTCATAAATTCGTTTGACTGCCAGAGCCATCTTGTAGGTGACCGTGCCGGCGACAATCATCACATCAGATTGCCTGGGCGAAAACCGCATCACTTCCGCGCCAAACCGTGAAATGTCAAAACGAGCACAGGCGGCCGCCATCATTTCGATCGCGCAACAAGCCAACCCCATTGGCATCGGCCACAGCGAATTTTTACGCATCCAATTGATGCACGCATCAAGGCGGGAGAAAATGATATTTCCCTCAACTTTAGAATCATAAGCTGCCGGAGCAGTAGTTGCCATGAGACCAGCTTAAGGGCCTGCCGGTCGGGGGCAAGTTAAAACTGCGTAACGGCGCACCAGCAGAACGGATCGGCGTGACGGCGTATTGGCGTGGTAGGCGTAGTAAGCGAAGCGTCCCGCTTTGCCTCTTTGAACCGAGGCAAACGGAAGCCGCAGGGGACGGGGTGCCCCTTGCCCGCGTCCCATAAGTGTTACTGATGTCCTGAGCCAAAAGTGTTACCGATGTCCTGACTGCGCCCTGCGCACGGCGCACGGCGCACGGCGCACGCCAAACGGCGCAACGGCGAACGGTGAACGGCGAACGGCGAACGGCGAACGGTGAACGGTGAACGGCGAACGCTGTACGGCAGTTCCGAAGAGGCAAAGCGGGACGCTTCGCTTACCCGTGCCGGCACGCTCTGCGCTTTTACCACGATACGTTCCCCTTTGACGTGGTGGTCCGACTAGAGAATAGTGCGCATCCAGATGGGAGGCCGGTTCACTCGCAATTTTTGTATTATCGCCCATATCGATCACGGGAAAACGACATTGTCGGATCGACTGCTCGAATTGACCGGAACCATCGAAGAACGAGATAAGCAAGATCAGTTGCTTGACTCAATGGATTTGGAGCGGGAGCGGGGCATTACGATCAAAGCGCACCCCGTGGCGATGAAGTATCTGGCCAAGGATGGGCATACCTACCGTCTCAATCTCCTTGATACTCCTGGTCACGTCGATTTTGCGTACGAAGTTTCTCGCAGCCTTGCGGCTTGCGAGGGTGCCGTGCTGGTCGTCGACGCGGCTCAGGGTGTCGAGGCCCAAACGGTCGCCAATGTGCACCTGGCCATGAAGCAGAATCTGACCATTATCCCGGTCATCAACAAGGTCGATCTTCCGAACGCCGACGTCACCACGGTGAAGAAGCAGCTCGAGGACATCCTTACGATCTCGGCGGATGAGGCAATCCTGGCCAGCGCAAAGACCGGCCTCGGGGTGGAAGATATTCTGGAAGCGATTGTCCATCGCGTTCCTGCGCCGAAGCCATTGGCTGATGGGAAATTGAGAGCACTGGTCTTTGATTCAATCTTCGATGTTTATCGAGGGGTAGTTGCTTACGCGCGCATCTTCTCCGGAAGTCTGGTGGCCGGTCAGGCGGTCAAACTGATGAGGACCTCCAATCACTATGAAATCAAGGAAGTGGGTATCTTCACGCCCAAACCGTTGGCTCAGCCTAAGCTGGAAGCAGGGCATGTCGGTTACTTCATCGCCAACATCAAATCGACGACTGAAATTAAGATTGGAGACACGTTAACAGACCAGCGAAACCCGGCGCTGGAACCGTTACCTGGGTTTCAAGAAATTCATCCGATGGTGTTCAGCGGGATTTATCCGATCAACACTGCGGATTTCGAGCATTTGAAGACCGCATTGGGCAAACTCCAGATCAACGATTCGGCTTTTGTCTATCAAGCCGAGAGTTCGGTCGCCCTGGGGTACGGCTTCAGGTGCGGGTTCCTTGGCTTGCTCCATATGGAAATTGTCCAGGAGCGTCTAAGGCGTGAATTCGACATGGACATTATCGCGACCTACCCAAGTGTCGTTTATCACGTTCTGAAGACGAATGGGACTTTGACAGAAGTCGATAATCCCTCGTTTTTGCCTGATCCGAGTGTCATTGAGGAAATTCGGGAGCCGGTGGTAAAATGCTTTGTGATGTGTCCGAACGAAAATATCGGAGACATGATGCAGTTGATGATGGAAAAGCGGGGCGAGGTCGAGCACACCGAGTCGCTCGATACGCGTCGGGTGATGTTGACTGCTATTATGCCGCTCAACGAAATCCTGGTCGATTTTAATGACAAGATAAAGTCCCTGACCCACGGCTACGGTTCGATGGACTATGAGCAAAGTGGCTATCGGGCGGCGGAGCTGGTTAAACTCGATTTGCTGGTCAATGGAGAACCTGTCGATGCCTTCTCGAGTATCGTCCATCGGGACAAGGCGGAAGGACGTGGCCGAATCCTGGCCGCCAAGCTGAAGGAAGTTATTCCCCAGCAACTCTTTCAGGTGGCGATCCAGGCCGCCATCGGCGGTAAAATCATTGCGCGTGAAAACGTTGCCGCGCTGCGGAAGAACGTGACTGCCAAATGTTACGGCGGCGACATTACTCGGAAAAGAAAACTCTTAGAGAAGCAAAAAGAGGGCAAGAAACGGATGAAAGCGATCGGGAGAGTGAATATCCCGCAGGAAGCGTTTATTGAAGTTTTGAAGACCAACTGATGTTTACCCCCAAATACATAGAAGAAGGGCGTGCTCTGGCGAAGGCGGCGCGGAAAGTAATTAATTATCGAAAAGATGTTGCCCGTACCGAAGATCTCGAGCGAGTCCGGCAGAATCTTGCGGGGCTGAAGGAAGCGCTGAAGAAGCGGTCGAGCGAAGCGGTGCAAAAAGCGGAGAAAGAACTGCTCCCCTCTTTAGGTAAAGTGCAACCTTTGCGGGATTTCAGCGGCATTCGGGAAAACGTGGAGCTAATTATTGTGGCGATCGTTCTGGCGCTTGGTATCAGAAGCTACTATCTCCAGCCGTTCAAAATCCCGACGGGGTCGATGCAACCGACTCTGAACGGAGTCATCGGGCACCGGACCGAAACGCCGCCGCCCAATATATTTGTGCGGGCGTTTCAATTTGTTACGCTTGGCCGTACTTACGAGGATGTAGTGAACGAGGAAGCGACCGATTCGATTGAATCGATTAACGCGGCAAAGGTGAATCCGTTCTGGGATGGCTCGGTGATTAGAATGTCGTCCGGAAAAGTTTACCGAGTAGGAATCGATCCAAGATCCTTGGAGGACCAGATGCACGTTGGTCCCGGGCAAACTTTTAAAAAGGGAGAGCCGATCGTGCGCGGTTACGCCGACCTTGGTGACCAGCTTTTCGTCGATAAATTCAGCTACAACCTCTTAGGGCCGCATCGGGCGGACGTTTTCGTCTTTCGGACCAACGGAATTCTCGGAATACCTCCGGGGCCGAATCTTGAAAGCGAGCATTATATCAAGCGCCTGGCGGGTATGCCGGGTGACACCCTGCGGATTCAGCAGCCGAAGTTATTCGTGAACGGTGAGGAAGCTACGGCTTATGCCTTCCGGCGAGTAGCCTCCCAGCAGAATGGCTACACCGGCTATCGAAATGTGCCCCGAGATACCATGTATTTAGGCGATCCCAACGCCACAGTTACGATTCCAAAGGGTAGCTATTTTGCGTTAGGGGACAACAGTGCAAACAGCTATGACAGCCGCTACTGGGGGTTTGTCCCTTGGCAGAACGTTGTCGGGCGAGGAATGTTTGTTTATTGGCCGTTTTCCAGCCATTGGGGATTTGTCAGGTAGGGGAAGAAGGAGTTGCAGGAGTTCAGGAGTTCAGGAGCGCGAGTTACAGAAATAATGAGCGCGCAGCGTTGGGTCCGATTGGGCTCGGATAGTGCGGCGGACAGGAGTTGCAGGAGTCAAAACTTATGGCTGGCCCAGCGGTTGGATTCGATCGCGCTCGCGTATCCGATTAGCAGCTTGGAGACTTCTTCCAGCAGTGCCTCCGTATCTGTCGCAGTGCCATACCCGAGATCCTGAATCAAAATCAGATAGTATCTGCATTCTTCGAGAGAGCCCTGCGCGATGTTGAGAAATCGTGTTTTGTCGCTCAATCCACGCTTTTTGAATCCTTCAACGATGTTGGCGGGAATGGAAATGGCCGCTCGACGCATTTGACTCGTAAGACAATAGATTTCACTTCTAGGAAAGTTTGCGGTCAGTGAATAAGTCGCTAGTACGAATCGATGGGCCTTTTGCCAGACTACCAAGTCCTTGAATGTCTTCGCTGATTTTGTCATTCCCCGGTAATCGTATGATAATCAAAACAAGTAAATAATTTGTTATGTGCAACTCGCAAATTCGATGATTTGCTCATTCTGCAACTCCTGAACTTCTGCAACTCCTGAACTCCTTCCTCGCGATCGCAGGCGCCCTCGTCGGCTACATCATCCTGGTTTTGGGAAACCCTGTTGCCCGGTTTTTCCGAGATGGTTTGCGATGTCTGCAGCGTCATCCCCGAATGTGGATCTGGCTATCGGTTCTGGGATTGTTCTACACTATTTTTCAGGTTCTCGAGGCTTTCCAATTGGGGGAAAGGGGGCTCTCGCTGGTGAGTTTACTCTACTGGCCACCCTTCAAGCCTTCCGGTTGGGAAGCATCGATCAGCCAGGCGTGGTTAGCCGCGCTTGAATTGCTGGCCGGATTATTCAATCAGACCGTGGTGAGTTATCCCGTCTCGGCATTTGCCGGAATTCTATTTCTATTGAATTGGCGAGGGTATCAAATGCAGTTTTTACGTGTGGCAAAGATTCGACTTGGCCGATGGTGGCTGGGCGTTTACTCGGCCTTATTGCTCTGTGCTCTCGCCGCTTTCTGTAAGCCGATTTTTTCGCTTTCGATTTATTGGCTTAACCGATATTTCGACGGTATCTTTTTGCTCCGTGTTGGAGCGATCGTCGACTGGTTGTCTTTTCAGTTCGAATATCTGTTCGGGTTGCTAATCCAGATATTTCTCGTCCTGCTTACCTTGATCTGGATCCGGGGATTGAATTCCGAACCTGGCAGGATCTTCGAATTTGCTCTGAAACGTAGTGTATTCGCCGCAAAATGGGCCGGCGTGGTTTTACTGGCGACATTTTTCCTGATCCACCTGCCGCTCCTGATCAGTTACTTGTGGATCACGCAGCAGACAGATTTCACGAAGGCAGTGGTCGAATATATCGAGCAAACCGCTCGTCCGCTGATCTCGGTTGCGTTGATCTTGTTTTGTTCGATCCAGGTAACATTGATTCTGCACAATGAGACCCTGCGCGAAGCTGTGCACGAGCATGCTCAACTAGCGCGTCGACATTGGTCGAGAATTGTTTGGTTTTTATTCGTGGCCGGGCTCCACTTGTTTGCGATCAGCTGGCTGAGCGATTTCATAGTGGAATCGTTTCCCAGGTATTCTGTGCCGAACCTGCTATTTTCGGCGTTGTTTACGGTTGGAAGATCATTTTTAGCGGCCTGGTTCCTGGCGAGTTGGGTCTGCCTCTACCGGGCGTCGCAAATGACGCCCAGGGAGATTCGATTCTAATGCGGTGCCCGCTGGAAAAGGAGGCTCTTGAAAATTGTCAACCGGTCTACAATAGTGCCTGGAACATAAACCGCGAAATTCCGTCCATATTTCCTCGTTCTATTAGCCTGACGGGCCCGGTGGCTCGTTCCTGGTCTTCCGCTTTTAGCCCTCAGCTGACCTTATGGCGTTCGATCCTCTCAGAACCAGCAATCTAAGCGCGGAATTTGCCAACGAAGACGGCCCGGGAGAAGCTGTTCGCAATTTTACCTATCAATTCCGGCCCGGATCATTTTACCATCTTGCCGGGTCGCAGTTCGGCGGTAAACGCCTGTTGTTACAAATCCTCGGTCTTCTTCTGCCGCCTGATTCGGGTGAAATAATTGTCGACGGATCGAGTGTCACTGATCTCGACCTGGACGACCTAGGCGAAATTCGAAACCGGAAATTCGGGTTTTTGTTTTCGTCCCCGTTCTTGTTGCCTGGATTTACGGTTCTCGAAAATGTTGCGATGCCTCTGTTCAAGATCGCTCAAGTAGAAGCTGCTGAGGCTCAGGTGATCACGGAAGAAATCCTGGACATCGTGGGAGTTTCGAGAATTGCTACAACACCGGTTGGACAGTTGGGCGGGGTCGACGAAATGTTAGCTGCATTGGCCAGGGCGTTGGTTCATCATCCCCGCGTTTTAATCGCCGAGCTGGTGGGAGATAACATGCGGGAGGAAGAGGCGGAATTGCTGCTCTCGACCCTCCGAGTGAGCGGACAACGGCTCGGCCTGGCGGTGATAGCCACATTGGCGCCGCATATTTCCTGGGAATATGCAGATGTTCGATTGGAAATCGGTCCGCAAGGCGTCGAAGAATTCATCAAGGAAGACCCGCACGGATGAACGAAGCGAAGGAGATTACAAAAAAGAGTCAGTCCAATCTGGCTTTTGCTTTCTTCTCTTTACCTAGAGAAACACGTCAAGATATCACGACCTTTTACGCATTCTGTCGGCGGGTAGACGACGCAGCCGATGATCCGGATGTTCCGTTGCCTGAGCGGCGAAATTGGCTGCAAGGTTGGCGTCGCTGGTTGGTTCAGGCCGAGCCGGACGAGCCGGGATTTGCTTCGGAGCTAAGGACGTTGATTGTCAAATACAAGATCGATCAGCGGCTCTTCGAAGAAATCCTGCTCGGTGTGGAAATGGATCTCCATCCTGTCAGATTCGAAAATTTCGAAGCGTTGCACGGATATTGCTACCGCGTCGCCAGTGCCGTGGGGCTGGTCAGTATTGAAATATTCGGCTACCGAAATCCGCAGTCCAAAGAATATGCGCATAAATTGGGGGTGGCGCTTCAACTGACGAATATAATTCGGGATGTCGACAAGGATTTGCGGAACGGAGGGCGCATCTATTTGCCATTGAGGGAGTTGGAGATGTTTGGGTATTCCGAGGAAGCCTTGCGAAAGCGGACCTACAACAATGCATTTGTTCGCCTGATGGAATTCCAAGCAGAACGTGCGCATTCTTTTTTCCGGGAGGCGAGGCGATCGCTGCCGTCGGAGGATCGGCGATCGATGGTCGCTGCGGAAGGGATGCGCGCGATATACCACGCGTTGTTGCGGCGAATCGAAAAGGATCGATTCAGATTATTTGAGAAATCCTATCGTCTGAATCATCTCGAAAAGGCGATTATCATGTCGGCCCAGATTGCCTCGACCTCGCTCCATTAGCCGGCATCACTGACAGTTTTCGGAGATCTGCCAGCAATCCAATGGTGTGACGATCATCGAAAAAGCAGACGGCAGGCCAGCACGGACGCGATGACCCCGATGAAATCAGCAAACAATCCGGCGGGAATCGCATGCCGCGTTTTGGTGACGCCGACCGAGCCGAAATAGACCGCAACCACATAAAAGGTTGTTTCGGCGCTGCCGTAGATCGTGGCAGCCATGTAGCTCAGGATATTATCGGGACCGAGCTGTTTCACCAGATCAGTCAAGACGGCGGTGGAACCGCTACCGCTCAGCGGCCGAATCAATACCATGGGAAGGAGATCTGACGGGAAATGAAACCAATTCAGGAGAGGATCCAGAAGATCTTTCAAAAGGTTTAATGCGCCGGAATCGCGAAATACCGCGATGGCCACTAGCATTCCGACCAGGTAAGGAAGGATCCGCACGGTGATCGTGAAACCTTCTTTGGCCCCTTCGATGAATTCCGAATAGACCGGTATTCTTCGGCCGGCGGCGTATAACGGGAAAAATGTCAGTAGAAACGGAATTGCGAGAGGGGAAAGCGCATTAAAGAATGTAGCGATCGCCTCCAGAAAACCGATCGGCGCGGCGCCGCGAAACCAGTAGGGAAAAGCATTCGGAATAAAAAGCGCGAAAAAAAACAGAAGGACTGCCGTCTCAGCCCACGAAGCCCAGCGGGCTCTCGGTAATTCGGTCGCCACGCTTTCAGTTGGTCGGGGCGGTTCCGGGGCGACGGTGGCTTTCGACGTGCCTGTCTGTCTTTCCCAGCGAAACGGGCCGAGACGTTGAAGGGATTTGACGGTAACAATTGCGGACAGGGTCGCGAAGAATGTGGCGATCAAAGTCGATCCAACGATAACGGTCGGATTTTTTGAACCGTTGATTGACAGGATATTGATCGCGGTCGTCGGCACCAGCTGAATGGAACTGGTATTAATTGCCAGAAAAGTACACATCGCGTTGGTCGCGACGCCCTGTTTTGTGTTCAGTTCATTCAACTGACTCATTGCCCGAAGGCCGAGCGGGGTTGCTGCGTTGCTGACCCCGAGCATATTGGCGGCCATATTCATGATGATCGATCCCATTGCAGGGTGATCTGGCGGAACATCGGAAAACAGACGAATCAGTATCGGTCGGATGAACCGGGCGATGCGTTGAATCAGTCCGGCTTTTTCGGCGAGTCGCACCATGCCCAGCCAAAGCGTCATGGCTCCGCAAAGCGGCAGCGCGACATCCATCACTGCGGATTTAGCCGCGTCAAGTACACCTTGGTTGACAGCAGCAAGCTGTCCGGTGATTGCGGCCACTAATACGCCAATCAACAAGAGCCCGAGCCAAATGGCGTTCAGCATCAGGCGATTCTCCTGCGAAATGGTCTTTCCGCGAGTGAATACGAGGCAAGCAATAGAGTGAAATGACCCAATCGCATTCGGAAAGCTTACCTAAGCTGATTCCGGGAACGGTGTGAAGTATGAAGCGGCTCAATGTTTGTCCGCTTACCAACTGTACGCTCGCCCAAATAAAGTTGACGCGGCTTGAGTTCTTCTGTGGTGCGTTTGGCCGGAATTCACCTTCCTCTAAAGAAATGTCAGGCGAACGCCGGTGAACGATTCTTGTCGGATGGTCAGAATTCTGCGATCTAATAAAACACCATGAAACTCATCGGGAAAAAAGCCTTAGTCACGGGTAGCAATCAAGGAATTGGTCAGGCGATCGCGTTGAGACTCGCAGAAGAAGGAGCCGACATTGTCATTGATTATGTTACGCATCCGGACACCGCGAAAGATACCGTTCTCAGCGTGGAGAAATTTGGTCGCCGGGCAGTTGCGGTACAGGGGGATATCGGCAAAGTGGCCGACACTCAACGAATGGTGCGCGAATCCGTCGAGGCGCTGGGAGGATTAGATATCTTGGTCAACAATGCCGGCGTCGAGAAGAATGCCCCATTCTGGGAGGTCACTGAAGCAGACTACGATTTCGTGTTGAACGTCAACTTAAAGGGCGCATTTTTTGCCACCCAAGCGTTTGTCCGGCATCGAATGGAGGTCAAACAGCCTGGAAAAGTGATTAACGTGAGTTCGGTGCACGAAGATCTGCCGTTTCCGCACTTTACCTCTTACTGTGCAAGCAAGGGTGGCATTAAAATGGTTATGCGAAACCTCTCGATCGAGTTGGCGCCGTTCGGCATCACGATCAACAACATCGCACCAGGCGCGATTGAGACACCGATAAACACGTCTCTTTTGCATGACCCGACGAAGTTGAACGCTCTCTTGGGAAATATCCCGCTGGCTCGCCTCGGTAAGACTTCCGATGTGGCTGGCGTAGCGGCATTTTTGGCGTCTGCGGACGCGGATTACATAACCGGCGCGACGATCGTCGTCGATGGCGGCTTGACCTGGAACTACAGCGAGCAATAAGGAATCTATGCAGATTGGCATTGTCGGATTGGGTCGAATGGGCGCGAACATGGCGCGTCGTCTGATGCGTAAGCAGCATGAGGTTGTGGTCTACGATCTGAAAAAGGAGTCGGTCGCAATTCTGGCCAAAGAAGGCGCGTCTGGTGCGACAGATTTTGCGGATCTGGCCAAGAAGCTCTCTAAGCCACGGGCTGTCTGGCTGATGGTGCCGGCAGGTGGTCCCACGGAAGAAACCGTCGAGCATCTCCGGCCTTTTCTGGAAAGCGGCGACACGATTATTGACGGCGGGAATTCCTTTTACAAGGATGACGTCCGGCGCAGCATCCAGTTGAAGAAAGAAGGGATTGATTATCTTGACGCCGGCACGAGCGGAGGTGTCTGGGGAATTGATCGTGGGTACTGTCTGATGATTGGCGGCGATGAGGCTGCCGTGAAGCGTTTGGAACCGATTTTCGAATCTCTTGCTCCGGGCCAAGGCGATATCGCACCTTCGCCCGGGCGGGAAAAATTCAAGAGCACGGCGGAGAAGGGTTTTCTCTACTGTGGACCATCCGGCGCCGGCCACTTTGTGAAGATGATTCACAATGGAATCGAGTATGGGGTCATGCAGGCTTACGCCGAAGGATTCGATATCATGCGGGGAGCCGGGTCAGAATCACTGGGAGAAGGGTACAGATATAATTTTAACGCAGCCGACATTGCAGAACTCTGGCGACGCGGAAGTGTTGTTGGTTCCTGGCTCCTTGACTTGACCGCAATGGCTCTGGCCGAAGACTCGGAGTTAAGCAATTTCACCGGCGTGGTGCAGGACTCCGGCGAAGGGCGTTGGACAATCCAGGCCGCAATTGAAGAAGCTGTCTCAGCCGAAGTTCTAACCGCCGCCCTGTTTGCGCGTTTTCGCTCCCGCCAGGAACATACCTTTGCGGAGAAGATGCTCTCGGCAATGCGCAACAAGTTTGGCGGTCATGTGGAAATCTATCCAGGAAATTAATCAGATATGGATGCATGCCCAATACCTCAAGCTGCTGAGCCCTGCGCGTTGGTGATCTTTGGCGCCTCCGGCGATTTGACCAAGCGGAAACTGGTCCCTTCGCTTTACAATCTGGCGTCTTACCATCTGCTGCCTGCGGACTTCAGTATCATCGGCGTCGCTCGCCGGCCGCTTTCGGATGATGTGTTTCGAGAGCAACTCGGAAAGGCCTTGGCAGAGCTCGGCACGCAACCGGTTGACCCGAATCTCTGGGGCCGATTCCGTGGTCGGATTTCATATTGTTCGGGCGAATTCGATAACCCGGAGACTTATCAGAAACTGAAGGAAGCCCTCACGGCGTCCGAGAAGGATTTTAAAACCTCCGGTAACGTCGTCTTCTATCTATCAGTTCAACCTGATTACTTTGCGACGATTGCCAAAAGATTGTCAGAGTCCGGCCTTCTAAGCGAAGAGGATGGCCGTTGGCGCCGGGTAATCATCGAAAAGCCGTTCGGCCATGACCTGGCTTCGGCACGCAAATTGAATGGCCAGTTGACGTCGGTTCTCCAAGAACATCAGATTTACCGAATCGACCATTATCTTGGCAAAGAGACGGCACAGAACCTTATGGTGTTCCGGTTGGGCAATGCAATCTTTGAGCCGATCTGGAATCGCCGTTACGTCGATCATGTGCAGCTGACTGTGGCGGAGTCTATCGGTGTGGAAGGCAGAGGCGCATTCTACGAATCGGCCGGCGCGTTTCGCGACGTAATGCAGAATCATATGTTTATGCTTCTCGCCCTTGTCGCGATGGAGCCGCCGACCTCTCTGGAGGGGGAAGCGATCCGGAACGAAAAGGTTAAGTTGCTTCGTTCGATTCGGCAGACGACACCTGAGGAAGCCCTCATGAACAGCGTTCGCGGGCAGTACGGAGAAGGTATCATGGGTGGCAAGAAGGTGCCCGCGTATCGCCAGGAAACGAACGTAAATCCCAATTCGACCGTGGAGACATTCGCGGCGATCAAGCTTCGGATCGAGAACTGGCGTTGGGCGGGTGTGCCCTTTTATCTACGCTCGGGTAAACGAATGCCACAGCGGACCACCACCATCATATTTCGGTTTAAGACGCCGCCGCTGTCGCTCTTCGCTACCAATGAATCCGACCCGATCGCCCCGAATTATTTGATTTTCAGCATTCAGCCCGAGGAAGGAATCACCGTCCAGGTGCGGGCCAAAATTCCTGGACCGACCATTTGCACCCGCTCCGTTCGTCTGGAGTTTGATTACGACCAATTCGGAGATCGGCAGCCGACAACGGGTTACGAGAAATTGTTGTACGACTGCATGGTGGGAGACGCGAGTTTATTCCATCGCTCCGACATGGTGGAGGCAGCGTGGGAAGCGGCTTCACCGATCCTGGAGGCATGGAACAATAATCCGCCGACTGACTTTCCAAATTATGCGAGCGGGACCTGGGGTCCTGAATCGGCCACCCGCCTGATTGAGCGAGACAACCACCACTGGTGGACAGCTGATAAGCACTGATTGACGGCGCTGGTTGATCACCGGTTTGAAGGCGTTTGTTAGTTAATTTTGGGAGTCTGGCTGAGTTTTGAACGCTCGCTTCGCAACAGCGAAGAGAGCGAACAGAGGGGGTGATAAGATGAAAGTAGAATCGGTGAAGTACGTCATCTGGGCGGCCGACCCGAGGCGCGCGGTGCGATTCTACCGCGAAGTATTCGGCGGTGAGGTAACGAAAGAGTCAGAGGTGATCAGCGAGGTCATCGTGAGTGGAGCGATCATCGGCATTCATGGCGGCGGTGAAGGGACGCGAACCTGGACAGGATTGGCGTTTCAGGTGCCGGACGTAATCGCGGGCGCTCAGGAAGTGGTAGCCGGAGGAGGTCGATTGAGTCGAGATCCGCAGCCTGAAGGAGATGAACCGCCGCATCTCGCCATGTGCATAGATCCAGAGGGAAATGAATTTATGCTGACGCGGAAACGGGGAAGCTAAACGGGTCGAAGGTTCGTCGACTGGCCGTCTAACGCTCTGAGGGCATGACGTTTCGAGTCCGCGGATGCGCTCGCAGCATGCGCCCGACTATACCTGTCCAACCGGTTTGATGGGCGGCACCGCAGCCGCGCCCGGTTTCCCCATGAAAATATTCGTAGAACAGGACCAGACCTTTCCAGTGTGGATCGGAGGCGTATCGCAAGTCTTCGCCGTGGCAGGGCCGGTTGCCTTTGCTATCTCGCAAAAAAAGACTGACCAGCCGGCGGACGATCTCGTTGGCCACTTGCTGTAAGTTCATGAGAACGCCTGAGCCAGTTGGGCATTCGACTTTGAGATCATCTCCATAGAAATGGTAATACCGTTCCAGAGCTTCAACGATCAGATAATTGATTGGAAACCAGACCGGCCCCCTCCAATTGGAGTTGCCACCGAACAGATGGGTGTTCCCTTCGCCGGGAACATAGTCGACCCGGTACTCACGGCCGTCAGCACGAAAAATATAGGGTCTGGTGGCATGGATCTTCGACAAAGAGCGGATGCCGAACGGAGAAAGAAACTCACTTTCATCCAGCAGATATTTTAAAATTCTGCAGAGCCTTTCCTTTGTCGGAACAGCCAGGAGGCAATGGTTGTGGCCGAGTTTGTTATCTATCGTAATCAGCTTGGCGAGTTCACGCCGGTATTGCAGGAACCAATCCATCCGGTTCCGGAATCCTTTGAATGATTCGATGGCCTGCTCTTCAAGGACTTCTACGGCGACCAGAGGAAGCAATCCAACCAGCGATCGAGTCTTAAGAGGGATGGATCTTCCATCAATTTTCAGCTGATCGTAGTAAAACCCGTCTTCCTCGTCCCAGAGACCATTGCCGCTGAACGTGTTGGTCGATTCGCAAATAGCGATGAAATGTTCGAAGAATTTTGACGCCATATCTTCATAGGCCGGCCGGGATTGCGCAAGCTCCAGGGACATGGACAGCATGGTTAGGCAGTAAAACCCCATCCAGGCCGTCCCATCTGCCTGCTGAAGGTATCCCCCTGTTGGCAGAGGTCTCGATCGATCAAAAACGCCGATATTGTCCAGCCCGAGAAAGCCCCCGGAAAAAATATTGTTACCTTCCGTATCCTTGCGATTCACCCACCAAGTGAAGTTCAACAGCAACTTGTGGAACACGCTTTCGAGGAAATTAATGTCTCGGGATCCGCGTGGAGCGCTGATCTTATAGACGCGCCAGGCGGCCCAGGCATGCACCGGCGGATTGACGTCGGAGAAGGCAAATTCATAAGCTGGAATCTGGCCGTTCGGGTGCATGTACCATTCACGCAGAAAAAGCTCCAATTGTTGCTTCGCGAAAGTCGAATCGAGGTGAGCAAACGGCAGCATGTGGAAGGCAAGGTCCCAAGCAGCAAACCAGGGATACTCCCATTTATCCGGCATTGAAATCACGTCTCGGCTATAGACATGCAACCAATCGTGATTTCTTCCTGACCAGCGGCTCGCTGGTGGTTGGGGTTCGTATCGGTCACCATCCAGCCAGTCCTTTACGATGTATTGATAAAACTGCTTGGTCCATAGCAATCCTGCCGCCGACTGTCTGGCGACGTTTTTGCGATCCTCCTCAAGACCACCGATCAAATGTTCGTAGAATTCGTCGGTTTCACCCTTCCTCAGCTCGAAGAGGCCTGGATCCGCCTGCGGTTTGTTGTCCCATTCAGCCACGGAAACCAGTCTGAGAGACACCGTTCGGGATTCTTCGGCGGCCAGCTTTATTCGATAGACGGGGGCGACCTTGGTCCCGCGGAGTTCTTGATTGGTCGCTGATTGGTCGGCCGAAACGATGTAGGTGTGAAACGAGTCTTTCACAAAAGGCGAGTAGTCTGCTGTGCCGTACAGGCGCTGAAAATTTGTTTCGTTCTCAGTGAAAAGAAATTCTTCGGTCGGGTCGTAAAAGAGATACATCGGCTCAAGTGTTTCGTGGTCCGTCTGGATATGGCCCTCTTTGTTGCGCCAGATTCGCGGTTTCAACGAACAGCCTTCATGCGAACAACCCCACACCCAGGTATTACGGAACCAGAGGGTCGGAAGAAGGACGATTTCGGCAGATTCTTTGGCCCGATTTGCGACGGTGATCCGGATGTGGATATCGTTTGGTGATTGTTTCGCGTATTCGGCGAACACGTCGAAATATCGGCTGCCTTCAAAGATGCCAGTGTCGATCAGCTCATACTCCGGGAGATCGACGCCCCGACGGCGATTTTCCTGGACCAGTTGATCGTACGGAAAGGCAGCTTGAGGATACTTGTAAAGCGCCTTCATGTAGGAATGCGTGGGCGACGAATCGAGATAGAAATAGCACTCTTTGACATCCTCGCCGTGGTTTCCTTCTGGGCCGGTCAACCCAAACAGGCGCTCCTTCAGGATATGGTCCCGGCCGTTCCAAAGGGCGAGGGCAAAGCAGAGCCGGCACTCGCGATCCGTAATCCCCAGTAGTCCATCTTCGCCCCATCGGTAGGCTCGGCTCCGAGCGTGCTCGTGGGGAAAATAGGCCCACGGATCGCCCCCCTCCGAGTAGTCTTCACGAACGGTGGCCCATTGACGTTCGGAGAGGTAAGGCCCCCATCTTTTCCAGTTTTTCTTTCTGGCTTGATCTTCTTGCAGACGCTGACGTTCGGCGTTCATATTTTTCCCTCAGTCGACGCCCTGTTGTCATTTGCACCGGCGCCAAAGTCGCTACTATATGTTTTGCGGGCGTAATTTACTAAGCGTTGCATTTTTTAAAACTCCCGATTACTTTCCTGGCCCTTAAATATGCCGAACAGCATCATTCCAGAAGACCGGCTTCAGAACATTGATTTTAGCAACGATGAGATCGCGCGCTACTCGCGTCACCTCATCATGCCGGAAGTAACCCTCGATGGTCAAAAGCGGATAAAGGCAGCCAGTGTTCTTTGCATTGGGACCGGCGGCCTGGGCTCGCCGATAGCGCTTTACCTGGCCGCCGCCGGCATCGGTCGATTGGGTCTGGTGGACTTTGATGTCGGTGGATTTTTCCAATCTCCAACGTCAGATTCTACACGGCACCGACGACGTCGGTCGCAAAAAACTGAACTCGGCCAGGGATCGGATTAAAGCCATTAATCCGAATGTTCAGGTCGACCTGCACGATATGATGTTTCGTAGCGAGAACGCGATGCAGGTGGTGCAGGATTATGACATCGTCATTGACGGAACGGATAACTTTCCGACGCGTTACCTCTCGAATGATGTCTGTGTCCTGATGAAGAAGCCGAATATCTACGGATCGATCTTTCGTTTTGACGGTCAATGCACGATTTTCGCTCCGCACTTGGGTGGTCCCTGTTACCGTTGCATGTTTCCTGAGCCGCCTCCTCCCGGGATGGTTCCTAGCTGTGCAGAAGGCGGGGTGCTAGGAGTGCTGCCGGGTATTATCGGTGTGATGCAGGCGATTGAGGCAATCAAGATGATCATCGGCATCGGCGAGTCGTTGATTGGTCGATTGGTAAGCTTTGATGCACTCAAGCTACGATTCAAGGAGTTCAAGATCCGTAAGGATCCAAATTGTCCGATCTGCGGAGATCATCCCACAATTCACGAGTTGATCGATTACGATCAATTCTGCGGAATTCCACAGGCTGATGCGGAAGCGGCCAAAGAACTGGAGGTTCCTACGATTACGGCGACCGAACTCAAGACTAAGATTGATCGCAAGGAAAAGTTCGTCCTCGTCGACGTGCGTGAGCCGTTCGAGTATGACATCAGCCGAATTTCGGGATCGAAATTGATCCCGCTGGGCGAATTGCCCGCGCGACTAAGTGAGTTGGATAGTGCGGATGAAATTGTTCTTCACTGCAAGGTTGGCGGGAGAAGCGCAAAGGCGTTGAGGATTCTTCAAGAGGCAGGTTTTCGGAAGCTTAGTAACTTGCAGGGCGGGATCACCGCATGGTCTGACGAGGTCGATCCGAGTATTCCAAAATACTAAGGAGACAGACGATTGGCCCTCTTTGGCTAGTTCGCTGTTTGTCTTCTATTGCTTGGGCGATTCTGAGAATACCGCGCAAATGGAAAAGACTCTTCTTGACCTCCTTTGCGCGCCCGGGAGCCATGCCGCACTTCGCCTGGCCAGCTCGGCCGAACTTGAGCAGATCAACGCAGGGATTCGACACCGCCTGATTCGCAATCGCGACGGATTCATTCTCGACGCTGAGCTCGACGGCTCTCTCTTATGCGATGCGGAGCGAAACTGTTATCCCATTCGCGATGGTTTGGCGGTTCTGATATCCGGAGAGGCGTTTATTTGGCCCCAAGATTGTTAGCATCAATGAGAGACGAGAAGCTCAACAAAAGACGCATTGTTCTGGACGCCTTGGACCAGGACAAATCTATCGATCAGGAAGAATACAGGGTCAAAGTTAAGGAATATCAGTTGCGCCTTTTAAATCTACAGAGGGCTTTGATGGAGAAAAGGCGTTACGTTGTGGTTGTCGTCGAAGGACCCGACGCTGCAGGCAAGGGAGGGGCGATCAAGCGTCTGGTCGAGAAGCTTGACCCGAGAACTTTTCGGGTTTACTCGGTCGTCAAACCGACACAGGAGGAAAATCGCCATCACTATCTTTGGCGCTTTTGGAGTAAATTGCCGCCTTACGGCCAGATGGCGATCTTCGATCGGTCCTGGTACGGCCGGGTTCTGGTTGAACGCGTGGAAGGATTTGCTTCTACCATCGAGTGGAAACGCGCTTATCGAGAAATCAACGAATTTGAACGACTCCTGGTGGAAGACGGTGCCTCGATCATCAAAGTCTACTTTCATATTACCAAAGAGGAGCAATTGGATCGCTTCAGACGCCGCGAAGCCGATCCGCTCAAACATTGGAAAATCACCGAAGAGGACTGGCGCAATCGTCGAAAATGGGATGAACATAATAAGGCCGCGGAAGAGATGTTTGAGCAAACTGCAACCCCATTCGCCTCCTGGACAGTTGTGGCAGCAAATTTCAAGTGGTATGCACGCCTGAAATTCTTGAAGGCAGCCATTCGATCATTTGAGGCAATTGGGCTTTAGGGAAGGAGTTCAGGAGTTGCAGGAGTCAGGAGTCAGAGGTCGATTCTGTTGAAAAAACCCGCCTTTTCCAACTTTGCAAAAAATTCATAGTCCGCGAAAATGCCCGGGAAGGGGATTTTGCGGTATAGCCAGGGTGATTTTTTTGATGGCCAAAAAGTTTCAGATTTTGGACCAAGAAGGTTTTTCAGCAGAATCAGAAGTCGGGAGTTCAGAAGCCGACGGGTTACAAACGTAAAAAGCGAATTGGAGAGGGTGTGCGGACAACGAACGCCCCCGCGTGAAGAAAACCAAACCACCCTTCATGGAAGCTGAATCAATTCCCCAAACTATTCCATAAAATGTTTTTTGCACCTCCTGACTCCTGAACTCCTTCCTCTTGCCTACCGTCCCGCCGTCCTCCAGTTGCTCAACGGCATACGATAGACAATCTGTCGCACGTCCGGTACGCTTAGCGCGAGATTGATCACTTTGGCGGCCTGGTCAAGAGACACCGCTTTGGCATGAATCGTTACGATGCCGGCATCGGTTTGAATCTCAAAATTTTGCGGCGGCAACTCCGATTCGCCGGCAATCCTGGATCTGACAGCAGAGGTGATGATCGCATCGGTCGTGAGAGCGGTAGGTTGGAGGGGCTCTGGCGACGTCGTCGACTCGACAACGATGAGTCCAAATTCAAAACGAAGCAGCATGCCGCCTCGAAGCTGCTCAGAAAAATCGGCTTCCGCCGGATGGGACATCTCCGATGGGCAAAGAACAAATCCATTCCAATAAGGGTTCGCCGACTTGAGTCTGAAAGCCAATGTCTGCGCTATTTTGCACTCGGCACATGACTGTTGCACTGTCGCTTGTGTCATGGAGTATCTAATGTCCCTATCGTCGGGTGCGCGGCCGCAGACAGCAAAGGCAGCCAACAGTGAGAGAACGAGATGAAGAGCATCTGGCATATGCATGTTGAGGTCAGAAAATCATATCGGGAGATAAGGCTTTGGACGTAAGACGAACGACTTTGTTTACGATTATTTTGTGTTTTCCAGTTTTGTTTTCTGGTTGCCGTCCACAAAACTCCGAACAAAAAGGCGACGCTGAGGCGAAAGCGGGGCGATACGAATCGGCAATTTACTGGTACGAATCCGCGCTCGGAGCCGAGGATCGTTCAACGATCCACTGGAAAATGGCTGAAATTTTTGCCAATAAGCTTCGGGATCCAGCCGGCGCGGCTTATCACTACCGGAGAATCCTCACGCTGCATAGCAGCGGCTCGCGCGCTGACGCCTCAAGAGCGGCTCTGCATCGGCTGGAAGCTGGTTCGGCATCAACAGAGGGAGGTCAGAATCATCCAAAAAGCGGTTCCACACCCAGGACGGCCTCGCCCGAGCTAGCTGCGGCGGAGGGCGAAAAAGCCGCCAAAGGCAAGGTGCGCACCTATGTCGTGCAGTCCGGTGATACCTTGGTTTTGATCTCGAAAAAACAATATCAAACGGCTTCCCGCTGGAAGGATATCCTCGACGCGAACCAGAATCAGTTGTCGAATCCTGATGAACTCAAACCGGGTCAGACGATCATCCTCCCTTGATTCCTCGAGCGACCTTAACGAATGGGAGCGAGTGTAAAACCGGGTATGATATGAGTAAAGTCGTGGGTCTCCTTTTCGTCTCGGCAATTGCCTGGCTTTCGGCGTTAAAAACTGATGGGCTTCTTGCAGCGGAGATGGGTGCCGAACAGTACGCTGCGCGCGCCGTGCAATCTGTGAAAAACGGTAAACAGACCGAAGCTCTTGCCGATTTCAACAAGGCAATCGAACTGGCCCCGGACAAGCCAATACATTACCGCAATCGTGCGGCATTTTTCGCTCTAACAAGACAATGGAGCAACGCCATCACCGATTATGACACTGTCCTGAAGCTCGACAAAAATGACTCGGTTACACCACTCAATCGGGGCTACGCCTACGTGCAAATCGGCAAATTAGGTCAGGCGCTGGCCGATTTTAACGCTGTTCTCAAAGAGCAGCCTGACAATGAGCGAGCGCTCCGCTATCGAGCTTACATCTATGCGGTGCAGAAACAGCCGGCCAAGGCCGTTGAGGATTTAACCAAGCTCATCGAAAAGAATCCCGGCGATTTCCAGTGTTACAAGGCCCGTGGCGATGCCAACGCGGAACTGACGAAGTGGAGTGAGGCAATCGTAGACTATAGTAAGGCACTGGAGTTGAATCCCAAAGACCTCGAATCCGTCGCCGCTCGAGCGATTGCCTATTTGCACGTCGGCGACAAAGAGGGGGAACTCTCTGATTTGAATGAAGTGCTTGAGGTAAAGTCGGACGATCTGGATTTTCTCAAATTGCGGGCACAGGTTTACTACGATAAGAACCAATTCGAGTCGGCGATCAGCGACTATTCAAGAGCGATCGAACTGAAATCAGATGATGCTTTGCTTTACTCGAGCCGTGGATTTGCTCGCGTCAAAAAGGGGGACGAGAGCGGCGCCGTAGGAGATTTTACAAAAGCGATCGAGCTAAAGCCGAACGAGAGTTCCTACTACGAAGCCAGGTTATATCTCTACGATCGCGAAAATGATTCAGAGAAGGCACTCGCAGATTTGACGCATCTTATCGCCCTTAAAGCTGACGCCACAGACCTCTATGCCCGGCGCGCGAATCTGTACGTCAAAC
>CAVULL010000018.1:0-299832 GCA_963742335.1 uncultured Verrucomicrobiae bacterium
GCTAGTAGACCTTTCGGAGATGAAAAGTACTCCTTATGGGTGAAAACGGACTAAGCCCACGGTTCTATTTTCACTCCCGCAGATTGGGCTGCGTAATGGGGAGTCATCTATAAAATACAAGCACCCGCCGATTCACGTCACCGGGTGCTTGTGTTATCAAATAGGGACCTAAGTCAATCTACTATTTTTGGGTTTACACCTAATAGATGAAAAAAAGCAGTTAGTTTAGCATCGCCTAATATGACAAGTTGCTAAGTCTAAGACCGCATTGACTCTTTGTCAAACTCCTGCATTTCTTCCATCTGCCCAAAAATTGAGCCCCTCCGGCTATCAATACTTTAAATTCACTGCCAGAGGTACAACCCCCGAATAGGCCCCATAGCTGTTGTAATAGTTGGATTCCTATAAACGCTAGCCCCCTCATCACGCGGCCTCAATTATTGTCACAGTTCTTGCAGTTATTAGCGCTAGTGCGGAAGTCTAGTCTTTGTTAGCTAACGATCTATTAGCATTTCGGTGGCCCGGCGGTGCTCAGTTAACTTCGGGCTCCAGCGGGGAGACATCCGCGAAAAGATCGGGATGTTTATTCGTCGTAATGTTCGATTGTTTTGACTTTTGATGGTAAATGTTGAAGTGCCGGTGTCGTATCAACTTTCAACCATGTCAGGCGGCGTTTCGGCATCGGAAGCGCAATGATGAATGATTTGACTCCGCGTGGCAAACAGGTCTTGGCGCTTGCGCGCAAGGAGGCTGAGCGGTTCAACCACAACTATGTGGGAACTGAACACCTGTTGCTCGGACTGATCAAACTGGGAGAGGGCGTAGCAGTCAATGTGCTGCAAAGGATGGGGCTCGACCTGGAGCGGGTTCGCATGGAGGTGGAGAGGCTTGTCGGTCCGCATTCCGCAACAAACGTGATTGGAAGCATTCCGTACACGCCCGTCAATAAAGTATTGGCATTAGCAGGCAAAGAGGCCAAAGCGTTAAATCATTGTTACGTAGGTACCGAACACATTTTGCTGGGACTCTTGCGGGAAGGCGAAGGAATCGCCGCACGGGTATTGAGAAAGAGTCTGGAAGTCGATCCCGCACGAACGCGAAACGAAATCTTGAAAGAATTGGACCCGAACTTCACCCCGCCTGAAAGCGAGGCTGGGCCTTCGCAGGAGGGCGATAAGAATGATCTAAAAACGCCGGCCTTGCGCGCGTTTGGCCGCGACCTGACCGATTTGGCAAAGAAGGGCGAGCTTGATCCTGTGGTCGGTCGTCAGAACGAAATCGAACGCGTGATTCAGATCCTGTGCCGCCGCACCAAAAACAACCCGGTACTACTCGGTGAAGCAGGGGTTGGAAAGACCGCCATCGTCGAAGGGCTGGCTCAAGAAATCGCGGCTCAGGGCAAAATGCCGGAATTGTTGCGCGGTAAACGCGTCATCACACTCGATCTCGCGTTGATGGTAGCCGGGACAAAATATCGTGGCCAGTTCGAAGAGCGAATTAAGGCCGTGATGGATGAGATTCGTCGCTCGAAGAATGTCATTCTCTTCATCGATGAGCTGCACACGATCGTCGGTGCCGGTTGAGCCGAGGGTGCCCTGGATGCCTTCAAACATCATTAAACCGGCGCTCAGCCGGGGCGAACTCCGGTGCGTTGGAGCCATCACCTCAATGAGTACCGGAAGTACATCGAAAAAGAAGCTCGCTCGAACGCCGATTCCGACGGGTCGAGGTTTCCAGAAGCGCGAGCGCTTCGAAGAAGCGGTTCAGATTTTGAGAGGCTTGCGCCCGAAGTACGAGGCCTATCGCCGAAGAAGCCAAGCTCACCGACGAGGCGCTGGAAGCAGCCGTTCGGCTTTCAGATCGATATATTACTGGCCGTTTTCTGCCAGACAAGGCCATCGATATCATGGACGAAGCGGGTGCGCGGGCGCGCATCAACGCTATGAGTCGTTCGCCGGATTTGAAAGAGACGGAGAAAAGTATCGAGACGATCCGCGCCGAGAAGGAAGCAGCGATCAAAGCCAAGATTATGAAAAGGCGGCGGCGTTGCGAGATTGCGAACAGCACACCAAAGACAAACTGGAGGAAATATTAAATGAGTGGCGTGAACGGCGTGATGAGCGCGAAGTCATCGTCACGGGCGACGATATCATGCAGATCGTGTCCAAGTGGACCGGGGTGCCGCTGACCGGATGGAGCAAAAAGAAGCGCAGAAACTCCTCAGAATGGAGGAGGAACTGAAAAAGCGAGTCATCGGCCAAGACGAGGCGGTGATCGCCATCAGCCAGGCACTCAAGACGCTCCCCGGGCCGTTTGAAAGATCCACGTCGCCCAATCGGATCATTCATCTTTCTGGGTCCAACCGGCGTCGGAAAAACGTTTCTGGCACGTTCCTTAGCGGAGTTCATGTTTGGTGACGCCGACGCTCTGATTCAGATCGACATGTCTGAGTATCGAGAAATTCACCGCTTCGCGCCTGATCGGTTCGCCTCCTGGCTATGTGGGCTACGAAGAAGGCGGTCAGCTTTCGGAAGCTGTTCGACGGCGCCCCTACTCTGTTGTGCTCTTCGATGAAATCGAAAAGGCTCACCCGGATGTCATGCATCTCCTGCTCCAGATTTTGGAAGAGGGCAAAATCACCGACAGCCTTGGCCAAAAGATCGATTTCCGAAACACGATTATCATCATGACTTCGAACGTGGGCGCCGAGCTGATCAAACGCCAAACGGCGCTAGGCTTTGGCGCAATCGCCGACCACGGATCGTACGGGGCAATGCGCGATAAAATTCTGGACGAATCAAAACGGGTGTTTAAACCGGAACTCTTAAACCGGTTGGATGACATGATCGTCTTCCACAAGTTTGAGCGTAGCGACCTAATCAAGGAGTTGTGGATCTGGAGGTGGGAAAAGTCATCGAGCGAGTACGCGGCAAGGATATCAAGGTTCAGCTGGATCGGAGCGCAGTCGAGCTTCTGATCGATAAAGGATACGATCCAACCTACGGCGCTCGACCGATGCGCCGTGCTGTGAAGGAATGCCTGGGGGATCCACTGGCTGAGGAGTTCCTGCGAGGGAACATCAAGCAGGGCGACACACTGGAGGTGCACGCTGCTGGTCAACAACTGGCGTTCAAGGCGGCTGTAGCCGGAGCAACGTGAACCGGCAAACGGGAGTCCGCTCAAGAAGTCAAGGTGATGAAGCAGCACGCCGGAACGAAGAAGAGTCGTGAGGTCGGGCTTGAGGCGTCTGGATTACTCGTGCCACGATTTTGCGCAGACCCGGGATGTCGATCCGTACAGATTGGCGGCAGCTTTGCGCCGACGAGTCGATGCGGGAGGCTACGAGCACGATGGTGCTCGAATCCACCACATGAATGACGCGGTTGAAACCGTTCGGGGCCGCAACGGAGGGTTGCGCTTGGGAAAGGCGCCAAGCCAGATTGTGGTGGGGGCAGTCGTCCGCAAAATCGAGCCGGACTTCGCGGTGGTCGAATGCGAGAATCCGGAGGGCTACTGCAGGATCGCAACCTGTTGCACGCTGCGCTCTGCAATGAGAGAAGCTGTTCACGCTTTTCTTGAGAAACTCGATGCATATACCCTGGAGGACCTTCTTCGGCCGAAAACTAAACTGCGCCACTTGCTCGGTGTTAATTAAGGAGCAGTTTGGCGACGTCACGACCCGAGATTGGACGCACCCAAACGGACGCTTTTCACCTTGGAGCAACAACGGCAGCTTCAGCGGGATGTCCTCCGGCTACTGAAGGCGGCGCTAATCCTATGCTCTCCGCCTAAGGTGTCCCCGGGTTTTAATGAAGCTGACAATTTTGGCACTTGTCGTGTCGCGACCCCGTCTCGGGCAAAAACCATAATTTTTGATCTAGATCAAAGACGAAGGCGGATCTCTGGCATTAGTCGTGGTATGGGCCACCGTGCGAAACGGTGGAAGCGGGGCCAAACTTCTCCGGAACTATCGATCCTATGGGCACGACCACCAAACGCGACTTTCTTTTGGCCAAAGGCTGGATTCAGGCCGTAATTCTCATCTTTTTGTTCGGATTCTTTGTCCTCGGATTTCTCGCCTATCGCACCTACACCGGCGAGCCGCCAATTCCGGCTAAGGTAGCCGACCCCGACGGTCGCGTCCTGTTCACGCGGACCGACATTATGGCCGGCCAAGGGACTTTCCTGCGGAACGGCCTGATGGAGTATGGTTCGATTTTTGGTCATGGCGCGTACCTTGGCCCTGACTTCACCGCAGATTACCTCCATCGCGCGGCGCGCATGGCAATTGACTACTACAACGGCCTGGGCTCAGACCAAGCAAGAGCCGTTACCATAGCTGATTTCAAGACCAATCGATACGATAGCACAACCGACACGCTCACATTTACTGCGGCTCAGACCAATGCGTTTGAAGGCTTACAAAGCTATTACCACAATTTCTTTGCCGAACCGACGACGAAAAATGGCCTGCGCCCTAAGGCGATCACGGATGCTGCTGACACCAGGAACCTCACTGCTTTCTTTGCCTGGTCAGCCTGGTGCGCATCCGCTCTGCGACCCGGACTCCAGTATTCTTATACGAACAATTGGCCGCCGGAACCCCTGGTGGACAATCATCCAACAGCAGATACAGTCGTTTGGAGCGTCCTGTCCTTAATCACCTTGCTTGGTGGAATCGGTCTGCTGCTCGCAGCTTTTGGGCGCTGGAATTTCCTTGGTTGGCATGGGCGCGAGCGCGACAAGGTCACTTTCCGCCGTCCCGGCGATGTCGCCTTAACCCCAGCTCAGCGTGCTTGCGCGTGGTTTTTTTTGGTGATGACTTTGCTGTTTCTGCTTCAGACCCTTTTTGGCGGCGCCACCGAACATTACCGCGCCGAGTTATCAAACTTTTTCGGAATTGATCTTGCCCAAGTGATCCCTTTTAACATAGCCCGCACGTGGCACCTTCAGCTCGCTATTTTTTGGGTGGCTACTGGCTTTCTCGCGGCTGGAATCTTTCTGCTTCCTATGATCGCCGGTCGCGAGCCGCGAGGTCAACACTGGCTTGCCTATGCTCTTCTGGTTGCGCTGGCCGTTGTGGTTTTCGGCAGCCTGATCGGCGAGTTTATCGGGATCCACGGATGGTTGCGCCACGCATGGGAATGGTTTGGCAGTCAGGGTTTTGAATACCTGGACCTGGGCCGTTTCTGGCAGATATTGCTGACCATCGGCCTCTTTTTTTGGGTTGCCATAATTTTTCGAGGATTACGCGGCAAACTTCGGACTGAACATATGGGTAACATGCCGTGGCTATTCTTCTTCTCAGCCCTTTCGATTCCCGTTTTCTATGGAGTCGGATTATTGGCCCATCCAGCCGCGCATTTTACGAGCACTGACTTTTGGAGATTTTGGGTGGTACATCTATGGGTCGAAGATTTTCTCGAGCTATTCACCACAATCATGGTTGCTTACATCTTTGTGCTGCTTGGAGTAGTGCGTGAACGAGTAGCGCTGACAATGATTTACCTCGATATGCTCCTGTACTCTGCCGGGGGCGTGATCGGCACGATGCATCATGTCTATTTTTCAGGAACGCCGGCGATGCATATGGCGCTCGGCGCATTTTTCTCGGCCGCGGAAGTGATTCCCCTTACCATCCTCACTCTGGAAGCCTGGAGTTTCCTCCAACTGGGCGCACAGCAAGAAGCGAAATCGCAGACCACCCCCTTCCCTCACTTCTGGGCAGTAATGTTTCTGGCGTCGGTAGGCTTTTGGAACTTCCTCGGCGCTGGAATTTTTGGATTTCTGATCAATCTCCCGATCGTTTCCTATTACGAGATTGGCACGGCGCTTACCGCCAATCATGGGCACGCCTCGATGATGGGCGTTTACGGGATGCTCAGCGTTGGGTTGGCACTGTTCTGCCAACGCTACATGATTCCGGAAAGCCGGTGGTCGGATCGAGCGGCTAAAATCAGCTTCTGGTCACTCAATCTCGGGCTTGCTTGGATGGTGTTTGCCACCCTATTTCCATTGGGAATCCTGCAGCTATATCACTCAGTGAGCAGCGGCTATTTTGAGGCTCGAACGCTTCAGTTCATCACCGGCGGAGCCAACCCTGTACTAGAGTGGCTTCGACTGCCTGGGGATGTGTTATTTATCGCTGGCGGAGTGTTGCCGCTTCTTTATTTGTGCTGGCTTAGCATCCGCTACAGGGTACCAACAGCGCCAACAGCTGAAGAATCGAAAGGAGCGTTGTTCACGGAGGTGGCCGATCGAACAAGCACAAACTGATGATCCAGAGCATAGATATAGAAGTGCTACTGGCCGGCGCCTACGCAGTGCTCCTCATCCTTATCGCTCTCAGCCTGGAGTTGGTAGCGCGCTACTCCCATGTTCGATCAGAGAAAATGCGCATTGCTGGTTTCAGGTACCTCCGCCAACACGATATATGGGAGTGTCCAACCGGCCAGCACTTGAGACCCGTGGCTTCCGACTATGCACGGCGCTTGGTTCGGTATCGAGCGTTGGCGCATGCCTGCAATGCTTGCTCGATAAAACATCTTTGCACCGATTCCGACAAGGGCCGTGAGATCGAACATAATCCCGAATCCTGGCTCCAGTCCGAGCTTGCACGGTTCCACCGCGGAATTTCGCTGACTTTGCTACTTCTGGCAGGCCTGTTACTTTTGGTTGAGGTGATCCGGCACGAAAGGCCAATGGAACTCCTGGTCTTGGGTGGGATCCTGGTGCCCATTATTTTAGTTGGAACTCAACTAGCTTTGGCGTTTTTCGCTTCGCGGACGGGGTCGCGCAACGACTAAATATCGCCGAACTTGCGTCTGAAAAACCCCTCTAGGTTGCGCGGATTCGGAATGGTGATCGTCCTACCTCTGACAACAACTAATTTCAGGTTACGGAGTTCCGCAAACGTCCGCGAGAGAGTTTCGTTGGTAGTACCGAATTCAGCGGCGAGGACGCCTTTTGTCCGGTCGAGTTCCACGACGACGGCTTCGTCGCCCAACGGTTTGCCACAGCGTTTAAGAAGCCAACAGACAAAGCGCGTTTGAACATCCTTGAGCGTGAGGTCATCGATCAGGCCGACCAGCGCCTGAAGGTGGCGGCTCATCGACCCAAGCATCCGCAACGCGAGTTCGGAGTGCTTCTGCAGCAATTCCAAGAACGGCACCTTCGGAACAAGGAGCACGCTCGTTTGTTCGAGGGCAAGAGCGTCCGCAGGATAGCCGGTGTTCTCGGCCAGAGCGGCTTCGGCGAAGCTTTCACCAGCGCGAAAAACGTGGATTACCTGCATTTTGCCAGACGCATTGACGCGATGCACGCTGATCGCGCCTTCGTCCACCACGTAGAAGCCTTCAAAGGGCGCACCCTCCCGGAACAGACACTCGCCTTTCCCGAGACGTTTCTGCACGACAAAGGACGCGATGCATTGCAGGTCTTGGGCCGGAAGTTCAGAAAACAGGTAGCATCGCTTAAGGGACGTTGCGAATGCCGTACGCCGGACTCGCGATAAATCGTTTGGCATTCCGCGAAGCTTAATCCTTCAGCGCTCCCTGTCGAGCCGCGCCGAAATCTCCTAGACTGGGACAACGTCAACGATAAATCCGCCGATCCAGCCGTCTTGCGGAATCTGCTCAGAACTTGGGGCAGGAATGTAAAAGGCGAGAGCAGCATGCATACGCTATGGGGGCCCATAAACTACCTTGGGTCCGATAACATCAGCCAACGGGTTCTCATCTAAAATAGCGGCTAACGAAAGCTGCCCCGTGGCCAATCCCCCACTCTCCTTCCCCACCCCCACTCGCCGGCCTGCCGTGCCTACCCAGCGGGTATACTTGAGTCGCAGCACCTGAATTACTGGACAATCATTGAATGCTATCTCTGCTACCAATTACTTTCGCAAATTTAGGATGTATGACGCATAAACACTATGTTTTATGTGCTATAGATCAGAAACGGATAATTGTGTATTTGGAAAAGTAATTTGCGTTAAAAGTTTGGGCCGCAGGCCGCCATTTTGCGCTTTCCAATCAATTTTCACTTTAATCGTTTTCGATAATCATTAATCGAAACGGTTAGTGACTCTTTTTAGATCAGCGACAGTTCTGTGATCGTGTTGAGAGTGTGATGATTCAGGAGCGTTTTCCACGATGCCGCAGAAATAGGCCACACGCATCGCGCCGGCGTACCCGGCGGCGCCCCTCAGTTTGTGTGCCTCCGAGGCAAGGACGTCCGGAGTGTCCGCCAACTCGGGCAACCGGCTTGCCAACTGTTCGGCCTGCTCAATAAAGAGTTGGAGAACTTTGGTCACAAACCCATCACCGCCATCAACTCTCAAAAGTTCGTCCAGTTGTCGCTCGTCGCACACAGGTAAATCAGAGCCCGATGTGGGCGAAGGTCGATCCGGCGATCCTATTTTTCCAGTTGCCTCCAGCACCGCCTTCAACACATCAATGCGCAGCGGTTTGGTGAGCTTATCATCCATACCTGCTCCTAGACATCTTTCCCGTTCCTCGCTGAGAGCATTCGCCGTAACGCCGACGATTCGCGGTCGTCTTGAATTCGATGGCGAGAGGCGAATCTGGTGAGTGGACCCGGCAATCATGTTTAAATTGCCGAGATTTCTCCTGGAAGAAGTAAATTTCCGCCCATTGCGAATTGTGTCGAGCCGCTGCGTCGGTTAGAAACACCCCCCCCGAGTCGCAGACATCGTAGGCTGAATAATTCGAAAGCGCTCGAGTGCGATCTCACGTGCCGATTCCTCTAACGATGCGAGTTCGTCCATGGCGATTCTAAAAAGCTCGCCACTATCGAAATAATTTATATAAAAATAGTTGTCTTCTATATCTTACATAGATATAGATTGTTTCAAAACAAGTTCTCGATCTGTGCTTACGCGGGTTGTCCTTGCCTGTTTTTGAGCCCTCGGCTCACGGAGCAGTGTGAGGGCCATATTGGCTTAGTTCGGTGGTAGGCCTTATGCGGTGAGAACTTATTTGACGGGATGAAGCAAAGTTATGCGCATCAATGAGATTACAAAGGATCGCTCCTGCACGGCAATTGAGAATGACCCGTTGCATCTTTTGCTCGAGATTGAGCGTCGCTTTCGCGAGGAAGAGAGAAAGAATCTTCGTTCAGAGCGAGGAAGATCACATCAGAACCTACTGAGAATAATCAAAGAACAATCTGCATAGAAATAATACCTCAGCGATCCGCATGAGCCTTCACTTATGCATTCGCGTGACCAGCTCCCTTCATCTCTGCATTCCGAAGGACCACTTTTCGTGCAATACGTCTCCCCTGCCCTCCCTAAGGCTCCTGTGCTGCGAGTCACGCCTGGACAACTCGTGATTTCCGGTTTTCCCTCCAAACTAACGCAACTACTTCTCCTGACGGATCTCCGGGCGGAGTCAAGACCTGCCGTCGAGTTTGCGATCGAACTGACCAAGCTTTTCACCGCGCGTCTGACGTTGATGCACGGGGAACCCCTGCAATCCGGTAGGGAAGATCTGCCAACCTCGCCTGACTCCGATCCGGCAAGACCGGCGCTGCTTTGCCTGATGTGGGAGGTGCGGCAACGTGGCCTGGATGTGGGTTTGTCCACCGAGGTTGGCCACGCACCAGAGCAGATATGGCGGACCGCGGCAGCGCGCGACGTAGATCTTATCGTGCTGCCGGAAAGCCTTTTCGGCTCGTTCCGTCCAGTTGTGAGCCGGAGCGATACCTTTGAATCCGTCCAAGGTGCGCCCTGCGCACTCCTAATCGTCGAGGACGACCGCACTGCGAGGTGTCCGATTTGGACGACCGCCTAAGTTGCTTTGGATCAGGGGGGCGGCGACCCTCAGCACCACGGCCACCGCCAAACCCGACAAAATGGGTCGTTAACGCTTCCATCCTCGCTTCACTCACAGGATGTTATCGCCCCGCCATCAATACCTTCATCGAAGCCCGTAAACTAAAGATCGACTAGTTAAACGCCTCGGGCCTGGCCAGCAAGTACTGCGCTCCGGCTCGGCTCCATCCCATTTGTTTCTTCTTGCACATGCGCCAATTGAGACGGTACACTCCACATGGGCGGTCGAAATAGGGGTTCGTGCGCTGACCCCAAAGAGTGTGACGCGGAACTGACTATCCGGGCGTTGAAAAAACACCACCTAGCAAACGGCATCTTGCATGTCGAAGACGGGCAAAAAGCGCTCGAGTTCCTTTTCGGTACAGGCGTTTACGCGGGGCGTGCCTTGAACGATCAGCCCAAGGTCGTCATGCTCGACGTGAAAATCCCGAAAATGGACGGGCTCGAAGTTTTGCGCCGTATTAAAACCAACAAAGCAACGATGATGACGCCCGTCGTCATGCTGACTTCATCCCTGCATTATAGCGACCTTGCGGAGAGCTATAAGCTTGGCACGAATAGTTACATTGTGAAGCCCGTGGATTCAGAGAAGTTCGAAGAGGCAATCGCGACACTCGGGCTCTACTGGACGCTACTAAACAAACTGCCAAACGCCTGAGCTGACCCCGAAAATAAATCCTTAAAGGGGCGGCCAGAGACCTTCCGCGTCGCTTCCTGCCGTGGCATTTGACCGCTAGGAGGTGCCGCCAGGTTTAGACTAGTACAGCTGCGGATAGCCTCATCCGGCGCGTATGATGTGGAGATCGCTTACTGTCGATTTCAGTTAAAACGGGACTGGAAAGAACCTGGGGGTTCATGCAGGGTTCATGCTGGGTTCATGGTGGGTTCATGCCGACACGGCCTCCACCGGCGGTATTCCCTGCCGTGTTGATCAGTCGAGTTTGTTTGCGGTCAGGAACGAGCACAACTCCGCCAGACACAGGCGAACCTGTTTGAGCCTGACCGTGGCGAGCGAGACGTCGATCTCTAATCCAGAACTCGACCTCATCATTTCTATGGACGTTCTGCAAATCTGGGCCGGCGCCCTGAAGGTGGCCTACTTAGCGGCTTTCGATTTTCTTGGCGACTCTTTCTTAGACGACCCTCTAAACTCGGCCTGGAGGCAAGTGATTGAGGCAAAAACGATGGACACGCTAACGCAGTCACCAATCCGATTTCAGATCAGGCTCACCGGGGCAATACCCTGTCCGCTCCAGCCGACACAACACTTCGTCTCATTACTGCCGCTGGCGCAAAAGGACGCCAGGTGATTGTCTATCTTTTCGGCGGACAAATTGGGATTGGAGCCCTTCTTTCAGAAAAGGGACAATTCAGCGTTCCGGATTCAGCATCGAGGATCATTTATTGCGACGCTGCTACCAGGATCTACGTGGCTCTTGGAGCGACCGACATGCACGAGGTTCTGAAGTAATTCTCACCGAACAGCGATCAGGAAGATTCTGCGGAACGGAAACAGAACCTTGCCGTTCCGCTGGGTCGGAACCAGGTTACAAAAGGCTTCTAAGACAGAAGCTTTAAATTGGTCCTTCAGTTCGGCCGATGGCAATCCCTCCAGGTACGGTTTTCGATCCAGTAGCTAGTGCTGGCGAGACGGAACCGCAGTTCGGAAAACGGAAGAGCCAGATGAGGAAACAGCAAAAAAGAAACCTCCAACCACGCGACGCCGGACGTGCGGATGCCCATTTAACCTCTCGTCACCAGCCACTACCTCTACCCCGCCAGAACAAAATTGAAGGTGGCTATTCGTTCGGCTTTTATCTCTCGCATCTTGACCAACAAGTCGGGCCTGAATAACGAATCCTTGTCGTTGCGTTCCTCCCGGGGAAAGTACAGTTGCGTGGTCAATATGGGACCATTGGCCGCTTGAAGCCGAACGTGGTAGTGTCGGGTTCGTCCAGGATACAGACCCGGCAGAACCGTTTTCAACGTGTACCGTCCATTGGAATCCGAGAACTGATGTCCCCGGCAGCGGAAAGCGTGGAAATCGTATTCACCATTACCATCAGCATGCCAGAAATCCAGGAGGACGCCTGGAACCGATTTTCCTCTCCGATCCAGAACAAACCCAGTGACAGTGATCGGCGCCCCGTTTACCCCAGGTTCGCGAAAGTTGTTCTTGAGCGGCGAGTTCGGTTGAAAGAACGGACCAGCAGTCTCTTCTGGTGTCATTTTCAACTCTTCACCTGCGGCGGGCGTCGGCTCCAGCTCGACCCTTTCGATCTCGCCGCCCAAAGTCGCCCGGACTCGGGCAAGAAAAGAAACCGGCGCCACCGCGACCGCGACCGCGCGAAGGAATCTACGTCTCGAGAAGGTCGATGAAACGGAATCAGCCATCCCGGAACCTGCTCGTTCAGCAGTTGATTTGCAAACGGTACGAAGAGGCAACTACGCCGTTAAACAATGCTTATCCAGAGATCACGCCAATGTTCGAACGAGCCGCCTTCGGGCCGACCTCGTTCGGCCAGTCCCCCGAATAAATACTTCGAGTTATTAATAACCTGATCCGTAGAGTGAGATAAAGGGACGCAAGCCAAATCAATCTGCCGAGATTCTCCGCATGGTAAATTCAGGTAAGACCAGTGCGGCTGAAGCGGCCCCTCTGCTTGGCCCGATGATTGCGGGCATTCTTGTTGAAACCGGAAAAGCGGCGATCCGCTTGCAGCGATTTCCTTTCAATACCGCGCAAGGCATCATCGGCTGTCCGGTCACCAATGCCCTTGCGCCGGAAATCATTCACTCTTTCATGCAGCAGCAATGGCCTATTTTTCTGGTCGGACCCTTGGTGTACTTCTGATCGTAGAATGCAGTTGTTTACTGCACTTAATTCGTGGACAAAACTGTACTTAAATCGTAGACGGCACCGGCCTTTCGGGACGTGAATTCTCTCCCTCGGCGGAGATCATCGGCAACACGCGAGTAGATCTGCGGAAACGCGGATTGCTGGCGGCAATTTCGGTCACGAAATCAACGGACATTTTCGTCCACGCAATTAGTACAGTATTCTACGATTTAAGTGCAACGATTACTGTATTTAAATCGTGATTCCCCTGGAGAGAGTGTCTACGATTTAAGTATAGTTCGACACTATGACTGCGAGCGCCCCGTAACGACCCAATGGCGGCAAACTGGTCGTTGTGCGCAGTAGCATCGACGCCATGCTAGATCGGGATCAGCGCTCCAGATTCCAGTTAGGTCGATCCGTAAATTTGTCGAATAGCCGACGCTGAAAAGATCCCATCCGCTGACCGCCTTTTCAGCAGCTAGAAATAGAAACGTCGCAAAGTCCGCCCACGTATTTTCGGGCTTCCCGGTGAATCCGTACACAAAGATTACGGCAGCATTCTGACCCTTGTTGCGGTGTTCAATCAGTTCAGTTGCTAGTGGCATTTTGATTGAAATAGGCAATTTTCAAGACGGAAGCTTCGGAGGATCTGGATCGGCCCAAGGAGCCGTCCGATTTCCGGAGCCTGGCATCGCCATCCAGCCCGTTATGTGCGCTTCGGTTCGCGTTTGGGCTCCAAGATAAAGATACTCTGCGACACTCGAGTACTGCGTTGGATGAAGCCAGCAAGCTGAATTGAGCGCATACGGCGTCGGTTCCTTCACCCGTCCGTATTCGTAGGGGATCCAGCGCGATGGACGGCTTTCCGGTGTGATCAAGGCGATGACGTGCGAGCAATTCAACAAACCCATCTCGATCACGCACGCGGTCTGAATCGGATTGAGAGACGTTCCATTAAGAGTCGGATCCAAAATATCGAGCCAGAAATGGTGGCCTGCTTGGCTCGCGAGCCAGGCGACCCGCAAGGCTTCGTCCCGGTTCTGTTGTTTGTGCGAGATGAAAATCCGCGTGATTTTGCGAGGTAGCTCGCCGCCGGGGCGCTCGTTTAATCTGACTATTTCAAGTTCTTTTAACCAATTTTCAAAATCAGCCAGTTGCTGCAACCCCCTACAAAACCGGCGCCAGAATTCCATACCGAGTACCCACTCCGGGAATCGCTCAGACAGGCTTGCGCTTTCAAACTCCGCCGAATCGTAATCGAGATTTCGAGGCATCGGTCAGCGTAAATCCTCGCTCCTTAGCAAGGCAAACAAGAAACCTGTGCGTTAACAAGACAATTTGGGGTTGCGACAGCAGATAGAAATTACGGAATGCGCTCCTGAGGGCGCCGGCGCGACGACGGTCTGCGGTTATTGGGTTTAGGCCTATTTTAGCTGCCCTTGATACCGCTCTTCGGTATCTCTTGAGTCTTAATCGCGAAAGTCAGGGTCATTACCCGCCGACGTTTTGATCGCCCCAGATGTCGAACTGTACTTAAATCGTAGAAATTGCTCTGCTCGCTCTGGAAAATTCCGATCGCGAAGAAGAGTTGTTCGACTTTCGTCATCGCCTCCTCTCTGCAGGCCTCATGCAGCAGCGTACTAATGCTCTTTCTATACCTCCAGGAGCCGTTATTATTGACTCGATCGAATGAGTGAACCGTACCGTAGCTTCCTGCAAGAGCTACCGATGGGTTTTATTCCAGAGAACCGAAGCAGACAGAGATTTCAGGTGCGATCGATGATAGTCGCGTCTGTAAGTGAAAATCGAATAATATGATATCAGATCCTCCATGTCCTCGGGGCGGCATTGCGCTAATCGTAGGTGCCAGCGGAATCATTGGCAACAACCTCGCCCGGCACCTCATCGAGCGAGACTGGACAGTGTACGGGCTCGCGCGCCATCCACCCACCGACATCGCCGGCTTGCGGCCGATAGCAGCCGACCTACTCCAACCGCATCGCCTGAAAGTAGCCCTGGCCGCAGCACAGCCTACGCACGTTTTCTTCAGCGCCTGGATGCGGCAGCCAACAGAGTCAGAAAACTGCGTGGTGAACGGCGCCTTGGTTCGCAACCTTTTTGAAGCCCTTAGCGACCACTCCTCGCTACGGCACGTCGCGCTGGTAACCGGCCTTAAGCACTACCTTGGCCCATTCGATGCGTACGGCAAAGGCCATCTGCCGGAGACACCGTTTCGGGAAGAACAAGGACGCCTGCCCTTTCAAAACTTCTACTACACGCAAGAGGACGAGCTGTTCGCGGCGGCCAATCGCCAGGGTTTCTCCTGGAGCGTGCACCGACCACACACCGTCATCGGCTACGCCCTTGGCAATGCCATGAATATGGGCGTCACTCTGGCGGCCTACGCCACGCTATGTCGTGAAACCGGGGATCCTTTCCTGTTTCCTGGCTCACCTATGCAATGGAATGGACTAACCGACGTGACCGATGCCCGCCAAGTCGCTCGGCAACTAGCTTGGGCCGCAACGGCGGAGTCGGCTCGAAATGAACCTTTCAATGTCGTTAATGGCGACATTTTTCGGTGGCACTGGCTCTGGCCACAGCTCGCTGCCTTCTTCGACCTTGAAGCAGGGGCTTATCCAGGCCGCGCGACCCCATTGGAAGAGCAAATGCGGGAAGCCGGTCCGATCTGGTCCGGAATCGCTGCGCGCGAGGGGCTCGTCGAAGCCAACCTGAAACGCCTGGCATCCCCTTGGCATACCGATCTGGATCTCGGTCGTGAGATCGAGTGCGTAACCGACATGTCAAAAAGCCGCAAGGCAGGATTTCTTGCCTACCAGGATACCCGCGACTCTTTCCTTCACCTGTTCGCCCACCTTCGACAGGAGCGAGTCATTCCTTAAACGGCCCAGCCTTATTCCTCACGCAACGCAATGGCCCTGGAAGGAGCGACGATGATCGATCAGGAGTAAGCGGAGCGTCCCGCTTTGCTTCTTCGAGTGAGCGCCTGCTGGCGGATGCGGTAGCAGAGTCAAGGGGCGAAGGACGAGGTAAGCGGAGCGTCCCGCTTTGCTTCTTCGAGTGAGCAAACCGGGACGGTTCGCCTAACTTTCTTTCGGCAAGATCCTGCTGGGGGATGCGACACAAAAGCCTTCCTTGTTTACCAAGATACACGCGATTCCTTCTTTCAGCTGTTTGCCCAATCTCCGACAGGAGCGTGTTATTCCCTGAACGGATTGGACCTGCGCATCATCTCATCTACACTACGAAGACTGTTATGCTTCTACCTCCGGGCGCGTCTATCCGATATTAACCAGACCGCGCTGAGAGGCGATCGCGATCGCTTCGGTCCGACCAATCGCATTCAATTTTCTCAAAATAATCTTCACGTGGTTCTTCACCGTGTGCTCACTGATATAAAGCACTTGACCGATTTCCTTGTTACTCTTACCGAGAGCCATTTGCTTCAGAACTTGAAGTTCCCGTTGGGACAGTTGGGGCTGCGCCATGGAGTCTGCCAGTTGCGCAGCGACGTCGTGCGGTAAAGAAGACCTCCCCGCGAAAACCTCGCGGATCGTATCCCAGACCTGCTGCGGTTCCGCTCCTTTCAAAAGATAACCTTTCGCTCCCGCGATCAACGCGCGCCGCAGATCTTCCGCCTTCGCGGAGTTGGTCAGCACAATGATCCGCGGCCGCGGCCTTCGCGACATCAATTCGGTCACAACCTCCTGACCATCTTTCTTCGGCATCCGAAGATCGAGGATGAGTACGTCCGGGGAAAGTTCATCGTAAAGCAGGCACGCCTCTTCCCCGTCTCGAGCCTGGCCGACAATTCTTAGATCCTTTTGCAGCCCTAGAATCGTCGCTAATCCTTCGCGAACAACCGGATGATCGTCCGCGATCAGGATTCTGATTTCCTTCGCCGAAGTTCTAGTGGAAGTGTTCATATTATTGCCTGGCAGTTGCCCTTGCTAAACAAGCCTCCCTACCCTGCCAACACCTGCCTTTCCTGTCGAGATCCAATCAATCGGTTGCGTAACGCGTACCGTCTCGCCATCGCGAGATTATCTGACGGGTTCGCAACCACCTCACCCGTGTCGGACAACCCTTCTGAGATTTCCAGTGTGTCTGCGAGATCTCGGTCAATCGCATTTTCCGAGTCTCGCTCTCATTCTCCGAGTGACGCGCCATTGATAGTCCCATCGAGCTATCAAGAAACCTCCTTGCGAAGCATAGAAACTTCGAGGGCGGATGATACTCTTCATTACACTGGTATTTTCGGCATCTAAATCTAAAGTGTATCTGCCTGAAGTTACCGAGAGGAAGGACTGCCCCGACGAGCTATAGGTTGACTAACTGCCTCCCGGGAAGTCACACTGACAGCACAAGATATGGAAAAGGCTGCATTGCAAGGTGCGGCGGTTACTCAGCGTAGTCCGCATCTGTTTCATCTGAGGGCCGTTCACGAGAGGAATTTTCAACCGGACTCACGCCAAGCCGATTACGAACGTGTCGCGCAAACTCTCTGAGCAAAAGCCTCTTCGAGCTGGGTTAGTGCTTTGCACCTTCGAACGGTGGGATTTGTCGGATCACAATCCGTGCCGAAACCGTTCTTGGTGCCCTACCGCGGTCAGGGTAGCGTTGCCATGTTGGGGGATGCACATGACTTAACAACTACCGAAATGCGTCTGCCCAGCGATGGTCATCAAAGATCATTACAAGGGCCCGTTGCCTGAAAGAGGTGAATGTACAATCTGCTGATGTAAGACAAATCAAAAGGCAAAAAATCGGCTTCAGGACCTGCCGGATGTCCCATCCCCCGAGCGACGTTCTTGGAGAGCGCCGCAACTGCTGCGTAGGTAGTTGTGTCCATGGCTATATCGTCAAAGTAATCGCCTTCATTGTAAATAGAACTAAAGGCCTAGTTCAGCGATCTTATCCGTTCAGCGCCGGGGAGAGCGTCACGTCACGGCATTTTCCCGAGCGCCGAAGGTGTAAAAAGCCGGCGACCATCTCAATGTTGTTCCAAATACGCGGTACTCACCTCGGCGGGTGGCGCGGTCTTCCGGCAACGGGACAACGAGTCGAGTTCCCGCTTTGCGGTGTGTACACGTTCGACCCCGATGACCGTCTGGCCGGAGAAAAAATCTATTACGACCGGGGCACAGTCCTCAGACAACTCGGCGTTTTCCACGGGCCGCGAAGCTTGTTGGGACAAATCTCCATTTTGGCGACTCATCCCGCCACGATTATGCGTGCTTTCGTGAGGATGCTCCTGCGTAGGTGACGCGTTCCTCGGCCAGCACCATCCGAAGTTTGAAGAGAAGGCGCCGACGTCACTGGCTGGTATCTCAAGCCGCCACTCGACGGTCGGCATAATGTTCACCCTAAGTGCAAAGCAATTGCAGAAGGACCGGCGGATCTCGCCCTCCATCTCTTTCTCTAAGAGACTCGTATTCTTGCTCTTTCCAGCTTTTGTTAATTTTATGAACAGCCTAGCCGATTCTAAGTTCATATTCCTACCCAATTAATTTAAAGTTGTTGCCATCTGGCTGAATTCGAGTAGTCTAATCAACTAAATTTAAATAACCGTGCAACCATCAGTGCATTTTTCATCCGAGACCTTTAGGCAGGCCGCCCAATTAGCGGAAAAAATTGAATCACTCGAAAAACAACTGAGCGTCATACTCCAGGGAGAAAACTCGATACCGGAAAAGCATAGTACCCCGAAGCTAGCACCGAAACGCAGAATCGTTTTGCCAAAAAAAGCCGAATCTGCATCTCCTAACGGTTCGCAAGACGGGAGAGGAACACTACGACCAGCCGTGGTGGCGATCCTGAAAAGGAACAAAAATCCCCTAAAGGCTGCCAATATATACGATGAACTGGTCGCCCAAGGCTATAAGTTTACTTTTAAAGAAGCGAAGAAAGTTCTTGGAATTCGCCTCTACAAGATGTTAGGGGTCCAGGCGCTTGGCGGAGGACTCTTTAAGGCTAAGTAACATAGACGTTCGAGAGCCGTATAGGGTGCGAATTCCATGCCGCGAGCTCGATACTTTTGGAGCACGTGAAGCGGTCAGGATGGAACGCGACTGGCCGCGGGTGCCCGCTCCGTGACGAAATGTTTGCCCAGACATGTAGATCGAATTAGGCCGGTAGGCCCTCCCGGCTATACGTGGCCTTTCCAGCGGCAGGTATGGCATGCAAAAAGGTTCTAAAACTGATTGTAAGTTTTTCCGGCCGTAGAAAGGCCGGGACATGACTGTGCCGATTGAGATATTCAGAATCTCGGCAATCTCATAATATTGCAGGTCTTCCATCTGCAATCCCCAAGAAAGGTAAGGCGAGACGCTTTACTTACCCAATCCCGCATTTCCGGCGCACTAAGTGATGCGGCCCGCTTTACCGTTCCCCACTTCCGCCTCAGAGCCTGAATGTCTTGGTCGACAATCTGATTCGGATCATGATCCCGATATTGTTAGTTCCCTGGACATTCAGGAAACGGCGTAAGCGTCTCTCCGGTAGCGCTCCTTGCCGCAGCTGTACTCCTAGCAAAGCAGCCAACGTTGACAACAAGATCCCAAACGCCTATGAACGATAAAAATCGGATTGAAAGGCCCAGATGATTGAGGATGACAGCGACAGATTGATTTCGCGCCGGAAATTCTTGGAAGTGGGATCAGCAGTCCTTGGAGCTACGGCGGTCTCAGGCGCAAGTTCGTCAGACGCACTTAAGACAGGTGAAGACCGGAGCAGGAGCGATCCCATCAAACCGGACGACGAGACGCTCAGCATTCAGAATCCCGACTCGGTCAATCCGCCTTCAACGGATCACGGAAATGTCAAACCGTTCAAATATCCTTTCACCTTTTCACACAGGCTAGAAAAGGAGGGCGGCTGGGCACGCCAGGTGACGATCGACGATCTGCCAATTTCGACGACGGTCGCAGGGGTGGATATGCGTCTCACGGCAGGCGGGATACGCGAATTACATTGGCACACCGCCAGCGAGTGGTCCTTCATGTTGAGCGGTCACGCGCGAATCACTTGCCTGGACCAATTCGGCAAACCGTTTGTAAACGATGTGAAGGGAGGAGATCTGTGGTTTTTTCCAACCGGATATCCCCATTCGATTCAAGGTCTGGAACCGGACGGATGCGAATTCCTGCTGGTGTTCGATGATGGTGCATTTTCTGAATACGACACCATATTGTTAACAGACTGGATGGCGCACACTCCACTCAGTGTGCTGGTCAAGAACCTCAATCTGTCGAAAAAGGAGCTGTCGAAAATCCCGGACCGCGCGCTCTATATCTTTCAGACAGTGGTCCCGAAGACAACTCTCCCGGAAGATCAGAAAGCGGCGGCAGGCGAAATCGGCTTGTCGTCACAAGACTTCTCGTTCCGGATGATGGATATGCCTCCGACGCATAAAACCAAATCGGGAGAAGTGCGTATTGTGGACTCCAGGATCTTCCAGGCATCTAATTCGATCGCGGCGGCGCATGTCATTGTTCATCCGGGAGGAATGCGCGAGCTGCACTGGCACCAGAATGCTGATGAATGGCAATACTATATTACCGGTAAAGGACGGATGACCGTTTTTGCGGGCGGCGGCAACGCCCGCACGATGGATTTCCAAAAAGGCGACGTGGGCTACGTGCGCCAAACGCTCCCGCACTACGTCGAAAATACGGGAACTGAGGATTTGATCTTTCTCGAGATGTTTAAGAGCAGCTCCTACCAGAACGTTTCGCTGAACGAGTGGCTGACCCATTTGCCGCCAGCCCTCGTCCAGGCGCACTTGAACATCGAAACGGAAACGATTAATGCTATTCCCCATACCGCAGAGATCGTGGTTCCGGGATAAAGCTTTTTTCGAACGGCGGAGTTAATGCGATCAGCGGCCATACGAACATGCCAACCACGATCTCGGTAGTCGTGACGAAGTGGCCGTAGAACGAAGAGCAGATTGATCAAAACGTAAACGGCCAGAACCAACGCAGCGAAGCGCGGCCAAGTTAAGGTCAGGATGAGATGAAATCGGCCCTTTGGTATAGCGATATATCTACCCTCCTGCGGAAGTTTTAATTTATAATTTGATCCAGGCAATTAAAAGAGATTCCAAATCGCGGTCCTTCCTGCCATGCTAACCCGCATAAACCACGCCCTGGACAAAGCGAAGAAGACTTCGGGAAGGCCTCAAACAGGCGCTCCACGCCAGTTCAACAAGGGATGCGGCGTCAACCGGCAGTCAACTTGCAACAAAACCAAAGGCGAAGAAATGAATTCTCATGAGCAACGGAGATTATGACGTCATAATCATTGGGAGCGGGGCTGGCGGCGGTACGCTGGCCGGTCACTTGGCCCCGTCGGGCAAGCGCATCCTGTTGCTCGAACGAGGCGATTGGCTGAAACGCGAACCGGAGAATTGGAGCGCGGAAGAGGTGTTCGTCAATAATCGCTATGTCTCAAACGACACTTGGCGTGACAAGAACGGGAAACCCTTCCAGCCGGGCATCCACTATTTCGTAGGCGGCGCCACAAAGATGTATGGCGCGGCGCTTTATCGCCTGCGGAAAGAAGATTTCGGCGAACTTAAGCACTATGACGGCCTCTCTCCGGCCTGGCCTATCAGCTACCAGGAGATCGAGCCCTATTACACGAAGGCTGAGCAGTTGTACCAGGTCCACGGCGCACGCAGCGAAGACCCGACCGAGCCACCGGCAAGCGCACCTTACGCCTTCCCGGCGGTGTCGCATGAACCGCGCATTCAGAAGCTGTCGGATGACTTGACACGAACCGGTTATCATCCGTTCCACGCGCCTTGTGGCATTATGCTCAACGAGCAAAATATGCCATTCAGCACTTGCGTACGATGTGCTGACTGCGACGGGTTTCCTTGCCTCGTCCATGCCAAATCCGACGCGGAAGTCGTAGGTGTCCGCCCGGCACTTCAACACCGGAACGTTACGCTACTGACCAACGCGCAGGCGGTCAAGCTCAACACAAATGGGACCGGAACTGCGATCACCGAAGTGGTTGTGCACCGCAATGGTGAGACTGAAACCTTCCGAGGTGGCGTTGTGATAATCTCCTGCGGCGCGGCCAACTCCGCCAAGCTGCTGCTCATGTCCGCTAATGCCAAGCATCCGAATGGATTGGCCAACGGTTCGGATAATGTGGGACGCAATTATATGTACCACAACAGCCAGGCCGTGCTGGCCATCTCCAAAGAGCCAAACCCGACGAAATACCAAAAGACTCTCGGACTGAACGACTTCTACTTCGGTATGGACGGTTTCGAGTTCCCGATGGGAAATATCCAGATGGTCGGTAAATCGCAAGGGCCGATGTATAAGGGTGAGAAACCGCTGGAAGCCGGCTTGGCGCCGAGATGGACGCTGGACAAACTCGCTCTGCATGCCGTGGATTTCTGGCTATCAACTGAAGACCTGCCAGCATCGGATAATCGGGTCACGGTAGACAGCCAGGGAACCATTACTCTCAGATATACGCCCGCCAACCAAGTACCGAAAGAGAGGCTCTACCAGAAGCTGAAGTCGATGCTGAACCACTTGGACATGCATGAGGACCTGATCCCGCGCAACCTCTACATGAAGAATGAAATCGGCATCGGAGGCGTCGCGCATCAAGCAGGCACGTGCCGGTTTGGCACGGATCCGAAGACTTCGGTATTGGACACAAACTGTAAGGCACACGAAATAGATAATCTCTACGTAGTCGATGCCAGCTTTTTCCCTAGTATAGGTGCAGTCAATCCGGCTTTGACGGTGATGGCGAACGCGCTGCGCGTCGGTGACCATCTGCTCGCACGGGTCGGATAAGGGCGCAAAGCGATGGCCCAGCGGAACGAAATCGTGGCCGTTTACGCTGCAGGCCTGATCCAGGGCATTGCGCTGGTAACATTTCCGGCGGCCAGCGCCATCTTCACCAGCCCGGAACAGTACGGCTTTTCCAGCGCAGCATATGGCGGAATGTTCGTACCTCAAGCCGTCACGGCGATTGTCTCGTCCCTCATGGCCGCCGGCTTGACGCAACATATGCGCATGAAGAGCATCTGGCTGCTGGGACTTATCGCTGATCTGCTCGCGATGATTTTGCTCGTCCTGAGCACGTTCGTGATGGAGAATCACTCGCTGGCGTATGGGATCCTGCTCTTCGCAACCGGCTGTGTGGGCGTCGGATTTGGATTGACCGTGCCTGCCATCAATACCTTTGCTGCGGCGTTTTTTCCCCATAATGTCGACAAGGCTGTGCTCGTGCTTAACGCCCTTCTGGGCCTGGGAACAGCGCTGGCACCAGCATTTGTGGCCATTTTCGTGGGTCTTGGAATCTGGTGGTTGCTGCCGGTGCTAGTGGGCGCTCTGACGATATTTCTAATTTTGTTCAGCGTGCCTCTGCCCCTTCTAGAAGGGGCGCAAGGCGGCTCCCCCCGCACCGGCGGCCCTCGCACGATTCTCCCGGCGCGGTTCTGGGCCTTTGCGACGTTTGCATTTCTCTATGGCATCTGCGAGACGATGAACGGCAATTGGGCATCCCTTTACATGACAAAGAAGCTTGGAGCGAGCACCATACTAGCCGCGGTCGCTCTGATGATGTTTTGGGGGGCGGTAACCACCGGCCGCATTCTCTTTGCTGCGGTTGAGAAATGGTTCCCCGAGCGCCGCACCTGCGAAGTCTTGCCCTTCGTGGTGGCGGCCGCTTTGATTGCCGTAGCCCTTCTACCCAACGATAACCCCTATCTAGGTATCTTAGCCTTTACAATGGCGGGCCTGGGCTGTTCCGCGCTGTTACCGCTGACCATGAGTTTCGCCGAGGAAGAGTTAACAACAGTCGCCGCTTCGGTCGCGGGCGGCCTGATCGCATTCTACCAGATCGGTTATGGAATAGCCGCTTTCGGAGTCGGACCTCTTGAAAGTGCCGCCGGCCTGGGCATGAACGCCATCTATGGCGGGACGGCAATTATCGCGTTAGTAATGTCGGCGCTTTCCTTTGTCGTCGTCCGGCGTCAAAGCGACGCTGCCCCGGTCGCCCAGTAAAATGCGGTCGGGGGGATACCCTCAAGAATTCTTCAATTCCATTACCTCGAAGTAGTTTCCAAAAGGATCGAGCAGGTAAAAGCGCTCGCGATCAGGCATCGGGACGGCTTCCAGGATTTCCGCTCCCTTTTGATCCAAATAGGCTCGGACAGCGTGGATATCTCTTACCTCGACAGCGACATGACGATTTTCCGCCAGCTTCGTCCAAGGCGGCGTGAAGTCGAGATGCAGCAGGATGTCCATCCATTCATACCAAATCAAATCATAGACCTTATTGAGAGCGTCAGGCCGCTCGACTTCCTTCAGCCCAAGGACGCCTCCGTAAAATTCCCTCACCTTCTTGTGCTCGCCCGCAGGCACGGCGATTGTTATGTGGTTAATGCGTCGGTACTCAATTTTCATGATTCTCCTGGCGGAGACCCGCTTCGTCGAGGTGCTCCTTTTTCGATCCAAGCATCAAAAGCGTTTACCAGAAAAATACGGCCGTAAGCAACCATGGATGGTAGCGCCTTGGCCCGAATTCCGCTCGTCGCCGCGCTGGCAAACTCGCCATTTTCTTGTGCGTCTCGCTCGCGCAGCTTGTGAGCAACTTGTGAATATCGTCTCAAATTTTGTCAATAGTTCAAGCCTACGGGGCCGTTCTATTTAGCTCGATTTACCAGGAAATAACTCTAAAGATTCAAGTTTTGATTAGCTTCTTGGAACGCACTTTGCTGTCTGGTGAATAACTTTTTTTCTCAAGAAGGAACCGCCAGCAGTAAGCAACAAGAGAATGCGCTGTATCTGATTCTAAAGCAATGGCCATGCACACGGATTCCCTCCGCAACATTTCTCGATCGTTTCGAGGTTTGCCACGAAAACCGAAGGGCGCAACAACAGTGCCGTTCAGAAGAATCAAGCAGATCGAATGGGCTTCTGTTGCGCCAGTTACGAAGAAAAAGGAGAGTGCAGCGACGCCGCGTTACAGATCGGTAGTCTGCGGTATACTCTCAATTCGCGACCATGAACCATGATAGAGCCAAAGTGATCCATCATCACACAGGGCGATAAATGCCCAATCCTTCTCTTCATGAACCATGGTGGAAATCTGAACCACTTTCCGAACCGGAGCCGTTTCCTGCGGTAGTATTTTGTCCTGATTCATAAAGCAATAATTGAGTCTCCCGTTCCCGCCACCGGAGGTGGACTAAATTCACCTGATCATCCAGAGCGGGAACGACTTCCCTGCTTTCAGCCCGGGATCTCGATAGTAAAAGAGATCAAGCTGACCGTTGTGGCAAGAACCAGTAAACGGTTTCTTTTCTCCGAATCTTAAGGTGTTGAATGAGCCTATAAACCTATCGAGTTCGATCTGAACAAGGACTCGGTATTGGCTGCTCTGCTTATCGACAGTAATCACTTTTGCGGGGATGGGGGTCATTTGGGGCACTTTCTACGTCAGACTTCGCCGGAGATGGAATCCGTATTCAAAGCCTTAAGGTACGGAATAACACCAGCGGAAGAGAGAGCGCGAAGGAAAGTCGTTCTGGTCGCCCATAAAGTCGAGATTATTCGCAAATGCCGAGATTCGCCCGACCGATCAGCGGTCACTCTGTTTAACAGACGGACTATGAAAGCGATTGATTGATTTCGGTTTCAGGCAGGAGGAATTCGTGCCTCGCCTAACAGTTCTTTTATTGCCAAACGATTAAGAGGAAATGTCCTTCGGCATAGGGGGCGAGCTTTTGGAAAGAGAAGAAGATCCGAAAAGCACAGCCCTTGCTGGCGATTCTCACTTCGCCTGGCGCTCTCGGAAAATTTCGCATCGTCTCTCAAGAAATCGTTGCATCTCTAACAAATTATGATTAATATTATAACTGTGGAGTATCTGCCTGATGTACGTTACCGGCAGCGAATGCAAAAGCGATTAACGCGACTACGCAACCGCCTCCTCGCGTTCGTAATTAAAGCCAATCCCGAATGCTTCGACCAGAGTGGGCGACTGGCACCCGGTTGCTTTCCAGTACGGATACCTCCGGAGGCCGCAGATTTACATGGGCGGATGCGGAGAGCAGAATGCAAACTTGCCATGATCCGCTGCCACGCGGAGTGCGCCGTTTTGAAATCCTGACAGAGCGAAACAGCAGCTTCAAAAACGGCGGCGAATCTGGTGGCCAATAGAACTTCAGACCGGCGTTTCAAAGCGAGGAAGTAGAGCGGGACGTTTGACTTAAGCGACAAATCAATGCAGGAAGTAAAGCGTCTCGCTTTACCCTTCTTCGATGTTCCCTCTCCGCGCAGGGATTGCTATTCCATCTGCTTTTTCTCGGTAATGTCCGTGTCAATGACCAGGATCGAGCCAGGGCGCCCTTGGCTGTCCCGGATGAGCCTCCAACGGCTGGCGACAAGCACTTCTCGTCGGTCTTTGGTGAGCTTGAGCACCTCTCCTGACCAGCGGCCTTCTTTGAGGAGGATTTTATTGGCCGCCTCGAACGGAGCGCGATCGCTATAGGCCATGTCCCCAAAATCCCCGCCGATCGCCTCTTCGGCCGTCCAACCGTAAAGCTCTTCAGCACCTTTGTTCCAGTACGAAATCTTTTCATCAAAGCTGCGGACAAAAATGGCGTCGTTGACGAGTTCGAGAAGGTTGGCTTGTTCCTGGATTTTTTCTTCCGACCGTTTGCGTTCGGTAAGGTCGTGGAAAAGCACCAATAAAATATGGCGGCCGTACAACTCAATCTCGGAGACTGTTACGTGCACCGGGACGATTCTCAGGTCTTTGCGGAGAACATCCGCTTCGAAACGCCGTTCCAGAGCCCCGGCGGGCAACGATGTGGACTGCTGCACCCAGGCCCTTTGTGGCGAGTACAGCTGGTCTTCCCTGGTGCCAAGAATCTCAGCGCGTGATCGGCCTAAAAGCACTTCAGCTTGAGGATTGGCGTCAATAATCCGCGCCGTTTCCGTATCAATGAGAAACGCCGCATCGCCTAAACTTTCAAAGAGACGCCGATACTTGTACTCGGAGATGCGCATGCCTTCATCAGCCTGACGCCGCCGACGCCGCACTTTAGCCTCGACCACTTCACGCTCCATGGCCGGAACCAGCCGAGCGAGATTGTTCTTCATGACGTAGTCATGCGCGCCTGCTTTCATGGCCTGAACAGCAACGTCCTCACCGAGCGTCCCGGACACGAATATGAATGGCAGATCGATATCCCGCTCTCTCACAATCTCCAATGCCTTCCGCCCAGTGAACCCCGGCAAGGTGAAATCGCAGAAGAGGATGTCCCAGCTTTCCTGGTCGAGTGCGGCACCAAGGGCTTCGGCAGTCTCCACTCTTTTGTGTACAATCTCGTAGTCGCTCCGCGCTAATTCACGCAAGAGGAGCCTTGTATCATCCTCGGAATCTTCAACGTTTAAGACGCGTAAAAGAGGTTTCATTCAATTGTTCTCTCTCGGCTGCTCGGGTGGTTGTTCGTTAAGGACGAGCCAATAGAGGCCTAGTTGGCGCACCACGTCACTAAACTGTTCAAAGTCCACCGGTTTACGGATATAGCTGTTCGCACCGGCATCATAACCGTTGAAGAGATCGTGCTCTTCCAGGGAGGATGTGAGAATAACGACCGGCAATCGTCGCAGCCTCTCATTGGCTCGCATGCGCGCAAGTACCTCCAGACCGTTTACCTTGGGTAGACCCAGATCGAGCAGCATCAGAGTGGGCAGGGCGTCTGAGTCGCAGCCGAAGAGATAATCCAGCGCATCAGCGCCGTCACGAATGACCATCAATTTGCTAGCGATATTGTTCTTTTTGAGCGCCCGCTCGGTGAGATAGATATCGTCTGGATTATCTTCCACTAAGAGTATCAGTTTTTCTTTCAAGAGTCCTTTTTTCCGCCCAGTCGAATCGGGTAAAGTAAAACGTCGCGCCCCAGAACCGTGCCCTCTAGCGAGCGTCGCTCTTCGGCTTGCCGTCGTCTGGCGACCTCTTGCAATTCGCGCTCCAGACCCGGGGCCAACCGAGCGAAATTGTTCTTCATGACGCAGGCCTGCGCGCCAGTTTTCATCGTCTGGACAGCAAAGTCTTCACGGGAGCGTCCCGCCGCGTTGGAGCGAAATCCGGGCATAAGCAAAAAGGTATGATGGAACACTAATGCATATAGTATAATAATCAGATTTTTCATAGCGTTTTTATTCGCTATAATGCAATTCGCCAGTCGTGATGATCGCTCAGGGCGGCAGGATGAGCAGTCCGGCCCGGTTTTCTGGAATGCCAGGCACTGCCATACGAATCGGTTGCGTAGATCTCGTCCTGGCGCCTGGGAAACGGGGACAGGACACTAGCCGAAGGAAAAGGGAATCACACCCCGCCGATACTGGTATGAGAGGCCACAATTTTCCATCCGTCGTCAAACTTTTGGAGGTTCATGGTGCTGTTACCCACTACCGGCTGCTTGGAGCTTGGGAAAGTGACCGACCACCAGGTCAGGGCAAGAGCGAGATCCGGCTTCAGCAGTCTGACCTGGACGCGTTTGGGTTGAATGAAACCCATCGCGGTACCACCCGGATAGCCGCTAAGGTAGGAATCGTGAAGCTGCTGCCACCCGTTAAACTGCTCAGAGCCGACGACAACCAATAATTCCGGTGATTTCCAGTAGACTTCCAGGTAGCCTTCAATGTCGTGGGCATTCCAACGGTCAAGCATTTTGAGTAAGATCTCATAGACCCGCTGATCCTCGGATTTGCGGACGCCGGAATTCGCTGGGAGAGAGCCAAACTGCCACGCGTTCTGCTCCTGAGCCACCGCAGGCAGGCAGAAAGCCGAGGTGGCTAATACCAAAATACCCATGAAGATCCCGAATCGTTTTAGCGACGCGACATTGCGATGTAATTCGATTCCGGTTCGGTCCAAGATTTATAGTATACTCGGATTCTCTCTTTATAATAGTGAATGAAGCTCTTTTTTTATTAAAAATGAGGATTGGGCTGTCCGGCAGCCGAAGGAAAAAATTATGCAGGTTCAGTCAAAAATTTTTCTCATCTGTGCGGCATGGATCGGAAGATTCAGATTCTCACTTTGTTCTAATTCAAGTGCTCCAGACACTCTGTCAGTGGAAATATTCTCTTTCCAGTGGGTATTATGTCCGATCGGAGGCCACCTTCAGTGCGGCGTCGGGAAAGACCCGGTCGGGAAATGGAGCAAGATCGGGAAATACTTTCGTGGCTAAAGCGTTTCATGGTGGCACGCTTATTGCTGACGATATTTGTCTGTTTCGTCGTAATAATGATAAATTCGGAGAACGGAATTTCTAGCGGATGCACCGGAAGGAAATCAACTCGTCGGTGGCTGCGTCGGGGTTTCCAAAAAGAACCGCAGCATTTCGCGTGAAGCGTCGGGCCCATGCCGATCGGTGTGTGAACCGTCCGGGCATCCCCCAGACCAAGCGTGCCCCAGACCTTCAATGGCCCAGTGTTCCACTTGGGGAACGCCTCTCGCGTCGACAATCACAGTGCGAGTGTAAACACGGCCTCCCGCCGAGCCGTCCTGTTGCAACTCTCGAGCAGTGTCAGCGAGACCAGCGCGAGCTTCCGCAAGGATCATTTCGGCGTTCGACGGATGCACCTTTTGATCAGACGCTCCGTGAAAAATAATGGTGCGAACGCGGCCGTTCGTCCTCCTGAGCCGCCTCTTCCTTGGTCGCGGCGTTACGGGGCTTGATGCGCCGCTCATGGCGGCAAATGCAGACGCCACATTGCTAGCTGACCCATAGGCAAGGCCGGAGTGAATGCCTGTCGCGGCGTAAAGTTCGGGGTAGGTGGCGCTCATGATCTCGGCCATGGCGCCGCCGGCTGAAAGGCCCGCCACACAGACTCGCTCGGCATCGATATTCAATTCCGCCATGATGGTGCGAGTGATCCCCGCGATAATGCTCGGCTCCCCCAAATCGCGTGCCTGGTCCTTGGGGTTGAACCAATTCCAGCAAGCTAATTGATTGGCTTTCGTTGGTTGTCTCGGATAAGCGACTACGAAGCCATGTTCTTCCGCAAGCTGATTCATACGTGTCCCGACAGCGAAGTCGTCGGGGTTTTGAGTGCAGCCGTGGAGCATAATAATCAAAGGAAGCTTCCGGCCATTCAGGCCGCTTGGAATGTAAAGCTGGTAGTCTCTTGAACCAGCCTCGCAGGCGAATGTTCGCGTGAGATACGCTGCCCCCTCCGGCACGGTTACCGACGGCGCCTTACGAAATTGCGAGACCGGCGTCGAGTCGAGACCGAAGCTCGGAAGAGCGACCTTCAACAACTTCAAGACCTTTCCCAGTGGCCTTCTCATCCCAGGGGGACCGCGGTGAGCGGCGGCATCCGGCAAGCCAACGCTCGTAATTCTGGCATCTTGCCGGGCCGGTTCGAACACTTCGAAACTTTCAGCGACATTGGTTGGCAACGCGATCAATCATTTATTATCTGGCGACGGTTCGCCTGGCGAGACGGCGCTTTAATGGCTTGGTGGAGGATATGTCCTGAGGCCGTTATAGAATACGGTTGCTCGATCCGCAATCCTGCTATTGTTGTCCTCCATGTCGTTATGAAGCTGGTTGCATCGAACAACGACACAGAGCTCCTAAAACTGGAGCAAAAGACTTGATCTGCTCGCCGGAACGACCGATCGAGCGTTCACCGGGTGACGAGCAGCGGGACAATCGCACGGCTGGTTCGACTGCGCATCGTCCCCTTTTTTTCCCTCTCCTCGTGAGCGCTTTGGCTTGTGAGAATTTCGCGCTGCTGATAATCAAACACAGACAAAAGATCAACCCAACAACGAAAGATTCATGAAACAGACATTTCGCGGATTCGGTCTAATCGGGGCGTTTGCGCTTTTCACCCTCGTCCTAGGTTGCACCGGCATGCAGACGCAGAACAAAGAGAACCTGCTGATCGCTGCGGGCTTCAAAGTTATCGTCCCCAAAACTGCGATTCAGCAACAAAAGCTCAAAGCGCTTCCTCCTGACAAAGTAACCCTGGTGCAGAGAGCCGGGCAAAACTATTACGTGTTCCCGGACGCACCTAATAACCAGGCATACGTGGGTGGTCCAAAGCAGTATCAAACCTATCAACAGCTCCGGTTACAGAATCAACTGGCTAACGACAACCTTCAAGCTGCGGAGATGAACGAGGATGCAGCCATGAGCTGGGAAACCTGGGGCGGATGGGGAGCGTGGGGAGGCATGGGATGGTATTAGGTTAAAAAGGACAAGGGAGAGCGGACAAATAAGAAAGAGCCACGAGCACGAAATCACCGATTTATGTCCCTTCCCAAGGGAGCCGTCGCTGTTAGCCTTCGAGCTCCTCCTGCTGGATCTGCTCTTCTGTGCAGCCTTGCTCTCGCCTTGACCTTCGCACCTTCAGCACCTCCAACCCGGAGGTAGGCGAACTGTCTCGGTTTGCTCCACTCGGAGAGGCAAAGCGAGACGCTTTGCTTACCCTGCCAGATCGCCAGATCCCGATGTTGACAACCAGCCGGCAATCTAACCTGCAAAGGACGAGGGGCGATTAACACAACGATCATAATCAGGCCGGTCGACCAATATACCCTCTTTTACCGGGAGACATCCAGCGGCTGAAGCAGAATCTTATGAGTGGCGACTCCCGGAAGAAACGGCGTACGGGTGTTCGTAACCCATGCCTGATGACAATCCCGATAGTGCGGCGACAATGGATTCCCACTCTCCCCGCATGCCATAATCAGATAACCTTCTTTTTCCTGTCCCGGAGAGACAGCCATCCGTAGTGAAGAACCGAAGGTGGGCGCCTGAATTCTCGGCATGTCGAACCGGTCGCCGGGTAATTGATCCACCGACATGTTGAGCCACGGACCAAGTTGTGGAATTGCAGCACCCATCGGATGCGCGATTCGCGTCGCATTTCTTTCGCCCACCGTGTAACCGGAGTAACCATCCTTTCGTGCTTTTATCTTTTGAATCACAGAATCCACCGCAGACAAAAATAAAGCGCTCCAACTCTCGTACTTGCGATCGAGCAGATTTACTGGCTGTGACTCTACCACACTCCAAAGTGGGTCCTCGAATTTGAGAAAATCGTAGGAAAAATCGGGGTAAATGTTTTTGACAGCATTGGAGATAGGCTCAAATACTCGGCGAGCAACCTCTTCTCGATATTCCCTGACCAACCGATGGGCGACAGACCCCACGTCAGCGCGGCCCGACCAATCCCCCAGCCGATTCAGGAATTCAAACCTCTCATGATTCGATAGGGCTCCAGGCGTCGTCAGTGTTGAAAGCAACTGGTTATGCCACCGTTCGAGAAAGAGAGCTCGGTCGTCGAGTTGGATGTCGAGCATGTCTTTTGGTGTCGCCGACCGCAGCTGTCGCAAATCGTCGTGAATCTGGCGCGCTCTTGCTCCCCTGTCGTACCCGCCATCGCCGAGCTTAGCGAATTCAGTTCCCCCGACCATTCGATTGTTGGCGTTCCAGATAAAATCAATGTTGGCTCCACAACATTCAGGATATTCGTCCGGCGCATACCATCCATCCCAACGACATGACCCATCGGACCAGGAAACAGGCAACCGGCCATCAAAGCCCAAGCGACGCGGAATAGGGCCCATAATGGTCCATCCGATCTTTCCGGAGCTATCGGCGACGAGGAAATTTAGATCAGGGACGCCCGAGATCTTCGCAACCGCCAAAGCCTCCTCAGCCGTCCTTGCAGTTTCAAGTTGCATTCGATTCAAATTGATCGTGCCGTTTTGATCGATGATCTGATGGAGCGCTTCCGGAGTTCCGTCTGGCGTTCTCCCGATAATTGGACCCCAAACGGTGTTTTGGAATTTAAGTATTTCCGGATCCCTGCCTCTGATCCGGATGGACTCCGAACAATTTTCGAATGGTCTCCAGCCTTGCGGGGTTCGGTAAAGGTTGGGATCGTCACCTTTGGTCTCAATCAGGACAACATCGTCGGCATCGATGTATGGAAAGGTTAACCCCCATACGACGTGGCCATTGCTGCCAATGACAATTGGCGGGGTCCCCGGAATGCTAACGCCGCAAACGAAATTCCCCTGTTCAGAGGCTGACAACGACCACGCATAGGCGATTCGGTACCAGATGTTCGGCACTCGCAGTTCCAGGTGAGGATCATTCGCTAAGATCGGAAGTCCAGAGCGCGTTTGCGCAGCAGAGACAACCCAGCAGTTACTCCCAATCCCCGATCCCGGTTCGAAAAGATCTCGTCCCAATAAATCCGGCTCGGGTAGCCTAAGATCCTCCGGTGCCCCCTCTGGTGACTGGTTCTTCACGGTTCGAAGATCGAAATCGTTTTCATTCGGAACGGGTGGTTGCGAGGTGTCTTCACTTCCGTCCAGCGGTGTGTCCCAGGAGGAGAACCTGGGCGCGAAAAATTCAAAGGCTTTGGGCGGCAAGGCCCTCTTCAGCGCGTCCAACGCAAGCTGAACGTGTCCCGGTTTCTCTTGGAGATCCAACGCCATCGCGTAGATGACGAGGATGCAGTCCTGCGGCGTCCACTTCCTGGGTTCAACGCCAAGCAAATAGTACTCAAACGGCTTTGCCTTGAGCTGCCGCAGCCCGGAATTTGCTCCATCTGCATAGGCTTGGAGAAGTTTCTTTTCGTCTTGGTAGAGGCCATTAAATTCGCGATCGGCTTGAGCCAGAAAACGATGAATGCGTGCCTCACGATCGGCTGGAAGAGCCGCTTGCCCGAAAAGTTCGGAGAGCTCTCCGCCCGCGCGTCGACGGAGGAGGTCCATCTGGAAGAAACGATCTTGTGCGTGAACAAACCCGGTTGCATAAGCGATGTCTTTTCGATTTTGGCCGCGAATCGTGGGTATGCCCAGAGAATCACGCTCCACTTCCACCGGACGTTCAAGTCCGGCGGCCTCCAGATTGCCATCCAGAGTCGGAAGGCTTGCGGAGAGCGTGCACCAAACCAACCCGAGGAGAGCAACGATCAACAAGAACAACAGAAGCAATACTCCGACAAAAACCTTTTTGCGCATGGCTAGCTCGCTCCCGCTTCGGGCCCCTTAGAGAGCTTTTGCAAATTTGCAAATTCCTCACCCTGTCTTTTCTATTGAGCTTATATACGGTAGGTTCTTCGGGACAAATGTTTTAATCGACCGTGGGTATTTCGTCCACTCAACCTGACATCAGAACGTGCCGATCAATTCCATCCTCATTTCTCGCAAGCAGTGTAGTCTAGAACCTGGCCACTGCGTGCTCACCTTTGACGACGGCCCCGCAGGGAAGGTCACCGATGACTTGCTAATTGTCTTACGGGAGTTCGGCGTCAAAGCATGCTTCTGTCTAGTTGGTTCGCAAGTCGTGGCGCGGCCGGAACAGACTCGGACGATTGCGACTCTTGGACATCTTCTAGTAAACCACACGTTTCACCACCGGTTTGCCGATCTGTGGAACTTCGAAAGATTCAGGCTGGATCTTGCGTGGTGCGATCAAGCGATATGCGACGCGGTCGGTGAACTGTGCCATCCGCTTCGTTGGTTTCGTCCGCCGTTCGGACTCGTTACAGCCGCTGTTCGAGAAACCGCCAGGACGAGACGAATCCTGCCGGTCACGCATTTTATTATTGATCTCTGGATTACGTCCGATCGGGCTAGAAGGCCTGCAAAATGGCTTATTGAAGATGCGAAACGTCGTAAGGGAGGAATTTACGTCCTTCACGATGGACTTATGGCGAGCGAAATTTCGCGCTCGGTCAGGGGCTCACCTCCCCGCAACTGGATTCCCCGCCTGGTGAATGAGGTATTGGGAGAGTTGACGGCTGAGGGCTTTCAATTTCCAGACCCGTCGCAGGTCTTTCAGGCTTGAAAAGTATCAGGAGAATCAGGCGTCTCCTCAGTTGATCGATTTCGAGGCACTGCCGGGCTCACTTTCGGAAATCTTATGGAATTTCGCGTTCGATACCGATCACCTTGCCATCACCGTCGTCGTTGAGCCAAATTTCAGTACCCGAGTCCCCGAAAACGCGTGTTATCGCGTAGAAGTATCCTCTCCCCCATAACTCTTCAGGCGTATATGTTTTATCCTGAGTACGTTTCCCATTGACCATGCCGACAAACTTCGTCTTCGCCTTTGGGTGGGACCTATACCAGTCCTGCAATTCCACTTCGGTAAAGGCGCCGAGACCTGGAGGCCTCGGCCTGGATTTAGGGGGACGTTCAATTCTAACGACTCTGCCTTTCTTTGGCGCATCAGCTACCCTCACCGGACGATGATATCTCACCTCGATAGAACCCGGAGTGTTCCAAGCGCGAAAGGAGAGCCCCATTTTAGCGCACCCCAGCGGTCCCGGGTGGATCGCAACATCATCGAAATCCCTTAGTGGGCCTGGCGTTCTGGCGTTTGTCATTTTGGCATATGGTTATGCTCACGAAATTCCAGCAGAAGGCGACGGCAGTCTATTACCCATTCGGAGGTGGCGAGCCCGAGGAGGTTTCTTGCCCCCGCGTCCAAAAAATGATGCGTCGAGCGACCCTTGGCTGACTGCCGCTGTGGCCGAATCGCGCCGTTTTCGGCAGAGCAAACTTTCCCCAGGGCCCCTCCAAATTCGCGCGATGTCCGCGGGGAACGACAAAATTTTCCACATCCTCAACAACACCTCAGGGACCTTGCTTCCCATCGAAGCCCATCGTAACCTCGACCTGTCACAACGTTTTCCAGCCTAACTTTCATGCCAACGCCCCCAGACGAAAAGAATCGGATCAAAAACCTAACTGCAATTACCTAAACCTATGATCGTGAGGAGACTCGGCCAAAAAGGACTCTCGGGCCATTAGAAGAGAAGCTCGGAGCGAATTATACCGTGAACGCAAAGGAATCTGATTCTGCCACTGGCTATGAAGGTGCTTCCCATTTTCCACCGCGAGGCAAGGCTCTTACCGACAGCAGGTTGGCGGCCCTCTGCGCGGATGCTGCCTGGCGAGCGTTCCTCAGTTACCGCACTGATTTTCACGTCATCACCGGACGCGCTGCGGACCGTTTCCTGCGTTGTGACTGGGTGGGTGCCTACGCGGACGCAGCGGAGCGCCTCGGGCTTTATGGACGGGTGCTGGATGAGCTCGTAGCGGCAATTCACCAACTGATGGGCGACCGCCTGGAGGAAAAGCCGCTCTGGGCGGCCAGCAAGGCAGTCTATTCATCGTTGATCACCCGTTACGATGACGGGGAAATAGCTGAAAGCTTCTTCAACTCTCTGACCCGCCGGGTGTTCGCCACAGTCGGTGTCAACCAGCAGGTCGAGTTTGTGGACAGCGACTTTGACGCCCCGCCAACTGCGTCGTCCAGCGCTGTGCAACGCAGCTATCAGGGAGCCGAACTCCCAGCCTTGCTCGCCGCGATCCTAACTGAGCTAGGTTTTCCCGCGGAACGTTACGACAACCTGCCAGCGGCTGCCGCGACTGCCGCTGCCCGTTTGGAGAATGAGTTGAGTGGCCCGGTAGTGCGGATTGAGATGGCGGAAAGCGTCTTCTTCCGCGGCAGGAGCGCTTACTTGGTCGGCGCCGCGTTTCGGGCTGGCGACGAACAGGGCTTGCCTCTGGGACTCGCGCTGCTGCACGGTGAGACAGGAATCATGCTCGACGCGGTGCTCATGGGCGAGGACGACATCGCCATTCTTTTCAGCTTTACTCGTTCCTACTTCCGGGTGAACGCCGCGCGACCCTATGAGCTGGTGCGTTTTTTGAAAACGCTGATGCCCCGCAAGCGTTTAGCAGACCTCTATATGGCGATCGGCTACAACAAACACGGTAAAACCGAGTTCTACCGTGACTTCCTGCGCCACCTTCAGGCCTCCGAAGATCAATTCGAGAAAGCTGAAGGCGCGCCGGGAATGGTCATGGTCGTTTTCACTCTTCCCTCCTATGACGTGGTCTTCAAGCTCATCAAGGACCGATTCGACTACCCGAAGGACTCTTCCAGATCAGAGGTCATGCGCAAATACCGCCTGGTCTTCGAGCATGACCGCGCCGGACGGTTAGTCGAGGCCTATGAATTTGAGCATCTGCGCATCCCTCGAGATCGCTTCCGACCCGAATTACTGGAAGAGCTGCAGCGCTGCGCGGCAGACTCGGTAAGCATCGAGGATGACTATGTGGTTATTCAGCACCTTTATGTTGAGCGGCGGGTGCGCCCGCTGAATCTATATCTTGCCGAAACGGATGAACCCGCCGCTCACGCCGCTGTGATTGATTATGGCCAGGCTATTAAGGACCTTGCCGCGACGAACATCTTTCCTGGCGATCTCCTTCCGAAGAACTTTGGCGTCACGCGCCACGGACGGGTGGTTTTCTACGACTACGACGAGCTCTGCTGGATGACCGATTGCGATTTTCGCGAGCTGCCAGTACCCACCAGCTACGAAGAAGAGATCGCCGCCGAACCGTGGTTCTCCGTACATGAAAACGACATTTTCCCTGAGGAATTTCCTCGCTTTCTCGGCTTTCGCCCGGATTTGCTGGAAACCTTGGTCGACTCCCATGGCGACCTGTTCCAAGCCGTGGCCTGGCGGCGTGTGCAGACTGCCCTTCGCGCCGGTAACATCCTGGACATCTTCCCCTACGGCGCCGACAAGCGGCTGCTAAGCTCACCGGAGCGCGACGCGGTAAGGCCTGCGGCAACCGATGTCTGACCTCCGACTGGGAAAGACGCACTGGCAGGGCATAACACTTTATAAGATTACACGCATCGGCCAATATCCCCTTTCTTAGTCCAAGTGTAGCGGCGTTCGGCTAATGCATGACAATATAGGTGTACAACACACCAATAGACGTAAGTCATTTTTAATTGTGCGCGACATCTTTCTGAGCGTAGGTTTTTGGCAAAGATTGCATTGTATCCCGGTGAAATAGCTCTGAAGTTGTGCTGATTCTGGAGGTCACGAGGAAGTTAAGAATTTCACTGCGAAAAGCGAGCAACAAGGAAGAAAAAACAAAGAAGGTGCGCTACCCCATGAACGATCCCAGCCCCTACGGTGAATTGTATAACTGGTCCGTGACCGACCCGACATCCTTTTGGCAATTCCAAGCGGAAACAATCCATTGGCAGACTCCTTTTCATACGGTCTGCGATTTTACCAATCCTCCATTCGTACGATGGTTTGTCGGAGGTAAAACAAATTTGTGTTATAACGCTGTCGATCGCCATCTTGAGACCCGCGGGAATCAGCCGGCGATTTTCTTCCACTCATCCGAGTCCGGGACAGAAAAGGTAATCACTTATCGGCAACTTCATCACGAGGTGAACCGTTTCGCAGCGGTTCTGAAAAAGTTAGGGATCACTAAGGGAGATCGCGTGGTGATCTATCTGCCGATGATTCCGGAGGCGGCCTACGCCATGCTAGCTTGCGCCAGAATTGGAGCGATTCATTCGGTCGTGTTTGCCGGATTCGCCGCCAGCAGCCTGGCGACCCGGATCGTTGATGCCCAGGCGAAGTTAGTGATCACGGCCGATGCCTCGAGGCGAGCCGGCAAATTCGTGCCATTGAAGAAATTGGTCGACGAAGCATTAATGCAGGACAAAACCCCGGTCGAGCACGTGTTGATTATCCACCAGGGTATCGAACCGGATATTGAGCTCTACGATGAGCGAGACCTGCTCTACAGCGATCTCGTTCAGGAGGTGCGGGGGGTTCAGGTGGAGCCTGAATGGTTGGAATCCAACGAGACTTCCTACATTCTCTACACCTCCGGGACCACGGCTAGACCCAAGGGCGTCCAGCGGGATGTGGGCGGATATGCAGTCGCCTTGACCTCCACGATCAATCATATATTTGGCGGCCAACCTGGCGAAACCTTTTTCTGCACGGCGGATGTTGGATGGGTGGTTGGTCACTCGTATCTTTTGTATGCGCCGCTGCTTCGCGGGATGACAACTATTTTTTATGAAGGAGTCCCAACCCGTCCGGATCCCGGGATTTGGTGGAACCTGGCGGAAAAATACCAGGCCACGGTGATGACTGCCTCGCCGACAGCCATCCGCGTGCTGCGCAAACAGGATCCTAAATACTTGCAACAGCATGACTTGAGCTGCTTGCGGACTCTGTTCCTGATGGGGGAACCCCTGGATGAATCCACCTCAAACTGGATTCGCGATGCTCTGCGGGTACCGGTTATCGATAACTACTGGCAGACCGAAACTGGTTGGCCGATTCTGGCTTTGCCCTCCAGCACGCCGCATAGTAAAATCAAGCCCGGTTCGCCTGGTCTGCCTTGTTTCGGCTATCGGGCAACGATTGTCGATCCGGAAACAGGTGAAGACCTGCCCAGAGGACAAAAAGGTGTGCTGGCCTGCGAACCGCCACTGCCTCCGGGATGTCTGTCGACGGTCTGGCAAAATGATCAGCTGTTTGCAAAGCATTACTTCCAACAGATCCCCGGCCGGTCTCTGTACTCGACTTTCGACTACGCCGAACAAGACAAAGAGGGGTATTATTATATTCTGGGTCGAACCGACGACGTGATTAACGTCGCCGGACACCGCATCGGAACGCGGGAAATCGAGGAAACGATTAATAGTCATACCGATATCGCTGAGTCCGCGGCGGTCGGCGCTTACGACGAAATAAAAGGGCAAGCGATTCATTGCTTCGCGGTCGTTCGTCAAGGCACGGCGAAAGAGGAACCGGAACTAAAGAAAGAGACCCTGCAGATTATTCTCCGGCATCTCGGTCCGATTGCGCGTCCGGCGGCCATCCACTTCGTCAATCTACTGCCCAAAACACGGTCCGGTAAGATTGTGCGACGGGCTATTCAGGCCGTGGTGGAAGGGAAGCACTTAGGAGATCTGAGCACCCTGGAGGATTACATCGCTATCGAAGGATTAAAGTCGGTGGTGGCTGAAGCAAGATTGCGGGAACTGCGCAACGAGGTCCGGAATCTCGCATTCGCGATCTGGGAGCAACGTGTCCAAAAGGGGGGGAGCTACTCTGGGGATGAACAGTCCGATTGGTTCAGAGCCCGCAATGAGCTGGGCATCCCGCCAGATGTCTTACTGTAACTGGTCCGCCCTGGAAAAGTCGCGTGGGCCAATTTTCTATTTTGAATCTTTTCGTAAAGAAGCGCATAGTTTAAAAAGAAGCTATGGAAATCGCTGGTTCAGTCGGCGCGATCTTAACGCATAAGGGCTCTGCAGTCTGGTCGATTGCTTCAAATTCAATGGTTTTTGATGCCATCCAGCTTATGGCGGACAAAAATATCGGCGCGCTGCCGGTGGTAGACAATGGTCAATTAGTCGGAATGATCTCCGAACGAGATTATACACGGAAAGTTACCCTGAAGGGCAGGTCGTCAAAGGACACTCCTGTCCGCGAAATCATGACGCCGGAACTGGTCACTGTGAACGTGACTGACACCGTCAGTGAGTGCATGCGCGTAATGACCGACAGCCGCATTCGCCATCTTCCGGTGATGGAGGGAAAAAAAATGGTTGGGCTTGTTTCCATTGGCGACTTGGTAAGAGGGATTATTTCGGCGCAGACGGCGACCATCGAAGCCCTTGAGAAATATATTACCGGGGAGTATCCAGCCTGAGGATTGCGTTCCGAAAATCGGCAACTCTCACAAGGAACGGGGTCGCCAATAGAACTTCACACCGGCGTTTCAAAGCCAGGAGGTAAAGCGGGCCGCTTTACTTACCTAAGCGACGAATCAATGCACTAAGTAAAGCGTCTCGCTTTACCTTTCTTCGATATTCCCTCTGCGAAAAACACCCGGTCCTCCGGGGCGAAGGTCAGTTGGCTTTTTTAAGGCGCGAGCGAAGCGCCATTTGAATGATACAATTTCTCCATCTCGGCGAACTCCGTGGCCTCCGTGTGAGCTTTCCTCCTTGCGTTCACCCCCTGCCCGGTAATCAGTCCAAGGATTTCCCAGAGGACGCGCGCCGGTGATTGGGTGGCGTCGATCGTATGGGTCATCTCCGGTCCATAGCAGTCGAGGATAGGCTTTGTTTCGGTCTCATAAGTCTCCAACCTTCTATGGATGACGGCTTCATTGGCGTCATCGAGGCGGTTGTCCTTGATCGCGCGTTTTTTGAGACGCTCGACCAGCTTGGAGCGGTCGGGACAGGATAGATGGAAAACCTTGATTACCTCAATCAGCGGCTCCATTAGCTTCGCCTGCTTCAAATTCCGCGGAATGCCGTCGAGCAGCAAGACATCCAGTTCCGGTTTGAACCGATTCCCGTCGACGGCGCTGGCAATTGACTCTTTCCACAATTCAATAGAAATCTCATCGGGCACGAGCTCGCCCCTGCTCGAGTAATAAATGAAGGCCTGACCAACTTTCGTGCGCGTGTCCATTGAGCGGAACACGTCACCGCACGCGCAGTGGAAAAAGCGTGGAACCGAGCCCAGTGCCTTGCCCTGCGTGCCTTTGCCGCTGCCGGGCGCACCGAAGACGAGGTAAGTGCGATAGGGACCGAAACGCGTGTTCCGCGAGTTCTCGGGCGCAGAGTGGACGCCCAAGTGGGGAGTGAGGATAGTGGAATTCATAAGGAGCGGTAGTTTCTGCGTTGGAACTTCCGAGCATCAAAGGACGAACAGATCCATGAAGCGATTCACGGCAGTTGTCTCCAGGCTCGCGCGATTGGAGCAAAGCGCCAGGATCGCGTCTGCCTTGCGGGCCGGGATGCGTCCGCGCAAGTTTCGTTCGAATTTGCCCAGCAACGCCGGTACACCCTCCTTGCGCCGGCGACGGTGGCCGATCGGGTATTCGACAGCGACCCGCTCGGTCTGCGTTCCATCCTTAAAAAACACTTGAACGCTGTTGCCGATCGAACGCTTCGCCGGATCCAGGTAATCGACGGTAAACTCTTTATTTTCGACGACCTCCATCTTATCTCGAAGCAGATCGATGCGCGCGTCGCGAGCGACCGCCTCCTCGTAGTCTTCGGCGGTCAACCGGCCGAAAATAAGCGGCACCGCGACCATATATTGGATGCAGTGATCCCGGTCAGCCGGGTTGTCGAGCGGGCCGGTCTTGTCGATAATCCGTTTGCCGCTTTCCTGTGTTTCGATCACCACGCGCTCGATCTCCTCGAGCCGCTCGGCGACTTGCGGGTGCAACAAAATCGCCGCCTCAACGGCGGTCTGGGCATGGAACTCGGCAGGGAACGAGATCTTAAATAATACATTCTCCATGACATAAGAACCGAAGCCCTGAGCTGGAACCCGAAGCGAGTGACCTTTGAACAGGACATCCTGGAACCCCCAGATTTTTGCACTCAATGCGCTCGGGTAACCCATCTCGCCTCGCAAGGCATGCAAAGCGAGCAGCACGCCGCGGCTTGTCGCGTCACCGGCCGCCCACGATTTGCGCGATCCGGTGTTAGGGGCGTGCCGGTAGACCCGCAGCGCAGCGCCGTCGATGAACGCATTCGAGAGCGCGTTGATGACATCCTCGCGCGTTCCGCCGAGGAGCCGTGTAATCACAGCGGTTGACGCGATACGCACCAGGAGGACATGATCAAGGCCAAAACGGTTAAAGCCATTTTCCAGCGCGAGCACCCCTTGAATTTCGTGCGCCTGGATCATCGCGAGGAGGAGGTCACGAATCGTGAGCGGCTTTTCACCTTCCCTGATCCTCTTGCGAGAAAAGTAATCGGCCACCGCGAGAAGGCCGCCGAGGTTATCGGATGGATGCCCCCACTCCGCGGCGAGCCAGGTGTCGTTAAAGTCGAGCCAGCGCACCATCGCGCCGATGTTGAAAGCGGCCTGGACTGGGTCCAGCTCGTAAGAGGTGCCTGGAACCCGCGCGCCACCCTGCATCGTGGCTCCGGGAACGATCGGCCCGAGCATTTTGACGCAGGCAGGGTAATTGAGGGCCAGCAGCCCGCAGCCAAGCGTATCCATGAGACACAGCCGCGCGGTATCCGTGGCGTTGTCACCGGTAATTCTTTCCAGATCGAAAACATAGTCCGCAATCTGCTGGAGGATCGCGTCCGGTTCCGGACGCAGGGCGCTGGTAAGGTTGTGGTGAGACATACTATTAGGAGTTAACAGAAGCGGTGTCGGTCCGAGATGGTTAGCTCTCCCGGACGACACCGAAACGGGGTGGGTTCTACCGCTCGTCGATGGGAATGAGTGGGCGGGGTTCCGGCCCGATGTAATCGCCACTTGGGCGGATCAGTTTGCTGTGGGAGCGCTCTTCCATAACGTGTGCTGACCAGCCAGTTACCCGTGATAATACGAAGAGCGGAGTAAACAACAGCGTCGGAAAACCCATGAAGTGGTAAGAAGAAGCGGAATAGAAGTCCGCGTTGGCGAAGAGCCCTTTTTTCTCTTTCATGACTTTCTCCACCTCGTCCGAAATCGCGAACAGATAACCGTCACCCTCCATCGCTGAAGGCGCGAGTTTGCGCGCGCATTCCTTGATGACAGCATTGCGCGGGTCAGAATGGCGATAGACAGCATGACCGAAGCCCATGATTTTCTCTTTCCGCGCCAGCATCTCGTAAACGCCTTCGCGCGCTTCCAGGGGCGTCCTGAACCTTGAGATCAGGGCCATCGCGGCTTCATTTGCACCTCCATGCAGGGGGCCGCGCAGGGTGCCGATCGCGCCGGTGATGCATGAGTAGAAGTCCGACAACGTCGAGGCGCAGACTCGCGCCGTAAACGTGGAAGCGTTGAACTCGTGCTCAGCATAGAGAATCAGTGAAATGTCCATGCAGCGTTGGTGATCGGCGCTGGGCTTTTCCCCGTTGACCAGCGTCAACAAGTGGCCCGCCAACGTGTCCTCATCTGTTTCGGGCTCGATCCGTTTGCCATGGTGAGCAAAACGATACCAGTAACAGAGCATCGAGGGGAGACTTGCCAGTAACCGCTCAGCGATCGCATTCTGGTGCGAGAAATCGTGCTCCGGCTCCAGCGTGCCAAGCATTGATGTGCCCGTGCGGAGGACATCCATCGGTTGGGTATCTTCCGGAATGCGCTCGAGGACCTCCCTGAGACCTGTCGGCAGGTATCGCAACCTCTTCAGGCGCTTCTGGAAAATGTTAAGCTCCTGCCGGTTTGGCAGGGCGCCCTTCAACAGCAGGTAGGCGACCTCTTCAAACGTAGCGTTCGCCGCGAGGTCCTCGATGTTGTAACCGCGGTAGGTCAGGCCGATACCTTCCTTGCCTACGGTGCAGATGGCGGTCGACCCCGCGGACTGTCCGCGCATACCGGAGGAAATGACTGGTTTAGCGTCGCTCATAAATTTAAACTTCCTGATTCTTGGTAAATAGTTGATCCAATTTGTCTTCGAAGGAATGATAGTTCAGAATGTCGTACAGCTGCTCGCGTGTTTGCATCTGGTCGACGACGTCTTTCTGAGTTCCTGTCTTCCGGATCGTTTCGTAAACACGTACCGCCGCCGCACTCATCGCGCGAAATGCGCTCAAAGGGTAGAGAACGACTTGAACTCCAACCCCTCTGAGTTCTTCGACGGTGAACAACGGAGTTTTTCCAAACTCTGTGATATTCGCCAGGACCGGGACCGGCACCGCCCTGGTAAAGTCTCGGTAATCTTCCAAGGAATACAATGCCTCAGCGAAAATCATGTCCGCACCAGCCTCGACATACGCCGCAGCCCGGTCGATCCCTGCCTGCACCCCTTCCGAAGCAACCGCGTCGGTGCGAGCCATCACGACAAATTGATGGTCCGTGCGCGCATCGACCGCAGCCTTGATTCGATTCACCATTTCTGCAGAGGAAACGAGCGCTTTGTTCGGGCGGTGCCCGCATCGCTTGGCTTGCTCCTGATCTTCCAAGTGACAGCCTGCGGCTCCGGCACGCGTCAGATCGCGCACAGTCCGGGCAATATTGAACGCACTCCCCCAGCCGGTGTCCGCATCAACAAGGAGAGGCACCTCAGTAGTAGCAGTGATCCGACGCACATCTTCACAAACATCGTTCAAAGTCGTGATCCCGAGATCCGGCAATCCAAACGAAGCGTTTGCGGCTCCGGCTCCGGAAAGATAAAGCCCTTTAAATCCTGCGCGCTCGGCCAATCGCGCGCAATAGGCGTTGATCGTCCCCGCCACCTGAAGCGGGACTTCTTCTTTAACAGCTTTTCGCAAATTCAATCCTGCAGACATAATTCAAGCATTTACTGTTTCGCTCTCGAGCGCGATGTAATCCTCAAGCGTGCTCAGATCGCCCAGGTGCTGTTTCCAGTCGTTCGCACGCCAGCACACCTTTTTGTCCTCCGGGCAGGCCTTCACTTGTTTCCGGATCGACCATCGTTGCGCGAGAACCGAAACCAGGCGGACCAGGCTTGATTTCACCGTGCAGCGTACTTCCCGGCAGAGCCAAAATCGGCGGACCCGTTTCGGTCTGGCCAGTCATTGCCTATCATCGGTACGCCCAGAGCATCGCGAATCCAGTTTGAGGTGGATTCATCCAGCGATTCCCCGGTTGCCAGGAGTCGGCAAACAGCGAACGTCATGTTGTTTCACGTTCTTCGGATCCTGGTTGCCCAGCAGGCGGATCGCCGTCGGCGAGGAAAACATCACCGTCGCCTGGTGTTTTTCCGCCAAACTCCCTTTGCCAAAAGGGTGCCGGGTCGGTCACTGACCAGTTATACAGGTCACGGTTAAAGCTGGAATTGTTCATGGGGATCGGGCGGCTGTTTGTGATAATGATACTAAAAGCCCGGCCATCGGAGATCGGAATTACTTTGTTTCTGTCGGAACGATAGGTTATAGCTATTGCCGTTTGCTCCCCTATGGAACTCCGTCACGCGCGGTACTTCGTTGCGGTTGCCGAAGAACTCAATTTCCGGCGTGCCGCCGAACGTCTTCATTTGGCCCAACCGTCGCTCAGCACGCAGATTCGCCTGTTGGAAGAAGATGTTGGAGTTCAACTGCTCGAGCGAGACAGCCATAAAGTCGAATTGACCCCTGCCGGCCGGAGCTTTCTCGAAGGGTGCCGGAGGCTGCTTCAGGATGCGGACAATTATACGAGAACGGCGCGCCGGATCGCGCGCGGGGAAAGTGTACCCCTCTCGATTGGATTTGTTCCCTCCCTGGCCCACGGACTGCTTCCGAGCGTTCTTCGCCTCTTCCGACAGCGATTTCCAGACGTGCAACTTTTACTGAGCGAAATGGATTCGACGGCTCAAATCGAACAGATCGCCGGCAATCGCATTGACCTCGGGTTGATCGGGCTCGGCTTACCGAAAGACATTCCGGAACTGGAAATCGTCGTTGTGGCTGAAGAGCGATTGGTCGCCGCCATCCCTCAAGATCATCCGCTGGCGCATAAATCGCGCAAGTCAATCCCGCTAAAAGCCTTTGCCAATGAACGTTTTCTACTCGGTTCACGAGTGAACGCGCCGGTCTTCAATCCGTGGATTATCGTCTTATGCCAGCAGGCTGGGTTTCAGCCCCATGTGGTCCAGGAGTCCGGGCAACCGATGACCGTCCTGAACTACGTCGCAGCGGGTCTGGGTGTTACCATCTTACCTGAGCAATTCAGCCGATTAGTTACCGCGGGAGTCTGTTTTATACCGCTTGCTCGGCCGACGCCAGGATACCGTTACTGCGCCGCTCGCATGCGGAGCAACCGCAATCCGGCCCTGGCCCATTTTATCCGGATCGCTTGTGAGGTCGGCAAAGGAGCTGGGGGCGCCGGTTAGGCCGGGGGGGATTGTCTGGACCGATCTCCAGACTCATCCCGTTTTCCCTTGGTTTGTGGTGTTTCTCAGGCGGGTTTGATTGAACTCCTGTCCACCAGTTTAGGTGGCCGGGCGCCACCCGGCATCGGCCCAGAGTTCGCCACTCACGGCGGCGTTCGTCAGCATAAAGCAAATGGCATCCGCGATTTCCTCCGGCTTGATCAGCCGTTTCAACTGCGTTTGCGGAAGCACTTTGGTCCGGATGTACTCTTCCCCGAGCGCCCGCACCATCGGGGTGTCGGTAAATCCCGGATGGATCACGCTGCAGCGGACCCCGTAATACATCGACTCGGCCATGAGAGTGGAAGCAGCTCCTTCCAGGCCGGCTTTGGTCGAGGAGTAGGAGATTTGCCCGACATTGCCCACTGAGGCAATCGATCCGAGGAACACGACTGCTCCTTGCATTCCTTCCTCCGGCTGCCAGCGTTTGACACCGCGGGACGCACGATCCTTGGCCACGGCCGCCACCAGCTCGATCGCCCAGTAGATCGGGGCAATCATGTTGATTTCCACCACCTTCCGAAAATCCTCCATCGGATAGATCAACACCTGGCCGGTCTGCTTGTCGATTCGCACCGCCAATGCGTCCTTGGTGATCGCCGCCGCCGGCACACAGATGCGCGGCACCCCTGCCTTGGTAGCGATGTCGGCATAAACTTCCTGCCGGAAAGCCGTGTCCGTGGTGTCCCCGCGGTAGGCGATCGCGATCTGACGCCCGGCCTCGGTGTTTATTTCCCGGGCCACCTGCACAACCCGGTCGCTGAAATCGACCAAGGCGATGCCGGCTGCTCCGCGGCGCATCATGTCGAGAGCCAGGGCTTGTCCGATGCCGCCGGCCGCTCCGGTGATCACCGCGACCTGTCCTTTAATCGTGTGCATATTGACGGCGCCGCCGGACGGCGCCTCAAGGGTGCTAACTTTTTGGTTGTCGAGGCCCGGCTCCTCGATAGTCCCAAGGATAATGGAGTTCATGACTCCCTACTATACGAGTTCTCCTGCCAGTCGTCTCGCTTTTTTTGCTTTTGCGTTAAATTATTTTTGCTATCGCATTAAAAGTTTTGACAGAAAAGGCAGCTCGGCCGAAGATTGAGCAATTCCAAGCATCGACGATCAGGTCGTTCTTTGGAAAGCGATATTCCATGGCGAAAAACAACAGCGAAAGCCAAAGAGGTAGCCCCATGCCCGCGCCGCCGCAGGTTCCTCCCAGCAAAGACAAGGATGCCGCGGCGACTCTGGTGGAATTTCTGCAACCAGGTGCCTGGATTTCCCCGGCCCACGCGCGGTGGCTGCCGGTAGTCGAGGCGCTTCTGGAGGCCTTTCTGCGGCACTTCGACCGCGCGCTGCTGGTCCAGCTTCTGGAACAGCAGCGTGCCCTCCCACCCACCGCATCAGCCGCTGCGCGCGCGGCGCGAATGGCGGGCGAATTGACCGCTTTGCACAAAATATGTCAGATGCTGGCGCGGAATCCGGGCCTTCCAGCAGAGGCTCGCGCAGCACTCGCGCCCTTGGAAAGTCTCCCGCCGGAAGCAATCCCGGAGAGGGCCGTCTCGGCGGCGGTGGCTCTTGCCGCACAGGCACGGCCAGGTCTGGAGCTGGACTCGGAGAATCCGAAAGTTGCTCGCGGCAGCGTGGCCGATGTTTTCCGGTTTCGGGATCGAACTTCTGAAGGCCAAGCCATCGCGTTCAAAACCGTGCGTGCGGACTCGTTGTCGCGGATTCAAAGCGAGGCCGGCATCCTGATGCGGATGGCTAAAGATTGCCAGGCGGTCGGCCTGATCGCCGGACCCAATTTCGCCGCCGCCCTGGCGGAAGCGCTTCGGGACGCGGCCGGTGCGCTACGGCGCGAAATCGACTTCGTCGGGGAGGCGGCGAATCTGCAGGATGCGCGCGCCTTTTACAAATGCAACCGCCGCGTCCGCGTCCCGGCAACCATCGGCATCCCGGTCGATCGGGGAATCTTTATGGAGTTTGTCGAGGGCGTTCCGCTTCTCGAGGCTCCGCTCGACCACGAATCCCGGCGCGATGCGGCCCGGCTTGTTTTTCGACGCCTGGTCCTCGATCCGCTGTTTTCCGGACTTCCCGAATCCATTTTCCACGCCGATCCCCATGCCGGGAATCTCATGGTGCAAACGCAGAAACATGCCCCGCTCAGGCTCGTGCTGCTGGACTGGAGCCAGGCGGGCCGGCTCGTTGCCCCGCTCCGCCACGCGCTCATCGCACTCTGTCTTTACTGCGTCACCGGCGACGAGCCATCGCCGGACGTCCTCAGGCGGCTACTCGAGAGTAATCGGAAGTCCATCCGGATTCCGCTGCCTCAGGGCACAGCCGATCCATTGCACGCCGCGTTCGAGATCGTGCAGCAACTGGCTCTGGAGGGCCATCCAGTGCCGCTCAACCTTCTCCTACTGCGCAAATCCTTCCTGACGCTGGACGGAATTACGCGCCAGCTCGACCCCGATTTCAATGCCTGGCTGGAAACCCTGGCGTATGCCTCCGAAGTGTTCGCCAGCGAAGCGGTCGCGCGAACCTGGAGCATTCAATTCCCGTGGCTGGACCGACCCGATTTCTATCGTTCCGGGCTCCCCACGCGAACCCTGGCGGCTCATTTCGCGGGCACCATCCGAAATAAGTTTGTGCATTTGCACAAAACTTGTTGACGCATCTTGGAAATCCATGCGAGGTTCCCTGTATAAGCTCAGGAATCACCCGGAGCCCTCACCACAAAGCAAAGAAAAGAAGGAAGAAAAAAACATGAGTGCTACAGAGACCAAAAAGGCAACCGCCGCAACGTTGGCAACCAATGACGAGGTCTTTCACGAGGCGATGCGCAGTTATGAGAAGGCCCTCAAGTCGGGCATTGAGCTGCAGGAAGAATCAGTGGATCTCTGGAAAGACCTGCTGACCAAGCTAGACTCTCCCGACGGGTTTCAGGCCAAGCTTGAGTCAATGACCGCGGACGCTTTCCCGAAGGCCCGCATGCATATGCAGGAGTTTGTCGAGACATTCAACCGGACGAGCAATCAGACGATTGATCTGTTCGAGAAAACGCTGGGCGTTTACCAGGCCACCTCGCTGACCGATGCGCAGCGCCGCATGCAGGATCTCATCGAAAGCTCGCTGAGCACCCTGCGGGTCAATGTTCACTGCGCTCTGAACACGAATGCTAAAATGATCGCTTCGTGGAAGGAAATGGTGGATCGTTTCGGCCCGGCTGTGAAGTAATTACTTCAGCCAACCAAAACACCACTGGCGATAAAGCAATGCTCAAGGAAATCCATCTCGCCGGCAGCGTCGGGACGCCCTTCGGCAGCTTTTGCGGCGCTTTTGCCGATGTCTCGGCAGTCGAGCTCGGCAAAGCGGCGGTGGAGCGGGAACATCAGCGGCGCCCTCCACCAAACGCCGCGCGCCAGACCAAGATCAGGGGGCACCAAATGAACTTTCCAATTTTAATTAATCTTTTGCCACTTTTTGGCTTTACCCTTTTCGTAGTGCTTCCGGTTAGCCTAGCTTACATCGTGGAGTGGATTATTCGCTACTGGTTCAGGTAGTTAACCGTCTTGGCGGAATGAGCGCCATGGCCCTTGAACAAACATAAGCCTCGAGCCGGCAGAAATGATCGTTGGCAATATTAATATGAAGAACAAACTTAAATTACCAGAGGGTGTTACCATTACGGCGACGATTTCTCCGTCGACCGAGGAGGTAATCACCCCCGAAGCTGGCGAACTCATCGTGGCGCTTCATCGGAACTTTAATCGACGCCGCAAAGAGCTTCTGCAGAGAAGGGAGCAAAGACAGGCTGACTTGGACGCCGGCAAAACGCCGGATTTCCTGCCGGAAACCTACGATGTGCGGAGAGGCGATTGGACCGTGGCTCCTATCCCCGCCGATCTGCAGGATCGGCGAGTCGAGATCACCGGCCCGACGGATCGCAAAATGGTCATCAACGCATTGAACTCGGGCGCGAAAGTCTTCATGGCCGATTTCGAGGATGCCAATACGCCCACTTGGGAAAACTTAATGGAAGGCCAGTGCAACCTACGGGATGCCATTCGTCGAACAATCGAATTCAAAAGTCCGGAAGGGAAGGAATATCGGCTGAAGGAGCAAGTGGCCGTGTTGTTGGTTCGACCGCGCGGCTGGCATCTACCGGAAAAGCACTTCTTAGTCGATGGGGAGCAAGTGTCAGGCAGCCTATTCGACTTTGCGCTGTATATGTTTCATAACGCAAAGGAACTTCTGGCCCGCCGATCCGGACCCTATTTTTATCTACCAAAGCTAGAAAGCCATCTGGAAGCCCGTCTCTGGAACGATGTTTTCAATTTCGCTCAGGATTCACTAGGCATTCCCCGCGGTTCGATTCGAGCGACCGTCTTGATCGAGACGATTCTAGCGGCGTTTGAGATGGACGAAATTCTCTACGAACTGAAAGATCATTCTGCCGGCCTCAACTGCGGCAGATGGGATTACATTTTCAGTTGCATAAAACGGTTCAGAAATAAGCCGGAGTTCATTCTCGCCGATCGTGCTCTGGTGACCATGACTACGCATTTTATGCGCTCCTATTCGTTGCTCTGCATCAAAACCTGTCATCGGAGAAGGATTCACGCTATGGGAGGCATGGCCGCTCAGATCCCGGTCAAAAATGACGAGAAGGCGAACGATGAGGCCTTCGCGAAGGTTCGTGCGGACAAGGAGCGAGAAGCGAAGGATGGACATGATGGCACCTGGGTGGCGCACCCTGGTATGGTTTCAACCGCTTTGACGGCATTTGACGCGGCCATGAAGACGCCGAATCAAATCGATCGAAAGCGTGAAGATGTTCAAATCGCCGCGGCGGATCTTCTGAAATTCGGCCCCGAAGAACCAATTACCGAGCAGGGCTTACGGACCAATGTCAGCGTCGGCGTCCAATACCTGGAATCCTGGCTGCGTGGCTTCGGCTGCGTTCCGATCTTCAACCTAATGGAAGATGCTGCGACGGCGGAAATCTCTCGCGCTCAAGTCTGGCAGTGGATCCGGCATCCGCGCGGCGTTCTCTCAGACGGGCGCAAAGTGACGAAGGAGCTGTTTCGCAGTGTGCTGGAGGAAGAACTTGGCAAAATCCAATCGTGGATGGGTCAAGAGCGGTACGAGAAAGGGAAGTATGTTGAGGCAGCGGAGCTTTTTGCTCGAATCACCACGAGCGATCAGTTCGCCGAGTTCTTGACTTTACCCAGCTACGAACGGCTTGACTAGCAATCTGTCCGGCGGGGATTCCCATTTTGGGAAAATAAGAAAAAGGACCAAATTGGAACCTAACAAATGTAGAGGAAACAAATGAGCACAACTGCTACCGAAACGATGACCGGGGTTGCACCTCCTGCAACCCAGAACCGATGGGCCAGGACAGAGGCACGTTGGAGAGATGTTATCCGCCCCTATAGCAAGGAGGAAGTTGAACGGCTCCAAGGCACGGTCAAGATCGAATATACCTTGGCGCGCCTGGGTGCCGAACGGCTCTGGAAATTGCTCCAGGAAGAGGATTATGTGCCGACACTTGGAGCAATGACGGGGAACCAAGCGGTCCAGCAAGTGCAGGCCGGCCTCAAAGCAATTTACCTGAGCGGATGGCAAGTGGCAGCCGATGCCAATCTGGCGGGGCAGATGTATCCCGACCAGAGTTTGTACCCGGCGAACAGCGTTCCTGCGGTGGTCAAACGGATCAATAACGCGTTGCTGCGGGCGGATCAGATCCGTCATTTGGAGGGAAAACACCACATCCATTGGTTAGCGCCGATCGTTGCTGACGCGGAAGCCGGGTTTGGGGGACCGCTCAATGTCTTTGAATTGGTCAAGTCCATGATCGAGGCGGGCGCTGCGGGAGTTCATTTGGAGGATCAGCTGGCGTCTGAAAAGAAATGCGGCCATATGGGCGGCAAGGTCCTGATTCCGACCCAACACGCGATCAAGCACCTGATCGCAGGGAGGTTGGCAGCTGATGTTTGCGATGTGCCGACCATTCTGCTGGCGAGAACGGACGCCCACGCGGCTAAACTTTTGACCAGTGACGTGGACGAGCGGGACAAGCCGTTCATCACCGGCGAACGAACCGGGGAGGGATTCTACCGGGTGCGTGCCGGGATCGATCAGGCAATCGCCCGCGCAGTCTCTTATGCTCCTTTTGTGGATCTGCTCTGGTGTGAAACCAGCGAGCCAGATCTGTCTGAAGCTAAGCGGTTTGCCGAAGGTGTCCACCAGGACCATCCGGACAAACTCCTTGCTTACAATTGCTCGCCTTCGTTCAACTGGAAAAAGAAACTTGATGACACCACAATCGCGCGGTTCCAACGGGAACTCGGCGCGATGGGATACAAGTTCCAGTTCATCACGCTAGCCGGGTTTCATGCGTTAAACTACAGCATGTTTGACCTGGCCCGTGGCTACAAGGAGCGCGGCATGTCTGCCTATTCCGAGCTACAGGAAGCTGAGTTTGCCGCTGAGGCGGATGGATACACCGCGATCCGACATCAACGTGAGGTCGGGACCTCGTATTTCGATGAGGTGAGCCAGGTGATCTCTGAAGGTGAGTCGTCGACGACCGCGTTACACGGTTCTACTGAATCGGAGCAATTTCATTAATTCGAAGACTAAGCGCATGATAACCCGTTGAAGTGCCCAAGGGCCATCATGGAGGACCTGCCGAACATGAAGCTCTGACGGGCTCGATAATCATCTTAAGTCAAAGGCGATCCCGTCAGACTTCGATCACTCGCACGAAACGGGAACGTCTAGGGGTATTCTGCGCCTTTTTCCGCGATCACTGAGTCGGCGAGCGCAAAATCATTGCCGAACGGGCCGAGCAGGAAGGTAGTGAGAGGAACAATCATACCGTGGCGTTGCCCGGTGGAAAGCCGCGGTCAGAAGACGTCTACTTTCTTCCGAATAATCATACCAAATATAAATACAATAGAATGAGCCGCTCGGATTTCGGCTTTTGTTGCCCGTCTTTTGGCAGCGTGAACACGCTGTGCCATGTGGGAATGAGACCTCAGTTAGAACAATAGAGCGCTAGTAAACGCCAACGGATGCTAAGACGCCCAAGCGGGGAGAGGATACAAGTTCGTGTATGAGTCACATGGCAGAAGAGCTGCATATCTTCCCCACGAGCACTAATGGTTCAGGCTCGCCGCCGGTGCGAGACCCGCAGAATGCTGAGCCATTTTGAAAACGATGATTGCTCAAAACAGCTGAAACCCATTTAGAGCGAAATTTCATGAACTTACCCTTTCCCCTTTTAACAGCGCAAGAAGCCGCAGCGATGATTACGCATGGGCAAACCGTTGGCTTCAGCGCCTTCACTCCTGCCGGCTCAGCGAAGGCCATTCCCCGGGCCATCGCCGAGCGGGCGAAGAACGACCATGCAGCGGGGCGGTCGTACCAGATTCGTGTACTTACCGGAGCGTCCACGGGCAAATCGCTGGATGGCGCGCTCGCGTCGGCCAACGCGATTAGCTTCCGAGCGCCTTGGCAAAATGACGAGACGCTGCGTGCGCTGATCAACTCGGGCCAAGTGCCGTATCTGGATATGCATCTCTCTGGCGTGCAGCAAGCGATTCGGTACGGATTCATGGGTCCAGTCCACTGGGCCGTCATCGAAGCCTGCGATGTGACGAATGGCGGCGGCATTGTTCTCACAGCCTCCGTCGGGGCCTCAAACACCTTTGCGAACCGAGCCGAAAAGGTGCTGATCGAGCTCAACAGGCATCATCCACCGACGATGCTCGGCCTTCACGACCTCTTTGAGCCCCAGGATCCGCCTAACCGAAGGGAAATCCATGTTCACACGGTGTCGGACCGCATCGGAAGTCCCCTCCTGGTCGTGCCGCCGGAGAAGATCGTCGGCATCGTCGAGACCAATCTGGCCGATGAATTCTGTCCGTTGGCGTCAGGCGATTCGAAAACCGCAGCGATTGGGCGCCATGTCGCCGAATTTCTTACCGCCGACATGCGCGCCGGCCGCATACCCAAACGCTTCCTACCGTTTCAGTCCGGCATCGGCGCCATCGCCAATGCGGTTTTTAAAGCCCTCGGAGAAGCGCCGGAAATTCCCCCCTTCGAAATGTATAGCGAGGTTCTGCAAGATGCAGTCATCGAATTGATTCAAGCAGGGCGATGCACATTTGCCTCCGGAACCGCGCTCACCGTCACCCCCGAGGTACTGGACGAGATCACCGGCAATATAGCTTTCTTCCGGCGCCATCTCATTTTGCGTCCGCAGGAGATCTCGAACAACCCGGAGATCATCCGCCGCCTGGGAATCATCTCCATCAACACCGCACTGGAATTAGACCTCTTCGGCAACGTCAACTCGACGCATCTGATGGGGACGCAGTTGATGAATGGAATAGGAGGCTCGGCCGACTTCACGAGAAACGCCTACATTTCGATCTTCACCTGCCCGTCGGTGCAGAAGAACGGGAAGATTTCAACCATCGTACCGCTGGTAACGCACTTGGATCATTCCGAGCATTCCGTCCAGGTCGTGGTGACCGAATGGGGCGTGGCGGACCTCCGCGGCAAGGATGAAAGGCAACGCGCGCAGCTGATCATCAACAATTGCGCACACCCTGATTATCGCGACGAGCTTCAAAGTTACGTTGATACAACCAGGAAGGGCCAATCACCAGAATCGCTGGGCAACACCTTCGCGATGCATGTCCAGTTCCTCAAAACCGGCGACATGCGCGGGTCCCAATGGAGTTAGGCCGTTGGTGGTTGTCAAAGAAATGCTTTTTCGCGCCACACCGATCAGCGCGCAAAGGGCGTACGAAGTTGGAATTGCGAATTATGTCCTGCCGATCGAGCAACTGGAAGCCAAGACATTAATCCAGCTCGCGAGAACGCATTGACAGCCCTGCCTGCGTTTCTTCAGACTAGACTTACTGGAAGAGCTTTTCTTCCCCTTTTGACCCTCGCGTTTCAGTGTTAACCCTGGCAGGCTTATCAGTGCAACGGAAAATTCCAAGCAGGAGAATCCGTTTAACGCGGCGGAACTCGGCATGCTCGCGCACCTGTACAGAGGCGAGATGTACCGCAGCAAAATCTGGCGGATCCGCCTCGATGCGACAACCAACTGGGCGGTCGCCACGACCGGCATCGCGCTCTCAGTCGTTTTCAGCAACGCGGGCAATTCACCGCTCCCTCTGGTTCTCGTGGCTTTGATGTCCCTCGTGTTTCTTTTGATTGAAGCTCGTCGCTACCGTTACTTCGATATCTGGCGTACCCGTGTACGGATCCTCGAGACTGGTCTATACGGACCGATCCTTCGTGGCGAAGGTGTGCGTGTTGATAACGGATGGAATCTGGAATTAGCCAACGACTATGAGAACCTTCGATTTCATATTAGTTTCATCGAAGCCATGGGGCGGCGGTTGCGCCGCAACTATTCGTTCATGTTTTGCGTACAAGCGGTCAGTTATGTCACCAAAATATGTATTCATCCGGCGCCGATTCGATCGCTCCAAGACTTGTGGCAACACGCCGCGATCGGTCCACTACCCGGTCAACTGGTGCTGACATTTGGGTTTCTTTTCCACGCCTCTCTGGTTGCGCTCGCAGTTTTAACTCTGCAGGGACAACGCGCCGTCGGAAGGGTGGCACAACAAGAGCCAGTGCCGAAATAGGAGTTGCCGTCGAACGCCTTTTTCCGAAACCGCCAATACATCGGAGGCCATTTGTGGTAGCGGCGCTACCTTAGTCTCGTAGCCGGAAAGTCCATTTCTGGTCTATTCCGCGAACGTCGCTTTGGTGAAAGCATTGCCTTTGCCATTACCAGCAAACTCATTCTTGGCCCCAAAAGTTGGTTTTGAGGCTCTGCCGTATACCAATCCGTATTGAGCGTTGTTGAGAAGTCGGTTGCCACTCAGATAGGGAAACGAAGCATTGACGATGATGCCGGACGTAGCATTCCCATCACAGGTGTTGCTCTCAGCTTTTCCATTCGAGCCTGACTCGAAATAGATTCCAGCAAACGCATTGCTGCGGCATTGGTTATTCGCCAGTTCCGGTGCCGCACCGGAACCGATCACGGAGATTCCACTGTCCTTGTTCCGCTCGCACAGATTGCTCTCGGCTTTGCCATGCGCACTATTCTGAAAGAGGATGCCATCGACTTCATTGTTGCGGCACTGGTTATTCGAGAGTTCCGGCGCGGCGCCGGAACCGCTCACATCGATTCCACTCCAGAGGTTCTTTTCGCACGCATTGTGTTCGGCTCTTCCCTGCGCGTCATAAAATTCAATACCGAAGTGCTCATTCCCGCGGCATTGGTTGTTCACCAGCTCCGGCGACGTCCCGGAGTCGCTCACCAGTATTCCATCTTGCTTGTTCTGCTCGCAGACATTGTTCTCCGCTTTGCCCTGCGCCCCCTGCTTGAAGAAAATCCCGGTTAACCCGTTCCCGCGGCATTGGTTGTTCAGAATTTCTGGTGAGGTTCCAAGGCCACGAGCAATGATCCCCGCATATTGATTTTCCTCGCAGAGATTGTTTTCCGCTCTGCCTAGCGCGCCATGCTCGAATGAAATACCGCCTTGCTTATTTTGGCGGCACTGGTTCCTTACCAGCGTTGGTGCGGACTTTGGTCCAGATATAAGAATCCCCGCTCCCGCGTCGCTCTGTGCCCGACAGTTCTCGATCGTAATCGAGGAATCAAACAATTCGATCGCATCGGCCATCCAGATATTTTCGTCAGTACGCTCATCGCTTCTTTCCTGCTCGAAGCCGATGTTCAAGATGGTACCGCTCGCACAGGCCCGTATTTCCAGGGGTATATCGTAGTGCTCCTGGCCCACGACACCAGTGGGCGGGCTGGAGAAGCGAACTATCGTTGTCTCCCGGTTTTCACCCCGCAGCTCAATTCCCTCCTTGAACTTCAAAGCCTCGTGGTAAACACCCGCTTTGACCAAGACGGTGTCCCCGGCCCTTGCCGCGTCAATAGCCGCCTGGATAGTGGCATATTGATTGGGCACAACCCTCATCTGCGGCCCAGCGGCGGGTGGCGGTTTTTGCTGCTCTCCCGTTGTTTGCGCCACGAGCTTTTTTTGCTTCTCCTGTCTCTCGGCTTCAGCGGCCCTTTGCTTTTCAGCCAAAATCGCAAAACCCCAGAACCATATTCCCCAGCCGATCAGTCCGGCTGCCACGACGCCAACCCATATGAATTTCACACTTCTGATATTGAGCATCATTCGCTCGCCACAAAGTACGGACGAAAGATCAAGTTCCTACCGATTTTACTCCGCCGTGACAACATCATAAATGAAGGCCCCCCCTCGGCGCACCTCGGCGCTCCGAGGACAGGTCAGGACCTCTGTCCTTGAATTTTGGCCCGGTTACTTCAGGGGCTTATTTTCTGGGAGTACGCCGCGTTGCGACAAAGGCGGCGCTTCGCCACTTCGCGGATTCAGAGTCTTCCGTATCGGGGCTTACTCTCCGACAGTTGTTCAGGATCGCCAGAGGATCTTGGTTAGTTTTTCAGTTTCTGCTCGTGCCATCTTAATGGTCCTTGTCGTCTAAAATCTAGAGCGATGAATTAGATGTCTGCCGACAAACGGATTATTAGCACGTAGATCGTAAAGGAATCATGCCCAAAAATTCGCACAGTGAGTGTCACTTTGATAAGCAAGTAACAAAAAAGGATTAGATGGCTGTACAAGCAGCTTGTTACATCAGTATGGCACTATTTATTACATCAGTATAATAGAGTCAGTTATATTTCTTATTAACATAGTCGCCCAATTCCGTGCCATCGGGGCTCAAGAGAAGGCAGAGAGGAGCGACTAGCTGACGATGAACTCGGCTCCATCGACGGTATAGGCAGGAAAAAGTCGACTTCGCCACCGACCTACATCATAGTTGCGAAAGCAATCGTTGGCGAGCATCGGCAGCTTACAATCAACCGACGTTGCATGGATCCAAGCACACTCAGGCAGCGGAGGGATTGAATATGGCAATTGCCCATGCGATGAGCGAATTAAAGGAGATAACCCATGTCTCACGGATCAGGAACAGGTTCGACATCAAAGGACAGCACAGAAACTGCTAGAGCCTACCTTAGGCTCATTGAGGAGCATGCGAGTCACGCGAGACAATGCCTGGAAGGGGGCGATCGAGAATCCCAAGCCCTGCGCAATTCATTCAGGGTAATTCGAGAGGGCGCGACCCTTCTCATTTCGCACTTGCTTAAACAGATGCCCGAAGCACTCGGTCCCCTCGAGAAAGATGAATAGACGTCCTCGGTCCCCTGCATTACGATGTGTTCTTTTTGAACGCCGGGCAATCAGCCGTTGTCCAAGATAACTTCGCCTCTCTGTTTTTTTATATGGAAAAGCGTTCGAATAAGGTTACGAAAGAAATCGCGGAAAGGCGGCAAGCCCCGGCGCTGGACTTGGGGACCCTTCTGCCAATCAAAACGTGGCACCCGTCCCCAATGAAAACGGGATTAAGGAATCACACAATCGGCCAAAAGATCACCGTGATTGTTCTTCCCTTTGTGCGTTAGATTTTCGCTATTCGGGAAAAGCTTCTCAGCTCAATGCGCAACCCCGATATCCTTTGAACGCCGAGATGCGCAATACTGTCTAAACCAAGCGGCTGATATAGGTCCGGATTCGCGCTGCGAAAATCCCAAAGTCCATGCACGCGGGTCCGGATCACTTTTTCGCTCGATCTGTTGCAGCGGTCTGTGTCTGGCAACCCTGTGGAAGAATCCACAAGCGTCCATTCGCTTTTGGTTGCCGGCCGGATATTCGGCGTTGTTTTCTCGCCTAAAACCAGCCGGACATCCGTCTCGAGATTCACCCGGAATCAATGACCGCCCCGCGCGACCGAGAGAGATTGCCTCCATCCAATGATTTATATACGAAGTCAGAATGCGGGACGGAATTTATGAAGTCGAGTTCTCGGATGTGAACACGGGACTGCAAACCAAAGGGATTGCGATTATCGACTGCTTCAGGTTCGACGCAGTGATAGAGGGAAAAGTCTTCTGGGCTGACTATACGCAAGACTGGGAAGTGCTGTCGGCAACCCTTTTTTCCTCAAGATATCGAAATGAGCTAGCGCGACGAAGGATTCGACGTGATTGGCTGTACAAAACCATCATCTCTGCGATCGAAGATGGGTTTGAGATCACCGGAGAAGTGGACGGAGATATTCCCGGGAAAATTTCAATGCGCGGCAAATGGATTTCCAGCTTGCCATCGGTAGAGCGTGAGTCGATCCCATCGAATCCTCCTCCGCCAAGTCAATAGCCTTTGGAACCCTTTCAGCCCAAAGACGCTTGGGCGTTTGGGCTGCCGGCGCCCTCTATGGGCCGGCGGAAGGGCTGACGCCGACAATGGATTCAAACCGGTAAGCAGGAGTGGCACCGAACGAAGGTCCGAGGAGCTGCCTTTGGGCAAGACCGGTAAAGTCGCTTCCCGCTCAGTTGGAAGCCGTGGACTCCGGGCTAAATATGGGCAGCCTCAGAGTCACTGACGTACCTTCGCCCAGTTTGCTATCCACTTTAATTGTGCCGCCGTGGAGATCGACGCAGCGCTTTACGATGACCAGACCGAGACCAGTGCCTGGTCGGTCGCCAACGTTACGTCCGCGATGGAAGGCGTTAAAGAGCCATTCTTGGTCTGCTTCTAAAATTCCGATGCCCTGGTCACGGATGGTGCAGACAATGTCTGCTCCGGTGCACTCGATTTCGAATTGCACCAACCGTCCGACGTCAGAATACTTCACCGCGTTCTGTAGCAAATTCGTGAAAATGTGCCGCAGCAAGCGCCCGTCGGCTTGCACCTTGGCGGGTATCTCGAACAGCGACAATTTGATCGGACATCGCCGGTTGGTTGCCGACAGGACTTCGTCCACGAGTCTTCGCACGAATGTCCGCAACTCCAGCAGCGTAGTTTTTAACTCCATTTTGCCGGCATCGAAGCTTCCGATGAGCAGCGTTTCCTCCATCAGAGCGGTCATGCGCCGCGTGTTTTTGCGGATAGATTGCAGATGGTCTTTCCGTTCGGCATTCTCCAACTGACTTAGGTAATCATTAAGGATTTCAGCCGAGGACTGAATAATCGCCAGCGGCGTGCGGAACTCGTGCGAAACCATGGACACAAATTTGCTCCGTAGCTGCCCCAACTCCTTTTCTCTTGCCAGCGTTCGGAGTAGTTCGGCCTCGGCCTGTTTGCGCTGTGTGATGTCGAGGCCGGACACGAGCATGTGTGGCTCACGGTTGATTTCGATGATGTCGGCCGAGAGCAGGATCGTGTGGACGGAGCCGCGCTGGCTGCGGGCCTGGCACTCCACCTCGCTCAGCGAACCGTTGCGCTGAAGATCAGTCAGAAACTTCACGCGATCATCGGGATTCAGCCAGATGCTCAGTTCATTCGAGTCGTGACCGACAATTCTGTCATGGCTAAGCCCGATCCACCGCACGAACGCATCGTTAGCCTCGATGAATTTTGCGTCACTCAGCCGCGAAATCGTGACCAGCACCGGGCTGGCGTGGAAGGCCGTGCTAAAACGCGCCTCACTTTCTCGCAGCCGCGCCTCACTCCGCCGCAATTCCTCTTCGGCGCGCTTGCGCACGGTGATGTCGTTGCAGACGGCTTGAAAAAGCTGTCGACCGCCGAGTTGGATGGGCGTAAGAAACACTTCAATCGGAATTTCAGTACCGTCCCGGCCCAACACCATCCATTCGAAACGCGCACTGCCGCTGGCTAGCGCGTTGGCGATGTGCTTTCTTGCAAGCGCCTCGGCGCTCTCTCCACCAACCTGGATCGGTGCGGAAACTTCGGCGAGGTGTTTGCCAATGACATCTTCCAATCTGGAATAGCCCAGAAGCTGTAACCAACTTGGATTCACCTCCAAAATTCCATTTTCGTCGTGCAAAACAACCGCCTGACTGGTGCCTTCAAACAGAGCACGGAACTTTTCTTCAGACTCGCGCAACAGATGTTCCGATCGCGCGCGATTTGATTCTTCCAGCGCGAGGGAGACCATCGAGGCGAGCGCTGAAACAAAGTCAATTTCCTCCGCCGACCAGTCGCGAGGCGGGCCGGTATGCTCGTGACAAAGAACGCCGACGACCTTGCCGGACACCCAAACGGGTGCGTCGAGCATGGAAGAAATGCCAAGCGGCTTGAGGTAATGCTCTCCCAAGCCGCTCGTGGCCGGGTGCCTTAATACGCGGTCGGCCACGAGCGGCCGTCTAGAGGCTAACGCCTCGAAATAGGCAGGACAATCGGAGAAGCCCAGCCGAGTGCCTTTGAACTGCTCATCGCAGCTTTCGGTGTCGCGCAGATAGAGGACTTCACAAACAATGACAGAATTATTTTCCTGCAGTGACCAATAACTAACGCGCGCCACCTCAAGCGTTGCGGCCGATAGAGAACATATCTTCTGCAGAGCTTTTTCGAGATCCGATTTATCGGAACGTGCCAGTTCAAGCAGCACGTCGCGGTGTATCTGCACTTGCTCGCCGTGTTTGCGCAACTGTTCTTCAGCGCGCTTGAGTTGTTCGTTCGACCGGACGAGTTCGATCGTGCGATCGGCTACTCGCTTCTCGAGTGACGCATTGAGCTGACGAATTTCACTTTCTGCCCGATTTCGCTCCTCACGTGTGCGGAGCGCCATCACGCCGTAAGCCAAGTTGTTCGCTAAATCCGTATATTGCTGAATTGCACTCTCAGTGAAGGCATCTAGCTCTTCGGCGTAGAGAGCGAGCGCGCCGAACGCTTCGCCCTGAGACATCAGGGGAATGGAAATGCAACACCCGTAGCGGCGTCTGAGCGCCTCGGCTCGCCACGGCGCCATATTCGGATCGGTCAAAATGCCCCTGTTCCAGGAAGTGGTACCTGTCCGGATGGCTGTGCCCACTGGCCCGCGTCCCCTGTCGGTATCCCCCCAGGTAATGTTGATTCGTTCCAGATACCCGGCCTCGTATCCAGCATGCGCGACCGGTCGGACTGTTTTGTCTTTGTTGAATTCGCGGTAACCGACCCATGCCATGCGAAGACCGCCAACCTCCACCAGGGTGCGGCAAACGGACCGCAACAGACCGTATTCTTCGGTAGCGCGGACGAGGGCCTGGTCGCACTGGTACAGCGTCTGCAGCGTCCGGTTCAGCCCGGCCAGTTTCTCTTCCGCTCGCTTGCGCTCCGTGATGTCCGTCGCGATCCCACAAACTGCATATGGCTTTGCTGTGCGGTCCCGCAGGAGAAATTTCACCACGACGTACTGCCGCTCACCCTCCGTCATTGGTACGGCTTCCTCAAATTGGACGGGCAAGCCTCCTTCGATCACATGCCGATCATTTGCTCGTACCGTTCCGGCAACATCATGAGGATGAATGTCAAAGTCGGTTTTCCCGCGGATTTGGTCACGTAGCACCCGGTGGCGGCGTTCATATTCACGGTTCACTAAAATGTAGCGAAGTTCGAGATCCTTAACGAACACGACTGCAGTAGTGTTATCCAAAATATCCTGCAACCGCTGTTCGCTTGCGCGAAGAGCCTCTTCTACCCGTTGGTGTTCGCCACTTTCCGCCCGCGCGTCGCTTGTCTTCTGAAAGCCTGCGCCTTGCTTTTTCACTCTTGACAACCGGTAAAACTGTCGAGTGTAGGTCTTGACATGGTAATAGACATCGAACGGTAATATGCGAACTAAACTAACGCGGAGGATGGTCTTTTTATCGAGCGGCGTCTATGACCCGAATGGGTGACGTTGATTTATGCTGAGTGTGGCGATGTGGTTGCACTCAACTAATCCCTTATTGCACTTGCTCAAACCTTTAGCTCACTAAAAGCTGCCGCCATGATCAAATCTTCCGTCCATTCCCCCCGATCGAAAACTTCACCAATCGACCTGCCGAAAGGACTGCAATCCGGTCGCAGAGTCCTAACAACTCCTTTAAATCCGACGAAACAACGACAATGCCTTTGCCCGTCCCTGCGAGTTGATCTAACAACCGATAGATTTCAAACTTTGCTCCCACGTCAATACCACGTGTCGGTTCATCGCAAATAAGAACGCTGCAATCGCGGTAAAGCCAGCGAGCGAGGATGACTTTCTGTTGATTACCGCCACTGAGATTTCCGGCTCTCTGCTCGACCGAAGAGCAACGAATCCCGAGCCGGGTTACCCAATCCTCGGCTACCGCCGTCTCCTTGTCGCGACGAAGCCATCCACACACCCCGAGTAACTCGTCCCTCAACCGCGCTAAAGTGACATTCATTCGCACCGGCTTGGGAGAAGAAGTCCTTGCGATTTGCGGTCCTCCGTTAAAAACCCGATCCCGAGTTGGACCGCAGCCTTCGGCGAACGCAGCCGTGAGCGAACGAAACCCCATCCAACCACATCTCCCCCTGGTCCGGTGTTCGCAGTCCTGCAACAATGTTGCAAAGTGTACTCTTGCCCGCACCGTTTTTCCCGACCAGAGCGTGGATTTCACCAGGCTCCAGATCGAAATTCACATCGACCAATACCGGGCCGGCGTACGATTTGCCGAGGCCTCTCGCTTTCAGGAGCGTAGCCATACTCGTTTTCGTAGAATACCGGCTGCCAAAAAAAGGACGGCCCAGCGCAGACCGTCCTTCTCCAGCAAAGATGACTATTTGAGATTTGACGCCGTGACGAGGTCAACCGGAGTTTCCTTGTCCTGAGTGGGCATCTTATCCCGGGCCAATTCTTTTACTTCAGGCAGCGCCTTCCCTACGACAAGAAGCAAAGTGAAACGCTTCGAGTACACCGACACACAACCACGCCATTACGCCAATCCGTTTCCGCCCTTCCTTGGCCAGCCCGCCAGGACAAGTTTGCCAATCGTGCGCCCTGATTCGATGCGAGCATGGGCCTGGCGCAGGTTGGCGGCGTTAATCGGTGAGAGCATCTCGGCGTGCGTCGAGCGAAGTTTCCTGGCATCCAGTAAATGTGCAATTTTATTGAGCAGGACGCCTTGTTTAGCCATGTCCCTGGTTTGGAACTTCGACCGGGTGAACATAAATTCCCATGTGAAAGCCACACTTTTGCTTTTGAGAAGATTGAGATCTAACGGATGCGCAGCTTCGACGATTGAAACGATGTGACCCTGCGGCTGAATCAAGTCCGCCATCGCCTCCCAGTAGGCATCGGTATTGTTAAAGTTTGCGATAAAATCGACTCCACGTTGTCCCAATGCCATAAATTGCTCTGGTAGTGAATCTCGATGGTCCAGCACGTGGTCCGCACCGAGATCAAGCACCCATTTGCGGCTCTCAGGCCGGGAAGCGGTGGTAAAGACGACGAGTCCAGCCAGTTTCGCCAACTGAATCGCAATCGAACCCACCCCTCCTGCGCCGCCGATGATCAAAATGGACTTTGCGCGGTTGTCGCTAGCAAAGTCGATGCCCAGGCGATCGACTAACGCCTCCCAAGCCGTGATTGATGTCAGAGGCAACGCGGCCGCTTCGGCGAACGAAAGGGTCGCTGGTTTTCGCCCGACAATTCGTTCGTCGACCAGTTGAAACTCGGAATTTGATCCTGGCCGGGTGATATCGCCGGCGTAATACACTTCGTCGCCAGGACTGAAGAGGCTGACCGCCGGACCCACGGCTTGGACAACTCCCGCGGCGTCCCATCCGAGCACGCGGGGCTGAGATTCCACCCCGCTTTTAGGAGCGCGCACTTTGGTGTCGACCGGATTTACTGAAATAGCTTCAACCCGGACCAGAAGATCGCGAGTCGCCGCAACGGGTTTTGCAAGTTCGATGTCGAACAGGGAGTCGGAATCAGAGATCGGGAGGTAACGCGTGAGAGCAACGGCTTGCATAACTCAGATTGAAGCATGCCAGAGGCTCCGTCGCTGACAAATCTTTGGACGTCTCATCCGAAAGTCGACGGGCAGAATGCTCTTTCCGTATTGTCCGATCGCCAACTGAAGGTAGATTTCGCGGAGAAATTCCATCTGTCGGAACCGAAGACTCAGAATCCCTTGGGATTAGGCCCAGACCGAAAACTGCAGGCAAAGGTAAGCGAAGCGTCTCGGTTTGCCCGCTCGGAGAGGCAAAGCGAGACGCTTCGCTTATGCCGAAACAACCCACGCCGTTTTTATTTTCGTGCGATCCGAGAGGGTGGAATTAGAATGTTGCTAGCCGGATATAGGGGCTACACTGTAGTATGACCGTGGGATCCTATGAGGACCTGATGAACCGCATTCGCGCTTTTCAGGAAAGCCGTGCCCTCCTGACCGCTATCGAGTTGGACTTGTTCAATGCCGTCGGAACTGGTGCAACTACCGCGCAAGTAGCAAGCCGATTGCAGACCGATCAGCGCGCCACAGAAATGCTGATGAACGCACTGGTGGCCTTAGAGATGCTCGAGAAGAAGGACGGCGTACACCGTAACACGCGGCTGGCTGGGCAATACTTCACCGAAGATTCCCAAGACAACGTGCGATTAGCCATGATGCACACCGCGTATTTGTGGGACAGATGGTCGACGCTGACGGAATGTGTTCGCACCGGCACTTGTCAAGAGCGTGCGAATCCTGGAGAGCGCGATCAGCAATGGACAGAGGCCTTCATTTTCGCAATGGACCGGAACGTTGCGGAGCGCGCACCGCTGGTCATAAAGGCGGTCGACACCAGCGGTGTAACGAGAATGCTGGACGTCGGGGGAGGCTCAGGCAGCTACTCGATCGCTTTTGCGAGGGCGTCGCCGGAACTTCACGCCGAAGTTCTTGATTTGCCGGCGGTCCTTCCCCTGACCCAAAAATATATTGAGCAATCCGGACTGTCGGAACGGGTGAAAACACGCGCGGGAGATCTCCAACACGACGATTTAGGCCGCGATTACGATCTGGTCTTCGTCTCGGCGATCTGTCACATGCTTGGCCCGCCTCAGATTCAAGATCTTTTCAGAAGATGCTTCACAGCGCTCGCATCCGGTGGCCGAATCGTGGTCCAGGACTTTATCCTCGAGCCTGATAAAACGGGGCCTCGCCAAGCCGCGCTATTCGCGCTGAACTGGCTGGTGGTCACAGAGAACGGCGCCAACTACAGCAGAGATGAATATGCAAGCTGGCTTGCCGAAGCCGGCTTTCGAGATGTCAGGAATGTCCTGTTGCCGGGATCGACGGGCCTGATGGTGGGACTCAGATGCTGAGTGAATGCCTCGAGGAACTTTAAACCGCAAATAGTCTCCCAAAAATTGCCGTGAAGACTCCAAAGAAAAGCCGATTCAGCAAGCTGGCGGCTTATTTGCCCGATCCGCTAAGAGGGGGAGAAAATCCCGATCTCCAAACGCTAGGCAGAGCAGGCGAGTCTCTGAAGAAAGGAGCAATCTTTGCGGCCACATCCTTAACGGCGCTTGCTTCGCTGAGCTTGGCCGTTTTGAACAGGGCGGCTGGCGCGGATTCTCAAAAGGATGCCTTGAAAACTGGCGACCAGCTTTGGATGGAGAATTGTACGATGTGTCATGACGTCAGACCGCGGGCCGGCTCCAGCTCAGAGCAATTGGATGTCATCAAACGTCATATGCGCGAGGAAGCGGATCTTAGCCCGGACGAAGAAGAGGCGATCCTTAGATTCCTGGAAGCAGGTCCGACTCTGTCTGACGGCAAACGATCATCGAAACTGGGCAATCGTCCCTGCCAAGGTAAGCGAACCCCGGTTTGCCCGCTCGGAGAGGCAAAGCGGGACGCTTCGTTTACGCCGACATGGTCACGCCATTATACCGATCCGTCTCTGCCATAGAAGAGCAGGCAAACGAAAAAGGGATATCCGCCGCCTGTTCACGGCGCCCCTCTGATGTCCGCTGCGCGCGTCAGTTGCACTGCTCGAGGTAAGCACGATAGCAGATCCGACCCAGTCTACTGCAGGCGATCATCGAAACTGGGCAATCGTCCCGGCCAACCTCGTTGAGAGTGAGATTGCACCAGGCGTTAGCTACGGCAGGAATGTCATTACCCTCCTCGGAAACTGCCACCAGTTCGGGGGTGAACATCTCTTTGTAACGCAGATATCTACAGGGTTCGAATGGCATGATTCAGGTTGTGATGCGGGCGAGACAACGGCGGACTAAAGCTTGAGCGATTGGCAACTTGTACCCGTTGTGGGCGAGCGGTGTCGCCTTAGAGGCGAGGTTTTGGGCGATCGATGCGATCGAGTCGCTGGTCAATCCGCTTCGTTCCAGCAATGGAGCATTCACGGCATAAGGGATCGGCGCGACCGCCCCCAGGAAAACCGCGACCTGTGTCCATTGACCGCTGGTATTTTGTCCCGCGGCTGCACAACTCACCAACGCCCAGTCGAAGTCGCCCTTTTCGCTCACCTGCATGTAGGTGCTGCGATTCTTTGCCGTCGGCACGTCGACTCGGACGATTAGATCTGTGGGGTGGAGCGAGTTGTGGGCGAGTGGATTATTCCAGGCGTTATCGTAAAGCTCCGGGACGGTAAATATCACCTCCTTTTCCTCTCGGCGGACAATGACCCTCGCGTCAAGGGCAGCCAGGATCACCGCAAGATTGGAAACGACGGGACTGATGCAAGGGTTTCCAGAAAACAGGCTATGATACTTGTTCTCACCTTCGAGAGCATAACAAGTGTGGCCGCCACGCTTCAGACAGCGAAGATCGCGTTGTCGATAATACCAGCACCTTGAATGCTGGGCCAGGTTCCCTCCCAAGGTCGCAACATTCCGAATTTGCGGCGAACCTACTTCCGCAGCTGCCTCCGCTAACCCCGGTAGCATTGCCCGCACCTGGTCGTTGCTGGCGATCTCGGCGATGCGCACGTTTGCGCCCAGCTTCCAGGTGGTGGCAGACGTATCGATGCGATCGAGGTCTGGGATCGCTTTTAAATCGATCACGCGTTTCGGAGACACGATGTATTCTTTCATTTCACCGAGCAGATCGATACCGCCGCTCAGGAACCGGCTTTCCGGGCTCGACAATTGAATGGCTCCATCGATCGAGCGAGCTTTGGCGTATTCGAAGCTTTTCATAACCATTGGCGGTCAGGAGCCGGTTTCTCTGCCTCGCTCCCCAGCTGGACCTGCGGGAACCTTTCCAATTAAACCAAGAATCTGGGCCGGAGAAATCGGTAAGCGATTAACTCGTTTTCCGATCGCGTTTGAAACGCCATTTGCTATCGCCGCCGCCGTGGGGATGGTTACCGGTTCCCCAATCCCAATGACACCGCGTTCCGGCATATCCTGAAGTACTATTTCAATGTCTGGAATATCCGCCGCTCCGGGTAATTTGTAGTTTTCAAAATTTGGATTCAGGACGAGACCGGTCGCAGCGTCCATAATGCGTTCTTCGTACAATGCGAAGCCGATACCCATAATGATGCCACCATTGATCTGACTGATGCTGGCGAGCCGATTCACCACCAGGCCGCAGTCCTGAACACAGACAATCCGGTTCACTCGTACAAATCCCGTTTCGATGTCGACCGCCACCTCGGCCATCTGGACTCCGCCGACACCGCGACCCGAAAGACCTTCTCTCCAGCGACCGCGAGCGACCACAGGGTCAATTCGCAGCCGCGACGTGGCGGGACCCCAATTCGATCCGTGCGGGTCCGCCACCCCAGAGGCCGAACTCAGATCTCGCAACGCGTTCTGACACGCGTCGAACACAGCAGGTGAAACCGAGGCGGCAGTTGTGCTCCCGCCGCTTCCTCCAGAGGAAGGGAAGGTGGTGTCACCGATCTTTACGGTAATTGCGGAGGGGTCGATACCGAAAACCTCGGCGGCGACGATAGCGATGAGCGTCTTCGTGCCAGTCCCAAGATCCTGCGTGCCGCAACGGACCTCCACGGTGCCATCCGGGTTAATCCGTACCTCCGCCTCGCTTCCGCGGCCACCGCCGCCCCACGTGGCACCGCCACACCCCACCCCGCTTTTCACAGGTCCCAAAGAGGAACCCGGGAAGCGGTACTTGGCTTTCCAACCGAAACGCTCGCCAGCGATACGGAACTGCTCTCGTCGAATCTCGGATGGATCGTTCTTAATCCGCAGCTCAAGAGGATCCACATTCAGAGCGAGAGCCATCTCGTCAATGATCGATTCCATGCCGAACGAGGCCTGCGGATGCCCAGGCGCGCGCATCGCTCGTGCTGAACCGGCATTAATTGCAACGGTGCTTTGCTGGACCCGGCTGTTCGGAATCTGATAGATGTAGGGCGCGGGGAATCCGGCGCCGCCGCCTCCGGCAGCCGTCATACCGCCACTCGCGTATCCTGCGCTTCCAAAGGCCTCGAGCTGGTAGGCGACGAAAGTTCCATCTTTCTTCGCCCCCAGCCGCACTTTCTGAAATGACGAAGGTCTATTCCCGACCGCTAAGGCCTCGTCGAAACGGGTCAGCATTAAGCGGACGGCCTGGCCCCCGACCTCTTTCGATAACCGTGCGGCAAGCCCTCCTTCGACCCCAGCGCCATTTTTTGCACCGAACCCGCCACCCATGAAGTCCGAGATCACATGAACTCGATCAAGTGGCACGCCGAGATTGTCTGCCAACCCATCTTTTACACTCGAGATCCCCTGAGTCGAAGCCCAACAAGTGAGCCCGTCATCGTTCAGCTGAATCGTGTTGCCGTGCGTCTCCAAGGCATGATGTAATTGTACCGCCGTTTGAAAGAAGCCTTCCACGATCTTATCGGCGCTTTGAAAAGCCGCCTTTGGATCACCAACCTGCAGTACACGCGGATCTCCGGCATTTGGCTGGTTTTCAAAAACCCGCGGAGAAGTGTCCGCGAATGCGGCCTCTTCCTTGACCACGAAAGGAAGCGGTTCGGCCTCCACTTGAATTGCGCGTAAGGCGTCCAGACATGCTTGTTTCGATACGCCGGCAACCGCCGCAATTTCCTGGCCATAAAACCGAACGGTGAAGGGTGGATTGTTCGCGACCACTGCGGCCTTGATCCCGGAAATCCGGAGCGCCGGCTGCAGATCGATAGCGCGAATGCGTGCAGCCGGCCATTCCGAACGCAACATCATCCCGTAGAGCCAACCGGCTGGTTGCATGTCCGAAGCATACTTCGCGCGGCCACTGACTTTAATTGGGCCATCGCTACGGACATGCTCCTTGCCAAGTTGCTTCGGCTCTTTGGGCCATTCTGACATCACTTCTCTCCACCAGGGATTGATCAGCTGGTCTCGGCCACCATCTGAGCAGCCTTGAAAATGTTGGGATACGTGCCGCAGCGACACAGGTTGCCCGAGCAGGCCTTTCTGATTTCCGGCAGCGTCGGATTCTTTTTTTCGTTAAAGAGTGCGGTGAGCGACATGACAAAGCCGGGGGTGCAATAGCCACACATCAAAGCGTCGCACTCGACGAACGCCTGCTGCACCCGAGTCAGACTTTTTTGGTCGCCAAGGCCTTCGACGGTAAGGATTTCCTGACCTTCCATCTCGACGGCTAATTTCATACAGGCGTAGATCGGTTGACCGTTGACAAGGATGGTGCACCCTCCGCACGTTGCGCGATCGCAAACTTCTTTGCTGCCGGTTAGCTGTAACCGGTCTCTGAGCACGTCAAGCAAGGTCTCCCGAGGCTCAACGGCAATCTCCTGCCGCTTGCCGTTGACCAGAAGAACCATTTTTGCCGGCCCGGGACCGACGGGTTTCTGATCATCCAAAGTCTCTGCAGATTGAGCGACTGCTGCCGCCTTGGCCAGGGCGCTGACCATTGCCGTGGCACCCACGCCCCGGAGAAAATTTCTTCGTGAGATTTGTTCGTCCATGGTTCTGAGGGAAGCTCCGTTCTCAGGGACAGGTTGAATCTGCTAGCTGCCCAGCGCTTTGCCTGGATCCGAAACTTGCCAGAAAAACGTTCGGACGATCATGGTCTGCCCAGAAGAGCGTTGCCTCCTGTATCCTTGAAATCCGAGAAGCCACGACCTCAAAAACAGAGTGACTCACCTGAGGCTCGTACCAGAGCTCCTGCCCGCAAGCTCCAGAGCCGCATCTTCCGATCGCCATGGTGGTCAAAGAGACGGTGTCGCCGACGGTCACTGCTGCCTCCTTCCCGGACCGTTGATAAGTGATCTCGGCTTCAATCATCGGCGTTGCTGGTGGAAGCGGACGCTGAGCGGCCACCCACGACGAAAGCGCGTTTCTTTTGGCCTGTGCGAGACCCTTGGGAAAGAATATCTCCGCTCTGTCAGCGAAAGCGCCTTTCTCTGCGAGATTCTTCGAGCCCTTCTCCAGAACTGCAACCTTCAGATCTGTTAAATCCTGGCCGTTCCACTCCCCGCTCTCGATTGACCAGACGCGAAACACCTGGCGTCCGAGTAGCGTGGACTCGGCAGACGCCGTGCAACCGCCGGTGTATAAATCGCATGAATGAAGTTCAACGAATTCTCCGGAGGGTTCAGCAGCGGAACAGAATTGCGACACCGCGAAAAGAGAGAAGAGTACGCCGAAAGTTTGCACGGGAAGGGCCTTTCAACTCTTATTCTCGCCGCAAATGCGCCTGCCGGCAAGACACAGTCACAGTCCGTGATCGACCCATTCAGAGAGGCAAAGCGGGACGCATACCGCGCCGATACGCGCGGTGCAGGTGCGCGCCGAACGTTCAAGGCAACAGGATTAAAACGGGCAATGCCGGCATCCTAGCCCGCAGCAGCTCCCGCGCTTAAGGAGGTAAGCCGCTGTGAATACTAGATTCCCGTTGCCGTCGGTGTAGTAATCTGCTTCGTGGCCGAGCGAACGAGAACCCTCAAGCGCGCTAATTCCCAGTGGTCAGCACGACCCGGAATCGCGCTTTGCCGCTTATCATGCGGTCATAGGCCTCTGCCGCCTTTTCGATCGGGTAGACTTCGTTCATTGCTCGCACACCGGAAAGCACGCTGAAGGCGAGCGTATCCTGAGAATCGATTGCCATTCCCGAATACCATCCTTTGACTGACTGGCGGCCACCAAGCAGCTGGAGCGGAGCGATCTGCATCGTTGGTACTGCGCCGATGATCATGAACGTTCCGTTCACCGCGAGGCCGCCAGAAGCCGCGCTCATTGCCTCGGCGTTCGTCACCGTCGCCAGAATGACCTTGGCCCCGCCAAATTTGAGAAGTTCTGCCGCTGGATCCTGACTCTGGCTATCGATGTAATGGTGGGCGCCCAGTTTCTTGGCCAGCGGCTCTTTATCTTTACCACGTGCAATACCGATCGTTCGAAAGCCCATCTTGGCGGCGAATTGAACTCCGAGATGACCGAGTCCGCCTAACCCGAGCACGGCAACGACATCCCCGGCCCGCGCTCCACTACAGCGCAGACAATTAAATGTCGTAATACCAGCGCACATCAGAGGCGCTGCCTCTATCGCTGAAAGCTCTTCCGGCACGGCGGCAACGGCTTCAGCGGGAGCAACCATATAGTCCGCATACCCGCCATCAAACGTCACCCCAGAGATCTGGGTAGAAGTTTGGCAGGCAAAAAAATCGCCGCGACTGCATGGATCGCAATACCCGCAATGGCCCCCGTGCCATCCCACTCCGACACGCTGGCCCGCCTTCCATCGTGCGACACCCTGCCCAACAGCGTCCACAATTCCGATAACTTCGTGTCCCGGAACTCGTGGATATTGAATGCCCGGCATAAGTCCCTCCTTGGTGATCGAGTCGCTATGGCAAACTCCACAGGCCTGCACTTTGATTCGCACCGTTCCGGGAGTTGCTTCCGGAATTTCACGTTCGACAATTTCAAAAGCTCCCTTTGATCTGGGGACTTGGACTACACGCATCTTTTGCATAATTCTCCGGTAATTGTTTAAGTGAGACGGCAAACCAGGTCCGTTGGATGCCGATGCTCAACTCTAGAGCAAAACATCAAAAGATCTAATCGGCACCAAGTCTTCGGAGTTTCTGAGGGAGAGGCAAAAGCGAGACGCTTCGCTTACGCGCCGACACGCCCCAACGCCACCACGCCGACCCGTCTGCGCCTAGACTCGCTTGGAGCTGGCGGGCGTGAGCGCTCGCACTTTTTTGGACAGAAACATCCGCTCTGATTTCACCTCCGTCAGTTGCAATGCCTTCTTAAAATGGGCAACGGCAGCCTCTAAGTGATGCAATTGAGCCTCGAACTCGCCCAGAACCGCGTAAAGCAGGTAATAGGAATCCAATTCTTCTCGGTTCTGAATCGCTTCAACTGCTTGCATGCCGGCGCGGGGACCTTGCACCTTCGAGACCGCCACCGCCCGATTAAGCGCAATGACCGGAGAATTGTTCATCTTCGTCCATTGATCATAGTGGGACAATATTCTTGACCAATCAGTGGATTGATAGTCTTCGGCCATGCAATGGCAGGCAGCGATGCCAGCCTGAATGTGATACTCACTCAGCTCGTTGCCGGCAGCTGCCTGACCCAGGTGAACTATTCCGCGTTCGATCATGGGCCGAATCCATTTCGACCGCTCTTGCTCTTTGAGCCGGAGGATGTTTCCCTCCGTGTCCACTCGCGCGGGCAGCCGAGCGGCGTCCAATAACATCAGGGCAACCAGAGCATGAGTGCGCGGTTGATTAGCCATCGGATGTTCGGCGAGCAAGGTCGCTAACCGGATCGCCTCATAACAAAGATCCTCTCTGATCAGGGTCTCACCGCTTGAGGCCTTATATCCTTCATTGAAGAGAAGATAAAGCGTTTGCAGAACGCCATCCAGCCGAATAGCAAACTGGTCGCCGGACGGAATTTCAAAGCGAATTTCGAGGTCGCGAATTTTCTGCCTGGTCCGGGTCAGTCTCTTGGCGATCGCCGCCTCAGTCGTCAGGAAGGCTTTCGCGATTTCAGCAGTACCGAATCCGCAAAGAGTCTTGAGCGCCAGCGCCGTTTGCGCCTCCTGCGGCAGTAAAGGATGGCAGCAGGCGAAGATCAACCGCAGACGATGGTCTTTAATTTCTGTGTCAAAAACCGGCGAATCGTCGGATGCAGAATCCGCAGCCCACTGCTCGATCGAAGCAGTAATCTCCGTTTGCTTTTCGCGGAAAAGCTTATCCCGTCGAAGCAAATCGTAGGCCAGGTTTTTCGCTGTTTGGGTGATCCACGCAGCGGGGTTATTAGGAATTCCGTAGTAGGGCCAGGTCCGGAACGCGCGCACCAACGCCTCCTGCACCACATCCTCGGCCAGTTGTAGATGGTCAATCCCAAAAAGACCCGTTAACACAGAGACAAGCTTGCCGGCCTCATGCCGAAAGAGATGCTCCGTCAGCCGAGAAATCTCGACGCTCGGCACGTTTCCGTTATTCTGGGGCTCGCTCACCCCACTCAAGACGTTGCCTGGGCCAGGGCGCTGACTTTCTGCAGATGAGCGCATTGCGCGGCGACGGGCCGCACCTCCACGGTCACCCCGTATTTCAGGGCGGGGCATTCCTTGGCAATTTCCAGCGCTTCGTCCAGATCGTTGATTTGCAGCAGAAAATACCCGCCAATGGCTTCTTTTGACTCCGCAAAAGGGCCATCTGCAACCGTTTGACCTTTCTTCCAGGTCACAATCTTGCCCTCATCCATGAGCGGATGAGCGGATTTGATCTTTCCTTCGGTGACCAATCGGTCGAACCAGGCGCTCCATTGCCCCATGACATTTTGAAGCTCTTCCGGAGACAGATTTTTGTCCCAGTCTGTGCCGCGAAATAGCAGCATGTATTCTGACGTTGAAGTTTGCGTACTCATATCTTTGGCCTTACGTGCCTGTTCGTTGCTGATCAATGGTCGATTCGGCTCCACTCGCTGCGCGACACGGGTTTTGGATCTTCGGTCTTAATCTTTGTCATGATACATTTTCCTCTCTTCTGGACTTTGGGGGTGATTGTTTGCCGTCGCTTCTGCGGCGAAATTTTCTTGTCACGAGAGCGGTCAGCCCGCCTGTCGAGGCCGAACCGGCGACCAGAAGCGTCATAGTTGCGATACATGCAGGACACATAGATTTCTTTCTCTTTGCCGGTTTTTGTTCGGCTTCAATCCTACGACGAACGGGCACCAGGATTCAGGACAGGCTTCGCGCGGAAAAAAAATGCTCTGGTACTATTTCCGCGCCCTGCCTCCGAAGCAAGACCGGAAAATCAGCCCTTGGATTTTTGGCCGACCGCCCTTCCCTTTAACAGTTCCCTGGCATGTTCCATTGCCGATTTCGTTCTTCCCCCTAACATCCGAGCCAGTTCCTGGATCCGGTCCTCTCCTGCAACCTCCGTGAGCGAAGTCCGGGTGCGACCTTCCGTCACTGCTTTACTCACATTGAAGTGACGGTTCGCGGCGGCCGCCACCTGTGGCATATGAGTGATCGCTATAACCTGCCGGCTCTCACCCAATGAACGCATTTTTGTTCCGATCGAATGAGCGATTTCCCCGCCGACATTCGCGTCGATTTCGTCAAAGACTAGAAGGCCGACCAGGTCCTGTTGGGCCAGTGCCGTCTTGACTGCCAGCATCACCCGCGAAATTTCGCCGCTGGACGCCACCGCTCTGAGTGGCTTCAACGGTTCACCGGGATTGGCTGCGAACAAAAACTCAACTGTCTCGAACCCGGTAGCCCGCGGTAGAGTTACTGCAACAATCTTTATCTCGAAAGCTGCCTGCACGAATCCGAGCTCCTTCAGATGTCCCTGGATCAATTTCGAAAGGTTTTTGGCCGTGCGCGTTCTTGAACTGGTCAGCTCTTCGGCAAGCAGGGCCAGTGTCCTGGTCTCGCTTGCGATGCGAGTATCGATCTCCGCCAGCATCTCTTCCCGACGATCCAGACGCTCAAGTCGCTCCTTCAACTCCCCCATTAATTGAAGAAGACCGTTTTCGTCTCGGTGGTGTTTGTGCTGTAAAGATTGTAAAAGACTGAGTCGTTCCTCCATCGATTGCAGAGCCTCCGGATCAATTTCAAGGTGCGCCCGATAAGTGAGGATGCTTCGCTCAAGCTCTTCCAGCTCGATTGCCCCAGCCTGATGGGCACGAATTAGTTCAGCGGTTGATTCATCCAACCGGTTCATTTCGCGGAGTTGACGGGCGATCTCGGCCAACTGCCTTAAAACCGAATCTTCTGCGGACGAGAGTTGTTGTAAAATTACACCGCTAAGCTCGATCAGGCGTTTCGCATTGGAAGCTACCCGGTATCGAACTTCGAGCGCCAGAAGCTCGGCTGGCTGGGGATTGGCAGACTCAAGCTCCCGCAACTGATGCCGCCACAGGTCGATGTTCTCGTTGGTCGTCTGCAGTAGAAGATCCTCCCGCTTTCCACGCAGGCCGCCCAACTCTCGAAAACTCGTCCGATATTTCTCCAACACTCGGTGATTTTCAGAAAAGGCATCCACCAAGATCAATTGTTGGTCAGCAGAAAGTAATGACTGGTGGTCATGGGGCCCGTGCAGATCAACAAGGCCATCCCCCACTAGTTTGAGCACCCCAAGCGTCGTCTGCGATCCATTGATGAATTGACGGTTGCCACCGGAAATTGAGAAGATGCGCTTCAGCAAAAGCTGGCCCTCTTCACAAGCGTCAATCCCCTGTTCGCAGAGCATCCCGTTCATTTCTCCAACGTCATCCAGCTCAAACAGCGCTTCGACCGAGCACTGATCGGCCCCGGTTCGAATAAGTGATTTATCGGCTCGTTCGCCAAGGACCAACTGAAGGCCGCCCACGATAACCGATTTACCGGCGCCGGTCTCCCCGGTCACCACACTGAAGCCGGAAACCAATTCCCAGTCTAGCGATTCCACCAAAGCCAGGTTCCGAATTCGTAGCGATCGCAGCGTTGCGGGCACAGAGCGATTATGTAAAGGTGCAGCGGCCATTTTTCAATAGATGCTGACGATCACATTTTTGGGCACTGGGACGTCCATGGGTGTACCCATGGTTCGTTGCGAATGCGAAGTGTGCCAATCTAAAGATCCACGTGATCAGCGTTTGCGTTCGTCCATCTACTTGCAGAGCTCTGACCGATCGTGGGTCGTGGACACCGGTGCCGAGTTCAGAATTCAGGTTCTCCGTGAAAAAATCCGGAATTTAGATGCGGTCCTCTATTCTCATTCGCATGCGGATCACATTATGGGATTCGATGATCTTCGGAGATTTGGATCGACAGAAGGCGGGGCGATCCCAATCTACGCGGCGCAGGAAACGATGCAGAACTTGGAAAAATGCTTTGCTTACGCGTTCAACGGAACCTCGCGTTATCCTTCCTACGTGCTGCCGGAACCGCATTTGATCGAGGGCCCATTTTCGCTTGGAGAAACGGAAATCCACCCTGTCCGGGTAGCACATGGCAGCGCCCACGTATTGGGTTTTCTATTCCGCCAGGGCGAACGATCGCTCGCAGCTTACTTGAGCGACTGCAAAACGGTCGCTCCGGACGGACTAAGAATTCTCGAGGGCATCGAGACCTTGATTCTCGGTACTCCCTGCCGAAGAAAACACCCAACCCACATGAATATGGTTGAGGGCTTGGCCTTGGCAAAACTGCTTCGCGCACAGCGGACTTACTTTACCCACCTCAGCCACGATTTCGGTCACGCGGCAACTCAGAAAGAGTTACCTGAGAATACGTTTCTGGCGTATGACGGACTCCGCCTGGAGTTGCCGGAGGGGTAACGCAGCGCAGGCTTCCAGCTTTTTTTCTCTACAAGACAGACGAACTTATATAACATTTATTTATTGTGGTTCTAAAATAAATGTAACATGAATCCAACTGGTTCTTCCTATCAGTCGCTCTATCAACAGACCTGCAGCAAGGTCAGGCCTCTTTTGCGAGAGCCCGTCGGCAATCTCGCCGAAAAATGGAACGAACTCGAATGGCAAGCCATGTGGTACTCCGGCGCGTTCGGCACCACTTTCCGTACCGTTTCCGGTTCTCTGGTTGAGATTGTGCAGTTCGGATTCTGGAATCGGGAGCCCGGCCCCGATTTCGTTCACGCATCTCTCCGAATCGACGGAGAACAATTGCTGGAGGGAGATATTGAATTGGATACCCACGTTGCTGATTGGGACCGCCACGGTCACTCGCAGAACCCGGCATTTGAACGGGTCGTGCTTCATCTTTTCCTTCATAAGAGCGGCGCTACCCATTTTACACGGACGATATTGAACCGGGAAGTCATTCAGATTCACCTGCAAAGCGAAATAGAGCCGACGCTTATCCATCCTCCGATCGCCCATCCCGGTCGCTGTTGCGCTCCGCTGGGAAGGCTCCCGGGCCGGACCATCGACTCTCTCATCGAGACCGCCGCTCGCCTCCGCATGCAAAGGAAGGCGGAGCAACTGCATCGGACGGCGCTCGCTCATGGCATGGACGAAGCCCTTTTTCAGGCTTTCGCCGTTGCGCTCGGTTACAAGCTGAACAAAATCCCTTTCCTGGTGCTGTCTCAGCGGGTAAAGCTTCAATTGCTTCGTGACCAGGGCGCCGCCGCCGAAGGCCTGCTATTCGGCGTTGCCGGCTTCCTCGAAGACCGGAGAATTAACGATGCGACGACCCTTGATGTGACTTATTGGCGGCAGCTTTGGGAGCATTGGTGGCAGCTCCGAAGCCAATTCTCACACCTCGTTCTTCGTCAGAACCTTTGGCGTTTCGGGATGACACGGCCAAGCAATCATCCCCATCGACGGGTCGGGGCTCTGGGCGAATTGGTCCGTCGCTGGAAAGAAGTCAGGCTCTTATCTCCTCGACTCGAGGAAGTCGGCGATTGGATCGGCGGATTGTCTCACCCGTTCTGGGATCATCATTTCACGCTGACGTCTCGACCAACGGTTCGGCCAATCCGTCTGCTCGGCGAAACCCGGATCAACGAAATCTTAGCCAACGTTATCCACCCGATGTTAGTGGCAACCAATCAACCGGACTGGAAATCATACAAAAAGATTCGGGCAGAATTAAGCAATCGGCGACTAACGATCGTCTCCAAGCGCCTTTTCGGCGAGTCCGAGCGTGCCAAAGAACACACCCGTTTTCTCTATCAACAGCAGGGACTTTTACAGATCTTTGAAGATTTTTGCCTGGCGGATACCACCAATTGCGCCGGTTGCCGGTTCCCTGAAATGATCGCTCAACTTCAGTGATTAATGCCATCAATAGAAAGCGCCAAAGAAACCGCCCACTATGTTCCGAACATCGCACGTGTCGCCGCGGTATCCGGATACATCAGCCGGCTAACCGGTCCGGCGGTGAATACTCCATCCTTATAATAGGCGGTCTTAAGCGCCAGATCGAGTTGCGGAGGCGACGCAAAGCCACCCCAGAATGATGGCCCGTCAGACATCTGGGGGGCATGAAAAACTCCCGCCGGCGCAAGGATGCAATCCAAGGTGTCAATATCGAACCACTCTCCCGGCACGCCGGTGTAAGCGCGGCCCTTGCCAGCCCAGAGGATGAGGCACTCGTCGGATACCGGATGCGTGTGGGCAAACTCCGGCTCCTGCTCGCTGAAGCAGAAATTGAATCCCGCGGTTCGCGATCCCGCTCCTGGCCACAGGACAAACACCGCCGGACTTCCCAGCGCGGCAAACGCCGTTCCCATGAAAACATTGAAGAGAGCCCCCTTCAGACGAATCTCCTGCGGCTTACGGTTCCACGCCCTCGCCTCCGGTTCCGTCTCACGGAACTTAAAGGCCAGGGGGGCTTGCAGCGTTCCCGAAGCGGCATTTAGTATGGAGTGAAAACACGCCTCATAGTTCATCACGCCCATCGAGACATTGTAAAAACCCGCCTCGGCATACAAGTCGAATTGCGGCGGAGTGATCTGAGTGACCAGCACAAAGTTTTCGGTGCTTCCTTCAGCATTTCGCACCGCGTGCTCTACTCCTTCCGGAAAGTAGGCAATGTCGCCCGGCTCGACAGTTACCCAGCGCCCAAGCAGGAACACTTCGCCCTTACCCGCCAGACAGATCATCCCCTCCTCCGCCAGGCTGTAGGCGTAGCTCGAAGTTGCCTCATCGGATTTCAAAGTGAGTACATGAACCGCCTCGGTCTGGTAACCGGTGCCTGGCCACGCCACCAATCGTGTATCCACACCGTGAGTCTTGATGACCACACCTTCATTAAGACTACCGATCGCGCCCTGCCGACGGATCTGCTCAGCAGTATAATATTTTGCTTGCTGCTTTAGGGAAGCCATGCACAAAAGGTAGGTTAGATACTAGGCTTGTCGATAAGTTCCTCTGGATTTGGATACTAATAAACAACACCAAAAAAGGCTGCAATATAAATGGCGAATGCAACTGTGACTCGAAACATTATGATCAAAAGTGCTTTGATGGCCGGAGCCAGCCAGCCAAAAGCTTGACCAATAGAGGCATCGCCACCCAAGTTAGCAGGCTGACAATGCCAGCAGCCGTTGCTGCGGCGAAGATAGCCGCTGGCACGTTCGAGCCCAGCAAAGCTCGCAAAAACTGCGCACGACGCCGTATTTTTGAGAGTCCGAACCCGGCGGCGGCCGCAGACAATACATAAACCACCCGAGGGCGATGCCTTGCAGTCTGGGAGGCGATTCCTTCGGCAGCATGGAATCCCTGATGGACGCTTCAGCTTTCGTACTTTTGTTTCAGGAACGATCCTCCACCCTAAACGACTAATTTTTGCTGACGATCACGTCCGTTTTCGGACGAATGACTTTCGGGAGGAAACCGCCGTCATTAACGCCCACTTCCTTCGCCATCAGGTCGTTTAACAATGCATTCATCCGGAGCAGGATTTCCTTATTCCCTTCCTGATTGAGGGCCAGGTTCTTCATTTCGTTGGGATCGTCCTTTAAATCGAAGAGTTGGACATCGTTGTACTCGAAAATCTCCTTGATTGTTTTTGGCACATTGAAGGCGTCCGGCGCGTAGTAGCGGGCAAACTTGTAGCGTCCGTCGAAGGCGAAGGCGAGGAAGCCACGCTTATTCAGATGGGGTTTCAGGGAATCCAAATTTATCCCCGACTTGGCGGCCGCACCGCTACCGCCGGACACACACTTTGAGCAGAAGTCGGCGTCGATGGTCAATGGCGCGACAAAGTTGAACAGAATCCCGTCGCGGATTGCATGGACATTCATTCGCTCGGTCTGTGAGAGTGTACCGGAGAAATCGTGACCGGGGAGGCCCTTCGCCGCTTCTTTACGCTGAGCTTCCGGCAGGCCGGTGAGACCTATGAGGGTTGGGAGCAGATCGAGGTGACTAGTGAGTACGTCGCTAGTGCCCGCAGGATAGTCGGGATCGACAATGATGAAGGGAACTTTCGAATTCTGCTCATAGGCGAAGGGACCTTTGCCGCGCAACCCGCCATGCGAGCCACCCATTTCGCCGTGATCTGCGGTCAAGATGACTATCGTCTTTTTCCAAAGGTCCTCCTCGTCCAGAGCATCAATGATCTGCTGCAGGGCCGCATCGTTGTCTCGAATCATATTGAGATAATAGTTATTAAAAATCTGCCACATATCAGCCCGGTCTGTCGGGATGAACCCTAGTGCCTCGGACCAGCCTTTAAGATATTCCCCAAGGGCCGATGGTACGCCGGGGGCGGTCAGGGATTCGGCGAGACTCGGAGGCAGCTCAAAAGTCCACTTCTTTTGATATAGAGAGTTATTTGGAGGAGAAGTGAGTTCGCTATGCGCGATGCCTTTCTGCACGTTCTCGCCGGGCAAGTTAGCATTCGCATACATGATGTCATGGGGATTGAGGAAGCTGGCCACCATGAAGAACGGCTTGCCGCCTTTGTCCGCCTTCAACCCGCTCTCACGCAACCAGCGTACGGCCTCGCCCGCCGTGAAGGAATCGTTCTTGTAGCCCGAGTCGGGGCTACTGCCCACGTCGCCATTGGCGGCAAACGCATCAAATCCATAGGGCTCCAGCGCGGAGCTGTAGTTTACGGTATTCTTTGTGGCGAGGATGCCCTTATCCATTTCGAATTTCCCGAAATAAGCCGTCGAGTAGCCGAGTTTCTTCAGGATGGAGCCCATGTTGGGCAGGGCCGGATTGAGCGTTGGTACATACGAATACTCCATCTGGTCGAAAACGCCGTTTCGCTGCGGGGGCAGTCCCGTCAGGAAGGCCGCCCGCGAGGGAGAACACATGGCGGCGGCGATGTAATGATTCGTAAAGGTGATGCCTCGCGAGATAAGTCGTTGTCGGGCAGGCAGCTCGTAACCGGGCGCAGAAAGCACCTTGAATTGCTCCTGATCGCAGATAATGAAAAGAATATTATAAGGTTGCTGCACCGCTTTTTCGCTGCCCGGACTCGGATCCGATGCCTCTGCATTAAGTCGTGAAGGCACGAGAGATATCGCGCAAAAGATCGCCGCGAGGTAAAATGGAGTGAGTGAAGAGAACCGCGCTGGCGTTAATTTCGTGTTCATAAAGCAGGGCGTTTGGAGCGGAAGATTTGGGAGAGTGAATCAATCTGCTGACGAGCCATTTTCCGGAGGGTTATTATTAAGCCAGTCGAATCGGCGGCGGGCCGAGAATCCTCAATTTTCGTTGAGCACCAGCCTTCTCGACAGAGTCCCGCAGCGAGTTGGGTGGGCAAACCCGTGGTAAATTTTGCTCAGCCATAGGAGGGCCAGAAAGGATGCACAATGTTTTGTATAAATGCAAGATTATTCAATAAATTAAGGTTTTTAGATAAAAGTAAGAATTCGAAGGGACGTTGATTTCTGCCAAAATCCTGATTACCAGCCCAAACTGCCCGAGACACTTTGGGATCCCGACGGCAGTTTCAGTGTGTGCAACAGCGACTCAAACAGTCAAACGAAGCGGACGCAGATGTCGTCAAGCGCGAGACCCGCGAGTTTGGTTGTCCATGTCTCGCCGACTGAGACCGGAAAAGCACGTGTCAGCGTTCCCGTCGTGATGATTTCGCCCGCGGCAAGGGGCGGATTGACCTGATCACGCGCGAGAATACTGACGAGGTGACCCAGTGCCGAAACAGGTCCACCTAACAAATTCGCAGCACGCCCGTGGTCTACGACCAAGCCATCGCGCTTCAGATCGATCTCGAAGCTCGAAAGCGTTCGGCTCCACTCCTCAGCGCTGGCTGCCATTGAACGACGAGTCCCAAGCAGCAGGGCACCGTGCAGGCCGAATGCTGCAACCGTGTCGGCCGCGGAAAATTTCCATCCAGGAAAGATCGACTGCACGATTTCGAAGCCGTGCCCGACCCAGTCGATGCAATCCAGCAATGCTCTCTCGTCCATCCCCGGCGAGGGGGCCAACGCAAGCCTGAAGATGATCTCCGGCTCTATTCGTGGTTCAGCGAGACCGACGAGCGAGAACATCTCGCCGATCTCGGCGAGATTATGTACGGTGTTTTTGTAAACATATCCCAGACCGGTCGATAAACGTTGTACTCGGGCCAAATCGTCCGATTCGTGAAGCCAATTTTACGTCCAATAGGCATCTCGCCGCGGGTCTCGCGCATCTCTCTTATTGCGGCAGTCACGCGGTAAGCATCATCGAGTCCGAATGTCGAAACGTGCCCAGAGAATGGCGAAATCTGGTGGCCAGTATCGAGGGCGGCCAACGCTTGAGCGGCAATCGCCTGAAGTTCTGTCGAAACATTTGGATTGCGGTCCGTCATTTCGACAATATGCGTGCCGATTGAGGAGTGTTCGATGAGATTTTCAACGGAAAGTACACAGTGAATCCTAAGCTCATGTCCGAATTGTACTCCTCTTCGGCCGTTGTGCGCTCTTGCGCTCCCTTCGCGTCCACACGGAAGCAAAGGTAAGCGAACCGTCCCGGTTTGCTCGCTCCAAGAAGCAAAGCGGGACGCTTGGCTTACTCCTTATCGATGATCGTCGCTCCTTGACTCTTCTACCGCAGCCACCGGGGGCTTGCGCTAACCGCCCTCCGGATGGATACGTAACACTCGCTCCATTCGTTGGTCGATCGCCTCCTCAGCCTCGGTAGCTTCGCGGAAGGAGTGGCCGTCGGTGGCGAAGCCTCCTGAAGATTGATCGAAAGCATGAGATCGCATCCAGTCTCCCTGTCACCGGCCGAAATCCGGGCCATCGTGCTCCGGTCCCAGGGCTTGGCGGACAACGAGTCGCCGTTTGGACTCGGCAAATCGGCGGTATTGAAAACCGTCCAGCACCTGGGATATGTGCAGGTGGACCCAATCAGCGTAATCCAGCGGGCACACCATCACGTACTTTGGTCACGTGTACCGAACTATCATCCGGATATGCTGCACGAGCTGCAAGATTCTGACGCCGCGGTTTTCGAGTACTGGAATCACGCCGCGTCTTATTTGCCCACCAGAGACTATAAATTCTCTCTTCCTCTGATGCATAAATACCGCGGACAATTGCATTGGTCCGACGATTCGCCCGAACTCCGGAAATCCATGCGCCGCATGTTGACTATGATTCGCACGAACGGTCCACTCATGATTGGCGATGTCGAATCCGCGGGTTCAGTCCAAGGTTGGTCCGCAGCGTCCCCTGGAAAAATTGAACGCCGCGCTCTGCACGAGCTCTGGATGCGTGGCGACATTATGATTCGCAGCCGCCGTGGGGTTCAGAAGATATTCGACCTTTCAGCTCGTGTCCTTCCAGCTGGAACGGATGTTAAGCTTCCCTCCAAACTCGAAGCGGCCGAGTTTCACGTCCGACGGGCCTTGCGGGCCCTGGGTGTTGCCAACACGCGAGAGTTGCATTACTTGCAAGACGTCGGGCAAGCCGGCGCCGCCCGCGCGGCCTTATCGGCCCTCGTGAAGCGCGGGGAGGTATTCGAGATCCGGGCCGCCGATTTTCCGAAAATGCCCCTGTTTGCGCTCTGCGAGGCGCTCGAACTCAATACGCCGCTGAAGAACAGCGTCGTCCGCTTTCTGTCCCCGTTCGACAATCTGACCATCCAGCGCAAGAGATTGAAGTGGCTCTTCGATTTTGACTACGCTGTCGAGATTTACGTTCCGGCCGACAAAAGAAAATATGGCTATTTCGTTCTTCCGATCCTTTGGGGCGACCGCTTGATCGGTCGGATGGACGCGAAAGCCAATCGTGCGGAGCGGCAACTCGTCATTCTAAATTTGGTATTTGAATCGACATTTCGAGAGTTGAATGTTGTAAAGTCGGCATTCATCGAGGCTTTGGCACGTTTCACGCGCTTCCAGCAATGCGACAACTGGAAGAACCTCGCGCATCGAACCAAAGATCTTTCGGATTTCTTAAGCTGAGCTACCGCCCGGGTCGCGCTATTCTTGCGGGTGCTCTCGTTGAAACGACTTTTCGTTGGCCTCGAACTTCCGTCGAGTTGCAAGACGGCGTTGCTCGCGCTCGACCCGCATCTGAGCGGTCTGCGCTGGCTTCCCGAGGAACAACTTCATCTGACGCTCAGCTTTCTGGGAGATGTGGAAGCACCAGCGGAGGATCGGTTGCGCGAGGCTTTGCGGGAGGTGCGGGTGCCGCCGTTTTTTCTGCCGCTGCGCGGCGTCGGTGTCTTCAACTCGCGCGGCCGCCCATCGGTGACCTGGGCAGGTGTGGGAAAAGGGCATCCTCATCTCTTTGCGCTCCATCGGCGCATTCAGGATGCGGTCCTTTATGCGGGTCTCGAAGCGGATCTCAAGCCCTTTTGTCCGCATGTCACCCTTGGACGAGCGAAAGGCATTTCCCGACAGGCGCTTCAGCCGTTTTTGCGCAGCCATGCGGAGACGGAGTTCGGCCTGGCCAAAGTGAACAGCTTTCAGTTGTATTCGAGCGTGCTGGCGGCGGAGGGCGCGATTTATCATGTGGAGATGCGCCAGGAATTCTGACAATAGAAAGCGCCAGAGAAACCCGAAAGTTATCTCCGGCGCCTTCCCCCCGAGACAGAGTTTGAGCTAGCTACACCCCTGCGACGTTCCGCACTCTGTGCAGACACCGCATGCTCCAGCACGAATCACTTTCGTACTGCCGCAATTCGAGCAAGTCATGCCGATATACATATTCTCCAAGGCCGTGCGAACCCGGTCCGCATGCGTCTTCGACAACCCGTTGCCATTCGCCATTGGTTCAGCAGTACCTTCCGAATTCGACCGGTTGGTAATCACATCGATAATCTCTCTCTCAGCCGTCCGCGGCAGTTCTGCGACTGGACGATTGATCGCTTTTTTATCGATGTCAGCGATCTCCTTCATCGGCAGATCAAGCTGGGATCGGCTCGGCGCGGTCGCTTCCTTGTAACCTTTGATGAATTGGCATCCGAGCCACCGAAAGATGTAATCAGTGATGCTCGTGGCGTTCCGAATATCGGGATTCTTCGTAAATCCACTCGGCTCGAATCGCTGATAGGCGAACTTCCTGACCAGGCTTTCGAGAGGCACTCCGTACTGCAGAGCAAGCGAGGTCAAGGTCGCCACGGTGTCCATCAGACCGCCAATGGTACTTCCCTCCTTTGCCATTTGGATAAATAATTCTCCAGGTTGCCCGCTTTCGTACAACCCGACGGTAATATAGCCTTCGTGGCCCGCGATCTCGAATTTATGGGTGATCGAAACCCGAGTGTCCGGCATACGATTCCGGGAGGGTTGCTCGACTTCCGCCCGTAGCGTCTGGACCTCTCTCTCGAGACCAGCGATTCGATACCGCAGCGTTTCGGTTTCAGAGCTCAACTCAGCAGCCTCGCCACCCATGTCCTTCGTTTTCTTCGTGTTGAGCGGCGCAGAGCGCTTCGAGCCGTCCCGATAAATCGCGATGGCCTTCAGCCCAAGCCTCCAACCTTCGATATACGTGTTCATGATCTCTTCAGCCGTCGCGCCATTCGGCAAATTGACGGTCTTGGAAATCGCACCGCTCAGAAAAGGCTGGCACGCCGCCATCATCCTTAAATGCCCCAGATAATGGAGGCTCCGTTCCCCCTTGTACGGCTTGAAGGCGCAATCGAAAATCGGCAGATGTTCTGTTTTCAACCCGCTCTTGATAACGCTCTGACTTTCCGGGATCGGCACATCTTCGATCGTGTCATGTTCATTGATGTGGGCCAGAATCTGCTCCGTCTGCTCTGGCGCATAACCCAACTTTTCCAAGGCCGGCCTCACCGTCTGGTTGACGATTTTCAGCATGCCTCCCCCGGCGAGGAGCTTGTATTTTACCAAAGCAATGTCCGGTTCGATGCCCGTCGTGTCGCAATCCATCAAGAACCCAATCGTTCCCGTCGGCGCAAGAACGGTCACTTGCGCATTTCTGAATCCGTTCTTTGCGCCCGCCCGAATCGCGCTATTCCAAACTTCTGCCGCCTCTTCCTTGAGAAAACTGAACTCCATCGAGTTCTCGATCCGGTCACAATATTGCCGATGCAATCGGATGACTTCCTGCATCGAATCCACGTTGTCAGTTGCTAAAGTCCGTGTAAATCCGGTTGCCCGAGAATCTCGGTACCCGGGAAAGGAACCCATCGCGGAGGCGGTCCGAGCGCTCTGGAGATACGCTTCGCCGGTCATGATGGCGGTAATCGATCCCGCCAAGGCCCTTGCCTCGTCCGAATCATACCCGTGTCCATAACTCATCACCAGGGCACCTAAATTGGCAAATCCAAGTCCGAGGGTTCGGAAGATGTGACTGTTCTCTGCGATCTCCTTGGTCGGATAACTCGCATTGTCTACCAGAATCTCCTGCGCGGTGATAAATATCCTGACAGCCGCCTTAAACTTCTCGACCTCGAAGACCCCATCGGCTCCCTTAAACTTCATCAGGTTGAGCGACGCCAGGTTACACGCAGTATTGTCCAGAAACAGATATTCTGAACATGGGTTCGTCGAATTCTGTCGGCCTGTTCCTTTGCAGGTGTGCCATCGGTGAATCGTGGTATCAAACTGCATTCCGGGATCACCACAGACATATGTCCCTTCGGCTATTTTCCGGAGCAGGCTTCGGGCCTCCTTTTTCTCACAGGGTTTGCCGCTTAACACGTTCCTCGTCCACCATTCATGGCCGTCGATCGCGGCTTGCATAAACTCGTCACTCACCCGGATCGACAGATTTTCGTTCTGGTACATGATCGAGCCATAGGCATCGCCATTATAGCTGCCGTCGTATCCCTGCTCAATCAGTGCCCAGGCCTTCTTCTCTTCCTTGGCTTTCGCCTCAATGAATTCTTCGATGTCCGGATGCCAATCCTTCAGAGTATTCATCTTGGCCGCGCGCCTGGTCTTGCCACCGCTCTTCACCACATTCGCCACCTGGTCGTAAACCCTCAGGAACGAGAGTGGGCCGCTTGGACGTCCACCGCCACTGAGCTTTTCGCGCGTACTCCGCAAGGTCGACAGATCTGATCCGGTCCCGCTCCCGTATTTGAAAAGCATCGCCTCGCTCGTCGCCAGTCGCATGATGTCTTCCATCGTGTCGTCTACCGATTGGATAAAACAGGCCGACGCCTGCGGGTATTCATACTGCGTCAGCGCTCGCTCCGCTTCGCCCGCCTCGGGATTGAAAAAATAATTCCCCCGTCCAGATTCCTTCCCAATCCCATATTGCTGATAGAGACCGACATTAAACCAGACCGGGCTGTTGAACGCGCCATGCTGATTCACGCAGAGCCACGTGAGATCGCCGTAGAACGCCTCCGCCGAGGCTTGATCCGAAAAATAACCATCCTTGAGACCCCAATCCGAGATTGTCCTGGTCACCCGATGAATCAATTGGCGAATTGAGCTTTCGCGGCCGCCGGCGTGCGGATCAGTACCGTTCGCGATATCTCCATAGAAATATTTCGAAACGGCGATTTTAGTGGCCAGCGCACTCCAGGACTTGGGTGCTTCGACATCCTCCTGGCGAAAGATGATCTTCCCGCTGTCATCGGTGATCTCCGCGATGCGACGCTCCCACTCGACTTCATCGAAAGGCGAATTATCTCCCTTGCTGAAGAAGCGCTGAAAATTCAGGCCTTTGTTTTTCTTCTTCCGAGCGGGCGACCCTCGGCCACTTGGCTTCAAACCACTTGTTCGGACACCTGTTTTCAATTTTATCATCGAGGGGGCCCTTCCTGAAATTTGCGTTCCGTGACAATAAGTTGTTAATAACTGTCAGTTTCCGGATCACATCCTGTGTCGAACTTGTGATTTCGCAGGGATAACTCGCTGTGTGACCCATTATGTAGCACAAGCGTCTTCTACTAAACACTAGATCTTGTGGGTATCAAGCAAAAAGCAACTCGAACCGAAAAATTATTATTTGCCAAATTCGATCAGTCTCTTTATACGGCAATCTCCCGGCGCAAAAAAGCGGCCATCGCGGCCGCCTTCTTTCTTTCACTGCGGTTAAGACAATTCGAATCAGCGAACCAAATCGGATCTCCCTTCCGGCTTGGCCGTATTGGTCGCCATCAATCGCCGATCTTCGGCTAAGTCTTTGACAGCGCGGCCAAGCGCCTTGTCAACAATGGCAACTCCCGTACCGACATTGATCCAATTAAAGACCTCGATGACGTCAGAGGAACGCATCCGAATGCAGCCATAGCTCGCTTTCTTTCCGAGCGAGTCTTCCTCAGGTGTCCCGTGGATGTAAATGCAGCGATGGAAGGCATTCCTGGTGGTGTAGTCCAGACCGCGCAACCAGATAATCCGACTGACGATCGGGTCCCGGCCAGGCGCGTTGGCGGATAGGACCTCGCCCGTGTAGCGGCGCCTTTGAAAAACGCCGCCAAATGGCACCGTGCCTCCAATTTTTCCGGCCACGGCCAGATGACCGATCGGCGTGCACCAGCTCCCCAGCGAATCCCCTTCGCCATAACGTGACGTGGAGATTTTGTAGCTTTTGTAGACCTTGTCATTTACCACCACCGCCAGCCTTTGCTCCGGAATACTGACCACCAGCTGCGTTTCGAGCACCGGCGCCGGTGTGGGCGTCGGCACCACCGCAACGGGCGGGACCGTACTCTGCGGGGTCGGAGCGGGGGATGAGGCTGGAGATGAAGAAGGACTCTGAGCCCGGCTGAGTGCCACTAGCCCGGCCAGAAGAAGCGCTGTTAAATATTCTTTTCCCATCCTGAATTAAGCAACCGAAATGTCTCTAGGATTCCACTGCGGGCGCACAATGCGCTGCCATACAGACCCAAATGCGACGTAGGCAAAGCCTATTTGAAACAACATTAGAAACGGTACTGACAGAAACTCCCTGTTTTGGAAAGCATGAAATACAAAGTATGTAAAGTACACGGCAAAAATGAATTCCACGATTGGGATCACCGTCCGCACTGCGGTATAGCGACTGCTTTTCCACTGTTGTTTGGCCCTTTCGATGCCGTATTTCGGAGTTCGACAGAAATCCGACCTTCGATTGAAGATCGCTTCCAGAACGGCTCGGGCGTTGTTAATCGACAAGCCAATTCCCAGGGCTAAGACAAACGGCAGAAAACAAATATCCCGCTTCCAAGCTTTCGGATGCAATTCTCTTTGGGCGCAAAGATAGAAGGCGGTCGTCGAGACCGTAGTGACCGCAAAGATCGGAAGATCGACTAGCAGGACGCGAACCACGCCACCCGCAGCCGTCGAGCTGGCCCCTGCGGAAGGATGCAGCAATACGCACAGACAAGCGAGCAGGAGATAAGCAAAGTTCGCGGTCAAATGCGCCGTTGCTTCGACCTTGATGAAGAAAGGGAGTTTGCTTCTCCAAATCCGCGGGAGAAGCTTTTTGCAAGTTTGAATGGATCCTTTAGTCCAGCGATGCTGCTGAGATTTGAATCCATCGATATCGACTGGCAATTCGGCCGGCGTCACAATGTCGGCCAGAAAGACGAACTTCCATCCCCGCAGCTGCGCGCGATAACTCAAGTCGAGGTCTTCCGTCAACGTGTCGTGCTGCCAGCCGCCTGATTCACCGATGCAGCGCTTGCGCCAGAGTCCCGCTGTCCCGTTAAAATTGAAGAACCGTCCGGTCCGACTCCTGGCCGTCTGTTCCAGGACCAGGTGCCCATCCAGCAAAATTGCTTGCGCGCGTGTTAACCAGGAGTACGACCGGTTGATGTGACCCCATCTCGTCTGAATCATACCCACCTTCGGATCACAAAAGTAATGGATACATTCCTTGAGGATGTTGCGGGGAGGCACAAAATCGGCATCCAGAATAAAAAAGAAGTCTCCTTTCGCGTTTTGGAATCCGTAGTCGAGCGCCCCGGCTTTGAATCCGATGCGATTTTCCCGGTGCAGAACAACCGCATCGAAACCACGCGCCCGTAGCTTCGCCACGGTGCGCTCAGTTAATTCGCGGGTCTCGTCCGTGGAGTCATCCAACACCTGGATCTCAAACTTGTCTTTCGGATAGTCGAGCTCGCTGATCGCCTTCAATAGCCGCTCAACCACGTGAACTTCGTTGTAGATCGGCAGCTGGACCGTGACGACCGGAAGAAGATCAAATCTCGATGCCGCCGCAGGCTTTCGATGTCGGTTCTTAAAATAGAGATAAATAATTGAATATCGGTGAATACCGTACGCAGACAGCCCCAGAACCACCAAAAAATAGCAAATAGTCCAAAGCAATGTCCCGGCGTGTCCATGCATATTAAGTAGTGATAATCAGAGGGTTAAGGCTCGAAAATCCCCGCGTCATGATGCCCCTTTGCCTCGGATGGTCAAGAGGAAATCCATGGCATAACAACTCTGGTCAGGTACCAACAAAAACGATATCCTTCGACGAAACACGGATGCTTCTCGAATTGTTGCCCTCGATTTCCGCCACACTTTTTGTCGGTCTTACTTTGGCTTTCGCCGAAAATCTGAAAGCCCAGGAGGATTCTGATCTGTCCTCGGATTCTCATTTTCGCGAGGAGCTCGGAGTCAATCGATACACTGCTCCCTCGATCGAACAGTTGTTCAATACATTGGATTCGCTGAAGCCGATCCCCATCCAGGAGCTGACACGCCCCCCGCGGGCGCTGCGTCTCGACAACCGCATGAAGTTCGCCCTCAGTTTCGGCGTACTGATTGGCGACGGATTTCTTGCGGTCGAAGGGGAAGAAGTCAAAGCGATCGAACCGCTGGGCAGGGAATTGCTCCGCCGAGCCAAAGGGCTTGGCGTACAACAGCGAGTGAGTCGGCATAGCAAGCAAATTCTTGAGTTAGCCAAGCAATTGAATTGGAGTGGCCTTCGCAATGAATTGATCGTCACTCAGAAAGATGTTGAAACGGCCATGCTCGATTTGCGTGACGAGGAAATGGTCCATCTTCTGAGCCTGGGCGGCTGGATCCGCGGGCTGGAGATCGGTGCCGCCAGTGTCGCGGCTGACTTTTCGCCGGAACGCGCCTTAAAGCTGCGCCAATTGGACCTGCTTGATTATTATTTGGAGCGGCTGGACACCCTCTCGGCACCCTTGAAATCCACACCCCTGATCTCGCAAATCATTTCGGGCCTGAAAGAAGTTCGTCAAAAGCTGGCCGACAATCCGGTCGTCTCACAAGAAGACGTATCAAGTATTCAGACCACCGCCCGCAACCTCGTCGCCCTGATCGAAAGGACACCCTCTCGGCACCCTTGAAATCCACACCCCTGATCTCGCAAATCATTTCGGGCCTGAAAGAAGTTCGTCAAAAGCTGGCCGACAATCCGGCCGTCTCACAAGAAGACGTATCAAGTATTCAGACCACCGCCCGCAACCTCGTCGCCCTGATCGAAAGCGGTCCCTCCACCGCCTCCGCCGCCCGCTCAGAATAAAAAGGGAGGCTGGTTTTTGTAAGCTGCTCGCTTCAAGAGCTCCTTGCCGCGACACGAATATAATTATCGGTTATTATCTATATCTATCATAATTATGACGACACATTTGAGATCAATTCAGCGCCTTTCGCTCAGCCTGCTCGCCGCAGCGATCGGGATCGCTATGCCCGCCGGGGCCTGCACGCGAGTGACTTATTTCGGACCCGACCAGACGGCGGTGACTGGCCGCAGCATGGATTGGATGATCTCGCTCCACACCAATCTTTGGGCGTTCCCTGCGGGTGTAAATCGCAACGGCGCCGGCGGGAAGAATTCTCTGACTTGGACTTCCAAATTCGGCAGCGTTATCTCGGCGGCCTACGATGCGGCAACCGCGGATGGGATGAATGAGAAGGGACTCGTCGCCAATCTCCTCTATCTTGCGACGGCCGATTATCCGACTCGTGACGCGACGAAGCCGGGTTTGTCGCTCGCTGGTTGGGCCCAATATGTACTCGACAACTTCGCGACGGTTCAGGAGGTGGTTACTGCTCTTGAGCATGAGCCGTTCCAGATCGTCGCACCGCCAATCCCTGGCGGGTTTGCACCGACAATGCACCTGTCGATTTCGGACCCCTCGGGCGATTCGGCTATTTTCGAATATCTCAACGGCAAGCTCGTCATTCACCATGGCGAAAAATTCCAGGTCATGACCAACGAACCGAGTTACGACCAGCAACTTGCGCTCGATGCGTATTGGAAGGAGATCGGCGGCAGCGTCATGCTGCCAGGCACTGATCGACCGGCTGACCGGTTCGTCCGCGCTTCCTACTATCTCAGCCAGTTGCCTCGAACTTCGGATACGGTCGAGTCGGTTGCAGCGATGTTCAGCATTATTCGGAATGCCTCGGTGCCGATGGGCGTCTCGAAGCCCGGCGCCCCAAACATTGCGGCAACGTTGTGGCGAACGGTGTCCGATCAAAAAAATCTCCTCTATTTTTTTGACTCGACGACCAGCCCGAACGTGTTCTGGGTTGACCTCAACAAACTCAACTTCGGAGTCGGTCAGCCAACGTTGAAGTTGGATGTCGATCACGGAGAAATCTTCTCGGGGGACGCCGTATCGAAGTTCAAGCCGGCGAGAGTGTTCAATTTCATTCCTGCCAAATCCTGACGAACGAGCAGCATCTTGCAAAGCGGGATCAGCATTCGCTCGGGGGGACCGCCTCCAGCCATGCGGTCAGGCCACAAAGACGAAAGATCGACTTGAATTCAGAACGGGTTTGACATCATAACATCATAAAATAGATGCCTTGATGTATGCGAACAACATTAACTCTCGATGATGATGTCAGTGCTCTGTTGGAAAAGGCCCGGCGACCCAAGGGCCTGTCCTTCAACCGGATAGTTAATGAAGCGCTACGAGCTGGACTCCGACAGATGGGGACCCCAGGCCAACGTCGGCAGAGGTTCGAGACCCGGCAAGCTCGACCTTGGCCGCTGCATGATCGGCGGCTTGGACGATGTCTCGGAGGCGCTGGCGGCCGGCTAAGGAGAGGCTTTCCTAGATATCATCATGCCGAGCTCGGAGAGGAGTATTCGACGGGCCAACAGAGTCATCACGTTCAGCAGCCGTGAACGCCGCACAAACCAGGAGCCAAAAAACTGACAGACGTCCACGCCTGCCCTTGTTTGAGAGTTTCCTTCCGCTGGACCGTTCGACGCTCGCCGCCAATTTGACGGCGGGCATATCGCTGGCGGCAATGAACATTCCGCAGGCCATGGGTTACGCGAAGATCGCGGGAACACCGGTCATCACGGGGCTCTACACGTTGCTACTGCCTTTGGTGGCTTTTGCCGCCCTCGGATCGTCGCGCTACCTAGTGGTGGCGTCTGATTCAGCCACAGCGGCTATCCTGGCGGGGGGTCTGGCAGGAGCGGCGACGCCTGGCAGCGGATACTACGTTTCGTTGGCCGGATTGGTGGCACTTCTGACGGCTGGATTCTTGCTGCTGGCTCGTTTGCTGAAGCTCGGCTTCCTCGCCGATTTCCTGTCGCGAACGGTCCTGATCGGCTTCCTGACCGGCGTCGGATGCCAAGTCGGAATTGCCGTCCTCAGCGAGATGCTCAAGCTGGAAGTGCACGGTGCAAATCCGGTTCAACAATTGTTGCAGTTAATCCGACAATTGCCGCACGCGAACATCCCGACTCTTTGCCTGTCGGCGGGCGTGGTGGCATTGGTGCTCCTCTCCTACCGCCTCGTGCCGAGGTTCCCTGGGGCACTTCTCGCCGTTGTGGGGGCGGTGGCGGCCAGCGCCGCATTTCATTTTTCAGGACACGGAATCGAGGTGGTCGGCCCCGTTCCAGGCGGACTGCCTCATCTTTCCGTCCCGCCGCTGAGTTGGAGTCTTGTTCGCAGCCTGCTGCCGATCGCCGGCTCTTGCTTCGTGATGATTGTGGCTCAAAGTTCGGTCACCGCTCGAGCTTACGCCGCAAAACATCATCAGAAGCTGGATGAGAATCGTGATCTGCTCGGCATTTCTGCGGCCAACGTGGCGGCAGCTTTAAGTGGAACGTTTGTCGTGAATGGCAGCCCGACACAGACGGCCATGGTAGAAACCTCCGGCGGCACCAACCAGTTGGCACATCTTTCGACCGCCCTGGTGGTCATGCTGGTGCTCCTTTTTCTTACGGGTCCATTGCAGTTTCTTCCGGTCTGCGTTCTTGCCGCGATTGTCTTTACCATTGCGGTCCGTCTGGTCGATTTGCGGGGTTTAAACGATCTCCACCACAAGAGCCCTGGGGAGTGGATTCTTGCTCTCGTAACCGCTGCTTCCGTTGTTCTTTTCGGCGTAAAGGACGGCATCCTTCTCGCCCTGGTACTGTCGCTTCTTCAGCATGTACGCCACAGCTACCACCCTTCCGTAGCGGTGAAAACGCAGGCGACCGACGGCAGTTGGCAGGCAAACGCGGTAGAATCCGGACGCATGGCAGCGCCCGGGTTGGTGGTGTATTGGTTCGGCTCGGATCTCTTTTATGCAAACATTGATCGCTTCGTCGCCCAGGCGCGCAAACTGGCGACCGAATCTCCCTCCCCGGTACGCTGGCTGGTCGTGGACGCGGGAGCCATCACGAGCGTTGATTACACAGCAGGAGGCACTCTCAAAGAACTGGTCAAGGATCTGGCGCACCACCAAGTCGCGCTCGTTTTCGCCCATCTCAGCGAAAACCTGAAGACGGATTTCGATCGCCAAGGCCTGACTGAGGTGATAGGCCCGAAGCGGCAGTTTGATACACTGCGAGAATGCCTCGCCGCTTACCAGGCTTAAAACAGCGCCGCCGACGGTAGGAATCGGGCTGCTTCTGGGAAGCCAAGATTGAGCCAATTTTCGCCAATGGCCGGTTAGTTGGACCCTGCGATAGCGGTAGTCTGTCTCTGAAATGAAAGAGGTAAATGAACCGTTCTGACCTCTGAACCGCTTTCTCCGAAGATTCCTATTCCAATAATGCGTAACCCAAGTCTATCCAATATCGGCACCATTGTCTCGGTTCGGGGCAGCGTTGTCGATGTCCAGTTCGGAGAGTATCTCCCTCCCATCAACTCGTTACTCCGCGCTGGAAAAGAGAACCAAATCGTTATCGAAGTCTGGGCGCAATTGAGCATCCATACCGTACGGGGAATTGCTTTAACTCCCACTCAAGGTCTCGCTCGCGGCATGGCGGTCACGGACACGGGCGGCCCTCTGCAAGCTCCGGTAGGGAAAGGGGTTCTCTCGCGCATGTTCGACGTGTTTGGCAATGTCATCGACCGTGGCGAAAAGCTCGCGGACGTCCAGTGGCGTTCGGTCCACCGAAGACCTCCAGCTTTAGCGGACCGTTCGACGAAATCAGAAATCTTCGAAACCGGCATCAAGGCCATCGATGTTCTGGTTCCGCTGGAACGCGGCGGCAAAGCCGGGCTTTTTGGCGGAGCCGGCGTGGGCAAGACCGTCCTGCTGACCGAGATGATCCACAACGTGGTAGGGCATCACGCCGGGGTGAGTATATTTTGCGGCATCGGAGAACGGTGCCGCGAAGGTGAGGAGCTTTATCATGACATGAAGGAAGCCGGTGTACTGCCCAACATGGTGATGATCTTCGGTCAAATGAACGAGCCGCCGGGAAGCCGGTTCCGCGTGGGAAATGCGGCGTTGACCATGGCCGAATATTTTCGGGACGACGAACATCGCGATGTCCTTCTCCTGATCGACAACATCTTCCGATTCATTCAAGCGGGCTCGGAGGTTTCCGGCCTCATGGGGCAAATGCCCTCGCGTCTCGGTTATCAGCCCACCATGGGAACGGAGCTCTCCGGACTGGAGGAACGTATCGCCAACACCGCCACCGGAGCCATCACATCCATCCAGGCCGTCTACGTCCCGGCGGACGATTTCACGGATCCGGCCGCGGTGCATATCTTCTCGCACCTTTCCGCTTCCATCGTGCTCTCCCGTGATCGGGCCAGCCAAGGGCTTTTCCCTGCGATCGACGCGCTCCGATCGAATTCGAAAATGGCCACTCCCGGAATTGCCGGTGAACGGCATTACAATCTGGCCCAGGAGATACGCCGGACGCTGGCCGAGTATGAGGAACTCAAGGACATCATCGCGATGCTGGGCCTCGAACAACTTTCTTCGGAAGACCGGAGGGTGGTCGCCCGTGCCCGTCGGCTGGAACGGTTTCTCACCCAGCCTTTTTTTACCACCGAACAATTTAGCGGAATCAAAGGAAAAGCAGTCAGCTTGAAAGATTCGCTCGACGGTTGCGAACGCATCTTGAAAGACGAGTTCGAGGATTATTCGGAAAGCAGTCTCTATATGATCGGTTCTATCGATGAGGCGCAGAAGCCGACTACATCGAAAAAGGAGGCGCCTCGTGTCGTGGTCACGGATGCAGCTTAAGATCCTCCTGCCTTCTCGTATTTTCCGCGAGGTAGAAGACGTGACACGTATCGTGGCGGATACCCCGGGAGGTTCGTTTGGCATCCTGCCCCATCGGCTCGACTGCGTGGCAGCGTTGGTCCCTGGTATTCTGATTTATGCTACCGAAACAGCCGGCGAAGTCTACGTGGCGGTGGACGAAGGCGTGATGGCGAAGACAGGCGCTCAGGTGCTGATTTCCGTGCGTCACGCAATCGGGGGCGCTGATCTCGGCCAATTGCGCCAGGCCGTCGAACAGGAGTTTCTGGCGCTGGATGACCGGGAAAAGGGTGTGCGTGCGGCGATGGCACAATTGGAGGCCGGAATCATTCGCCGATTTGTCGAGTTTCATTATGAGTGAAAATTCCGAAAGACCTGCTGAAAAACGCGAAGCTGCTTTCAGCCGGAAGATTGGCGCGCTCGAGGTTCGCAAACTGAAAGCGAAGCGCCGCGGTGTGCAGGATATTTGGTTTGGCCTCGGGATGTTTGGCTTGATCGGCTGGGCCGTGGCCGTCCCCACCCTGCTGGGAGTTCTGCTCGGCGTTTTTATCGACAAGCACTTTCCGGGAATTCATTCCTGGACGTTGTCTTTGCTCATCATTGGGCTAGCTATCGGATGTCTGAATGCCTGGTATTGGGTTGCCAAACAAGAAAAGGCTATTCGAGAGGACGAGGAGAAAAAAGATGAGTGACCTGGCCACGCTTTTCATAGTTCTGATAACGGGCGTTTTGCTCGGTGCCTGCTTTTTTGGCAGTCTATGGTGGACGGTGCAGAAAGGGCTGAGGTCCAAAAATCCAGTCTGGTGGTTTTTTGGCAGCTCGCTGCTGCGGATGGGATTGGCGCTGGCCGGCTTCTATTTTATCGCGGGTGGCGACTGGCGAAAGTTAGTAGTCTGTTTGCTCGGATTTGTCATCGCACGTTTTCTGGTGACCCGGTTGACGCGGACCAATCATAAAGGAATCCATGCACCTTAGTACCGACCAGATTGTCTTCTGGCAGTACAGTTTCCTCAAGCTAAACGCCACAATCGTCTATACTTGGGGCCTGATGCTCGTGCTCGCGCTCGGTGCGAAACTGATCACTCGTCGACTCAGCAAGGAAATATCCATTTCGCGTTGGCAATGCGTCCTGGAAATCGTCGTCCTCGGCATCAAAAAGCAAATTGAAGAGGTTGGGTTAAAGCGGCCAGAAAAATATCTCGGTTTTGTCGGGACACTTTTTCTGTTCGTCGCTATCGCTAACATTTTCACGATTTTACCCGGATACGAACCACCGACTGGCTCGCTATCCACGACGGCGGCTCTGGCCCTCTGCGTGTTTGTGGCTGTGCCGTTCTACGGCATCAAGGAACGTGGATTGGGTGGCTATCTCAGGTCCTACGTGGAACCGACGGTGATTATGTTACCCTTTCATATCATCAGCGAATTCTCCCGGACGCTGGCCTTAGCCGTCCGGTTGTTCGGCAATATGATGAGCGGAACGATGATTTTGGCCATTCTACTCATCGTCACCCCTTTTCTTTTTCCGGTCGTCATGAGTGCGCTCGGCCTGCTGACCGGCATGGTCCAAGCCTATATTTTCAGCATTCTGGCACTGGTCTACATCGCGGCGGCGACCGGCACCGAAGATGCGGAGCCCATTAGCAAAACCTAAGGACTAAGACATTCTAACAAAGGAAAAAATATGGACAACATGACTATCATCGCGGCGGCATCGATCATCTCCGCGGGGCTCACCATGGCCATCGGAGCGGTGGGGCCAGGGTTAGGCCAAGGTCGAGCAGTGGCGGCAGCGCTCAGCGCGCTAGCTCAGCAGCCCGATGCCTCTTCGACGATCACTCGAACATTGTTTGTCGGGCTCGCGATGATCGAATCGATGGCGATTTACTGTTTCGTTATTTCGATGATCCTAATCTTTGCCAACCCGTTTTGGACTCAGGTCATTACACACGCGACCGGGAAGTAAATCATGCTTATCGATTGGTTCACAGTTGCCGCACAAGCAGTCAACTTCCTCATTCTGGTATGGCTGTTGAAACGATTCCTTTACAAGCCGATTCTGGCCGCTGTCGACGAACGGGAAAAACGCATCGCGAGCCAACTTCAAGATGCGGAAATGAAGAAGGCTGAAGCCCTGAAAGAGCAAACCGATTTCCTGCGTAAGAACGAAGAATTCGAGCAGCAGCGCGCCGCGTTATTCCTCCAAGCCACCAATGCGGTGAAAACCGAACGAGATAAACTCCTCGAAAAAGTTCGCCAGGACTCTGAGGAGCTACGTTCCAATTTGCAAAAATCCGTAGACGACGATCTTGACAATTTGAACCGGAAAGTTGAATCGCTCGCCCGAGAGGAAGTCTTTGCGATCGCTCGAAAGACTCTGGCAGACTTGGCCGACGTAAGTCTTGAAGAACAAATGACGAACATTTTTATCCATCGTCTGAACGATATGGATGAAAAGCAAGTTCAGGAGTTAAGCGCTTTTTCTCATGATGCGTCGGGAGTCGTCGTGGTCCGCAGTGCCTTCGAACTAGCTTCTCCGCAAAAAGCGGCTATTGGGGATGCCGTCAAACCGCTCTTTGCTGAAGGCACGCCGATTAAATTTGAGATCAGGCCCGATTTAATCAGCGGAATCGAGCTGGCAGCAAATGGCCAAAAGATCGCCTGGAGTGTAGGGGACTATCTGAAAGCACTAACAGACTCGGTAGACGGGTTGCTGAAGCCCCAGTTTGATTCCGCTCCTGTTGTTCAAAAGGCCCTCCCCAATGCCGCCTGATTCTCCGCTCAGCGTCCTTGATCGCACTTTCGCGCGAATGAAACAGGCCCGGGAAGCGTTCGTCCCTTCATTCTCTCCGCGCGAGATGGGTAGGATCACGACAGTCTCCACGGGCATCGCGACTGTTATCGGGCTGCCCGGCGTCGGATTTGAGGAATTAATTCAATTTCCCGGCGATCTCTTTGGCATCGCGTTCAATGTTGACCAAGAGGAGATCGGTGTCGTTCTCCTGGGCGATTATTCGCACCTGCAGACGGGCGACGAAGTTGAGCGCACCGGTTGCGTGATGGACGTGGGTGTGGGTGATGAATTGCTAGGTCGAGTCATTGATCCCCTTGGAAGGCCGCTGGATAAGAAAGATTCCCTGGCGACCCGAAAGCGCCTTCCAATCGAACGGGACGCCAAAGCCATTATGGATCGTGCCCCTGTGAGGGTCCCTTTGCAGACCGGCATCAAGGTTATCGATGCTCTGGTCCCGGTGGGTCGGGGTCAACGAGAACTGATTTTGGGTGATCGACAGACGGGCAAAACCGCCATCGCCGTCGACACCATTTTGAATCAGCGCGGCCAGAATGTCCTCTGCATTTACTGTGCAATTGGCCAACGCGCTTCTGCCGTGGCCAAGGTAATTGCCGAACTGCAGGCGGGCGGTGCACTGGACTACACCGTCGTCATGGTCAGCGAAGGCAACGATCCTCCCGGTTTGGCTTATATTGCGCCATATGCGGCAACCAGCGTCGCGGAACACTACATGGAAATGGGACGCGACGTTCTCATTGTTTACGACGATCTGACCCAGCATGCCCGCGCCTATCGCGAGCTTTCCCTTCTGCTTCGCCGACCGCCCGGGCGCGAAGCCTTTCCGGGCGATATTTTTTACATCCATTCGCGGCTTCTCGAACGCGCCACCCATCTGCGGAAGGAATTCGGGGGTGGTTCGCTCACGGCCTTGCCGATCATCGAAACCGAGGCGCAGGATATCGCCGCCTATATCCCCACCAACCTCATCTCGATCACGGACGGCCAGCTTTACTTGTCACCCACGCTTTTCGAATTGGGAACGCTGCCGGCGATTGACGTGGCAAAGTCCGTTTCCCGGGTTGGGGGAAAAGCGCAACTGGCGGCCTATCACGCCATCGCAGGGAATCTCAAACTGGCTTATTCTCAATTCGAAGAGCTTGAAACCTTCTCCCGGTTCGGTTCTCACCTCGACGAGAACACTCGCAAAATCATCAGCCACGGCCAGCGTATTCGCACCTGTCTTAAGCAAACAGAATTCGCGCCAGTTTCGGTGATCGAACAAATCAGTGTGCTGCTGGCGTTAACTGAGGGATTGTTTGATAGTGTGCCGCTGGGCCAGATGCGAGAAGCAGAAAGGGCCCTTTGCGCAGCCTCCAAGCAAATCGCTTCTGAGGTGAGAGAGCGTTTTGTCGCCAATGAAAAACTCAATGACGCGGATCGAGAAGCGGTCCTCAAAGTCGCCCGCCAAACGCTGACGCCCTTTCAAAAAGAGCCATGAGCGATACCCAGGTTAGTCTGCGCCGCAAGATCAATGGAGCGATAAAGCTTGAATCGGTCGTTCGCACGATGAAGGCCGTTGCCGCTTCCAGTATTGGTCAGTATGAAGCAGCCGTACGAGCGCTTACCGATTACGAGCGTTCTCTGGAACTGGGCTTAAGCATTTGTTTCAGCCAGAGGTGGCCCGTTTCTGCAACTTCGAGCAGCGGGAGAGGTGTCGGAGTTATTGGTACGATCGTCTTTGGCTCTGATCAGGGATTGGTGGGGCAATTCAACGAAACAATGGCCGAGTTTGCGGAAAAGACCCTTGGAAACTTGCCGGGTGAAAAGAAAATTTGGGCGGTCGGAGAGCGCATCCACGCACGTCTGGCCGAAGCCGCTCTTCCGTTAGCAGGCCAGTTTGCTGTTCCGAGTTCTGTTTCCGCGATTACGGCACTGGTCGGCCAACTTCTTTTGGCCAGCGAAGATCAGGAAAATGGGGGATGCGCGGAGGTCTATGTCTTTCATACCAAACCTATTTCCGGGCCGCTTTGCCAGCCGGTCAGTCAACGATTGCTGCCGCTTGATGCCCAGTGGCAAAAAAGCATTTCGAAAATTCATTGGCCGACAAAGTGTGTTCCGGAGCTTTTCGGACGAGATGACGCAACGTTGCGCGCTTTCATCCGTGAATATCTTTTCATCTCACTTTTCAAAGCATGCGCCGAATCTCTGGCCAGCGAAAACGCGAGCCGTCTCGCCGCCATGCAGCGCGCCGAAAAGAATATCGATTCGTTATTAACCGATCTGCATCGGACCTTCTCCCGCCTCCGCCAAAGCGCGATCGACGAGGAACTCTTTGATGTAGTCGCCGGTTTCAACGCTCTTTCGAAAAAAGTTTCCACCCTCCGCCAGGTCCGTCCGCGCACTTGATCGCAACCATCTTAGTTCCGACCGCGAAATGCGACCCTGCCAACGGCCGGACCTCGACCGAGGTCCCCCTTGATTGCTGCGTATGATAGCGCACGGTAGCCGGATGATCGATTGGGAAGGCTTGGCCGAACAGCGTATTGCCGAGATTCAGCAGGCGCTGCCGGAATCGTTCCGGGACCGCGCAAGGGAGGTTCCAGTATTTTTCAGCCGGGCAAACGACGAGGAAAGCGCTGCCTGTCTGGGAATATTCGAAGGGTATTCTCTGATGGAGGGGCAGCCGTCTCAACCTGATGAAATGCCGCGGATCACCCTATTTATCGACACCCTGGCTGAAGTAGCGAATTATCGGAGGAAAGGGTTTCTCCGCGAGGTTCAGATTACCTACCTCCACGAGTTGGGACACTATTTTGGGTGGGATGAAGGACAGATCGCCGATGTCGGCCTGGGGTAGGTCAGGAGTTAAGGAGTCAGAAGAGGCTGTGTTCCGGTGATTAACGCGGGCCGGAAGTGATCCGTTTCGCGAAGAGATTTCCAGAAATAGCTTCTTTGCGGATTTCTCGCTTTTAGACAATACAATGAAGAACTCCTGCCTCCTGACTTCTCTGAAAACGCCGAGGTCCTCCGAGCGCGACTTTCTTCTCAAATCTTCACGGCGCACTCGCTCCGTGGGATGCTCCTGACTTCTGATCTCCTGTTCAGCCATTCATTTTTGCCATGACCAACGGCATGATAATAGCAAAGCTGCTGCCTTTGCCCAATTTGCTCTCCACACTGATTGTGCCGCCCTGCAACTCGACAATCTTTCGGGTTAACGCCAAGCCTAATCCGGTGCCTTCGTGGCGTCGCCCCGCACCGGATTCAACCTGTTCGAACTCCTTGAAAAGCCGCTGAAGATCCTTCGAGTCAATACCGATGCCATTATCCAGGACTGCCAACTTGAAGTGGTTTGTATCGAGCATCGCGGCACGAATTTCCACCTTGCCGCCATCGTCATTGAATTTAATCGCGTTGGAGAGCAGGTTGTAGAGAATCTGCTTGAACTTTTGCTGGTCGAGCGTGACGTCGCCGATCTCGGGTGCGATGTTCATCTCGATCTGGATACCCTTCTTCTGCGCGATCGACATTGTAACGGCGCAGGCTTCTTTGACGACTTCGCGAAGTGAGAATCTCTCCGGATTAAATTCCATCTTCCCGGCCCCGATCTTGACCAGGTCGAGTAAGTCGCTGATCAGCTGGAGCAAGTGCTTTCCGCTATTTAAAATATCTTGGAGATACTCCTTCTGCTTCGGGTTGAGCATCCCCGGCTTGCCATCCAGGAGAAATTCGGCGAAGCCGATGATGCCGTTCAGTGGCGTCCGCAGCTCATGCGACATGTTGGCCAGAAATTTGTCTTTGGCCTCGGCGGTATCTTGAAGTTCGACGTTTTTGTCGTGAAGGATCCGTTCAACTTTTCTGCGCTCGGCGATTTCTGTTTGCAGCTCAACATTGGCCGCTTCGAGTTGCGCGGTACGCTCGATCACTCGCCGCTCCAAGTCTGCGTTCAATCGCCGGATGTCTTCTACGGCTTGGCGGCGCTGGCGGCGCACCTCAGCATCGCCCAACTCACGCTCCATGGCCGGAACCAACCGAGAAAGATTGTCCTTCAGGACGTAATCATGCGCGCCTGCCTTCATGGCCTGGACCGCAACGTCCTCGCCGACGGTACCCGACACGAAAATAAATGGCAGATCAAGATCCCGTTTCCTGACGATCTCCAAAGCTGTTTGCCCGCTGAACTGCGGCATAGTGAAATCGCAGAAGAGGATGTCCCAGCTTTCGTGGTCCAAGGCGGCAGTAAGGCCTTCGGCAGTGTCGACTCTTCGATATACGATCTCGTAATCGCTCCTCTTTAAATTGCGCAAGAGTAAACCCATGTCATTCTCGCAATCTTCCACAATCAAAGCGCGTAAAACCGGTTTCATCTGTCCGCTCTCGCGGTTGCCCGGATTGCCAGTTCAGCGTCTGACTCGTTGTCTTCCATCAGCAGGATTTCGATCTGATAGTTCATCGGTTTGCCTTTGGGATTGCGAAACAAGCCGTTGCCACGTCGTCAATCTCTCCTTTGGCCCAGACCTGGCCGCCTTGCCGGTTGATGACTCGATAGTCGAACAGGAAGAGACCCTCGCGGGTAACGTTCTTGATACTCAGCGCCCCGGCTGATCTGAAACTCGCACTCTTGAATCGCTCTGATAGTTATAGTTATTATAGTTTTACCTAGAGAACGTCAAGCGCTAAATTCGGCCGAAAAGCCAGAGGAATTGGCTGAACGAGAGGGACGGAAAGCCTGTGCTTCTACGTTTCTAGCGTAATTAAGGAACTAGAACAGGCTTGGCTTTGATTTTGATTTTGGATTCGGCGATATCGCGATAAAGCCCTGGTCCTTCCTCCAACGAAAATGCTGAAAAACTGGGTGGCGGAAATGCGCCTGATTCGAACCAGGGAACAAGTTGGCGAAGAATGTCGGCGGTTTCCTCAAAACCAAGCTTGAGCGAGTCTACGCCGAACAACCTCGACTCATTGTGGTAGAAATCCACCAGATTGAAGGCTACTCGCGACTCAGGACTTGAACTGATCGCCACCTGCCGTCCCCGCCAGGCGACGGCGGCAAGGCATTTCTCGAACATGGCGCCACCCACCACGTCGAAGACAACATCCGCCCCGCGTCCGCTCGTCAGGGCTCGCGCTCCGGTTGCGAGGTCAGTGGTCTCAAGGTCGATCCACGCGTCAACCGGTAGGGTCGCAGTTAGGACGATGTCCTTCGCCGTTCGGGCGGTACCGATCACTAGAGCCCCGAGTTTATGAGCAATGCGGGCCGCAGCGCTCCCTACGGCGCCGGTCGTTCCAAGAATAAGTGCCGTTTCTCCTGATTGAATGCGAGCGACGTTGACCAGGGCGGTCCACGCGGTCGTATAGGCGACCCCGATGCTCGTCGCCTGCGGAAAACTCAGAGTACCTGGCAAAGGAAGAACCGCCGTCGCGGGAACCACGACATACTCTGCGTGGCTGCCGTCTCGGCCGAAGCCAAGATTACCTCCCGAACCAAAAACGGATTGACCGGAAAACTCCTGGGAACCGTCAACGACGACGCCCGCGAAGTCGCGTCCGGGAATCCGAGGCAACGTGGTTTGATGCATCTTGCCCTGCACATTTTTGACGTCGCTGGGATTAACGGCAGCCGCCTTGACCTGAACGAGCAACTCGCCGGCGGCAGGGTTCGGCAGAGGAACTTCCTCGAGGCTCAAATGGTCCAACGAACCGGTTTTATGAAATCGTAAAGCGCGCATGGTTGTTTTCTTGCCTTTGAACGCGAATCATTCGCAGTCGCGTAGAGTAATCCACGCGTCATGCTAAAGGAATCAACTGCCAAAGAACAGCGTGGGGCGGAGGGGCGTGTGGGCGTGTGGGCGCGTAGGCAAAGCGGCTCGCTTTGCTTCTTCCGGGCGGAGCAAACCGAGACGGTTCGCTTACCTTGCCGTCAGACCTTCTTTGAACCATGTATATGAAACTTTGATTGCTTCCCTGATGTGAACCGACTGAAAGAATTTCGCTACTGGTTAGAATGGTTTGGCGTCGCATTGTGCGCCCGAATCGTTCCGCTGCTGCCCTTGGCATTGCTTCGTTTGCTGGCGGATGTCGCCGGATGGCTGTTCTTTCACTTGGATCGCAAGAGTCAGGCAGTCGCTTTGGCAAACCTCCAAGCCGTCTTTGGCCAGGAAAAGAGTTTAGCGGAGCGCAGGGCAATCGCTCGCCGCTCGTTTCAGCTGTTCGGACGCAGCTTTCTGGAGCTATTCTGGACTCCTAGATTGAACGCAGGCAATCTCGACCGCTATGTTTGTTTTGAGGATGACCTCGTGGCCAAAGAGCGGTGTTCGAATAATAATTTACCGCCGGCGCCGATTTTCTTAACCATCCACTTCAGTAACTTCGAATGGGCCAGCGCGCATTTCGCTCTCCGGGGTTACCAGGGCTGTATTCTGACACAGCGCTTTAAAAATGATCGACTAACGGCAATTTTTCGTCGCTTGCGGGAAAGTTCAGGTCAAAAGGCGATTACCCAGGAATCATCGATGATTCGTTTTTTTAAAATGATTTTGCGCGGCACGCCAGTGGGAATTTTGGCTGATCTGACCATGAAGATTTCGCAGCCGGCGGTCATCATTGAGGCGTTCGGGCTCCAGACGCGAGTCACCATGATGCACGCCATCCTCCACCGGCGGACCAATGCGCCCATCCAACCCTTTATCACATTGTTGCAACCAGATGGACGATACATGGTGCGTCTTCCTGACCCGATGCGATTTGGCGAGGAAATGTCCTATCAAGAGATTGCCCAAATGTGTTGGGACAAGTTTGAGCCAACGATCCGGCAGTATCCCGAGCAGTGGCTCTGGCTCTATAAGCACTGGCGATATCGTCCGGCCGACGGTGGAGATCGATATCCCTTTTACGCCAACAAATCGGAGAAATTTGAAAGGGAATTATCCGAGACGAAGCCGTCTGCAGACTTGAATAATTAGCGCGAAACCCTCACGACCGCTTAGGTTTGTCAGGCCAGGTTCTGTACCGGAGTAATATCTTCGGTTTCGTCAATCCTGCCGTAGTCGACTGTCCATTCGCCTTCTTTGCTCTGATCATAGATTTCGACGAAACGCCGATTCCACTCAATCTGATCGTAGTTGTAGTCCGAGAGGCTTTGGACTGGAGCAACGATAACGCTGTCGACGCCGACAATCGAGGCCATGATCCGGATGTCGTGTTGCTGTAAATCTTCTGGAGTCATCCCGAAGAGCGGACTTTCTTCATCAATCCGGTGCCGTACGGTCAGAACAGCTGGGAAGGCGATCAAATGATCAAACTCCAGTTTGAGCGAATTAAAGCGCCGCACATCGTCTCCTTCGGCAGTGACAACGTTCCGAAATAAGATCATCCGAAACTCGGGCTCGACCATGGCCTGGTGTCGCAGGTTGGCCACGCGAATCATCAAATTGGGCACACCATCAAACGGCGTAATGACCGCGACTTTGCTGAAATGCATTCGCGCTGTGGGACGAGAAAAGCGGACAAAAATCAAGCCGGTAATCACTGCCAACCCAAACAAACCGACCATGATTTCGAACATGGTGATCAGGTGGCCATAGAGAGATTCAGGATACATGTGGCCGTAACCCACGGTCGCCAAGGTCTCCACACTAAAGAAAAAAGCATCGAAAAACGATGACATCTCGGCAATGGCGTGCGGATCGAGCATGTAGAGGGCAGCGAAGACAAGATTGATCAAAAGGTAGATGCAGAAAATGACACCAGCGAACCCAGGCCACGACAGGGTCAGGATGAGATGATAGGTATCTCGCAAATCGAACTCTTTGACATTGAGTTTAACAAATTCGAATTGCCCGGACCGGACCCGAACGTGGCGTGGCCTTCTCCTCATAACCTGATTAAATAAGAGAAACCAGGCGAGACCGCATCCTCTTTAGAACGTTTGAGATTTTCCGGCTTCCCCTGGCCGGTGGTATCCGGTACTTGAGTTATCGAGTACTTGGAGTTTTTTGTGAGCATGGGACGTCTCATCATTCTCTCTGGTCCTTCCTGCGTCGGGAAAGGTCCACTGCACGCTGCCTTCCGCAGCTTTTATCCCGAGCGCGCGGCGAAGTTGCGCAAGCTGGTGCTTTATAACTGTCGGTCTCCCCGGCCTGGGGAGATCGATGGTAAAGATTACTACTTTAGATCTCGCAAAGAGATTGAGGGACTACGGGAAAAGAAAAACTTCATCGTGCTGGATGTTCGCGGCGACCTGCAGGCGGTTGATTTGCATGAAACCAAACGGGCCCTGGAGGCAGGGGATCTGTTTTTCGAAGGTAATCCATTCGTCGGCCGGAAATTGAAGGATGAGTTCGCTTCAAAAGTCGATCTGCTGAGTATTTTTCTGGCGCCCCTCTCAAGGGAAGAAATCGTCTTTCTGCAATCGGAGAAGCGCAGTCTGTCGTTCGCGGATTTTCTGACGGACGTGATGCGGCGCAAACTATTGCGGCGGACGCAGCGGCAGAAAACCATTCTGTCGTTAAAAGATCTGGAGAACATCGAGCGTCGGGCCGCGAGTGCTTATACGGAACTCAAAGAAGCGTGGTATTTCGAATTCATCATTCCGAATCACGACGGTGAAGATAGCGAAAATTGGGACGCCTTTTACTATCCGCTGGGAGACGCTCGAAAAGCGTTGTTGGCATTTGTCAGCCTGGTCGATAGCAAAGCATCGCCTTTGGTCGAGAAATGGGAGGAAAAGCTCATCTCATAACATTCCAGCAAAGATAGGGGTAGGGACGACGGATTAGGTCGCCCCTCCCTCCGAACTGGGCAGGCGGATTTCCCGCACCCAGCTCTCCAGTTGGTGGTTACTTGTCATGAAGATCGGCGTGCCGCAAGGTAGGCTTGTCTTAAGGAGTACAAGCCTACTGCGGAGAAGTAGGCGTTTGGCCAGCGCTGATTGTCTCTACCGCATCCGCGCCCGTGCTTGCCTACTCGCTTTCGTAGAATGCTTCGCAGTCTACCTCGCGTGTAGCCGTCGACGGACTCGAATACGTTGCCTTTGCTGTGTTTGAAGTATCCAAACCATCCTCGCAGGGTCCGGTTCAAGTCCTCGCAGATGGTTTTGAGGCTGCGTCCATCAGTGCGTCGGGTCTTATCTCGGATCGTGTCTTTAAGTTTACCCATGCTTTTCTTGCGTGGCCATTTCATACTCCGTTCAAAATGATAGCCTAGGAAGTCGAAGCCTCCGGCTTGACTGGCATCTACCAGTCGCGTTTTGCTCGGATGTAAGGTCAGACCGTTCTCTTCTACCCAGTGCCGGACTCGCTCTAAGGCCTCTTGGGCTTGTTCCTGGCTGCTGCACAGCACGATGAAATCATCGGCGTAGCGCACCATTTCGAAGCCCCCTTTGGCCATCTGCCAGTCCAACCCATCTAAGTAGATATTTGATAACATTGGGCTTATCACCGCCCCTTGTGGGGTCCCTTGCTCAGTCGGTTGCCATCCTTTAGCGCTATCCATTACTCCTGCCTGAAGCATCTGTTCTAGGAGCTTTAATACTCTTCCGTCCGCGATTTTCTCCCTGATGCGATCCATCAGTCTTTCTTGCGGAATGGTGTCAAAGTAGGATTTCAGGTCCGCATCTACCACCCAGTGGCTGCCACCCTTGAGCAGTTCGTCCACTCGGCGCAGAGCGTCCTTACATCCTTTCCCAGGTCGGAATCCATAGCTTTGGGGTGCAAAGTCGCGCTCGAAGATCGGTTCCATGACATGAAGCAGGGCTCCTTGCACAATTCGATCTCTCAGAGTCGGCACTCCTAAGGGTCGCTTTTCGTTGCTCCCCGGCTTGGGTATCCATACCCGCTTGACCGCCTGCGGTTCGTACTGGTTGACTCTTAGTTCCTGCTCCAGTTTCGCTATCGTTTGGTCTTTACGTTCTTCAATTTGTCGCGCGTTTTGATGGTCGATTCCGGCGCTTCCGCCTTTGGCGACTACCTTCTCGAGCGAGCGTCCAAGATTCCTTGAACTCCAGACTTTGTCTATCAGTCTGAACCATTTTCCTCCTTCGATCCCCGTTTCCAGGGTTGCCAACATGCGCTCCGTCCAGACCTCAGCTTCCACCCATGCCCACCGGGCACGGATCTCTCCGTCTTGTGGAGCCCTCTGGGGCACTGCCGACGGTGTTTGTTCCTGTGGTCTGTCTTTCACGCTTCCACCTTCCTGCCTCCCTTGGCTCCACGGGCATTACCCCGCTTCTGCGCTACTATGGAGGCTCTGTCACCTTTCGGGTACGGTTCTTCGGACCTTCTGCAGACCATGAACGCCGTTCCTTTCCCGAATCGTGATCCCTGATTCATGTCGCTCCAACTTCCGACCATTCTGTCTCCACCCACCCCATGCACTCCTGGCCCTACGCTCACTGTCTCGCCGCAGGTCAGGTCGCGAAGTTGCCGTTCTCCCTTTCCGGATCGGCTTCCGTTCTGGGCTTCGCCTTCACTTAGCAGGCTCGCCAATGCATCAGGCCATATCGAGTTCATCATTTTCTTAATTATGGACTGGTCGTTCGCTTCCGGTTGCTCCCCACCCCGCCTCTCGGCGACGCAGTTTCCTTCAGCTACGGACAGCCAGTGTTCTGTCCGATGGGGACTTCCACCCCACTGTTGGTGCGCACTTTCAGGCGCACTAAGCGAACCGTCCCGGTTTGCTCCCTCCTAAAAGAGGCAAAGCGAGACGTCGCGCCTACGCCCCAACAGGACACAGCAGGAAGTTTTGCAGCATTGCAAACCTATGCTGCCTGGGCTTGCTTCTGTCGGTTTGCTTCAGTGATTAATGCTGCTCGGTTACGATTATGTTGGACTCGCTGGACCAGAATTGGAACTCCGGCGCCGATTAAAACGAGGAGACCGATCACGCAGCGTTCCCAGTAGGAAGGTACGCCAAGAAGAACCAGCGAATTATTGATCATCGTTACCAGAAAAACACCGACCAAGGTACCGAAAACGGTACCTCGCCCTCCAGTGATCCGGGTTCCACCCAGGACGACAGCGGCAAGTACATTTAACTCGGACCCGACTAAGTCAAACGGATTAGCAACCCGCGCTTGCGAGCTATGAACGATGCCGGTGATTCCGGCAATGAGCCCGATCAAAACGTAGACAAAAAATTTAACTTTAACGACCGGAAGCCCTAGGCGGATGCTCGCCAGTTCACTACCGCCGATGGCGTAAATCGAACGCCCGAGCATCGTAAAGCGCACCAGCAAGGCAATCAGAACCGCGACGACAAAAAGGGCGATCGCGGTGGCCGGCAGGCTGAAAAGACTGCCATCGGCCAGACGGCCCCGATAAAGGTAGGAGCGCGACAGCTGAAGCATCGCGTCCGGAATGTCGGTGATATGTCGGGTGCCGAGAAAGGTCAGCAGAAGACCGCGAAACAGACTGAGAGTGCCCAAGGTGACGATCAGAGTCGGAAGGCGAAAGAGGGCAATCAGCGTGGCGTTAAAGCCGCCCAGAACCGCACCGATCAAGGCAGCGACGACGAAGATCATCCAAAGCGGAGCGTGCGGATTGATCAAGACAAACAGTTTAACGGTTCCATACATCGAAAAAGCGGCGACGGCTGTGAAGGAGACGTCGATACCGCCCGAGAGAAGCGCGGTATAAACACCGAGGGCAAACAAACCGGTCGTGATGCTGTTCCGGATCAGATCGAGCAGATTCGGCGCGCTGAAAAAGATCGGATTGACCGCCGTGACCCCGACACAAATTAAGACCGTGGTCAGCAGGATGATCCCTTCGGAGGAACGGAGATAGTTTTTTATCCAGCGCAATTTTTACTCCAAAGTCACTTCCCGTGAGAGGGCTTGCAGATCAAGCCCCTGGGCAGCATGCTGATTGGAAAGTTTCCCGCCCGTCATCACGAGAATTCGGTGACAAACGCTCAGTAATTCGGGGAGATCGTCGGACACGACGATAATACCCGTCCCTGCCTTCGCCAGTTCAGCAATCAGGAGGTGAATATCATGCTTGGAACCGACATCGACACCAATCGTGGGGCCATTCAGGATGAGCAGTTTCGGGTTTAGATCGAGGTAGCGGGCGATCAGCACACGCTGCTGATTGCCGCCGGATAAAGTTTGCACCGGATCACGGCCATTTTGAGTTTTGATATCCAGCCGACGGATCCATTCGTCGCCGTCACGTCGAAGAGCCTCTCTGTCCAGGAGCCCGAAGGAAAGACGACGTTTGAGATTGGCAATCAACATGTTATCGACAATCTCTTGCTCGAGGAATAGACCTTCACTCAGACGATCTTCCGGGATATAGCCGATCCCATGGCGCTGAGCGTCGCGCACGTTACGTAAGGCGATCTTCTCACCTGCCAGTCGCATCGATCCGCTGGATGGTTTACTTTTGCCTGCGATGGTGAGCGCCAGTTCTGCTCGACCAGAACCCAGAAGTCCCGTCAGCCCTACGATCTCGCCCGGTTTGACGGTAAACGAGACATCGCTGAAGGAGGGCACGCCTGTTAGCGTTGTGACCTCAAGAAGAGGAGCGGTTTCTGCGGGTGGTTCGGGTGGCTGAAGCCGTTCGATACGGATCTGACGGCCGGAGATCGCCTCGCTTAGCTGGGCCGTCGTAAAGTCAGTGATCGGGCCGTGGTTTACCACTTCGCCGTTCCTGATCACGGTAACCTCGTCACAGATTTCGTAAATCTCTTCGAGCTTGTGGGTGACGAGGATAAAGCTGACGCCTGCGGTACGAACCGAGTGAACGATCTGAAAAAGGGTTTTGACTTCGCGATTTGTCAGAGCCGAAGTCGGCTCATCCATGATAATGACCTTTGACCGATTCTTGAGCGCCCGCGCAATGGCGACCAGTTGCTGGTTGGCGACGGGCAAATCCTCAACGAGGGCGTCGAGAGGAATCTGAACCCTCATTCGCGCCAGGATTTCGGCGGCTTCCCGGTGCAAGAGCCTGAAGTCTACCAGTTTCCTGTGGCGGGAAACACTATCAAGAAAGGTGATGTTTTCGAAGACCGACAGGTTCGGGAGAAGAGCAAAATCCTGGTAGATCACGCTAAGCCCAAAATCGATCCGGGCCAGCGGATTCAATTTGGTTACGTCATGACCATCTAGTTCGACTTTACCTGAATCCGGCTCCAGCGTGCCGGCGATAATTTTGATCAGAGTCGATTTTCCGGATCCATTGGCTCCCGCCAGGCAATGAATGGAGGTCGGACGAACCGACAGATTCACCTTCTGCAATACGGGGGCGCGCACGTAGGTCTTCGAAATGTTCGCTGCGACTAGAGAGGCCACTAAATTAACGATTGAAGGTGGCTTGAGCAGTTAAGGGAAAACGTGTCGACGGCCGGCGTATCGCGTATTGGCGGGGGGAGGAAGATGGCCTTTCGATACACTACGATGGCCGGGGAGGCCTCGATGAAATTGATGACCCTTTGCAAACTCCACCCTGATCCGGTTCCCCGGATCCGGGATTCGTCCAAATTCGAATCCCGGACAGGGGGCGTTAAAGGGCCTTAAAAATCAAATTTGTCCATGTTTTCTTTGGTGCAATCGATCCACCCGTTTCCAAAAATGATCTTGTTGTCCACTAAGCGGATTTTTTCGTATCCGGGCTCACCAAGGTCCATTCCGTCGGTGATCTTCTGGCCGTTTAAGACCATGACGGCAATCTTGTTCATCAGATAACCTGCGATTGAAGAATCCCAGAACGAGATCATTCGAACGGCTCCAGTCGGAAGGTATTTCTTCACCAGCGAAGGAACGCCAGTCCCCACCACCACCACCTTATCTTGGAGGCCTGCTTCTTCGACTGCCAGACCTATCCCGGGCGCGTCTGTCGAAGCGCTGCCTTGGAATCCTTTGATCGTCGGATGTGCGCGAAGCAGTTCTTTGGCCTTGGCATAGGAAACTTGCTGATCGTCATTGGTTTCAATCTTGTCGACCACCAGTTTCATCTTAGGATATTTTTTCTTCTGAAGCGCAATGGCGCCATCCGCCCATTCATTGTGAGTTTTTGAGGTCAAACTCCCGACGAAAACGGCGTATTCACCTTCGTAATTCATCCGTTGCGCCAGATTCTCCATCAGGTGCTCTCCGAATGCTGTGTTATTAAATGCTTCGAGATCGTAGTTCGCGTTCTGGATATTGGACGCTTCATGGGTAATGACGACGATATGGTTATCCATCGCCTTTTTGAGAACCGGCTCCATGGCGGGCGGCTGGAAAGGGACCACGGTAATGGCATCAACTTTTTTCGCGATCAGATCTTCGACGATCTGAATTTGCTGGGCGGAGTCGGTCGTCGGAGGGCCAAGCTGAACGGTTTTATTGCCGGTATCCTGCGCGAATTTCTTCACACCGGTTTCCATGTAGTTAAACCAGTTGATTCCGCTGATCTTAACGACAGTGGCTAAATTGTAGACTTTTTTGTCCTCTGCCGAACTAGAGCTCGTCAGGTAAGCGAGAGCACAACTCGCCAGAATGATTGGCAAACAGATTGGATGTTTCATTTTTTGGGGGGTACTTGGAAGATCGCGAAGGTTTCCGGGGATCGATTCGCGAGCTACTTCGTCTATCCACTGACTTGGCGTGTTGTCAAGCACGGGCACGAAAAGGGAGTGCAGGGCTGAAGGAGTTGCAGAATGCGGAGAGCCTTTTGCCGAGGACCCTGAAAATTCGAGCGTAGCAGCGTCTCGCTTTGCCTCTTCTTGTTTCGGTTGAAATGGTGGACCTTTACCCTCCAGAACTCCATTGCTTTGAATCCTGGCTCCTGGCTGGCTGATCACAGGCTGGAAGCCCGTTCTGTAACTCCTGAACTCCTGCAACTCCTGAACTCCCGCCTTTTTTAATGTTTGCCTTGGCGCATTCTTTGGTTACATAGATGATCCCCCCCGACCTTTTGTCTCGTCCATGAACAGTGAAGCGCGCTATCTCATTCGCCTGGCAGCTTTTGCGATCGTGATCCTGCTTCTCTTTTGCACCTTGAGTCCGACCGGTTTTTTGTCGACAGCAAATCTCAGCTCAATGGCATATCAAATGCCGGAATTCGCAATGCTGGCGCTGGCGATTCACCCGACAATGTTGACCGGCGGAATCGATCTGAGCGTGGTAAGCGTTGCTAATCTGAGTGCCATCGTTGCCGCGCTGACGATGCGGAGTCTGCCTCCGCAATTTATTTTGGTAGCGATGTTCATCGGTCTTTTGATTGGCTGTCTTGCCGGGGTGATCAATGGGCTCCTGGTGGCAAGTGGGCTACCCGCGATTTTGGCGACCCTGGGAACGATGCAATTGTTTGCCGGCGTCGCGGTCGTGCTAGCCTACTCAACGGGTGATTCCGGCGCCTCCGTCACCGGTATCCCAGGGATCTATTCCAATGTCTTAAATGGCTCGGTCTTCGGGGTTCCCACTCCGTTGATCGCCTTTCTGCTGACCGGTGTTCTTATCTATATCATCACAGCGCGTACTCCGTTAGGTAAGCAGATGCGCCTTTATGGAACCAACTCGCGAGCGGCGGTATTCGCTGGCATCCCGACTTTTCGGGTGGTTGTCACGACCTACGTTTTGAGCGGATTCATTGCTTCCTGCGCAGGGCTCGTCATCCTGGCCAGAGCAAATAGCGCCAACGCAGACTACGGGACCTCCTATCTTCTGCTGAGCGTCCTCATCAACATTCTAGCGGGAGTCAATCCCAATGGCGGCTCAGGGACGGTGTTCGGCTTGATTCTGGCGGTTTTATCGCTTCAGTTTATTTCGAGCGGGCTGAACATCATGTCCGTCAACGTTTATGCTCGCGATTTAACCTACGGCGCCTTGCTGGTCACTGTGATGGTGGTCAACCGGCTCCAAGGCAGGATTCATTCAACGAGACCGAGAACCTAGAAGCTCACGGAGGCCAGGCGAACCGTCCCGGTTTGCTCGCTCCTCTGACGACTACTCCCCTCCTCCCTCCTCTTACAACGGCTTGAGATTAGCGAGGATTTCAGCTCTTCGCTTTTCCAGAAATGGTGGCAGGACGAGGCCGTTTCCGAGATCGGAAATCTTTTCGTCGACCGCAAAGCCAGGGCCATCGGTAGCCAGTTCGAAAAGGATCTGATTTGGTTCGCGAAAATAGAGGCTTTTGAAATAATATCGATCGACTTCTCCACTGTTAGGTATCCGCAGATCCCTCAAACGACGCGTCCAGGCGTGATAGGTCTCTTCATCTGGAACACGAAACGCGACGTGATGCACCCCGCCCGCTCCAGGGCGGTACGGACCGAGATCCGGGCGCACTCGGACATGCAATTCCGCCCCTGCGCCGCCTTTACCAATTTCGTAGACTTGGATGCTGGATTCTTTTCGTTCGGGATCGGCGTATTTCAGGGTGGGCCGCATGCCGAGAATTTCTGTTAAAAGACTTCCTGTCGACTCCAACACCGGGATGGTGATGGTCACAGGACCGAGACCGCGAATCTGATAGGACGCGGGTACGGGACTCTCTGGCCAGGGGAAAGATTCCCCGGTATTCCCATCATCGAAGAGGGTGAGTCGCTGGCCTTCGCCATCCTGGAAATCGATCACCGAACGTCCACCCCGTTCCAGGATCGGTGAATGGGCAACCTTTAGTTGATCAAAGCGTTCCAGCCACCAGCGCAACGATTCTTCTCCGCCGACACGGAGCCCAGTGCCACTGATGCTGTTGTTCCCGTGGCGCTGGCGGGGTGCATGCGCGAAATCGAAAAACGTGAGATCGCTTCCGGGCGATCCCTGGGCGTCGGCATAGAACAAATGGTAAGCGCTGACGTCATCCTGATTGACGGTCTTCTTGACTAGACGCATCCCGAGGACCTGCGTGTAGAATTGATGGTTTTCTGATGCGCGGGCAGTGACCGCGGTGACATGATGGATTCCAAGTAACTCCGGACTCATAAGACAAAAAAAGGGAAAACTTTAATTAGCTTGATATCAAGGTAATTGGGAATCTTGGTTTGTCAAAGGGGGAGTTTGGGAGGCGGAATTCAGAAACCAGAATTCAGGAGTCAGAAGTTGCGAGTGAGGAGGGAGAAGTGAGAAGCGACAGGGAATAGAAAGCGTACCGGCGATATGATGACACGCCAATACGGCCGATAAGCCTGCTATTTTCTGAACTCTCTGAAACTTGATGTTGGGCCGCCGAACAACAGTTTCTTCTCAAATCTTCGCGCGCACTTGCCCGTGGGGTGCTCCTGAATTCCGCCTCCTGACTCCTGAATTCTGACTCCTGACTTCCGCCTTTAAAAACTCTGGTCCATTCTCTGCGCAATGTCTCTGAGCCGGCTCAGTTGCTGGACCAGAGCCGGGACATGGTTGAGGCTTCCGATGTAGTTCCAAAGATAGGCCAGCATGGCGAAGATCGTGCCGGGTAGAATATGTGGCAAGGAAGCGATTCTGATGATCACGGCGGCGGACAAAACGATGCTGAAGAGCTCCATGATACCCCAGTTCATCGCTTCGGCGTCTGACAGAGAGATGCGCCATTTGGCAAGGAGCCGGTAATGTCCGACGACTCGGCTAGGCATTCGGCGGGTCAGCGCGGTCACCTCGCGCTCAAGCTGGTTGTTCAGGCGTCTGTTCAGCGTCAAAGTGCGTTTGGAATAGCCGCGATTCAGGAGTGCCAATGGTATTAGAAGGATGAGGCAGAACACGGCGCTCCAGGCATCATAGAAGAAAAGCAGGACCAGCGCGCCCAGCAAACCGAACAACGAATTAACAGTGGCCGGGACATCGCGTTCGAAAAAGTTAACGAATTCTCTAGAGAGCGAAGATCGCGCGATGATCTGAGAGGTCGAAACTCCCTTCGTTTCCTGGTCGGAGACCGTGCGGGTGGCCAGATCCGTGTAGATCGCCGAAAAGACCCTGGTGTCATAGCTTTGGCGGAAAACGCCGGTCGCCGTATGAGCCAACCAGACTCCAAGAAGCAACCAAAGCCCTGTAAATTCATGCTTGAGCAATCCGTTGACGGCCAAGCCGGTCAAAGAGGGATAACATAATTCAAACAGATTTTCCGCCAGGGTAACTACGTAAGTCACGACAATGCGGCCGCGATATTTCCCGAAGATAGTCTGTAAAAGCAGTGTTCGCCCGCTCTTGGTCGCGCTTGGCATGATTGGGCAGTTGTCAGTGAGTATACGGCCCGAAGGGCCAGGCAAACATAGCCCAGGATTTAGCCTGGGTTAGCCAACAATTAAGGTGCACCCTGAAGGGACGAAAAGTAAATCGTGCCAATGCTTTCGACATGCGCTAATCAAGTAACCAGCCTTCTCTTTGCTCTTACTCCCACCTGACACTGCCACCTGCCAACTCCTACGCCGCTGGCAGCCGCTGCGAACCCCTTGCCTGATCGCCACTGACCCTCAGAGCGGGCGTTTCTCTCGGTTGCCACCAGCTGCGCCAGCCTTCTCTGAGCTCTAGCACGCCCCACCGAAGAACCGTTTTGAGGATCAGTCGAATATCAGATCGGCTCAAGGTGAAGCCGTTGGCGAGACAACGATGGGCGCGATTTGTTCTTCCGAGATGGTTTAAGCGGCGGCGACGGCGGGCGATTTGGGCAAACCGGCGGTTGTAAGTGCTCATCAGCGCAAAGACGGGATTGGAAAGCGGCTCGGAAAAAGGGGGTTCTTGCAACCCTTTAATTCCCATCTTGAACGGTTGCGACACGATACCCAGGTAATAGAGACCCAGATCTAGCAGGAAAGCCAGGCGCATCAGGTCGTACTCGCCCATATATTCGTATTTATCCTGATAAACAGCCCGGAACCAGCGATGATAACTCTTGGAGAAAGTGCTATTATGGTGTTCGATCAGCCCTTCGAGAGGCTCCCCGTGTCGCTGTGCGGTGATGAGATTTGTTGCGCTGGTGGCCGTGAAGGAGATCCAATCCATGCCGGGGCTGTAGAATGGATCCATGAACCCAGCCGCGTCACCTACGAGCACAAATCCATCTCCGGCAAACCTGGTGCTAAAGTAAGCAAGATCTTTTCGCCAATGCACGTCTCCATCCATTGGCTGTGCATCGGCCAGCATCTCGCGGGCGACCGGATGCTGCAAAAGAAAGTGCTTAAGCCGGTCCCCCAGTTTCCCCCCATCGTGCGGCCAATGAACGAGACGTTGATCGAAAACGACTCCGACGCTGACATCTCCCCCTTTGAGGGGTATCCACCAACTCCACCACCCGTCGCCCACCACATGATTTGTGGCGGTACCGCGGATTCCGTAGGGTGCGCTCGCCCATTCAGGGTATTTCTGGGCAAGTTCATACCCATCCCAATCTTTGACCCCTTTCCAGCGTCCCCAGGCGGCGGCAATCGGGTGCGCCCTATTTGTCTGCCACCATCCTTGCTGGCGCGCCAGAAATGCCGCCACACCCGAAGCATCGACCACCCAGCGCGCGCGGACCGTTTCTAATACTTCCCCGGTTCGAAGGGTAATAATCTGCTCGCCGCCTGGCGAAAGATACACCTTCGTCACGCTGGCCGGACGCAGCAAACGAGCGCCGGCCGCGCAGGCGCGCCGCAACACTTCCTCATCAAATACCGCCCGATCCAGCTGGTAAGAAGGAAGGCGAACCTGATATCGGCCGCCGAGCTCGCTTGCCTGGTCGAGGGATGCGACCTCGTCGTTGGTGAACCAGAATCGCATCCCCTGTTTTACTAGATGCGACTCATTGAGATGCTGGGTCATCCCGAGGATTCTCCCGAGAAAAAATGCGCTTACCTCCACGGTCGCTTCACCAACCCGGCGCGTGAAATGAGTCGATTTTTCGACAATAAGCAGCTTCAGCCCGGGGTTTCTTCGCAGCAGTAATGTCGCTGTTGCGGCGCCGGAAAGTGAGCCGCCAATGACCACCACATCGTAGAGTTGGGTCTCCTGGTTAGCCTCGGCATTCATACGATCGACTTTCCAGGCTGGAAACTCATCCGTGGCGCGACCAGGGCGAAGCGTCTTTGTAAAAATACCAGAAAGTCAAAAATCCAGAGGCGCCACCGGACTTCCGGCAGGCGTTTTTCACTGCCGGCCAACACCGAATTCACGGCGGGGACAATTTGAAAAAATTGCTTCGGGTTAAAGAAAACCTCGGCAAATTCCTGGGTGTACCACGCGGTGACGAATTTCAGGTAGAGATCCATAACTCGCCCAAGGCGGCGCTCGTAGCGGGCAAATTCGGCGGTCCGCCGATGCGGTTGACGTAACGTTCGGTCGAGCATATCGGCGGCTTTCTCGCCGGAAAGAACAGCAATGAAAACGCCACTGCTCCAGACAGGGTCAATGAACCCGGCCGCATCCCCTGCCAGTACCCAACGATCGCCGGTGAACCGTTTGTTCCGGAAAGAAAAATCGCCGGCGGCATGGATCTCCGTGACTCGTCGGGCCTGCAGCATCTGCCCGATAACTTGCGGGTTCTCCTGCAGAATCTGCGTGTAGGCATTTTCCGGTTTCAATTTTAATCGCTTGAAAGTTTCCGCATCGAGCACCACTCCTACGCTGGTTTTTTTTGCGGTGATGGGGATCATCCAAATCCATCGATCCTTGCATCGAATCATTTTGGTCAGAGTTCCGTCGATTCCCGGCTCTCGGTCAACGCCTTCAAAGTGGGCAAACAGCGAAAATTTTCGAAGATGAGGATAATTTTGACGCAACTTGAAACGCGAACCGATCAGGCTATTACGACCGGAACAATCGATCAGGTATCTTGCTCGAACCTGATTGTCATCGAGCTGGATCGTCACCCCGTCGGGGTCGAATGCGACATCGGTGACCGAAGTACCTTGGGTGACATGACACCCGCTTTCGGCAGCATGGTCAAGGAGTAGCTTGTCGAACATCGAACGCTCGACCTGGTAAGCAGTGGGATACTTGCAGCGGAAAACATCACTGAAAAGAAAACGAGTGGTCCGAGTGCCGCAGGCGGAAACGATTTTGCCGCCGTATTTCACAATGACATCGGCCCGATCCAGTTTCTCTTTGACCCCCATGCGCTCGAAGGTACAGAGGCTGCCGGGCAGGAGAGACTCGCCGATTTTGAAACGAGGCTGTTTTTCCTTTTCGAAAATCGCGACATTCCATCCCTTTTGGGCCAGCAAGGTTCCCGCCGTGCTGCCGGCCGGCCCGCCACCCACAATAACAATATCGAAAAACTGAGGCATGATTAACCGCAAGAGCTACGCCAGGCCATAGTGAACCACGTTCGATGGAATGTTGCCAGTTGTCAGTTGGGGGGTGTCCGTTGTCAGTTGAAGAGGGATGATTTCACGGCGCAGTTTTAGCAAGCAGGGGCCGCAGGGGCTGAGCCCGACCTTCCAACGCGGGTCAGCACGCCCCCCGCCGATACGCTTATCCCGGTGCGCCCAACGCCGAGACACTTCTCTTCTCCGGGAGAGTTCTGCGCTTCAGGGACCTGCGCTACTTTGTTGCTAGTTCGGTTCCGCGGGCCAGAGCGGCTGCGAGCGTCTCCAAGACTACCGGCTTGCTAACGTAGTCGTTCATCCCGGCCGCCAGACACTTCTCGCAATCGCCGGTCATGGCATGAGCAGTCATGGCGATGATATAGGGTTGTCGGAAGTCGGCGTTGCGGGCGCGGATCCGGCGAGTCGCTTCGTAACCATCTATTTCGGGCATCTGGCAATCCATCAAAATGATGTCGTAGTTGGTGTGCTCAAGCGCGTCCAGGGCTGCGCGCCCGTTACATACCGTGTCTGCACGATAGCCAAGCTGTTTTAACTGACCTAAAGCGACCAGTTGGTTCACCGCATTGTCTTCCGCAATGAGCACCAGAGCCTGCTGCCGCGGTTGGATGACTGAAGAGGTCCGCTGTTGTTGAGCAACCGAATCTGGCGATGTAGGCGGAGCCTTGCCTATTGCATTTGCCAGGCAATCGAAGAGGGCAGATTGGCCCACTGGTTTAGAGCAACAGTCCGCAAATCCCGAGGCGTGCAATTCTGCCACACTCACCCGCTTACCGAAACCGGCAAGCAAGATGAGCCGGGTGTCGGAAATGGTTGGGTCAGCCTTGATTTTTCGCGCCAGCGCGATGCCGTCCATGTCCGGCATTTGTTGATTGATGATGCCCAGGGGATAAGGGTCCCCTTCCCTGGCCGCTCGACGCAGGCAGCTCAGTGCCTCGGCTCCGGTATTGGCAATACCGTTGCGCATTTTCCAGGCCACAATCTGTTCGTGAAGAAACTGTCCGCTGACGGCATTATCGTCGACGATGAGCGCCCGCATATGCAACAGACGATGGTCGCTGTCCGAGGTGGACTGAACTGAGGGTGATTTTCGTAGATGCAGGGTAAACCAGAAGGTTGAGCCCTTTCCTAAAGCGCTTTCCACCCCGATCTGGCCGCCCATTTTTTCGACTAACTGCCGGGAAATGGCTAATCCCAGGCCGGTGCCCCCGAATTTCCGCGTCATCGAGCTGTCGGCCTGGGCGAATGCCTTGAAAAGCGTTTTCTGAATCTCTGGAGAAATTCCGATGCCGCTATCGCTGACTTGAAACCGCAGGTCACATTCCTGCTCCTTTTCCATCTCACAGGAGACGCGTACAGTCACTTCTCCAACTTCGGTAAACTTGATCGCGTTCCCCACCAGATTTGTCAGCACTTGGCGGATCCGCCCGGCGTCGCCGCGGAGCCGGGTCGGGACAGAGGGCTCGATGAGGCCGGCCAACTCGATCTCTTTCTCTCGGCAACGAGAGCCCAACAAGTCCAGGGTCCCCTCAAACACGCTGTGTAAATTGAAGTCGAGTTCCTCGATAGTTAATTTACCTGCTTCCATCTTCGAAAAATCCAGGACGTCGTTAATCACCGCGATGAGCGCTTCACCGCTGGAGCGAATGGTATAGGCGAAATCTCGCTGTTCAACCGTAAGCTCGGTCTCCAAGAGGAGGTCGGCCATGCCTATCACCCCGTTCATGGGGGTGCGGATCTCGTGGCTCATGTTGGCCAGAAACTCACTCTTGGCACGGCTGGCTCTTTCGGCCACCATTTTGGCATAATTAGCTTTCACCTCGGCGCGTTTTTGCTCGGTAATATCGAGCGTAACCACCCCCACCGCCTTTGGCTTCCCGTCCTCCCCGACGAGAGGAAAGAAATAGAGCCGGTAGTCATATTGCTCGCCCGGATGACCGTCCAATTCTCCGCTCATTTCGAAGTTTGGGATTGGCTTGCCTGTCGCCAGCACCTCTTGGTAGAGTGGCTCAAGGATGTCGGCCCAAGAGGGGACAACTTCGCGGACGGTTTTCCCAAGGCGTGCGTCAGTCGACACCTCCGTCATCTCCGCCACCCGCTGGTTAGCTTTCAAATAGCGAAGTTGGCAGTCCACTAAAACCATCCCGACAGGCGACGCGTCAAAGTAGGCTTTTAGCTCTGCCTCGTTCTCGCGAGCAGCCCGTTCTGCCCCTTTGCGTTCGTTGATTTCGGCGACCAACTGCGCGGTGCGTTCCCCGACGCGCTGTTCCAGTTCGCTGTTAGCGTGGGAAAGCGCCTCTTGAGCCTGGATACGTTCGGAGACTCTCTGTTGCATCGCTCCGGCCATCTGGTTAAAGGTGTTGGCGAGGACGCCGAATTCATCGTGAGTAGTGGCCACCACCCGAGTATCGTAATTCCCTGCGGCGATCCTCTTCGCTCCCTCTGTTAAATTTAGTAGCGGCTTAACTTGTCGGCGCGAGACCAGGACGCCAAGGACACCCGCGGCCAAAAGAGTTACCAAGAGGATTCCCATCATCCGGTTAAACGCTTCGTCCGCCGGTTTCATGATTGTCCGGTAAGAGGCCAGGCTGATTAGCCGCCAGCCGCCTGCCTCGTTGTCTCCATAAGTCGCTAAGCTGGTGTATCCGGCCATCAACTTTTGTCCGCGTGCGTCCGTATACACCAGGTGACCGTTACTACCACTGCCTAAGGCAGCCCGTAACGCTCCGTTCGTCACATCAGCATGAGCCGAAAGCAGGCCGGCGTGCGGGTCAGTGCTCATCAAGACCAGCCCCGTCTTATCCAGCAAGAAAGGAGATTGGTCTCCTGAAGCTTGTCGTTTCAGGTCTTGCAAGAGCCAAAGGAGCTGGCGGGTCAACACATTGGCAACTAGAACACCCACTGGGCGGCCCTCACTGTCTTCGACCGGCACCAGGATCTGAATAGGAAGGAGTCTGCTCTTCCGGCGCTCTTCGGCCGCGGGGAGGTTCAGGGAATTTGCAGTATCAGCCTGGGAAACATAGACCGACCCGGGCCGAGCACGAAAAGCCATCCCAAACTCCTTTTTGGTGTTAGCGAAATCCATAAAGAGCGACCGCCCAAGGCTCGCACTATCAGAGGACGCGATAATCATGCCTTGAGGATTTACCAGCATGACTTGGTCGAAAAAGGAAAATGAGTAGGTTAAGCGGGCCAGATGCACATTGGCGATAGTCAAGTCTGGCAAACTCATATCAGGGTCCGCGGCCATCGTTTGAATATTATGGATGGAGTTGAACATAAACTCGTCCATACTCTTTCCAACCTGGACGACGCTGTCCTTTAACTGGGTGCCGATCTGCTGTTGAGCCTGTTCAACGAAAGTCTGGCGCGAGACCCAGATGATCACGCCGATCGGGATCAAGGTCATTAATAAAAAGGTTAGAACTAATTTTTTAGTTAAAGACATGAGACGCCGGCGGAAATGGACGCAAACCCTGGACACTGGCTAATGGCCAATTCCTGGTTAGTAATGACATGCCGCACGGATTTACCCTAAGTAGTTGGCGAGAACCGCCAGATTACAGTTGTCGCCTTTGAGTTTGCGCCGCAACTTGGCCAGTCCCTGGTTGTGTAATTGGCGTACGCGTTCGGAAGTCAGTCCCAGTCGCGTGCCGATCGACTGGAACGATTCCTCTTCTTCCGTGCCGATTCCAAAATGGGCGGTCAGGATGTTCTGTTCGCGTCTGGTCAGCAACAGCCGGGACCTCAGCAATCGGTGCAATTCCTGAGCCTGGTCGTGATTCTCCTCTTGCAGTGCCGGATCAGCGGTTTGTTCATCGGCAAGGAAATCCTCAAGCGCACCATTTGCCTCTCCATAGGGGGCCTGAAGAGAGACCGGTGTCACGCTTGCCGCCATGAGAGTGGCAATTTGAGTTACTCTCAAGCCTGTCTCGGCCGCAAGTTCTTCCTGATCAGGCTCGCGCCCGAGCTCTACCGTCATCCGTTCAAGCACCTGCTTTATTTTGAGAAGGCGCGCGACGACGTGAGCCGGAAGGCGGATCATCCGGTTTTGGTTACACAAAGCCCGGAGAATGCTGTGACGCACCCAGAACGAGGCATAGGTCGCGAAGCGGACACGGTGATATGGATCGAACTTCGTAACGGCTTTCATCAAGCCGATGCTTCCTTCGGAAACAAGATCGTCGAGAGTCAGTCCGAGGCCCGTATAAGCGCGGGCAATTGATACGGCCAAACGCAAGTTGCACAGGATAATTCGTTCAGATGCGCTTGATTTTCCGGCACGCACCTCCAGAGCGAGCCGATGTTCTTCGCCTGCCGAGAGCGCAGGGTAAAGTGACGCGTGTCGCTGCAACGACGAAGGAGCCAGAGAAAAATCGGAATGACGCATAACGGACTTTCGCAATCCGAAAATTTAGCCATTCTTGAAAATATCGTAAATATAATGGATGCGATACAAATAGCTCACCGCACTGCATATAGCCAGTGCATTATTGAAGTATTTTTGCGCCTTCGGTTCTCAGCGCCAAGGCCTGCCATGTGTTTAGCGCCGGTTCTACGGGCCGAAGGGCCAAAAAAAGCATTTTTGTCGCGATCCTTCGGGCCGCATACCGGGAGAGGTGTATCGGCACGGGGACGTTGGGCGTGGCGGCAAAATGCGAAATCAAGACTCTCCCGCTACCCCGCATCGAATGGTAAGGCTCAGCCCTGCTTGCCACACCGACACTCCCTCCGACCCCGACACTGACAACCAATCCCGCTGACAACTCTTTTTTTGGTCCGGCTCAAACCGGAGTCATAGAAAGCTCACGATGAGTACTCTAGACGGCCACCTTATCCGTAAGGCTTTCCTGACGAAGTACGGCTATTCGCCCGATCTAAGCTATTCAGAGATCCTCTGCGAATTCCAGAGACGTTACGAGCACGCGCAGGCCAGGCGACTGGAGAACGCCGGGTTTCACAGAATAATGCTCATTATCGAAGGGATTCCCGAAGGCGCAGCCAAAGAAGAAGCTTCGCGGGAGCGAGCGGTCCGGCAGCTTAAAATCCGGCGGTTGACCCAAAGGAGCGGCTACGGGATCACCGAACTGGAGCAGTTGGTCGAAGGATTCGCGTCTCGTCTCGAAGCGGAGTGGATTCAGGGAGCACCAGATTTCGCCGAGGCCTGCGGACCGTCGCTATCCCCTTTGCTCAAGCTTTCCGTGCTTCCCTCGCCCAGGAGTCCTTCAGAGTAATCGTTCGATTAAAAATCAAACGTTCGGATGTGCTGTCGCGGTCGAGAACGAAATAGCCGAGTCGCTCGAATTGATAGCACAATTCCCGTTGTGCTTCGCGCAGGCTTGGCTCGCATCGAGCCGTGACCACTTCAATTGAGCGGGGGTTCAGACGGTTCTTGAAGTCGTCGGTGGAATCTGGCTCGGCCTCAGAGAAAAGGCGGTCGTAGAGGCGTACTTCGGCCTCGATCGAATCCGCTGCACTGACCCAATGGATGGTCCCTTTGACCTTACGATTGGCGTTCGAACCGCCGCTCTTGCTGTTGAGATCGGCCGTGCAGAGGAGTTCTATAACGTTACCGCCAGCATCTTTAACTATCTCATCGCATTTGATGATGTAACCGTATTTGAGGCGCACTTCACCGCCGGGCCGCAAGCGGAAATATTTCGGCGGCGGATTTTCCATAAAATCATCGTAGTCGATATAAACTTCCCGATTGAAGCTGACCTTGCGCGTGCCGGCGCCTGGATCCTCCGGATTGTTGACAGCGTTGACTTCCTCGGTTTGGCCCTCGGGATAGTTGATTAATGTCACCTTGATAGGACGCAAAACCGCCAGGCGGCGAAGCGCCGTCTTATTTAGCTCCTCACGAATGGTGTGTTCGAATACCGCGACGTCAGTGAGACCGTCAAATTTCGTGATCCCGACGTGATAAGCGAAGGTGCGAAGAGCCTTGGCGGTCACACCGCGCCGGCGCATGCCGGAGATCGTTGGCATTCGCGGGTCATCCCAACCGGCGACAAGGCCTTCACCGACAAGCTGCATCAGCTTTCGCTTGCTCAGGATCGTGTAGCTCAGATTGAGCCGCGCAAATTCGTATTGGTGCGGCACCAGATTCGGCAGCTCGAGACTTTCGAGAATCCAATCATAAAGGGGCCGGTGCACTTCGAATTCGAGCGTGCAGATGGAGTGGGTCACGCCTTCGAGGTAGTCGCTCAGGCAATGCGCAAAGTCATACATCGGGTAGATGCACCATTGGTTGCCGGTGCGATGATGCTCCGCGTGGCGAATACGGTAGAGGATCGGATCCCGCAGCCAGACGTTCGGAGACTGCATGTCGATCTTGGCGCGAAGCGTGCGCAGACCGTCGGGGAATTCGCCCCCGCGCATGCGTTGCAAAAGACTGAGGTTATCCTCTGGAGAACGTTCCCGAAACGGGCTCTCTTTCCCCTTGATTCGATACTCATCGGTCTCCTCGGCGGAGAGGTCATCCACGTAGGCTTTGCCCTTCCCAATGAGCTGAACGGCGTATTCGAAAATCTGGTCGAAGTAGTCTGAGGCAAAAAACGGCTCACCCTGGATGGCCTCTTGCGTTCCTTTCGATTTCAGCCCCAAGACATGGTCTGCCCATCCGCCGATCAGCCAGTTTACGTCTTCGATGATCGATTGGACATACTCACTTTCCTCTTTGATCGGGTTGGTATCGTCCATTCGAAGGTTACAAACACCACTAAATTCCCGGGCAATCCCGAAATTCAGGCAGATTGATTTGGCATGGCCAATATGGAGATATCCGTTTGGTTCTGGCGGAAACCGGGTCTGGACGCCTGGATAGGTCCCACCGCGCAGATCATCGAGGACTTTGTTCCGAATGAAATCTGTCGGCGGGTTCTGCGTTTCGCTCTGTGTGCTCATTGAGGGTTGCGCACTTTTACAAGCAGGTCCGTATCTATTCAACTTTCGTCACAACTCTCGAGAAGATCGATATCGAACGTCGAAGGAGAAGCGCATCGGCGTTTTGGTGAGAGTAATAGCTTAATTTTCCCCTTGATCGTCCTTCTAAGAGCAAAGCTGGACGCTCCGGCTACAGGCCGAGACGCCAATACGGCGACACGCCGACACGTTTCTCCGGGGCAACGATTCTTTTCTGCTGGCATTAGCAACTATTTGTATTATTATAAATCCAATATATATCAGAAAACGCTACGCCAACTGAAGAAAATAGCTTCTTCTTATGATCTGAAAGGTTGATCAGGGTCTATCCGTCGATCTAAAACCCGTGCGTAAAAGCAAAATTGAAGAAACACGGATTTTGAAAATTCTCGTCGCAGAAGATGATCTTACTTCCCGAATGGTGTTGGAAGCCTCGTTGAAAAAACATGGTCACGATGTTGTCGCGGTCGAGAACGGCGGCAGAGCATGGGAAAGATTTCAAAAAGAACATTTTCCCGTGATCATCTCAGATTGGCTGATGCCTGAAATGGATGGACTGGCTCTATGTCGCAAGGTCCGGGAGTTGCCCCACGACAATTATTCCTACATCGTCTTGCTAACTGCGCTTCAAGGGAAAACCAATTATCTGGCAGCAATGAAGGCCGGAGCGGACGACTTCATGACCAAGCCGTTCGACGCGGAACAATTGACCGCCCGCATCCAGGTAGCCGAACGGATCCTCGGTCTGCACCACCAGCTTAACCAGCTCGAGGGCCTTTTGCCAATTTGCTGCAGTTGCAAAAAGATTCGTGACGGAAACGACCATTGGCAGCGGCTGGAAACCTACATCGAAATTCATTCCCAAGCCCATTTCACTCACGGCTACTGCCCGGAGTGTTACGAGAAATATTTGCGTAGCACTTTCACCGCCGAAGAAATGGCGAAATGAACAAAGCTACGTTGTGGGTCACCGAAGCTCAAAATCTAAACCCTCTGAGCCGCACCTGATGGCTGCTTCTCTATCACCACGCAAAGCTCCATTTTAGAGGGTTGCTTCAGCATAGGTGCTTCACCGGCCGCCGCCGATTTCCAGAATAGTTCCGGTCGTGTAAGCAGCGGCTGAAGACAGGAGCCATAATACGCCTTCAGCAATCTCTATCGGCGTACCGGGGCGTTTCATCGGAATCGTTGCCTGCATCCGAAATGGACGCTCTGGATCCCCGTTTGCCGCGTGCAATTCGGTATCGATCAGACCCGGAGCAACGGCGTTCACTCGAATGCCTTCGGCGGCCACTTCGCGCGACAAGCCCATCGTAAAGGAGTTGATAGCTCCTTTGGTCGTCGCATAATGAACCCACTCATTGGCTCCGCCGGTCCGGGCCGCCAGCGAAGAGATATTGACGATCGAACCTCCGCACCCGCCGTGCTTTGTCGACATCCGCTTGATCGCTTCGCGCGCGCACAGAATAGATCCGCCAATATTAACGGCGAACAGCCGTTCGAGCATCCGACCTTCGACATTCTCCACCCGAGAAAAACCGCCTGTCACGCCTGCATTATTGACCAGTCCCGTAACAGGTCCCAGTGCGCGCTCGGCTCGTTTGAATAGTTCCACAACGTCGCTCTCTCTGCCAATGTCACCTTGAACGAGCAGAGCTTGACCTCCCGAAGACTCAATTTCTGCCTTGACCCTCGCCGCGGCGTCACCGTTTTCAAGGTAATTAATAGCAACCGCAAATCCACGAGCGCCAGCGAGAGAAGCTACGGCAGCCCCAATTCCGCGACTTCCACCTGTCACGATCAGTACCTCTTTTCTTGGTTCGCTCATTCGATGACTTCTGTCTCACCATGATTCTATCGGTGTTACAACATTTCAAGAACTGGCTCGTAATCTCGTGCTACGATCGAGTTAGATCCCGGTCCAGGCGATCCATCATATCACGGACTGCCTTCGCGACGCAGTCACCGCGGATACCGGCTTGAGCTCGATTACGGACGTTGAACTGAAGGCTACCCAACGCATCGGTCACGGCGTCGGCGTAGGCTTACCCTTTGCGGGCTCATGCTTTTGACCGCCCTGCGGCTGATGCGGTTGTTGAGCCGGAGGAGCCTTCTGAGCCGTTGGCTGAGCGGGAGCGGTATGGACGACCCGGGGTTGAGGCACCGGAGCGTGCTGGACCTGTGGCGGTGGCGTTCTGATTTCTGGTTTCGGCGCCGGGGCCTTCTGCGCCGGTGGCTGAGCGGGAGCAGTATGGACAACCCGGGGTTGAGGCGCCGGAGTGCGCTGGACCTGTGGCGGTGGCGTTTTGATTTCTTGTTTCGGCGCCGGGGCCTTCTGCGCCGGTGGCTGAGCGGGAGCAGTATGGACAACCCGGGGTTGAGGCGCCGGAGCGCGCTGGACCTGTGGTGCTGGCGTTTTGATTTCCTGCTTCGGCGCCGGGGCCTTCTGCGCCGGTGGCTGAGCGGGAGCAGTATGGACAACCCGAGGTTGAGGCGCCGGAGTGCGCTGGACCTGTGGTGCTGGCGTTTTGATTTCCTGCTTCGGCGGCTCGGTCTTCGGACCTGGCGGTTGGACAGGAGACGTATGTTCAACCGGGATTTGGGGAACTGGAGTTTGCTGAACTTGTGGCGCCGTATTGGTTTCTTGCTTTGGTGGCGGGGTTGCGTTCAGTTGGGAAGTCGATTTCGGGGCGGCCGCGGGCTCACTATGGGGCGTCGACACTGGAGTCGGATTTGGCGTCATTAGGTTCGCTGGCCCGCCAGGCGGGGTCGGCTGGGGCGCCGTTTCCGTTTTCTTCTCCTGAGTCGGCCCTGCAGCGGGGTGAGGAGTCGCAGAAGCCTGCGCTGAATTCTGCCCAGGCGGTCGATTACCCGTTGGCTTGGGCATCGGTTTTCCGCCCGGCCCTGTCGGCAAACCGCCAGGCGTCCCGGAAGGTTTCACCATTGGCGAAACGCCAGGCGTTCCGGAAGGTTTACCACCGAGCAGGTTTGGTGGAACGGGCTTTTTTCCTGCAGCCGGTGTACTTGGCGAAGCACCCGGAGTAACATTCGCCTTCGGCGAACCCGGACCACGTTTCACCAAATTGGGCGGTGCTTTCTGCCCTGGAACCGTAAGCGGAGAGCCGATCGTTACGGGCGCTCCGGTTGCGCCAGGCGATCCGGTAACCTGTCCCCTGTTGACAATTTGCGGATACACAAGAGGCGTCGGTTTCGGTAGATCTTTCGGCAGGGGATTTTGCTCAGCAATGGTCTTTTTGAGCTTCTCCGCATCTTGAGCCTTGACCCCCTGCCATCCTTTTTGGACCTGAGGATTTTCAAGACGATTTTGAACAGAGGGTGCGTGTGTTGCTTCCGGCTTAAGGGTGGCAGGCGGTGCTACCACATTGAGCTGAGTGCCCTGCCGGGTTTGACCGTAATTCGCTTTAGGATTCGTTGCCGGATTAAACGCAAGTTTAACCTGCGGGATATTCTGATTGGTCCTGGTTGCTATAGTCTGAACCGGCGGTCCGAAATTATTGATAACGTTGTCGTTGGTGACAATGTTCGTGACGTTCTTAGTCTCATTAATGATCTGAACGTTTCGCTCGGGTCGCTCGATGTACGGCGCGTAGTTCGGTTCGCGCCAATGAGAATAGCTGATAAAAGCGTAAGCAGCCGGTCCGATGCCATAATACGAGTCGGACCAAGACGATACCGGTTGATGCTCGGAGACGTCCGCTTCCGGCGGAAGAGGAGCCCAGCCAACGTGTTCATCACTTTCCCGCCAAGAAACCCAGGCTGGAGCCCATTGATTTCCGGGGATCCAGCACCATCCGGTCCCACCAATATCGATCCAGCGGCCGTAGTGGTAGGTTGCCCAGCCAAAACGCTCGTTTGAGTCCCAGTACCAACCGCGATCGGTCCAAACCCAATGACCATCTTGGTAAGGCCTCCAATTCTCTGCCACCCGCGGTCGGAAACAGTAACCGTAGTTACCCGCTTCCACCCAGCTGCCTTCGTCGGAAGACAATCCCGTGTAAAAAACGTCATAGCCCTCCTCATCTGATTCGGGAACTTGCTGCTCTTGATCCCGATCTTGACGCTGGAGTTGCGGCGAAACCGCTTGCGCTTGACCCTGCGGCTGCCGGAGACCGCTCGCTGGCGATCGATTGCCGCGACCTTCTGGCACTGCGATAAACGCGGCCGTCAGGTTGTCGGTCGTGGTTCCGTAGCCAACTATCCACCCCTTGTCATTGATGCCGTACGCGACATCCAAGGAATTGAAGCCAGCCTCTGAGAGATTTCCCGCTAGCTTGTCTAATTCAGCTAACTGGCTTTTCGCGTAAAGAAACGCGCGCTTCTGATCACCGCTGTCGCTCTCTCCAACAATATCGCCTGGATTATTAATCCCACGGGCGTAACTCGCGTTTTCAAAACCAGGCAACGTTCCTAAATCTTTGAGTTGTGAATGATCGAAAACGAACGCATGAGCGGGTCCGTCCGCAGTATCGCTGTCGCCCACCACCACCCCATTTTTATTGATGGCGAACGCCTCCCCGTTTGTTCCTCCTAACGTGCTGAAGTCCGTCGTATTGCCATTGACAAATAAAAAGGCATGGAATGCATGATCGCCGGCGCTGTGCCTGCCCACGATCTGGCCGGCGTCGTTGACTGCATAAGCGGTCTCAAGGGCATCTGATTCGTTTGAGCGGCCGAGGCCGAGATCTTGAATCGAGCCGTCGGAAAAAAGCACCGGGCGATGATTCTGGTTGCCACTTTGGCTATCGCCGACCGCTGCCCCACGATTGTTAATCCCAAGTGCTTCGCTCGTTGAGGCGCCCTCGAGCGTACCGAGAGACGCAATTGGCTGTTTTCGTGAATAGACAAATGCCTGGAGATTCCCGTTCTCGTCCTGGCTGTAGCCGATGACTTGGCCGGCATCGTTGATGGCACACGCAGCATTGATCTTGCCCCCAAGTGAACCCACATCTGTCAATGAGTGGTCCGAAGAGGAATAAAGGAATGCTTGATAATCTTCTCCATGAAAACTGTAACCGACGACTTCGCCTTTATTATTTATTCCCAGTGCTACGCTGTTGGCACCTTGAGCCGCAGGAATTCGAGTGATTTGATAACGGTTTTGCGCGAACGCTATGGAAGCAAAGCAAATCGCGCAGATCAATCCGAGGGATTTAGACAGGAGGAACCGTCGTGAGGCTTGGCGCCGTATTTCATCCGCACGATTCATTCGAATCGGAAATCGGGTTTTCATAGGATTATGCAACGTGTCGTAAGCTCACGAACCAAAGAGGCGAACAAGCGCAAAAAGTAGGGTATTAGTGCATCGTCTCGGAATGGGCAGACACGGCTTCTATACGATCATCGTGGCTAGTCACTTTCTTGGATCTCTGTCCTTCGAGTTATCGAGACCACCACCAGGAGACGAACTTCAGGATGCTCTCATTCAAACTTTCTCCCGCGAAAAATTTCACGAACCGAAGGCCAAAGAATCTGCGGGGCAAAGAAGCTTCCAATCAATAGAGGTACGACGGCGCATTCCATCAATTTTCAGTCTAACTAAGAATGCCTATATATATGTAAAGATAGTCTTTACGAAACAGGTAGTTAAAAATACCACGTTACCGCTCCTCTCAGTTAGACCTCCAACCCAGTCAATTGCTCAGGCGAGGTCCGCTCCCCTCCGATGGAGGTCGTTGATGCATCGGCTTCGATAATTGTCGCTAAAAGGGGCTCGGTATGAAAATTTAGTCGAGTCTAAAAATTTGTGGATTCTCAGGGCAACGATCCCCGCTAGGACACCGCCGAATCAATTAGGGAGTGTTACAAAATAAGTGTATCAATATTTCTTCAGAATAGATGCGGGTACATGACTTCGTCATTCCCGAGTTGGGACGGGTCACTCCCTATGGGGTCTACGATGTGGGCAAGAATCGAGGCTGGGTGAGCGTGGGTATTGACCACGACACAGCCACCTTCGCCGTGGAGAGCATCCGACGATGGTGGCGTTCGATGGGCAATCCGGTCTACCGCCAAGCTCAGCGCTTGCTGATTACTGCCGACTCGGGCGGCAGCAACGGCTCACGGGTCAGGCTCTGGAAGCTGGAGTTGCAGAAGCTGGCCGATGAGACCGCCTTGCACATCTCGGTGTGTCATTTACCTCCGGGCACCAGCAAGTGGAACAAGATCGAGCACCGATTGTTTTCCTTCATCAGTCAGAACTGGCGCGGCAAACCCTTGGTGAGCCACGAGGTGATTGTCAATTTGATTTCAGCGACAACGACTCAGACTGGTTTAAAGGTGCGGGCCGAACTTGACACCAACTCCTACCCGCCAGGAGCCAGGGTATCAAAAAAACAGATTGAAGAAATAAATATTCGTCCCGACTCGTTCCACGGAGAATGGAACTATACAATTCGTCCAAATACATGAGATATTTGATACACTTATTTCATGACGGGCCCTTAGGACGCGGATTTGAAAATGGAGAGAACTGTGATATTTTCTATAATGTGTTGAGGTCGATCCAATGAATGAACTGGAAATTAAAGAAGCCCCGCCGCCTGACCCCGGGTTGAACTAAGTCTCTCCGAAACGCCTCAAAATCAAACAAACAACAGGTAAATCTGACCGCCCAGCCGCTAAATTGCCAGTCGCGCGGACTACCATTATGCTCAATAACGAAGCGAAAGGCGCCGGGGATCTAGCGAACAAAGGAAAGACTGAAAGTGCGCTTTGCGAAAAGACGCTGCAAGAGTTGAAGGAGCTCGGTTCAGAAGTTGGGGGTTCATTTTTGACCCAATTGTTTGAGACCTTTGCACAGGACGCGGTTCAACACCTCGCCGCTTTGCAATCAGCCATCGCAGCTGGTAAGACCGAAATGCTTTTACGAGAAGCCCATGCATTGAGGGGCGCAAGCCTCACCATCGGAGCGAAAAGCATGGCGGCTCTCTGTCAGCACCTGGAGAGTCTCGGCAGAGCCCAAAGCGTGGAGGGCGCAGCTGAAGTGCTCGCTCGGTTGCAACGGGAGTTTAAGCGAGTGGAAAATGAAATCGCCCAAGAAACCCTGACTCCTTGAAGATCGCTCATAAGTACCAGATGGCGCATGGGATCTCGTCAATGGCGCTCTGCGCGCGCCTGGGGTCTGCGCGCGCCTGGGGTCAGTCGTTTACTTATGACATTTCTTTGAGAGCTCGGTTGGGAATGTAACTGCTCAGCTGGACGGAGTTAAGCGGCAAGAGCGGATGCCAGCCAGCAATAATTACACTCGTCAAGCACACCGCCGGGAACCTACGGGGGCTTTCTTATATTTTCGAGAGCCAGGGGATTCGAGGGGCAACCGCGAAGTTGAGTTGCACGAGAACGATAAAAGCGATGCTCAGGTAGGTGTTGACAAGACAAAGAGCGGCTCCTACTGCGTAGAGGGCTTGCGCTCCCAGGATGCGGCGGATAATGGCTTTGGAGGCGTCGGCCGGGGTATTGTCCTTGATCAACCCCGCGCGGCTTGCATATCTCCAACTCCAAAAGAGAACGAATCCGAGAACGAACACATTGGCCCAGTAACAAAGAAGCGCAGCTCGATAATCGATGAATTCCGCGAGTAACCTGGTTGAAAACGGCATCACCGAAACGGCGAAGAGAAACCCGAGATGAATCCAAGTCAGGTGCCGATTGGCCCGGGCGAAGGCGCTCAGTTGCGCCTGCTGCCCGTTCCAGTAGATCGCCAGCGTGAGAAAGCTCATTAAGTATGTAATGAACTGCGGGAACAACATCAGAAGAGCGCGCCAAAAATCTTGTTCGCTGTGAATGAATTCGTGCGCTGGGCTACGAAGATCCAACACCAGAAGGGTCATCGCCACGGCAAAGATGCCATCGCTGATCGCCGCCAGACGTTCGACGCTGCGACCGGCAATCTGGTTGTAGGGGATCTCATTCGCCTGATCCTCAGAGGGTCTCATCTTTTAAACCCAAGCTATTTGCCCGGGCGGGATCAACATAATTCCAAAAGCGCAATCGGCCTCCAGCTATGGCATCCAAACACATTGCTTTGCCTTTACGCCGGCACTTTGACAAACAAATGGCTTTTTTCGCTGATTGTGGCGTAGATCGGCAAATCGCGAATGGCAGGGCCTTCGGTGACTTTCCCTGACGGGTCGAAGGTCGATCCGTGGCATTTGCAGTAGAAAGTATGGTCGTGCTCTGCTTTCAAGGTGCATTTTCGATGAGTGCAAGTAGAAGAAAGGGCGATCAGCTGATCGCCCTTGCGGATGACAAAAAACCCAAGGTCGCGCCAGCGATCGTATAGCCCGTCGGCGGAGTAGTTGCTGAGCGGACCGGCGTCTATCAACTGTTCCGAACTATGGGCGGAAAAATTCTGGGGGCCAGCGGCAACAGCGGCAGTCAGCAGCAGGAACTGGCGCCGGGGCATTCCTGGAGGTTGGTATTCCGGATGATCGCTCTTCATTGGCCGCAGTCCTAATATTCAAACACCAGACTAGTTACCACACCCCAATGTACGTCGTTGCTCGCGTTTCTGTCGACCGGGAAGACGAAGGCAACACCAAGTCGCGGCTGGATGCGGCCAATCGTTTTCAGGTTCGCTCGAAAACCGACGTCCGCCAGAATACTGCTGTGGCCGTGGTCAGTGTGATTGAGCGCCGTTTCACCAGTCAATTCGAACATCGGGATCAATTGCTGCAATCCAGGAATAGGCAGTTCGTCATGCTGAATTGTATAACCAAAAACAAAACCGTATTCGAAGTTTTGTAACCCCCCATCCTCGCCTCCGCCGATCAGGGTGGAGTAACCCAGGATCGATTGGAGGGTGAAGTGATCGCCAAGCATCAGATCATTGAAGATTTTTGGGACGACCTCCGTATTTTTGCTAACCGATGAATTCGTCGGAATGCCGACTTCGATCGCGGTACCAAAGGTGGAATTAATAAATCCACTGGAGGAGACGTATTGATAGATAGGATAACGGGCACCGAGGTCGATATTGCCGACTCCTTCCGTTACGCTGCCGGCATCGACATCCCGTTCATATGGGACCTCTACTTCGAGGGTCAGCAATCCGAAACCTTTCTCTACCTCCGCAGTTATCACGTCGCTGTGGGTATCGTTTCGCGAGGTATGCAGCCAATCGAGCCGCGCTTCGTCTGTTTCCAGGTCTGAATCATCCACCAGGAACGGCTCGGGAAAAACACCTTGCCCGTAGTCGCTGCGACGATCAAGCCAACCGAACAGACCATATCGCGTGCTTCCTGATCCGCTAGACGTGACCGAGGAAGATGCCGTCTGGTCAAGCGAGAGAGACCCGGCGCGAACGGAGTTGGTCGCGCTGAAGGCGATCCAAAGCAAAACGCAGAGCATCCCAGGCAGACCATCGAAACCGACTCTTCCTGCTGATCCCGAACCTGGCGAACGAACCTTCTGGAGCCTCTTTACTTTCATGCGGGCCGACACTATCCGAACCAAATCAAATCGGCTTTCGTTTGATTGCGAATTATTGACGGTGCCTTGCGCAGAGGAGCGTCGCATCGTCTGAACTGTAAGAAGATGTTTGCTCGCAGGGCTCAAATGGGCAGATTGTCGCCGTGACCAGACCTGCGGAGCGACAAATCGAACTCAACCACACGATCGAAGTCAAACCAGCATCGGTCTTCACCGAACGTCCGGTCTGGCACGCGGTCGGGGAGGGTTGGCGCCATCTGCACGGCAGCGTCAAGGACGCAGGATTGAGCTTCGAATGGCATAAGTTCACGGTGTGCGAAGAGCTCAACTGGGGTCAAAGTTTTCATCCCGGCAGCGTCGAGGTGTGTCTGAATCGTGAAGGGAACGGTCGAGTGGCCTTCGATAAACGCGAGGCGGCTTTCACACCTTTGACGATCGGATTCTATCGACGAGGCAATGAAGCCTTGCCCGCGACGCGTCAGGCGAACCAACAACATCAATTTCTGACGGTCGAAATGTCTTTTGATTTTTTGCGACGGCATTTGGGAGAGTTCGTCAGCTCTCTGCATCCACTCGTGCGCGATGTCGTATCGGGGCAGTGCGAAAAGTCCGCTGTCGCACCGACCTTGCGATTAACAACGCGTCAGTTGCAATTGCTGGCGAGTCTGCAGCAAGCGCCCGTACTAAGCATGGCGCAATCGGTCTGGTACCAGGCCAAGGCCCTGGAACTCGCAGCGGAACTGTTCTTTATCGCGCATAATGATCAGGAATTATTTTGTCACCGGCAGCAGCGGCTTTCTGTTGAACGAGTGGAAAAAGTGATTGCCTTGCTTCGAGCCAGATTAGCGGATCCTCCCAATCTCGAAGAGATAGGTCAGGCAGCGGGATGCAGTCCGTTTTATCTGAGCCGGACCTTTTCGGCGGCAACCGGAATGACCATTCCGCAATACGTGCGTCAACTCCGGATGGAACGCGCGGCGGAATTGTTGCGGTCGGGCAGGTTCAACGTTACCGAAGCGGCTTTGGAAGTTGGTTATTCGAGCTTGAGCCATTTCAGCCAGGCCTTTCACGATACATTCGGATGTTGCCCGGGGCTTTATCCTCTGCGTACGCCGACCCAAAGATCGTCTCTCAAGCGCAAGCGATAACGGCCTCAAGAAGGACGCAGACTGCGATACCTACGGTTATCAAGGCGTGTCGGAACACCGGCGAGGGTAAGGTTTGACCTCACCTTCGCGAGGAGCGCAAATGATTTTCCCTGAGGCCGGCACGCCAAATGCTACCTTATCTTTTTATCTTTTAACGCTCCGGCGATCCGTGAGCCCATGGGAATGGCTGGTGTTCAATGAGGCAGGCGAAGCTCGATCAAGTCCAAGGATATGGGGAAACCATCGAAGCTCTTCGCCGGGCGGAACAGAAATATCGAAGCATTTTTGAGAATGCCACGGAAGGCATTTTTCAGACCACTCCAGAGGGAAAGTATCTGAGTGCGAACCCGGCTCTGGCCCGAATGTACGGGTACGATTCGCCCGGAGAATTGCTCGCTGACCTCACCGACATCAGCGGGCAGCTCTATGTTGAGCCGGACCGTCGCCGCATATTCACCATCGCGATGCGAAGCGGTGGAGGGATCGAGGACTTCGAATCGCAGGTCTATCGGCGGGACGGGAGCGTCATCTGGATTTCGGAAAATGCGCATGCCGTGCATGATGAGATTACCGGCGAACTCTTATATTACGAAGGCATGGTCCAGGATATCACACGTCGCAAAGCCGCGGAGGAAGCGAGAAAGAACGCGGAAGAAAATCTGGTCCGTTACGCTGAGGAATTGCGAGTCAAGAATTCACAGTTCAAGGCCGATCTGGAAATGGCGCGCGACATTCAGCAAGTGTTTCTAACCCAGAATTTTCCGAGTTTTCCACGAAGTTTGAGCCCCCAGGAAAGCTGGCTCGGCTTCTGCCATTGGTACCAGCCGGCCGAGCAGGTTGGAGGCGATTTCTTCTGCGTTCTGCCGTTGTCCGATACGGAAGCTGGCGTCTTCATTTGTGACGTGCTTGGCCATGGATTGCGGGCTGCGCTGGTCACAGCAATCGTTCGCGGTCTGCTTGAAGAATTAACTCCGATTGCCAGCGACCCGGGCCGCCTGCTTTACGAAATTAACGCCAGTCTTATCGCGATCTTTCGACAAACCGAGACGCCCATGCTGGTTTCTGCTTTCTACCTGGTCGTCAATGCGAACGATGGTAAAATGCGCTACTCCAACGCGGGGCACCCTCAACCCTTTCATCTCCATCGCGCAAGCGGCCTCGCGGAGCCTTTACGATTTCAGGGACCTCAGGGACCGGTCCTTGGGATTTTTCCGGCAGCCACGTACGAGAACAGTAACGGGACTGGTTCGGCGAACGATCTGATCGTGCTCTTCACGGACGGATTATTCGAGGTCGAGACAGCGGAGGATGACTATTACGGCGCAGACCGGTTACTGGCTGCGTTGGGCAAGCGTATGCACCTTTCCGCCAGGCAGTTATTTGGCGAGGTGGTGGCCGAGATTCAGGGGTCCTGCATTTCCGGACAATTCACCGATGATATGTGCTTGCTCGGGGTGGAACTTCGAAGGATTGGCTTACGGGGAAACGGGCCGGAAGAGAACGGGTCGAAAGGGAACGGGGCGGTGTAACGACGTCGGGTTGTGGGGCGTCCAGAGGGTGAACCGGTGCTCTTTGGAGACATTAAATACGCCTTGCGAACGTCGCCCGGCGAACGGCGAACGGCGAAGCGTCTCGCTTTGCCTCGTCAAGGACAGAGCAAACCGGGACGGTTCGCTTACCTTGTGGGTGAATGCGAAACCCACGCGTTTGTCTTGCTATAATGGGCCATTTGTCTATATTGCCACCATGAAGACCGGCTTCGATTTAAAAATTCAAGAAGCTGTCGATGATCCTAACGCCATGCGGGCAATCGTCAAAGAAGGTCTCGAAATCGGGTGGTTCGATGATTTAGCCAAGCTCTTCGGCGCGTCGGGAACTGCTTTCGCGGCTATTGTCGGCATCGATCCGAGGACGCTAACGCGCCGTCGCCGAGAAGGTAGACTCACCCTTCGAGAATCAAATGCTCTCTACCATCTGGCAGTGCTCTACGAGCACGCTCTGGATGTCCTCGGTGATTCCGACTCCGTGCGTAACTGGTTCAGCACGCCTGAACCAGACTTTTCCGGAATGAGTCCGCTGGCACTGCTCGATACCGCGCCGGGAATAAAGGAAGTTGATCACCTTCTTGGCCGCATCGAGCACGGTGTTTTCTGACTGATTCTTGCGCGTGGAAGGGGACCTCATTCGCGCCTGGCGCATTACGCGAAGCAAATACGCCGAAAGGAAAGAGGCTTTCAGCGGGAAAGGAGCGGCGGAGAATCCAGGACGTTGGAATAAAGCCGGGGTAGCGGTGGTGTACACTTGCTCCTCAATCGCGCTGTGCGTCTTGGAAACCCTGGTCCACACTCGGAGCCAGAAATCGCTCAACAGGCGCTTCATCCTGTTTGAAATTGAAATTCCATCCGATTTGATTCTCAAATCGGAAATTTCCAGCGATCTTTATCAAAGGCACCAGACTCAAGAGGCCGGAGATCAATGGATTAAAAAAAACCTGCACGCTGTTTTGCGCGTCCCGAGTATCATTACCGGCGAACCAAATTACGTTATTAACCCGAATCATTCCGATTTTTCCAAAATCAAAATAGCGGAGCCACAAACCTTTGGCTTTGATTCCAGGCTGCTTGGGTGAGGAGCGGGCGGCGGCGGGCGGAACGTATCGCCGTTCGCCGTTCGCCGTTCGCCGTTCGCCGTTCGCCGTTCGCCGTTCGCCGTTCACCGTTCGCCGTTCGCGCAGTTCGCCGTTCAGCGTTCGCCGTTCAGCGTGGTATGCGAAGCGTCCCGCTTTGCCTCTTTGAGCCTCAGTAAACCAGGCGGTTCGCTTACGCTGCCCACGCTCCCATGTTTCTGCCTCTGCCCACGCCGTTACGTTTCAGCCAAGACTCAGGCGGTGGCGATTTTGTTTCGGGCTAAAACATCATTGACGGCCATCGAAAGGTCACTGCGGACCTGGGTCCAGTCCTGGTACCGATCTGTCCAGGCACGAAGTTGTAAGGCAACCGCTCCGCCGGTGAAATTGACGACGTAGACTTGTGGCAATGGTTCTTTTGCCACCCCCGATTGTTCCAAAGCTGCATTTTTCAAAAGCTCGGTCACCTTCGGAAGATCAGCACCTCCGGCTACGCTGACCGAGACTTCGACCGCCCGTCGCCGATCCGAAAATGTCCAATTGGTTACCTGACTGGATATGAGGAGCCCGTTGGGCACGATGATTTCAGAACCCTCTGCGGTACGAATGACGCTGGCTCGAATACCGATATGTTTAACTTCGCCAATGTTACCCCCGACATCGATAACATCACCGATTTTGATCGGACGTTCAAAAAGCAGAATGATGCCAGAGACAAAATTATTGAATATGTTTTGCAATCCGAACCCGACGCCGACGCTGAAGGCTCCGGCGACAATGGTAATCTTGGTCAGATCGATGCCAAGCGCTCCCAAGGCAATGAAAAATCCCATGAGCAGGACCAGGTAGTGAAGCATCGTTGAAATCGCGTACGGAATGCCGCGCGCCAGATGGAAGTGCTGATAGACGTCTTCGTCCAAAACAAACCGCAGAAATCTGGAAACTAAAAAAGCGCTCCAGACTGTGATGGCAAAGGCAAGGATTCGGCCTGGAGAAACATTCAGGGACCCCATGGCGAAGTTCGCGTTGAAGATCGCTTGAACTCCCGAGGTCAATGGCGTTCGAAGGCCAAAGAAGTTGAGCGTCTGACTTAACCAGAATAAAAATGCCAACACTTCCAATAGTCGGCAGATTCTGCGTTGAAGCATCACTCGGTGGAGTCGCACCGCCCGCAAGGCCCGGAGAGGCCGGACCTGGAGCGCGACGATAATCAGTCCTTCGGCGATCCGCAATGCGCTGTAGAAAATAGCCGCGACAAACATACTTCTGACATAGGCGGCCCCAAGAAGATTTCCCAGGTTGACGTAGCCCAAAACATTGGCAAGGAACGCTGCTGGTAAGATGACGAGCCCGATCTTGGCGATCCAGCGAATCGCCGGCAAAGTTTGGTCCCCGCTTTCTGCCTTTGCGGTCCTGAGTTTTGATCTTCGAGCGAGCCAATAGAGAAAGATTGAGGCGCCCAACATCTGTCCGAGAAAGATGAGCCTTCCAAACTCAGCGACAGAGGCACCGAGCACACGAATCTGGCCAACGATATACATGACCACCAGCGCGTTAAGAATCGGATACAATTCTGGATGCAGCAGCCGACGGAGGATCACGATAGTCGGAACCAGGGCCACAGCGCCCATGATCGCCTGGATCAGACGTGGCGCTTGAGGATAAATGGATGGCAGAAACAGGATCGAGAGCGCAAAAGCCGTTGAAACAGGGAGATCGAAGATGGGCATTGCCCGCGAAAGATCTTCGATCTTTTCGGGGAACTTTCGTATTCTGCGCCGCATCCATTGAATGGCGCCGGCGATCACCAAAACTGAGAGACCGTGAATCAGGAAAGTGAAAGGGAGACGTTCAGTAAACGCAGCCGAGGCAGTTAGTTGCGACGCCAGAGTTCTGCCAGACTGATTCTTCCAGTCCTTGCCAAGATCGTGTCCCAGGTTCCAAATGGGCGGGCTATCCCTCACCAGGAGCGATCGGAGAGCACTGCTCTGCATTTGCTCAACAGATGAGAGGGCTGTGTGCACCCGGGCTTCTTCTTCGGACAAACGAGTCTGGATCGTCAATATCCTGGCCCGGTTCGATTCGGCCGCCTTTCGAGCCATCGCGACGGCGTCAACGGTGCTTTGCGCTCGATTCAGCACCGCTGAAGGCGTATCGGGTTGTTTGGCTGAGGAAAGGGTTGCCTGCCAGAGTTTGGTTAGCTGATCGAGGCGACTGATGTCTTCTTCCAGGTTGGACGCACAATGCGTCAGTTCTCGATTCAAAGCCGATAAATTGTCTCGAAAATGCTGCCAGGTCACCGAGACTCGATAGAGCATGTCAAGTGACTGACGCTCCCCCAGGAGCCGTGTTTCGTCAGCATTCCTGGCATCGATTTCGGTCGACAGGCCAGCCAGATTGGCGGTGATGAGATCCGCCGTGGACTGATCCTTCAACTGGTTTGCGTTGATCTCCTCGAGCGCAGCCAAGGCGGACTCCGCTTCCAAAGGAACTTTGGCAAGCGGAATGGGAGTAGGTTCCTCTTTCGGCGTCGAAGGCGTTGGAGACGGCTGCTGAGGCGACGCGGCGCCCAGGCAGCAAGCTGAAGTGAAGAACAGGAGAAAGAAAATTCGCATGACTCGGGTGAACCTTGGGGCCTGATTGTTTACAAAGGAATCAGAGAATCCGAACAAATTGAACAGAAGGAGCAAAGGATGCAAAGGGATCGATAGAGATAAATAGGGGAAATGAAAGTCAGGGCGGAAAATAAAACAGGCAATGAGCAAAAGCTCCAAGGCATATTTGTGCTATTGTCCACCGAACTCTTCTTCAATAGATGGATCTGAAAGATTTGAAGAATGCCGAAGCCCAGGCAGGGGTTGAGGTGGTGCCTGTATTTGGATTGAACTTCCAAATCATCTTGTGCGCATTGCTGTTGGTAATTTTTGCGAGCCATGGCTCCGCGCAGTCAAGTTCGGACAGCACGACAGAGATCGCGAAATACGCGATGAAATTACCCGAGAAGACGTTGCTCAGGATCCAACCCCGAGTCATCAAGATGCCCGCCAGCAGACTCCAGGATTCAGAGTTGAGCGCCGGAACTGGGTCAGCTGTCAGCGCGAGAAACAGTATCGTGGCCGGATCGGGCGAATACGCCTGGAAGGTGGGGATCGCGACGACGGTGTTCTGGGTCGGCGAGCAAGCGACCGAGAGCAACCCGGTGGCGAACGAAAAGAGCGCTTGGGACAGTGGTTGGATATCGAGTTACGGCGGCACGGACAGTCCAAATTCGGAAGACCGCATCAATTTTGTGCCCTCCGCTTTTACCCCGCGACAGAATCCATTTTACGTCGCGCTGCCCTACAATGATGTTGACGATTATCATACTAAGCCTGAGGCGGCAGAGGTCATTCCATGGTTTAACAGAGCCTTTCAGCGGGATGGACAATCGGTTTGCAAAGGGCGTTGGTTGGAGATCCGACACGGTCTCAAGGTCTGTTACGCACAGTGGGAAGATGTCGGCCCCTTTCAGACAGACCATTGGCAATATGTTTTCGGCGATGAACGTCCCAGACCGAATAGAAACCGGGACGCCGGTCTGGACGTCTCGCCTGCGGTCCGTGAATATCTTGGCCTCAACAACATTGATTTCTGTGATTGGAAGTTTGTGGAAATTTTACGCGTACCAGCTGGCCCCTGGACCGTTTACGGTGAGAACAACATTTTCAGCAGGTTGCGACGCCCGAGACCGGCGTCGATTGCCGTGAGCCGTCGGAGCCCGCCCCCGTTCTAATTGTTGTCGTAGTCGTACCCGTATTCGTACTCGAATTTCTCTTCGCTCGCGAAAAGAGAAGACACTGTCTTTCAACCAAACAGTTCTCCAACTTTGCCGATATCCTCTTCAGCTTAAAATCGTGCTGGTTCTGCGACGGCGAGTACCAGCTTCCCGGGACCTCGCGTTTGCCGAAGACTTCCTGTATAAGCCTCAGCCGCCTGGGTAAAGGGAACCACAGCAGCCACAAACGGCTTGAGGTCACCCGCCCTTAGTAGATTTCCGATTTCCACCAGTTGGCTGCGATTGGGCTCGACGATAAAGAAGGCTTTCTCGGTTCGCTCGTCTTTTGTCCTCTCGCTATCTGCGGCGATGGTGACAATCCTGCCTCCGGGCTTAAGCAAGTCCCAGGAGTCTCTCAGGGTCGAACCTCCGACAGTGTCGAAGATAACATCCACATTCTTGGCGAGTTTCTGAAATTGCTCGGTTCGATAGTCGATGACCTCCTGAGCTCCGAGCTGGCGGACAAATTCAGAATGTTCGGAAGATGCGGTAGTGATCACGTACGCTCCGATTTTGTGAGCGAGCTGGATTGCGAACAAGCCTACGGCGCCGGCGCCGCCATGTATCAGCGCGCGCTCTCCCTGCCGAAGGTGAGCGCGGTCAAATAATCCCTGCCATGCCGTCAGCGTGCTGATCGGAAGAGCCGCGGCTTCTGGGTGCGTCAAACAAGCCGGTTTCGGCGCTACCCAGTCCGGGCGCGTCAGGCAATACTCGGCTGTCGCTCCGTCGGCGAACCAGTCGTTCATGCCATAGACTTCCTGGCCTACCGCAACACTGGTTACGTCTCCGCCGAAGGCGATTACTACTCCAGAAAACTCATGTCCGGGAATAGCTCCAATTCGCCTATTACCAGTTTTAGTGTGGGTGGTCGGATACCATCGGAGCTCCGTCGGCGTCACACCGGCGGCATGAACACGGATTAGCAGTTCGCCCGGGCCCGGATGTGGTGTGTCGATATTTGTTTCCACCAATGCAGGGCCCTGGTGGGAGTCATCCAAACGCATTGCTTTCATGGTCTTCTCTGTTTTGGTGCGTAGTCGTCTCAGCTTCGGTCGGCCCGCGCGGATGAATCGCAGGATGAACGCGCGCACGGTGTCCCTTCCCCTTCGCCGGCCGAAGCCTGAATCGGGTGAGCCCGTTCAAACTGAATGGTTGGATGGCCGATTCCAAAACGCGTTCTCAGTTCAATGCAGACTGTCCCAAGAAGGTCGTCATCGCCTTCGGCCTGCGGCTTAACCAAATGGACGGTCAGCGCGGTCTCGGTGGTACTCAATGGCCAAATATGCAGATGGTGGCAATCGATAACGCCCGGCAAACTCCGGAAATAGTTTTGCACGCTTGGAAAATCAACGCTGGTCGGAACAGCGTCCATCGTCATATCAAACGAGTCCCGCAATAAACCCCACGTGCCCCAAATGACGACCGCGTTAATGAGTAAACTGACAATCGGATCAAGCCACCACCAGCCTGAAAGAAGGATCACAACACCGGCGACAACAACTCCGACCGATACTGCGGCATCGGCGGCCATGTGCAAAAATGCGCCTTTAATATTCAGGTCGTCTTTTTTGCCAGAAACGAAAAGCATTGCTGTTATCCCGTTGATGACGACGCCCACCGCGGCGACGCAAATGACCGTCATCCCCGCGACTTTTTCCGGTTCTCCAAAACGCCTGATCGCTTCCCAGGTGATTCCGCCGACAGCCACCAGCAAAAGAACAGCATTGGCGAGCGCCGCCAGAATGGTGCTTCGGCGCATTCCGTAGGTGTATCGCGAAGTGGGCTGGCGTCGAGCCAGGACACTCGCTCCCCACGCCATCGCAAGGCCCATCACATCACCAAGGTTATGACCAGCATCCGCCAGCAACGCAAGCGAGTGGGCGGCAAGGCCGAACAATACCTGGGCAAATACGTAGACGATGTTCAGCGATATCCCGATCGCAAACGCCTTACCGTACGTCGAAGGCAGGTGATGCGCATGGCTCGCGCCGGAGTGGGAAGGGTGGTCGTGTGAATGTTCCACTGTCATGATTCGGGAGAGGCGTCGAGAGAGTTGTCAGTTTTCAGTGTCGGTTGTCAGGCAGGCCGGAAAAGTTGTCGGTGGAGAAGAAGCGACCGATTCATCGATAGTTCCCCCAGACACTGATAGCTCACCGCCGCACGCTCTTGCATTAAATCGTACCACTAGTCCGTCTGCTGGCGAAAAAAATCCGAATCATTAAGCGAAAGAGCCGGGCAGAGCGTTTCGGTAGCTGGGCGCATCGGCGATTGGCTGAGCGACGCCAACGCACTAGTGTGTCGGCAACGGTGGCCAGGGTCGGAGGAGCGAAGGTTGAATCGGTCGCTCCCCCTCCACCGACAACTGACACACTCCCCCAGCCTCGCTGACAACTGACACTGACACAATAACTGAAAACTCTCCCAGACACTGCCACTGATAACTGAAAACTCCCCTACAACCGGGTTCCGGCTAGAAATTGTCGTAGCCGTTCGCTTCGCGGCCGTTCAAAGACTTCAGCTGGTGATCCTTCCTCTTCGATTCGTCCCTGGTGAAGAAAGATCACGTGATTGGAGACATTCCGGGCAAAACTCATCTCGTGGGTCACGACCACCATGGTTCTGCCTTCGGATGCTAGTTTTTGCATCACTCTGAGCACCTCTCCGACAAGTTCGGGATCAAGCGCGGAGGTGGGCTCATCGAAAAGCATCACTTCCGGCTCCATCGCCAAGGCGCGCGCTATCGCCACGCGCTGTTGTTGGCCGCCCGATAGATGAGCCGGGTACATTTTCTCGATTTCCTGGCTCAGTCCGACTTTCGTGAGGTCGCGGCGGGCGCGCTCGATCGCTTCCGCCCTGGAGAGACCAAGCACGTTAATGGGAGCTTCGATGACATTTTCAAGAGCGGTCAGATGCAGCCAGAGGTTGAAATGCTGGAAGACCATGGCCAATTTGATCCGCATCCGGCGCAGTTGGCCCGGATCGGCAACGATCAATTCCCCCATCCTGTTTCGCTGCAGCGGGATCGGTTCGTTATTCAAAAAATACCGGCCGGCATTCGGCCGCTCCAGAAAATTGATACAGCGAAGAAGCGTACTTTTTCCGGAGCCGCTTGAACCGATGATGCTGATGACATCTCCAGCCTTGGCCCGCAACGAGACGCCGTTGAGAACTTCGTTATCGCCATATTTTTTGTGGAGATCTTCGACGATGAGTTTGTCCATGAACGCTACCGTAAATAAGCCAGCCATTTGCGTTCCGCGCTTTGGAAGAGCCTGATCAGCGCGAAGGAGACGCACAGATAGAGGAGGGCAGCTATTCCGTAGGCGACGAAGGGGAGGTAGTACTCGGTTGCCGCGTTGCGGGCCACCTTGAGAAGGTCGGGCACGGTGGCAGTCGCTGCGAGTGTCGTGGCATGCAGCATGAGGATGACTTCGTTACTGTAAGCCGGCAACGCCCGCCGCAAAGCCGAGGGCAGGATGATGCATCGGTAGAGCGTCAACCCGGACATACCGCAGGCTCGAGCCGCTTCGATTTCACCACGCGGCGTCGCCTTGATCGCACCGCAAAAAATCTCCGTGGTATAAGCGACGGTGTTTAAGGTAAATGCCAGAATCGTGCAGTTGAGTGCATCCCGGAAGAAGCTACTCAAGTACGGTGTCGATCGCACTGCATCCAGACTGTACACGCCGGTATACAAGAGCAGCAGTTGGACATACAACGGCGTGCCTCGGATGACGTAGGTGTAAAAGGACACAGGTAGTGAAAGCCACCAGTTTGTTGAAGCTTTGGCAACCGCCAGAGGAACGGCCAGAACAAATCCCAGACTGAGTGAAGCAACCGTCAACCACAAAGTAATGACTAGGCCAGTCGGATGAGCCGGCGTACCGAAAAGATATTGTTGCCAGTATTGTTGAATCAGCTCGATCATAGTTCGGGCTTTCGGGTACCGATGGAATAGCGCTGTTCCAGCGCGAGGAAGACGAGATTCGACAGGGTGGTCAGCGCCAGGTAAATCAGGCCGGCAACAGATAAAAAGAAAAATGCGTGGTAAGCCCCTTTGGAACTCGTTCCGGTGATCGCATCCTGAGCTGCCCTGACGACTTCGTGCAACCCGATAATGGACACTAATGCCGTTGCTTTTAAAATGACTTGCCAGTTGTTACTTATCCCGGGCAACGCGAAACGCATCATCTGCGGAAAAAGGATGCGACGGAATGTTTGCCAGCGAGTGAGTCCGTAGGCCGCGGCCGCTTCCAGTTGTCCTTTCGGGACAGCGAGCACGCCGCCTCTAAAAGTCTCGGTAAAATACGCGCCGTAAATAAATCCGAGGACGCAAATCCCTGCCAGGAATGGATCGATGTCGATCTGCGCGAAGTTGAGGGCGTCTGTCAGGCGATTCAACCAGTCCTGAAAGCTGTAATACAACAGAAGCATCAATACGAGATCCGGCACGCCGCGGATGAGTGTTGTGTAGATGGTGGCCGGAAATGTCAGCCACCGGCTGCGGGATAACTTGGCCGCTGCTCCCAACAATCCAATGACGAACGCCAGGAGGAGTGAAAGTAACGAAAGCTGGATCGTTTCCAATGTGCCGTTCCAAAGCAGTCTTCCGTAACCTTCGAAAAGCATTGAATATCTGTCCCCTTATGAGCGTTGTCCAGCAAACCGCTCCAGTTCCTGACGGTAAGCGAAGCGATCTGCGCTTTGAAGGCAGGCCGAAGCCCTGCTTCGCTTTCTAAACGGAGCCAAATCGAGAACTCTTCGACGACCAGCCCTCCAATTTCAGTCAGTCGCCATAGATGTTAAAGTCAAAGTACTTTTTCGCGATCGTTTGATAGGTCCCGTCTTTCAGCAAATCGGCCAGTGCATTGTTGAGGGCATTCTTTAGATCGACATCTCCTTTTCGGAGGCCGATCGCGACCGCGCTACCCAGGATCTTCGTGTCATTGAGTTCAGGGCCGCAAAACGCGAAGCCTCGACCCTCTGGCGTTTTCAGGAAGCCAGCGCTGGCCTGGACCTCGTCTTGAAGACTTGCGTCCAATCGACCTGTTTTCAGATCAGCGTACACTTGGTCCTGGTTTTGGTACGACACGACATTCGCGCCATTCGGCTCGAAATAGGTTTTGGCGTACGTTTCCTGGATGGTGCCTTGTTCGACTCCAACATTCTTTCCCTTCAACGATTCTGGGGTGGGCAACAGATTGGACCCGGCTTTTGCTACCATTCGCGTGGGCGAGTTGGAGATTTTGTTGGTGAATTCGATCTGCTGACGTCTTTTATCGGTAACTGACATATCAGATAAAATCGCATCGATCTTGCGCGCTTGAAGCGCCGGGATCATCCCGTCAAAATCATTTTCCACCCAAACACATTTGGCGTTCAACTTGGCGCAGAGAGCGTTCCCTAGATCGATATCGAATCCGACCAGACTGCCATCAGGTGCCTTTGATTCGAAGGGCGGATAACTCGGATCGACCCCGAATCGAATCACCTTCCACTCCTTGGCAAAAGCGAAGGGAGACCAAACGACGAGAGATACAAATAGGAGTGTCTGGATTGCGATGAGCCTCTTCATAGGGTGAACTTGCCGCGAAATAGACACCATGGAAGTTGTCAGTGCCAGTCGGAACGGCAGAAACGGATCGGCGTGTCGGCGCAAGCGAAGCGTCCCTCTTAGCCTCTTCAGTACGGAGCAAACCGGGACGGTTCGCTTACGCTGGCACGTCCACAAAATCACGCGGCAGCGAAAAGCGCTTTCCAGTCCTCCTCGTAATCAGTTTTGCAGGGTTTGGTTGTCAGCGGTACGGTCTGAAAAAACCGGCCACTGGGTACCAGGAATCGTGCTGATCCCAACGCCGATAACTCTCGAATGACAACCGACACTGATAACTGGTAACTCTGTAACTCCTCTATCCGTGAACAAACTGACTGTTAGCGTCGTCGGAGGTGGCACAGGCGGACGGCTCAGCCTGAGTGCAGCCGCCTGCTCCGAACACTATCAACCCGTGGCCCTGGCAGATCTTCGTCCGGAGGTCGGCACCGAGCTGAGCGGAAAATATCCCAGGCTTCAGGTTTTCACCGATTTTCGAGAGATGCTCCGAGTTTGCCCAACAGAAGTCGTGTGTGTCAGCACCTATCCGCCGTCCCATGAGGAAGTAACTCTCGAAGCGCTGTCTTTGCCGCTCAAGGCGATTCTGGTTGAAAAGCCGCTTGGGCATTGCGTGGCCTCCGGCCGCCGAATTCTGGAATCGATCAAACGCCGGTGTATCCCCTTAGCGACGCCTCATGGTCTGATGGTGAAGCGTTGTCCGCTGGAAATCATCGAGCGGGTACAAAACGGCGAAATTGGAGAACTCAAATTGATCGAAATCCAATCTCCTGCCTGGGACATCCTCAACGCCGGTATACACTGGCTGAATTTCGCAGTGAATCTGAACGCTCGGCTAGCCGTCGAGTCGGTCCTGGCAGCTTGCGATAAAACCACACGAACATTTCGAGATGGCATGCAGGTTGAAACCGTCGGGGTGACTTATGTGCAGATGGTCAACGGAGTACGGATCGTGATGCAGACAGGTGACACCATTCGCTCAAATGGTCGCCGACAAGGAGCGACGTTTCGCGTCATCGGGACTGCGGGCCAGATTGAATTCTGGGGTTGGGAGCCAGACTATCATCTTACAAATGCCCAACATTCCGAGGGAAAATTGATAACACCGGCCGAGCAAGAGATCTCGCTGCATCAGCGGCACCTGGAAAATCTGCTCCCGATGATCGCTTCCGGCGAACCGGATTACTCATTGCCGGAAAGTTCATTGGCCGCGCTTGAAATCTGTGAGGCCGCCTATCTTTCCGCAAGACATGGCGTCGAGATCAAGTTTCCACTCGAGACCTTCGCCATTCCTGACCCGAACGACTGGAAACCTGGTACGCCTTATCTTGGCGAGGCAGGCGGCCGGGACGGCAGGCGATTGTGATAGGAGTTGTCCGGTTGTCGTTGTCAGTGCAGGCAAGAGGGGAGGCATCGGCTGAAACTCGACCCTGCTATTTTTTTCTCCGGCTTGTCATCGGACCGCGAGCCACTTTATCAATCGATGCCAAGCGATTGCTCTCCTCTCTCCTCTCTGATCACAGACCGCCGACACTGAGAACTTTCCCACACTGAGAACGGAGAACCGACAACAACCCCCTCCGGGCTAACAACTTAGACCTCATTGACTAGTCTTTCGTAGTCTTCCATCGTGTCGATGTCGCGGACGACGTGGTCAGTCTCCATCTCGACCGTGAAAACCTGGTCAGGATTTTGTTTGATGATGCGCCGGCACCCTGTCTCGCTGGCAACGGCCATGATCGAGGTCTTGTACGACGAGTTTACGATGACCGGGTTCCCTTGTTGTCCGCGGTAGAAAGGAACAACAATGCTCTTGTTGGCTTTGCTCGCTTCCGCAAAGGAGCGAATCAAGAAATTCACCTCTTCGGCACCCGGCTTGCCCGAAACCGGCGATTCATATTTACTGCGACGGCCACCGCAAGGGATTTATTTTATTCGGGAAAGAAGAGCCGTGAGCGGATTGGACAAAAGGCGAGCAAGGATTAGTCTTTCTCTCTCAATCAATAGTCCATCCCCCCACATTTGATAATACCTCGCATTATGAGCCCGAAAACGACCGCTGTTGTCCTCATCGAATACCAGAACGATTTCACCACCCCAGGCGGCAAACTTCATGACGCTGTTAAGCCGGTCATGGAATCGACCAAAATGTTGGAGAACACGGTCGAAATGGTCAAGGAGGCGCGCAAGGCTGGCGCGACGATTGTCTATGTTCCTATCCAGTTTGCCCCCGGTTTTAACGAACTGAGCCGCGATCCCTATGGTATATTGAAAGGATGCAAGGACGGCCAGATTTTTGAAAAAGGTAGCTGGGGTGCAGAAATCGTCGACGTTCTGAAACCGCAACCGGGTGATATTGTTGTCGAAGGCAAGCGAGGCTTGGACGGTTTTGCCACGACCAATCTTGATTTTATCCTGCGAAGCCGAAAGATCGACACAATCGCACTGGGAGGTTTTCTGACCAACTGTTGCGTCGAATCAACGATGCGCACAGGCTACGAATTGGGCTATAACGTGATCACGATCAAAGACTGCGCAGCGACAGTCAGCGAACAGGCGCAAAGCGGTGCGATCGAACACGATTTTCCGATGTTCTCGCATCCGATGACGCATCATGAATTTGTCTCGTCGCTCACTGCCAAGTTGGAAGACGTGCCAGCGTAAAGCGGAAACGTGGCGACGTATCGGCGTGGCGGCGCAATTTTGAGCCTGACGTCAGGTTTACCAGGAACGCGTATGCGAACCGTCTCGGTTTGCTCCGTAGCTCCGGATTACAGAGGCAAAGCGGGACGCTTCGCTTACATACTGACACCCCGGGAAGCCGACGGATCGGCGAGTTGATTGTTAGCAAGCCGGGCCTGGGTTGAGCCTTGCTGGGCTAGACGAAGAGCGGAAGCATCTCGAGCCGAGTGCGCTGTTCGCTCATCGTCTCGTCGCTAGGTGCGGCGCTGAAGCGGCTGGCCGCGTCGAGTACTTTGGGGATGAGATGAATATCCCCGGGGCTGGCAAAGAAAATCCCGGGACGGGCAAGGACCCAGTGTACGGCAGCGTCAATGTCACGTTGATCTTGAAATGGTTCATACCATGTGGCCCGTGTGCGTTCACGGCCCCACCAGGGGCGACGGGCGATCGACTTAATCGTCAGCACCGCCGCATTTCGCTCGGCGCACCGAGCAACGACTCGCTCGAACGCGGCGGCATAGTGTGGCTCCTGCATCATGATGTAACTGTACGGAAGCATGACACTATCAAAATCAAAACGCTCAAGGCTCCGGAGATGGGTCGCCGCGATTTGAGTCCCGTGACCGGTCACACCGATGAAGCGGACCAGACCCTGCTCGCGTGCTTCAATGCAAGCCTCAAGCGCGCCATTCGGGCTCAGGGCAGTGTCCCACTCGATTGGATCGGCCAGACTGTGAAGTTGGATAAGATCCACCCGCTCGACCTCCAGGCGTTCGAGAGAAAGGTGAATTTGGCGCTTGGCGCCGTCGTACGTGCGCTCGCCAGTCTTGGTTGCCAGAAAAAACTGGCCGGGGTAGCGTTTAAGCCAAGGGGCGACACGCAGCTCCGCATCTCCGTATCCCGCCGCAACATCGATATGATTGATACCGTAGCGCAGCAGGACCTCAAGGATCTGGTCCGCTTCTTCCTGCGTCACCCTTGATAAGGATGCCCCGCCGAAAATTGCCCGCGTGCTTTGGTGCCCGGTTCGTCCGAAGAGCTGTTTAGTAATCATCGTTTGCTCCCAGGGTAAGATAAAGCATGGCCAGTTGCCAGTCAGTTGGCGCCAGAAGGCAGAAGTAGGTTAGGTTGTTGTCAGTTGGCCGCTCAATCAAAAAATTTACGATTTCGGTATAAGCGGGGCCAATCGCTCGGACCCCGCGGGAAATCATCTCGGCAAGTTAACACTAACAACTACCAACTGACATCAGCTCGGCAGAATTCGAATGGATCGCCACGGCGCTGCTGATCGGCTGTAGCCGTCGTTCTGAAATTGAGTAAGGACCCTACAACGGCTGAAGGCCGATGGTGCCGCGCAGCTGTTTGGGGTATTCGGCAGAACCAACCGTTTCGAGAGCTTTCTGGGCTCTTAGCAAACGCTCCGAGACGCCCAGGCGCTCGGCTTCTTCGACGTAGTTGGCTTTGGCCACAAACGCTTTCAAATTCCGCACGTGTCGATCCCACAACTTGATATCAGCCGCTTGTCTGGCCTTGAGACGCTCGGTGTACCACTCACTAGCCAGCATGCTTTCACGGGTGAATAAAGAGCGGATTTCAGGATGATCGAGCCCCTTCCCCTCAAAATGATCTTCCACCATGATGTGGAGCAGCGCACGTAAAGGAGGGCAGGCAAGTTTGACGCTTCCATCGCTGAAATAGAGCTGCGCAATCCGTTTTTGGGCGGAGATGATATTGTCCAGGCCATCCACAAAAATCTCCAGGTCCTGAAGCTCCGGCCGAAGCATCTTCTCCGTAAAAAGAGCGGCCGGATGGTTAAACATCTGACCGAAAAACGCTAACACAAATCGCATCGTGATTCGGTACCCCAGCCGGCTCGATTGAATCGTGCGACCATTGTACTGGAGGTCCACGCATCGTTCCAAAAACCCTTCCTCGATGAGGTATCGTGGATCGCGTTCTGCCACCGACATGCGAGACCAAATCTCCGGCACGAGCAAACTGATGTCATGGTCAACCCTGAAATGCGGGCCGACATACCCGGTTGCGGTCACAAAAACAGCGTCTCCCGTGAGCAGATAGGAGACGAGCGCAGCGTTGAGATCGATAATCGGCGGCAGAGCGTTGAACGGCCCTTTCGTGAGTGCGCCTTCAGAACCAGCTCCGGTCGTTGAAGGGGATCTACCGGTCACGCTGCAGATAAACTCCATGAAGAGTTCGGGCAGTTCGAGGTAATGAACCGGGTTGAAAACAGCCAGGGGACGGACATCGCCTTCGGGTGGATTGTTGCGGCGACCGGGAAGCACGGCGTTCACCGGCCGATGAAGCGCCTTTTCGGGAGGAATTCGCCGCGCAAGGCGAGCGCCGACTTCGGCCAGGTGTTTGTCACGCGGGTGGACCAGGTCAGGGCGCATTTGCAGATATCGTGGATTTTTCGATGGTTTACCGTCCACGATTCGAGGATTGGCTGACGACACGAAGTAAGATCCGTTCGGCGCGCCCGCGGATTCGCGGATAAGCTGTTGCATCGGATAGGTAAATTGATCGAAACCGATTGTATCCTCCATTAATCTCCTGGCATCTGGCGCGGTGAGGGCCTCGTAGTTGGAAAAAAAATTACCAAGCTTAGCGAAATCGGCCTCAGTCTGCTTATCATAACCGGGATGGATCGCGTCGTCCGGTCTCTGGAAAAGACGTTGCTCGCAATTGATGACAAACTTGAATGATGGGTTTCGGTAATCCGGATTAAGATTTCCCAACGCCCGACTCGGCACAGTGATCGAGGCCGTGATATCGTCTTCCACGGAGAGTTTTGACGCCGGATAGAAATCCTTGCGCAGGCCAAAGGTTCTCCATGCTCCATCTTCGTCGTAGCCAACGCGGAGATAATTGGTAACGAGCCGGCGGTCATCGCATTTAAGCTCGTGTCCGGGTACCCCGTTAATGAAATCCACACTGAAATGCTCGCGCCATTTGTCGCCCCATTCAGGGTTGTAGAACCGTTTAACGACAAAGACCAGTTCTCGCTGGAATTGTGGGACGGAGTCGAGCCATTTCGAATACTCGTCGCTATAGAGATCAGTGGCGGGTGTCAGGAGTTTGATAACCGAGCCGAGGGAACGTTCAGCGCTCAAGATAGGCCGGCTCGACGGAGTCTTGCGTCCGTCGCGAAATCGACCTTCGTACCTCCGATTGATCAACTCTTCTACTTGGTCAAAGTCTCTCTTGAAATCCGAGACAAAGACCGGTCCTTGAATGATGGCGTCCGTGATCGGCTTGGAGATTTCCGATTTTCCTCCCCCCGAAACGGTCGACGGTTTGTGACAGAGAGTGCCTTCAGCGACCGTTCCGACGAGTCTCCAGGCCCGGCCCCCTTCCGGCTTGATCATTTCGATCTTGTAACCTGAAGGGCGCAAATAGGTTTGATTCGGCAACAACTTGAGCCTGTTTACGAGTCCCCTGTGCATCCAGCGCACCGTCTGACGATGCAAGTCGAAGCGGGCATTCTCAGGGACGTATAAAATGTCCGGGAATTGCTTGTCGATACCGTAGCCTTCCGGACGGACTTCCATCAGGCTGCCACTAACGGAGGTCATCTCCTCGAATTGATGCTCGCTTTGGCGAAATCGTGGATCAGGGCTGAACTCTTCGCCCAGATCGTACCGGGGAAAGACGAGAGCGCCCCCCGCATGCTCCTCCTCACAAAGTCCAAAAAGGTTAGCAGAAAAACTGATCTGGGTTTTGACCTCCTTCTTGCAATAACCAAAATAATTGTCGGCAATGACAGTCACGATCACGCCGCTTTCATCGCGGCACGTCATCTTGAAGGCAACGCCGCTATTGTAGAGTTCTTGCTCATCGATCCAGCACATGCGGTCGCGGCGTTGACGTTCTGTGGCGAAATCCAGGTGAGGCAGTCCGAGTTCCTTCTTGGTGGCCTTGGTCAGATGTGGCGCGAGGACCACGCAGCCGGTGTGTCCAGTCCAATGGTCAGAGTCCAGGCCGGCATCGTTTTCCGGCAAGAAAGGGTTGCCGGCGTTGCCAAAGATATTTTCGATAAAATCGAGATTGCTAACCAGACTACCCGGCGCCAGAAACCGGATTTCCATTGATTTTTCCGGGCTAAACCCAGGCACTCCCGGGCTCACAATTGGCCGCAGTAACAACGAAACAAAACATTCCGCCTGCTTCTCCTGAGCTGAGGTAAATGGCAGTCTCAACAATTCCGGCGGGGGCGCGAATGCCATCTGCAGGAGCCGCCCGGCGACTCGTTTCGGTACCTGGACTTTGTCCTCTGGCACGGGCAACCCACCCTCGGCGATATGAAAAATCCCCTCCGTAGTTCGGCGGTCGCTTTTTGGGTTGTGCAGCACACCCTGTCTGACCCGGTATGAATTCACAATATCAGAAACAAAACTGTCGCGGACCGGTGGCAAAGAGAGAGTCCGAGCCAATCCATATCGATCCAGCACGAAAGTGCTGGTCGGCAATCTGGCAAGCGGCGCCTCCTGCAGAAAGTCATAAAGAAATGTCTGAATCCGGTTGTCGGCCGGACAAAGATAGTTGGCAAGAAGGCGGTTAATCTCACGCTGATGCGCCAGGAGTGCGGACATCTCCTCGAATTGGGAATTGTCGCCTGACTCGCAAGTCGGGCAGCCCAACGCAGCCAATTTCAAATTGATGTATTGAACCAATTTTGCTTCTGAGATGGTTGTTCGATCTGTCATTTTCTGAGCTTTGCGTCTCGACATTGCAAATCGAGCATGCGCGATGCCTGGGATCAGGAGTTCAGGAGTTCAGGAGTTCAGGAGTTCAGGAGTTCAGGAGTTCAGGAGTTCAGGAGTCAGGGGTCGAGCAGCAAACCCAGGCGGATCTGCGACTCGCAGATTTTTTCGGAGCATTCACGGGATGATCGGCTCATCGTCATAATTTTTGCCATGTTCCTGCGGATATCGCCTCATAGCGATCGATTTGACGAAACTATTATCCTCTCAGCCAGAGAATTTTGTTCGCATCTCCTCTCGCCCCACGGCGGATGCGTAAGCGTCCGAAGGAAAAAAGCCGGATTTAGATGAGATTTGCACGCTGTTGCGGGCGCCCGATCGGTCACATTTTGTCCGATTTGACGCAATTTGACCATTTTCACTCTTTTCTACTTCTGACTCCTGAACTCCTGACTCCTCACTCCTGTTTTCCCCCTCCCCTTTTCCCGCCTCATTTCGATTTCCGCTTCAATCGGGGAGCGTTTCGGAATAGCAAATGCTATCGTACTCGCAAAAGCTGCAAAAAAAGCTATGTGTGATCAGGCAAAGCGAGCCCAGTGTCGTTGAATTCCTCGCGTATGAAAATCGAATCTGGATTGCCCACCTTAGGCGCTACCCGCGGCGCATGCGGGGTTGGAGCGCTCATCGACTTGAACGGAACCAAAACCCATCAACTGGTCGAAGATGGACTGCGCATTTTGTGTAATATCGACCATCGGGGAGCGCGCGGAGCCGAAGAGAAGACAGGGGACGGTGCAGGGATGCTTCTGCAGAAGCCGCACGAATTCTTTCATGCTGAGATTCCTACCCTCGGCGATTTTGATTCGTATGGGGTCGGGCAGTTCTTTGTTCCAAAGGATCAATGGAAGCAAATTGCCTTAAAAAAACTGATCACTACGGTCTGTCGTCAGGCAGCTTGCAGACTGATCCACTGGCGTGAAGTACCAACTGACAACTCTGACCTTGGCAGAACGGCGTTGCTATCCGAACCGGGGGTCAGGCAGATGTTTATTGAACCGATCGATCCGCTGACCCCGGAACAGCTGGATACGCGGTTGTATATTTTGAGGCGCCGGATCGAGAAAGCGGTGCAAGAATCCGGGATCTGCGGACAGGATCTTTTCTATATTTGTTCTCTTGATCGCCGGAAAATCGTCTACAAAGGGCTGCTCACCTGTAAACAGTTACAACTTTACTTTCCCGATCTCTCGAATAACCGGATCAAGAGCAGTATTGTGCTGGTTCACTCCCGTTTTGGGACCAACACCTTAGGTGCCTGGCAACTGGCGCATCCTTATCGCACCGCTGTGCACAACGGCGAAATCAATACCTTGCGGGGAAACTTGAATCGCATGAGGACGCGGGAAGCTGTTCTGGCGAGCGAGATATTCGGAGACGACATCGAGATGCTCAAGCCGATTACGGGCGACGCGCAAAGCGACACGGCTGTTTTCGATAATGTGCTCGAATTGCTACTGGAATCCGGCCGAGGTCTGCCGCACGCGCTTCGGATGTTAATTCCAGAAGCCTGGAACAAAGACAAACTGATGGATGCCAAGAGGCGAGCTTTTTATGACTATTTTTCAACGATCATTGAGCCCTGGGATGGTCCTGCTCTAATCGCCGCAACAGATGGGTATAGAGTCGCGGCAATTCTTGACCGGAACGGGTTGCGCCCTTGTCGCTACTGTCTGACACGATCGAATATCGTGATCATGGCCAGCGAGACGGGCGTACTCGATACTCCCCCAAGCGAGATCGTTTTTCAAAGCCGTCTTAAGCCCGGCGAAATGTTTCTGGCGGATACTCTCGAGAGGCGAATTGTGCCCGAGCAGGAGATCTTCGAAGAACTGACAACGCATGATTTCTCGGCATGGCTTGTCGAAAATCGCATTCGGCTGAAGGATCTTATAAAACCAGGCGCGGAGACTGAGGAGTTTGGCGAAATCACGCCCTATCAGCGGGCGTCCGGTTACACCCTGGAATCGTTGCGTTGTCTGGTTCAGCCGATGGCCGAAGAAGGTAAAGACCCGATCGGGTCAATGGGCAATGACGCGCCGCTGGCCGTTCTCTCCACGAGACATAAACCGTTGTTCCAATATTTTCTGCAGCTCTTCGCTCAAGTCTCGAATCCGCCGCTCGACTACCTGCGGGAAGACTTAGTGACATCACTGGAAAGTCATATCGGGAGGCAGCGTAATCTGCTGGAGGAAACGCCTGAGCACTGCCGCCAACTTTTCCTCGACTCGCCCATCCTCACTTTTCAGGAGTTTGAGGCCATCAAGCAGCTCGGGCGCTTCCGCTCCTGCGTGATCGACGGGACCTTCGCGAAAGGGACCTCACTTGCGGCAGCTATCGTCGAGCTTCGCAAGCGGGCGGTCGACGCCATCAAGCATGGGAGCGAGATCTTGATCGTGTCTGATCGGAATATTGGACCAGATCGTGTTGGCGTGCCGAATCTGTTAGCCGTGGGCGCTTTGCACCATCATTTAATCCGAGAAGGACTTCGTACTCGTGCGGCGCTTGTTCTGGAAGCGGCCCAGCCTTGCGCGGTGCATCACGTCTGCACACTGATAGGCTATGGAGCAGACGCGATTTATCCCTGGTTGGCCTATCAGAGCATCGCACAGATGGGCCGCGAAAGGTGGTTCAGCGCTGAAGTCGGCGAAGCGGTGAACAAGTTTAAAAAGGCGATGGAAGGCGGCATCCTGAAGGTGATGTCGAAAATGGGGATCTCGACACTCGAAAGCTATAAAGGGGCTCAAGGTTTCCAAGCCGTTGGGCTCAATTCAGATTTCGTCCACGAATATTTTACGGGGACTAGCGCCTATTTGAAAGGCGTTGGCCTGGAGGAGGTCGAACGGGAGCTGCTCGAGCAGCACGAGCTGGCCTTCGGGAACAAAATTGTGGCTAACCTCCCGCTGGATGTCGGCGGTGATCTCTATTGGCGCCGCGACGGAGAACTGCATCAATGGAATCCGTCGACGGTCGGTCAATTGCAATACGCGGTACGCACTGGAAACTACGAAGCTTACCGCGAGTTTGCGAATTATTTGAATGACCAGGATCAACGGCTTCAGACCATCCGAGGACTTCTGGATTTCGTGATAGATGAGCACGACTCGATCCCGATCAATGAAGTGGAGGCGGTCGAGGAAATATGGAAGCGCTTTTCGACAGGGTCCATGTCGCTTGGGGCTTTGAGCACTGAAGCGCATGAGGCCCTGGCCATCGCCATGAACCGGATCGGCGGTAAAGCCGGGACCGGCGAAGGGGGCGAGCAAATCGAGCGGTTCGGAACCGAACGGGAATGTTCGATGAAGCAGGTCGCCAGCGGCCGATTCGGCGTCACCATCAATTATCTTGTCCACGCAAAACAGATCGAAATTAAAATGGCGCAAGGGGCGAAACCAGGTGAAGGCGGGGAATTACCTGGACCCAAGGTCAACGAAGAAATTGCTGCGGTGCGTTTTACAACTCCAGGAGTGGGACTGATTTCTCCACCGCCGCATCATGACATTTATTCGATCGAAGATCTGGCGCAGCTCATCCACGATTTAAAGTGTGCGAATCCGACGGCGCAAATTCATGTGAAACTTGTCTCGGAAGCCGGTGTGGGTACCATCGCTGCAGGCGTGGCAAAAGCGCGGGCGGATGCCGTGCTGATTGCAGGCGATTCCGGCGGTACCGGTGCCGCTATTAAAACTTCCATCAAAACCGCCGGCGCACCTTGGGAGCTCGGCTTGGCCGAAACGCAACAGGTGTTGCTGGCGAACAATCTAAGATCACGCATTCGTGTGCGCGCTGATGGAGGGTTAAAGACCGGAAGAGATGTCGTCATCGCGGCCTTGCTGGGCGCTGAAGAATACGGATTCGGGACTGCGCCCCTGGTGGCCCTTGGATGTATTATGCTGCGCAAATGTCATTGCAATACCTGCTCGGTTGGCGTCGCGACTCAAGACCCGCGATTGCGCGCAAAATTTGCCGGTAAGCCGGGACACCTGGTGAACTATATGCGTTTTGTCGCCCATGAAGTTCGGGAGCTGATGGCGGAGCTCGGATTTCGAACCATGGATGAGATGATAGGAAGGGTCGACAAACTGCGTCAGCGCGAAATCTCTCACCCCAAAAATGGGCTGATCGACATCTCGCAATTGCTTTATCAGCAGCCTTCCAACGATGCACCTCGGAAGATCCGCGATCAAAATCACAAACTTGAGAAAAAGCTCGATCATCTGTTGATAGAACGGGCGGCGCCGGCGATAGAGCGCCGTGAGCCGGTCTTTATCGATGTTCAGATCAGGAACTCCGATCGAACCGCCGGCACGATGCTAAGCTCGGTGATTGCCAAGAAGTATGGTGCGGCGGGACTTCCCCCAGATACGATCCAGATCCGGTTCACTGGTTCCGCGGGGCAGAGTTTTGGGGCGTTTCTTGCCCCTGGTATCAGCCTTCATCTTGAGGGTGCGGCCAACGATTATGTTGGCAAAGGTCTTTCTGGAGGAAGGATTACCGTAGACACCCCCAAAGAGGCATCTTTTGTCGCGTCCCAAAATATTATCGTGGGCAACGTAGTCTTATACGGGGCCACAAGTGGCGAGGCTTATTTCAACGGGATGGCCGGCGAACGATTCGCGGTGCGGAATTCCGGTGCGATGGCTGTTGTTGAAGGAGTTGGCGATCACGGATGCGAGTACATGACGAGCGGCATCGTCGTCATCCTTGGCCCGACCGGCAAGAATTTCGGAGCTGGGATGAGTGGCGGCGAAGTCTTCATTTTGGATGACGACCAGACTTTCAGGTCCCGGCTAAACCCGACCATGGTCCGGATCGACGAGTTCAAAGAGGCCCGGGATATTGAGTTGGTGAAGCGGTTACTGGCGAATCACGTGATTTACACCAACAGCTCAAAGGCAAAACGGATTCTCGACAAATGGGGAGAGGTTTTGCCGAGGTTTCTTAAAGTGATTCCGACTGCTTATGCTGAAGTAGTCGAGCGGCATCTGGCTCAAGGAAAAGACGTACGCGTCGCTCCGCCGGCGCCTGCGGAAAGAAGAAAAGTGGCCTGACGGCTAGCTCGCAATCAGTAAAAACACTAACAGACTATCTATTGCATGGCGGACGACCATCCAAACGGCTTTTTGAAATTCGCTCGTCATCCGATCGCCTACCGCGACCCGGCAGTGCGCACGGGTGATTACGAGGAAGTGTATGCGAAAGATTGGGATGAAACCCAACTCCGCGAACAGGGCAGCCGCTGCATGGATTGCGGGGTGCCGACCTGTATGGGCGGTTGTCCAATCGGCAATATCATACCGGACTTCAATGATCTGGTTTCTCGAGGGAACTGGTTTGAAGCCCTTGCCCGACTGCACGCCACCAACAATTTTCCGGAGTTTACGGGATACACCTGTCCCGCACCGTGCGAGCCGGCTTGCGTTCTTGCCTACAACAACGCGCCAGTGACCATCAAAAGTATCGAACGAGCGATCGTGGATCGTGGTTGGGCGGAGGGTTGGATCATCGCGGAGCCGCCTAAAATTCGAACTGGAAAGACTGTTGCCGTGATCGGAAGCGGGCCCGCAGGGCTCTCGGCTGCTCAGCAACTGAACCGGGCCGGTCATGAAGTAACGGTTTTCGAGCGAGACGATGAGATCGGTGGCTTGATGGTCTATGGCATACCGGATTTCAAGTTTGGCAAATACCAGGTTGCCCGCCGGGTCGATCAACTGCGGCGCGAAGGCGTGCTCTTTCGCACTGGGGCAAATGTGGGTGTGAATATTTCATTTCAGGAATTGAGGGACAATTTTGACGCCATCTGCCTGGCGATCGGCGCGCAATTACCCCGCGAGGTTCCAGTCCCGGGCCGGGAGTTGAACGGGATCTATTGGGCGATGGATTATCTCACCAAAGAAAACCGGCGGCAGGCCGGAAAAAAGGTCGACGGAATGATCGATGCGCACGGCAAGAACGTGATTGTACTGGGCGGCGGCGATACGGGGGCCGACTGCGTAGCTACGGCGCATCGACAGAATGCCAAGCAGGTTGTCCAGATCAGTATCAATCTCAGGGGGTCAGAAGAACGGCCAGGGGACAATCCATGGCCGGAATGGCCGATGATCTATCGCGAGACCTACGCGATTGAAGAGGGTGGCATTGAAGAATTCAATGTCAATGTGAGGGGATTCGGTGACACCGACAATGACGGCGCGGTGGATCAGTTGGTTTTTGATCGGGTCGAATGGACCTACGAGAAGAAAGAGGGCCGCATGGTGCGCACCGCTTTGAAAGTCATCGAAGAAGGCCTGACGATTCCGACGGATGTCGTACTCGTGGCGATCGGTTTCAAAGGCGCCGAGTCGGCGCCGTTTGCCAACACCGGGATCGAGATAACCGGTCGGAACACTATCCAGACAGATCGCAACATGATGACGAATCTGCCTGGAGTATTTGCCGCCGGTGACGCCAGCCGGGGCCAATCCATCGTCGTATGGGCGATCGGCGAAGGCCGCGATGCTGCCCGCTGCATCGATGTCTACCTGATGGGAAAGTCTCAGCTGCCGGCCAGTCTTCGCACCCGGAATCCGCCCATCGGAAAGCTATGAATGATTCTGCTGACTTACCTCGAGAGCGAGGTCTTTCAGCAATACCAGCGAGGTACAGCTCGCGATTTACCGAAGCGGTGCGTCGTTTCGACGAAGAGAATGGGCGGGATCCGAATCGACTCATTGTGGGAGGGATTTCCCATCCTCAAGAATTGCTCTACGCGGAACGACTTACGGATTGGGTCCTTCGTTTGCATCCGGAAGCGTCGGAACACCTCCTTTTGGCGGCAAGAAGCCAACATCTTCGTCGTTGGACTATTCCTCGGCATAGTTATGAAATGACTCGTGCCGGGTATCTGCGGTGGCGAGCTGACCTGAAACAGTTTCACGCTGCCGAGTCCGCAAAAATACTCGGCGCAGTGGGTTACGATGAAGAAACTATCACGCGCGTTCGTGACTTGAATCTGAAGAAACAACTCGCACGCGATTCCGAGTGCCAAGTCCTCGAAGACGCCCTCTGCCTGGTCACTCTCCAATATCAGCTTACCGATCTCATCTCCAAGACCGCTCCTGAAAAGATCGTAGAGATCCTTCGCAAAACGTGGAAAAAAATGTCAAACGTCGCCCGCGACCAGGCCTTGAAGCTCCCGTTTTCGGACACCGAAAAGCAGTTAATTGAGCAGGCGCTTAAGAGCGGGTAGGGAAGCGGAGCTGAGAATAGGCAACCGTGCGCTTCTGTTCAGGTTGCGGCACTCTCTTCTCTGTTCTCTCTTCGGGCTAAAGCCCCTCAAGGAATTCAACCGGCTTTTCATAAATGGCCAGGACGAGGCAGCCCGCATCGCTATGCACTTTGTGCCGCGTTCCGGGCGGATTGATAACCAGGGTACCGGCTTGGGAGGTCCCGTGTTGATCCCGCTGCGAACCGGAAAGGATTAAAATGTGTTCGTATCCTTTGTGTTCATGCATCGGCACTTCAGCATGCTCGCGATAACGAACCAGAGCGGCGTTTGGCCCGGCAATCCCGTCCCCGTACAGCCGGAAGATTTCCACACCCCTTTTGTACGGTTCCCAGGCTATCTCGTCCTGATGCGCGGCAAGTTGGAAAATGTTGTTCAGCTTAAAAGGTAACGCGGTGCCAAAAGGTTGTGAGTCCATGAAATATCCAGTGATAATTGCCGTTGCGGACGGCAATCTCAATTCCGATTACGACTGGCCTCGTTAAATCGCAGCGATGAACGAATCGGATTTCGCGACGGCGCCAAAGACGCCTCCCTGCATCTTGATCATTTTCAGAGCGGCTAGATAGTTGCCGTAGTCCGTTGCTCCTGTGCAATCCGAGAGCAACAGGCATTCGTACCCGCGGTCATTAGCTTCGCGCATGGTTGTGTGAACGCAGACATCTGTGGTGATGCCGGCGAAGACAATGTTCTCAACCCCTTTCTGCTGCAGGAGCATGTCAAGGTCGGTCGCATAGAAAGATCCTTTGCCAGGTTTGTCGATGACCGCCTCGCCCTCAAGCGGAGCAAGCTCCGGAATGATTTCCCAGCCAGGCTCGCCTCGTGTGAGGATCCGTCCGCAGGGACCAGGATCTCCGATTCCCGCGCCTATCCGCCTGCTGCGCCATCGTTTATTTTCGGGAAGATCGGCGAGATCAGGCCGGTGCCCCTCTCGCGTGTGCATGACGTGAAAGCCGCGTTCACGCGTCGCGGACAGGACGTTTTGAATCGGTTGGATCGGTGCTCGCGTCAGCGAAAGATCATAGCCCATCTTGTCGACATAGCCCCCCGGACCGCAAAAGTCGGTCTGCATATCGATCACTAGAAAAAGCGTGTTTTCAGGACGCAGATCACCGTTATAGGGCCACTGGTACGGGTCAGCTTCTACGTAGCTTTGTTTCATTCGGCGACTTGGCTCAATTGGCCGTGATGTTCCAATTCCGCAGGTTTTTCGGAGACAATTGCGCACTTAGCGCAATAAACGAGTACTCCCGCGACTGCCAGGTAACTGAGGGAGACTGCTGGTGTCTGGGCCAACCCAATCTTCTCGCCGTGGATAAAGCCGAAGAACGTGAGCACCGCTCCGGCCGTTGCGAAAGCTGCTGCCTTCATGAATTCTCGCTCGATAATAAACACGCCGATCGCGCCAAGCACCAGTCCGGCCAGGATCGCCCCTCCCCCCAGTACTTCCAGCCCATGATAAAGTACGCCGGTCTGTGCCAGCTTATCCAATCCTATTGAAGCTGCGCTGGTTCCCGCCGCCGCCAGAGAATTGTCGATCTGGAGCTTGCCCCACGCGGCTAGATGCGGTGTCAGCGCGAGAATGATAGCCGGGGCATGTGATTTCGGATTTTCTTGAAAAGCCTGCGCTCCAATCAGCATGCCGATATAAAGGAGGATTGGAGAAATTGCCACTACGGGAATTAACGCCATCATCACGGAGATAATACCGAACCACGATAAGATGATCACCATCACGCCGGTTGCCGCCGAGTAACCAATCCTGCCACCCATCGCTTTCCAACCTGGGTGCCCGATGTAAACCGCGTTGATGAATGGATTGCCCATCAGGCAGCCGATCAAGCTGACTATGCCATCTGCGGTCAAAACCCGTGTGGTGGGAAAACTGTCGCCGGCCACAGCAGCGCTCTCGACGTTATCCATCGCCTCGACCAGATCATAGATACCGAAGGGAATCGCCGTCACCAGAATCACTCCGAGGAATTGAAAACCGGCGAACACGTGGTCCACCGCTGGAACCGGAAATGAAAAACCGAAATTAGAAAAGGCCTGGGAAAATCCGGCCACACTCATGCCACCCATGTTCATTCCGAACAGCGTCGATCCCCAAGCGATAATGCAGCCCACGGCAATCGCCACAAGCCCCGCAGGGATGCCTCCAAAATAACGCACCCCGCCAAACCAGCTGGCGAGAATAATGGCAAAACAGGTGATGCCAATCAGCGGCGTCGAGAACATGTCCTGGGCGGGCCGCATCGAGATAAAGGCAATCGACACGCCGGCAAGGGTACCGAGAAGAGCGGCCCGCGGGGTGATCTTCCGAATGATCGGTGCAACAAACCCGCCTGCCATGAGAACGAAGCTTTGAATGAAAACCCACGTAAGACCCGCTTCCCATCCCTTAACGGGGTCCCCAGTTCTCGCGGCAATCGGCAACATGATCACGAAAGTGACCACGAACATGTGCGGCACGCTGGTCCCGGAAGGCAGCGCACATACGTCGCTCCTTCCCGTGCGTTTGGCCAGACCGTAAGCAAGCCAGGCATAATAAAGAGTGCTGAGAAAAAGCATCATTCCAGTCGCCGGGAGGATGCGCCCGAAAACGAGTTGGTCAGGCATTTTCAGGACAAAACGTAACAGTCCGCTCAGCGTAAGCAGGTTGACTAGAATGTTAGTCCCGAACCCAAAGAACGCGTTCCAGTCCCCGGGCGCCCAGATGGCAGGTTTCGTATTATTCATAACCTTCTCTTTCAATCATCCCAATCTTTCTCTCTTGTCGCAGTTTGCCTAACCGAGCGCAGAGAGAATCCTGTCCGAGTCTGACACCCAGCCAAAAATCCCACCCTGCGCTTTAATCATTTTAAGTCCCATCTCCTGGAACTCTGGAAAGTAAGATCCCACGCAGTCCGCGGGGACGAGACAGTCGTACCCTCGGTCGTTGGCTTCGCGAACGGTGGTATTCACACAGACTTCTGTGGTCACCCCGGTTACGACAAGTTTTTGGACGCCGAGGTTCTGCAGGATCGCATGCAGGTCCGTGGCAAAAAACGCCCCCTTGCCCGGTTTATCGATCACTGGCTCGGAAGGGAGCGGATAGAGCTCCGGAATGATGTCATGCCCAGCCTCGCCTCGGATTAGAATGCGACCCATCGGTCCCGGATCACCGATGGTGGTCTTGCTCCGTCCCCTCACCTTTTTGCCAGGAGGAAGATCGGTCATATCGGATCGATGGCCCTCCCGAGTATGAATCACCTTCAAGCCCTCCTCACGCCAGGCGGCCAGCAGTCGCCGATTCGGTTCAATGGTCTGGCGAAGCTGGGAAACGTCATTGCCAAGCATTTCGCCAAATCCACCCGGTTCCAGGAAATCACGCTGCATGTCAATGATCAGGAGCGCGCAATGAACCGGCTCGAATTCATAAACATACGGCTCGGCGTCGACATTGATTGTCCGTTCGTTGTTCATGAGGGTTCCTCTATGGGGTTGTCGAGGTGAGCGTTCAGGTCATCAGCAGCGCGCATGCCAGTTTGGCAGAACGTATCGGAGGGCGCGTCGGCGTGGTATGCGAAGCGTCTCGCTTTGCCTCCTTGGAGCGGAGCAAACCGGGACGGTCTACTCTGCCGGGTGTGCAGAATGCGGCACGCGTCTGTCGAAATACCACCAGAGTGGCCATGGACGGACGTGTCGGCTGTCGCTGGTCTCCTCAATATAGGTTAACTTGATGGGAATCAGGTTCTCGCGGCTTCAGAGGGTCAGCATAGCCTTTGCCAAGTTCACGGAGACATTCTTTTTAATGAGATAACAGCTTTGTCAGGCGTTCGGGAAAGGCATCCCTCTCGTGCCTAAAAGAATTCCGAGATGTAGAGCCTAGTTCAACCCGAGGCCTTTTTTAGGAGGTCGGATGATCGCCCATTATTTTTTAAACTGTGTCCAGGCAAGCTTCGTGCTCAGGCTAGGAGGAACAATCCCACGTTTGAGTTACTGCGGAAATTTGCCTAATCATGAAGGATTTATCTAATGTCTCGTTGAATATAGGATCCCTTCAAGCGCATTATAGGTCTGGCAGTCTGACACCGGGCGACGTGGTCCGCGAAGTTTACCGGCGAATCCGGGCGCTGCCGGATCGATCGATCTGGATTTATCTTGTTCCAGAAGAAGATGCCGTGCGCGCCGCAGAATCTTTACACGGTACAGCGGCCCATCCCTTATTTGGCATTCCGTTTGCCGTCAAGGACAACATCGACGCGGCGAATCTGCCGACCACTGCTGGTTGTCCGAAGTTTTCTTATCTTGCTGAAAAGGACGCAACGAGTGTCGAACGGCTGAGAAAGGCTGGAGGAATCCTTGTCGGCAAAACAAATATGGATCAATTTGCCACCGGTCTTGTCGGAACCCGCTCCCCTTACGGGGCTTGTTCTACAGTTTTCAATTCCGATTACATCTCGGGCGGCTCCAGTTCGGGCTCCGCAGTGTCTGTGGCTGCGGGGCTCGTGAGTTTTGCTTTGGGAACTGACACGGCCGGTTCGGGGCGCGTGCCGGCAGCATTCAACAACATTCTCGGCCTGAAACCGACCAGAGGTATCCTGAGCACCAATGGTGTGGTACCAGCTTGTCGATCCCTTGATTGTGTCTCAATTTTCTCCCTCACCGCTGAGGACGCTGAAATGGTGTTTTCAACCGCTGCCGGATATGACCGAAATGATCCCTATTCGCGGCTGATGACAGCCCCGAAATCCGTTGCTTCGACCTACCGCATTGGCTTTCCCGCTCCTCAGGATCTTGAAATAGTCGACCAGGGATACCTCAAGCTTTTCATGGAGGCGAAGGAACGGCTTATTTCTCTCGGACATACCTTAATGGAGGTCGACATCAAGCCGTTCCTCCAGGCGGCCGAGCTTCTCTACGGCGGCCCATGGGTGTCAGAGCGGTTCGCTTCGGTGGGGCAGTTCATCAAGGGGCATGCCGAAGCGGTTCACCCGGTGGTCCGCGACATTATTCTGGCCGGCGAAAGATATTCAGCCGTTGACGCGTTCAAAGCCCAGTATGCGCTCGAGAAATTCCGACAAGAAGAATCGGACACTTGGAACCTCGTCGATTTTCTCGTCTTTCCGACTACCCCTGATATCTTTCGGATCGCAGAAGTCGAGAGCGATCCTCTCGCTCTGAATAGCCGGCTTGGTGCATTTACAAATTTTCTTAATTTGCTGGATCTTGCTGGTGTTGCTGCTCCGGCCGGATTCCGCGCTGACGGTTTACCTTTCGGTATCACCTTTGTCGGGCAAACGTTTTCAGACTATGCTCTGCTCGCGCTCACTGCCTCCTATCTGGACGATCTTCGTCCCACCCTTGGCGGAACCGGACTTTCTTATCCTGACAAGCCGGTTCATGCTCCGGGGAACCACTCAGATCGAATGATGATTGCCGTAGTTGGGGCGCATCTGACCGGTGAACCCTTGAACCATCAGCTCACGAACCGGGACGCTCGATTTGTGCGGACGGCGAAGACTTCTCCTTCCTATCAACTTTTTGCACTTCCTGGTACATCCCCGGCAAAACCCGGACTGATCAGGGTCGGAGCTGAAGGGGGCGTATCGATTGATCTGGAGATCTGGGAACTGCCAGTCGTCCAATTAGGGAGCTTTTTGAAAGACGTTCCCTCCCCTTTAACGATCGGAATGATTCATCTTACGGACGGACGCACCGTCAAAGGTTTTCTTTGCGAAGAGGCTGCCGTGCAGGATGCGCCGAACATTTCAGCGTTTGGCGGCTGGAAGGCGTATCTCAAGTGCATGACACTCGCTGCCGCAAAGAAGGATGTCCAAATTAGCCGGACGTGAGCATGTTCCGCACCGCGCATGTGCGCACGGGCTTCCTGCAGATGTGTCGGGCCGGTCCGACTGGCTGCGCGCTGGATCATCTGCAACGCATTGCTCTCCCCAACAGAGGCTGGAAGCCTGTATTACGTTGCCTTTTTTTGACGCGCTTCTTCTGCTCAGGAGCTTGTGATCGCAAAAAAACTGTCGGTGAACAGTTGAGTTCCGCTTGCGAAGTCGATAGTCTCACCGTTCCATTTTAAATCGCCTGCCAGTTAAGCGCTGCCCCCAGAGCTGACATCACAGCAAGCGAAAACTTACAAACATGAACCCTCCGAACAAAGATATTTTTGGAACACCCATCCATCGCCGAGCTTTCATTCGCCGCACGGCAGCGTTTGCCGGCGCCACAGCCGTCATGTCAATCGTGCCACGCAGAGCGTCTGCAGCCGATACGCCAACGGTAGTCAATTCCATCCGATCGTTGTCAAATCCCTATCACGCCACCTGGAATCAGGGCGGCCAGGCCTTTGCGAAATCGATTGGTGCTGATTACGTCACCCTGGTGACAGAAGGCGACAGCGAGAAAGGAATCGCAGACATTCGCGCAATTCTGGCCAAGACCGGAGGCAACATGGTTCTGAATGTCGATCCAAACGATAGCCCGGACGCACGTCCGATCGTCGAAGCCTGCGTCAAGGCTGGTGCCTTTGTCACCACCCAGTGGAACAAGCCGGCCGATCTGCATCCTTGGGACTTTAATCCGAATTACGTTGCCCATATTGCATTCGACGGAGTGAAATATGGCGAGGACACCGGCAATGCATTGATTAAGGCAATTGGCGGGTCGGGGGGCATTGTGGCGCTTGGAGGTATTCTTTCAAACACGCCGGCCATCGAGCGTAAGACGGGTCTGGAAAAAGCGCTGAAAGCCAACCCCAACGTGAAGCTGCTCGATTTTCAGGTCGCCAACTGGAAGTCGACCGAAGCTTTCAATATCGTGAGCGCCTGGCTGACTCGATTCGGTGACGATATTAAGGGCATCTGGGCAGCCAACGATGATATGGCGGTCGGCACCCTGGAAGCGCTCCGGGCCGAAAAGCTGAACGGCAAGGTGCCGGTGACTGGCATCGATGGAATAAAAACAGCGATTGAAGCTGTTCGGGCCGGCGAATTTGCGGCGACCGTTTCCTGGGATCCATATTGGCAGGGCAGCATGGGACTTTCGATTGCCTATGCCGCCAAAACGGGAAAAATCGATCCGGCAAAGGAACCAAAAGATCATCGCGAGTTCTATGGTACCGGCGTTTTGGTGACCAAGGAAAATGCCGACGAATTTTACAAGACCCACATCGAATCCGAACCGAAGATTGATTTCAACGATTTGTGGGGGCGTGTAACCGGGCAGATTCGGCAGAGCTGAGGAGCGCGTGGAACCTCAGACCGGTCCTCCAACTGCAGATTCAGGCACCCCGGAGATCAGATCATCCGAACGGCGCAACGGGAATTCAAAGCGGTCACTGCACCGCCTTAAACCCTTCGCGCCGTTCTTTGCCCTGATCGCGTTGTCGCTCTTGATCGGGGCGATGAACCCGCGCTTTTTCGAGTTCAACAATCTTATTCGCGTCGCCAATTCAGCCGCCATCCCTCTGGTTCTCGCGCTCGGGATGACCTTCATCATCGTGTTAGGCAGTATCGATCTGTCTGTGGAGGGTGTACTGGCCATCGGAGCGGTCTTGATCAGCTTACTGGTCCGAAATAATGGTAACAGCAATGATTTTGGCTGGTTCGGAGTGGTGCTGGCGATTCTGGCCTGCGGCGCAATCGGTTGTTTGAACGGGGCCATCCATGTTGGCTTGCGCATCCCATCGTTCATGGTCACCCTCGGCATGTGGTTTATCGGAGTCGGTGTTGCCACACTGGTTCTCGGCGGATCGACTGTGCGTGTGCTCGACAAAGGAATCCGCAGTATCGCACTGGAGCGGTTACTCAATTTTCCGATCGCGGTTTGGGTGGCCCTTGGCGCGCTCGGGGTTACCTGGGTGATCGAGCGCCGAACCAGGATTGGGCGATATATCTATGCGATCGGAGGCGGTGAGGATCTGGCGGCTCTGTCTGGAATCCCGGTTAGACGAGTTAAGATTATCGTTTTCGCAATTGCGGGAACGTTATTCGGGCTCGGGGGACTTCTGGCCGCCGCGCAGCTCGGTCAAGGTAACGCTTTGATTGGCAGCGGGAGACTGTTCTCAACTGTCACCGCTGTGGTCGTCGGGGGCACCGCCCTCACGGGAGGGGAAGGCGGGGTCCTCAACACGCTGGTGGGCGTTTTGATCATGGCCGTCCTGGCCAACGGCATGGTGTTGCTTGGCATCTCTCCCGATCTGCAACAAGGGGTGCAAGGAGTATTAATCATCGTCGCGGTCGCGCTCTCCCTTGATCGTGCCCGGTTAAAGATCGTGAAGTAAAAAATGCTTTCAGTTGAACATGTCAGCAAAGCGTTCGCCGGGGTCCAGGCATTGGAGGATGTCAATGTGGAAATTGGCATTCAAGAAGTGGTCGGCTTAGTCGGCGAGAACGGCGCAGGCAAGTCGACACTGATGCGGATTCTCGCCGGCGTCTATTCGCCGGACCGTGGATCGTTAAAATTGGACGGCGCGCCGGTTTTTCTCCGAAGCCCCCGCGAAGCGAATCTCAATGGCATTGGCATCGTATTCCAGGAACAATCTCTTCTCCTGAACCTCACGGTCGGCGAAAACATTTATCTCGGCCAGGAAGCCGAGTTTACGCGACTTGGACTGGTTAACCGCCGACGCCTGAACGCCGCGGCTCGTCGACAGCTCGACAAGGTAGAGGTTGACATCGACCCTCGTACTCGGACTTCGGAACTGAGCTTCGCGGCACGCCAGATGGTCGAGCTCGCGAAAGCGCTGGCACTGGAGGAACGCACCGAACGCCATCTGGTCATTCTCCTGGATGAACCAACCTCTGTGCTGGAGCAACGCGACATCGATATTCTGTTCGCACGGGTTCGCGCCCTCAAACAACGTGCCAGCTTTGTTTTCGTGTCCCATCGACTCGACGAGATTCTTGAACTCAGCGATCGCATCTACGTGATGAAAGATGGGCGTGTCGTTGGGCATATGCAGGCTGGATCGACCACTGTCCCGCAGCTCCATCAGATGATGGTCGGCCGGGACCGGCACTCCGAGTATTATCGGGAGTCAAAGCAACAGTCACCGAGAGAGGAGATCGTGATGGAAGCGCGCGGTCTCTCAGTGAAAGGGGCCTATCAAGACGTCAATTTCGCCCTCCGCAAAGGTGAAGTTCTAGGCATCGCCGGTGTGGTCGGCTCGGGCCGGGAGGAGCTGACGCGCACCTTGTTCGGTTTCATCCCCCAAACTAGCGGCACGCTGCAGATCGACGGTCATGAAGTCCGTTTGACTGTCCCGTCGCAGGCGGCAGACCAGGGAGTCGGCTATATTCCGCGTGAAAGACGTACCGAAGGTCTCGTGTTATCGCTCCCAATAGCGGTGAATGTGACCCTTTCGAGGCTGCCCGTGAGCCGGGTAACAGGCGCCATCAGCCTCAGTCGAGAACGTCAGTTGGCGAAAAGCTGGGTGGAAAAATTACATATTCGCACCCCAACCGTTGAAGCGCTTTGCCTGAATCTGAGCGGCGGTAATCAGCAGAAGGTGGTCCTGGCCAAATGGATGAATGCGCGGGCGCACATTCTAATCTTCGATCATCCTACACGAGGTCTGGACGTCGGAGCGAAGGAGGAGGTTTACGAACTAATCAGGGACCTTTCGAAAGAAGGGATAGCGATCGTCCTGACCGCGGACACGCTGGAAGAAACGATCGGGCTCTGCCACACCATCCTGGTGATGCGCGATGGACAAGTCACCGCCCGATTTGACGCTTCACCTGGCCGCAAGCCGACCCAAGTCGATCTGATTCGACACATGGTATAACTCCGATGGCATCCAACCAGACAGCCTCTAAATCGCTCCCGGCCATAGGCGCTGTCCGGGCCGTCATTCCGGTCTTGCTTTTGCTCGGTTTGGTCACCCTGATCGGCACTTTGCGTCCGAGTTTTTTGACCTTTGATACCTTGCTGGTGGTGATGGCAGATACCGCCACTCTTTTCATCCTTGCGGCAGGAATCACCTTTGTCGTGATGCTCGGAGGGATAGACTTGTCCATCCAGGCGGTCGCCTCATTGAGCAGCGTAATCGTTGCCGTAACCTTGTCGCGGATCGGCTACTGGGCCTTTCCGGCGACGCTACTGATGGGCTTTGCCACTGGCGCTTTCAGCGGGGTGGTCCATGTCTGGTTGCGCATCCCATCCTTCATCGTTACCCTGGCAACCAGCGGTCTGGTAGCCGCGGCTGCGCTCCTTCTTTCTCAGGAACGCTCGATTACCATCGGCGAGACGGGGCGGGCCTACCTGGGTTGGATCACCGTGCGGTTTTTCGATATTCCAAGCGTGATACTCATCGGCGCCCTCGTCGCTTGCGTCGGGATCTGGCTACAGCGTTATACACCATTTGGTCGCTACAGTACGGCCATTGGGGCCGGAGAAGCTGCGACCTGGGCGTCAGGTGTAAAGGTCAATCGCCAAAAAGTGATTGCCTATTCCTTGTCAGCGGGCCTGGCCGCCCTCGCCGGTATTTTGCTGACGGGCCGGCTAAGCAGCGGCTCTCCCACCCTGGCGAACGAACTGCTGCTCCCCGCAATCGCGGCAGTTGTCGTCGGAGGCACTTCGATAACCGGGGGCGCCGGCGGGATTGGCAGGACGGTCGTCGGGGCGCTGATTATCTCGGTGGTGCGCGTGGGCATGACATTTGTCGGCGTCGACATTTTTGCTCAGCAGATTGTTTTCGGCACCGTTCTGATTCTGGCTGTCGCTGTGACGATCGACCGCACAAAGATACTGATTGTGAAATAGGTGTTTCCGAATTTTGCCAAGATGAGATCCTCCCGGAAAAATAGTCGCGGCGAAACAAATCATCCTCTAACCCATTTCCATGAGTCCTTGGAACCAACAGGCCGCCGCTGAGCGGTCGAACCTTTAAAAAATTATGGATCTCGAACTTAAAGACAAAGTGGCCGTCATCACCGGCGGCAGTGTAGGTATCGGCATCGCTGTTGCAGAAGGTTTGGCAGCAGAAGGTGTTCATATTGTCATCGTGGCGCGACAGGCCGACCGCGCGCACTCGGAAGCGGCACGCGTTGCCAAAAATTATGGTGTCCGATCGATTGGAATTCCTGGCGACGTCGCGACGACCGCTGCAATTGACCTGGTGGTAGCCGAGACCGAACGGGAATTCGGCGGCGCCGATATCCTCATCAACAATGCCGGCACCGGCAGCAATGAGACGATCATGGAGGCCTCCGACGAAAAGTGGCAGTATTACTGGGACCTGCATGTAATGGCTGCAGTGCGTTTGGCGCGCGGCCTTGTGCCGTCGATGCGCAAGCGCGGGGGCGGTGTCATTCTGCACAACGCATCCGTTTGTGCGGCTCAACCACTCTGGTACGAGCCGATTTATAACGTCACGAAAGCGGCGCTGATGATGTTTTCCAAGAACCTGGCGACCGAAGTCATCAAAGACAATATTCGAGTGAATACCATCAATCCTGGTCTAATCCTGACCCCCGACTGGATCAAGACGGCGAAGCAACTCACAGCAGATAAAGGGGGCGATTGGGAGGGTTATCTGGCTTCTGTCGCACACGAACACGCACCGATCGATCGATTTGGCTCCCCGGAGGAACTCGCATCCTTTTTCGTTTTTCTTTGCTCAAAGCGCGCCAGCTATTCTGTCGGTTCGACTTATTTTGTGGATGGCGGAATGCTGAAGGTGGTCTGAAGACTAGCACTAGCTGACAATTAAGTGGCAATCAAGATCCCTTCAGCCGATCATTGGCTCCCTACCCCTCGTCAAAGCAGGCATGCTGGAACTCGTGAACCTGATCCCGCTGCTGCCCTATCGAGGCTTCGGACCGCGCAGTTGATCCCTTTCCGAAAATGGGTCGCCTGCTTCGTTGTTCGTCAGTCACGTATCGATCCAGATATGCTCCTTCCTCCCGCCTCGCAGGCGACCCATTTTGAACGCAACGGAGCCCAGGGATTCAGGAGACGGTGCATTAGGTTGCGGCGGCACCATTTGCTTTCGCAGCTTCGAGAATCTTTTCGACGCCTGACATCTGGTACTTTTCGGCAAGGATTGAGAGACGTCGGCAAAAAGTGCGCAGCGCTGGATTCTCTTTAGAGAGCTTCTGGATCATAGCTCGGAGGGCAATCACGTCGCCGAGTTTTGCGTACCGGAGCAACTGATCCAGTTGCGCTGGATCCGGCAACGCTTCGGTCAGAGGTCGGCTAATCGCGTCTTCAGTACCTTGGAAATCTGCCTGAGCACCGTTTGAGATGCCGTAGACCGGCTTCAATCCGAGCAATTTCTCAAAGAGCCCGAACAAGAGCGACTCGTTCACCGGCTTTGGAACAAATCCATTGAACCCGGCAGCCAGAGCCGTTTCCCGGTCGTTTACATAAACGCTCGCGGACGATGCGATCATGACCAGCGAAGCTAATTCCGGGTCCGCTCTGACCTCATGACAAAAGGTGATTCCATTCGTTTCAGCCATCCGTATGTCGGAAAGTACAGCGTCAAACCGCTCGGACCGAATCAAGCCCAAGGCGTCTTCGACGGATGAGGCGACCTTAGGTTCGAGGCCGACTTCCCGTAAGAGCTCCACCATGTAGAGTCGATTGGAGGCATCGTCGTCGACGACAAGGAGTTTTCGGTTTTCGCCGACAAAACTTACCACTCTATGAAGCGGAGCAGTGGTTGAGGTTTCCTTGAGTTCGCCGGCTGGAAGTTCAAACCAGAAGACGCTTCCTCTGCCTTCGGTACTGGTGACCCGCAGTTCGCTTCCAAGGAGACGGACAATCCGATGACTGATGTGAAGGCCAAGTCCGACGCCGCCGCTGGCCTGGTCGTTGTTACTAGCTTGATAAAACGGCTTGAATAGATGCTGGAGGTCGTTCGCCGGTATCCCTTTCCCGGTATCTCTGACTTCGATTCGGATCCGGTCCCCAACGCGATGAATCGCCAGTGAGACTTCTCCGCTCTCTGTGAATTTGATCGAATTTCCGACCAGATTGTAAAGAACCTGCCGAAGTCGAACCGGGTCGGTCGAGATCCAGTCCTGAATTGACTGATCCGCTGAGTAGGTGAACCGAAGGCGCTTTTGGCTGGCCCGGAGCTGTAATTCATCCGCCACCGTATTCAGCAAAGATTTGAGCTGGACCGGCTGCGGCTTGATCACGATTGTTCCCGATTCGACTTTGGCTAGATCAAGAATCTCGTTGATCATGTTGAGCAGATGCTCCCCACTCGACTGAATCGTGGTCAGCCGACGACGCTTTTCCGCCGGCTCTTTATCGTCTCGCAACATGAGCTGCGCGTAACCGAGGATCGAGTTGAGCGGGGTTCGAAGTTCATGGCTGATGTTAGCCAGGAATGCACTCTTGGCTCGATTGGCCGTCTCAGCTGCTTCCTTCGCATTGACGAGTCTGGCTTGACTCTCCTGGAGTTCCGAGGTCCGCTTCTCCACGATGGCCACCAGCTCTTTTTCCCTGACCCGAAGCCGCCACACTCGTACACGGACAAAACCAAGAATGCACAAGATGCTCAGCGCGCCATAAATAGAGTACATCCACCAAGTGCGGTACCAGGGGGGTGAAACATCGATCGATAAAATTGCTTCCCGAGTTAAAATGCCGTCCTCGTCCTCGGCTTTCACATGTAGTTCATACCGTCCTTCGTTAAGGTAACCGGATCGCCAGACGGGATCGGTCAGCGGCGGGCTCCAGTTCTTTTCACGGCCCTCAAGTTTCATCTGGTAGCGGATCGTCTCCGGCTCGCTAAAACGGTCGTTGGCAAACCGAATCCGGATGTCCCTGGAATCAAATGGAAGGGATAAGGTGTGGCCCGCATCCGGAAGAGGGACACTCGTTCCAGAAGCAGTAGAGGCTTCGCGGGCAAACAGATTAAATGCCGGAACTGGAACGAATGCTTGCGAAAGATCTATTCTGGCTATCCCATAGGTTCCAGAGATCCAGAGAATCGAGCCTTCTCCATTTGCCTCCTCCTTGATCGCGCTTGGGTCCCCGATCGTCCTGTAAACTGCATGTGACAGCATTGCGAGGTGACCATCTGCGTCGATCCGCGCGATCTCGGTTTCTGAAACTTTTCCGGCCAACCCGTTTCGAGGAGAAAGTGCCAGCCAGATATGGCCGTCCTGGCCAACTCCAGCCGCCGCCAATTTTACCAGGTATTTGTCAAAGACCTTCGAAAAGGCCGAGTGGATGGAGAACCGCCCGTCAGCTTCATCGCAAGAATAGATGCCTCGTTCTGAGACCAGAGCCAGGCTACCATTGATGGCGAAAATGTCCGGCGTATCGCCTGGCGGAAGAGGTCCTTTAATATCTGACAAAGGGGTGACTGTCGCACCATCAAATACCGCGGAATTACCCTCCCGAAGTTTGATCCGAAAAAATCCGCTGACGCTCGCCACCAGAATTTCCGTAGGGGTCTGCTCGATCACCCGCGCAACCTCACCATCAAATCCTCGAAGGACCCCTTCCAGGTGCCACGCACCCTTGGTCCTTGAAATCGCTGCCAGGCCGCCGCTTGACGCCACATAAACGCGCTCCGGATTCGCGGTCGAGCGAGTCAGCGAGATAACCTGACCCACGGGAATTGGCAGATGCTGTAATTCCTTGCCATCGTAAAGGAAGACCCCTTCCTCCCCGCCGGCCAACAGCTCGTCACCGCAGTCCGCCAGGGCGAACAATCGAGGCGCAGAACCAGCCACAGCTTGAAAGCGCGCCGGCAAGGTCTCCACGGTAGCTTGCTGCAGTCGAAAAAGACCATCGACTGTGGCGGCGTACATTTGACCTTGAAACCGCTCGAGATTCAGAATCCAGGAATTCGAAAGACCATTTTGAGCGTCGAAATAGGAGATTGCCGGATTCAGTTCGATTCGCGTGAGCCCGGTGTATTGGCAGGTCCAAAGGCCTTGAGAACGATCGCTGAACATGCTCAGGATATTGGGGTCTGGAAGACCGTTTTCTCGAAAGAAAGCGCCCTTGATCCGGCCATGCAGATCGATGAAAACCAGGCCGCGTTGGCTGAGGGTGACAGCAATGTATCCTCCGGCCAAGGTCACCGGACCGGCAAGATTATACCTTCGGATGAGTGGATCAACGTCAGTTGGAAATGGCTCAAGACCAGTCCGTGTCAGCTTAAAAAACCCGTTGTTCTTGGTAACGAGCAGGATGGTCTCAGGATCAAGCTCCAGCACCTGGTAGACGACGGTCGATTCAATACGGGCGTCTTCAGAGACTGGCTCGAGTCGATCGTTCAGCATTTCGAATAGCGGTTCGTCTTTGGCGTGGACAAACACTCGGCTGCTGGTGGCGGCAACGATATAGTGGAAGCCGTCGCCGTGAGGCCAGGGGATCGCATGCCCGTGACCGGCCCGCCAGATTTCCAGCGCTTCTTTCGTTCGAATGTAAACGGCGTCGCCGCACGCGGTAATCGTGATCACCTCACCGAACGATGGTTGGTCCAAGGTACCCGGCTTGAGGAGGGTGAATTTATAGCTGCTTCCTTCAGGTTCCAGATGCCCCAGTTGATTCATGCCGCCGGCCCAAATCATTCCCTGCGAATCTCTCGCCAGACCCCGGATCGGGTATCCTCCCGGAACCGGAATTCGGTCCCAGCCCTGACCATCATATTCCAGCACGCAGTTTTCGTTACCGAAAAGCAGCGCCCCACTCCGATCCTGGACACCACTCCAGATTTCCGGGTGGCCGCCATACTCGTGCGTCGTAAAACTCCGGTGACTCGGATGACCAAATTCAAACTGCGCCGCGCAGAATAAGTTCTGGATCGGGAAAAGTACTAGCAAAAGGTATACAAGAACCGCGCGTCGCGTCGGCAACCTATTCTGGACAATCTTTGCCATTCTTTCCGTCTGCTCTTATCGAGCTCTCTCGGCTGCTTTTTTTCCTAAGCTGCGCATCGATAGAGTAATCACGTCTTCTTCAGGACGACTCTGCTGACAAAATAACCCTTTGCAAAGCTGGTCCCTACCAGCAGGACTTAATTAATCCGACTATCATTCGTAGAATATCACCCGAAGGGAGTATGCTTCGAAACAATTTCCGCATTGCCACAACTTTGACGCATTGTTACCGATAGTCCTATGCCCAAAAAACCTCAGCCTAAACCGGATAAACCTCCGGTCCCCAAAAAATCGCCTCGCTCCGACAAGAAGAATAAGGGTACTAAAACTGATCCCGCTGGTACTTCTACCGGACAACAGACCCCGAAATTAGTGCACCCTGGCCCATGGCCGTGAGAGGAGGCGCGTTCGGCGTATCGTATGAAGCGTGCGAGTTGGATTCAGGAGACTAGTGTCCTGTCCCCGAAAGGACACTAGGGCGTTAACACGCCGAGTGCCTGACGAGCCGCGGCAGTGCGAGTCTCGACGCCCAGCTTTGCGAACAGATTGATAGCATGTTTTTTGACGGTATTTAGAGAAGCGTCGATGATGATTGCGATCTCTGGGTTCGTCTTGCCTTCGCTGATCCAGTAAAGTACTTCCGCCTCTCGGGCGGTAACCCCAAGGGCAAGCAAAGCTTTCGGGCCGTTGTCTCCATTCCGGTGATCGATCCGGAGCAGAGAGATATTGCCGGTCTTGGAGATGGCGAAGTGATCCACCTCGATTTCTCCTCGTTTCTTATGAGTGATGACTTTGGGCCTTCGATTGTCCGGCCCGTTCAACCAGTTTTGTAGTTCCAGTGGAAGCTTTTTATCTGACCCTTGAGGGAAAAAAGTATTCAGTAAGACCCGCGCTTGCGCGGTTGCGAAGAGCACTTGACCTTGTTGATTGACAACCAGAAGCGCCTGTTCCAGAGACGTTTCCAACTGTTTTTCCGCGTCAAGTCGAAGTTCGATTTCTTCAGCCAGTTCTTGATTTTTCTGTTCCAGAGACTTTTGCAATTCGCGCAGCTGCAAATGGGTCTGGACGCGCGCCTGCACCTCCTCCGGTTGCACCGGCTTTGTCACGAAGTCGACCGCTCCAGCCTGGAACGCCGCCAGCTTTTTGCTTAGCTCGTCGGCGGCAGTCATCATGATGACCGGGATGTCGTTCCATTCCTGATTCGCTTTGATCCGTTGGCAAGTCTCTATCCCATCCAATCCCGGCATCATCAGATCAAGGAGAATGATATCAGGGAGCGTTCGCGCCAGCTGTTCCAGGGCGCGATATCCTCCGTCAGCGACCAATACCCGGTATCCCGCTTCGGTCAGAAACCCAAGCAGAACGTCAACGTTCGCCGGAAGGTCATCAACGATCAGAACAGTTTTCATTCAATTTTCTAACAGATAGAATTGGCAGTTGGAGGGTAATCCCTGGAACATCGGTGTTGGATCAGATTTCGGAGACGATTCATTAGCTCAACATTGTCTTCTTAGTGCAGGGCGACGGGTTCTCATCGAGCTTGCAGCCTCTGCAGAGCCATTGCCTGGTAACGCTTGTCCTGAGCGTAGATCGGTTTGAGCTCAGTCACTTGAGCCCATTGCTGGCGGGCTTCCTTAATTTGTCCCATAACATCCAGTGCCTTCGCGAATTCGGCGTGATGAACGATTCGCGCGGGTGCGAGTTCGATTGCTTTTTCGTATTGGATGATCGCTTCTTCTTTGGACGCTGGGGGAAATTGTCCGTAAATCACGCCTGCCAAGGCTTTCAGGAAAGGATTCAACAAGCCCATTTGGAAATTCCATTGGGCCAAAATCAGATGACCAAAGTCGCTGCCGGGATCCAAACGCAGTGCCCTTGTCGCTTCCACGTAAACCTGCTTGGAATATTCGACTTTAGTCTTTCCATCGACAAGATCGCAGAGTTTTCCATACGCGGCTGCCAGCGCAACTTGAGCTTCCGAATCGTTTGGCAGCTTGTCCGCCGCTTTCTGGGCTAGCTCCAGTCCCATTTCAGCGAAAGTTTTTTTCGCGGCCGGATCAGTAGCGTCATCAACCTTGAGGACATATTGCCGGGCCAATAGCTTGGTGACCTCGATATTTTCGGGGGCCAATCGATCTGCTGTTTTCAGAACCGTAATCGCGGAGTCGGTGTCTCCCTTTTTCTCCAATCGTTCAGCGTCGCTGATCAAATGATCGATATCCTCCGTTGCGAACGCCCAGGAGAGGGTCAGCAAATACAAAAATACAGAGGAGCACTTCATACCAGAGTGCTTCTTACTACAATGACTCAGTGCTTTTTGGAAGTTCAGTTGCGAAAAACAGAGCCGCGACCGACGGGAGCAGTGATTGCCTGGCGAATCGGCGCAAGCGGTGCCGAGTCGTCTAACACGACAATGCCCCCTTGGCGATCGACGCCCAGTTGTTTCCAGATTTGAGGCAGATCTGGAGTAACGGGCTTCGCTTTCATCTGGTCATAGAGCTCTTCCAGAACCGGTACCTCGATGGCTTGATCAGCGACCCGCAGGGCACGTGCGAGCGGCCATTCGACCTCGATGCTTCCTCCCGATTTCAAGATGCCGCGCATCGCGTCCTCCAACCCAAGCCGATTCCCCGTGCGCTTGCGGATCTCAATGTCAGCCAGCAGACAATATAAAGCACCACCCCAATAGGTCCTACCCCAGGTGTGGGTAAAGTCCAGTCCCCGATCGCCGGGCTGAGGCAACCCCTGAGCCATCGCATCAAACATATCGCCCCAAACCTTCGTTGGGAGTAAATCGCGCGCCCGCGCTCGAGCGATCGGCTCAACGTAGGTCGCCAAGCCCTCCTCAATCCAGTGGTGGCTTTCGGGCACCGATGGAAAGGCCAGATGCACCATCTCATGAGTTATCGTCCAGTCGTCCACAAAGTCCGCGGCGGTTGTTTGCCGGCCAACCGAAATTGAAATATGGGCATGTTCCCACCCAAACGCGCGCCCTGCATGAACCCCTTCCCCGTCGCGGATGTTTACGGCAATCGCCACATGGGAAACTGGAAATTTGAGATAGTACGTTGTGACCGCCTGCGCGGCGGTGGCGATCCAATCGACAATCAGCTTACGAAGGTCTGCCGAAGGAGCCGGGTCAAGAGTGATGTCGATGGTTGCACCGCCAATCTGCAGGCGAGCGTTGTCCTGGCCAATTGCCAAGGTGGCAAATCCAATCCAGGTCAGAGCGAAGAAAAAGGTTGATCGCATAGCGTTAGTCCGAAGTTAGATTCATCCGAAATTAGAGACCGATCGCAAAAAATAATTCCGTTTGAACGGTTGTTCTGATCTTCGGAAGATGACCGATGCATCGGGAACACAACTACTCCACTCATGTGGTTTGGACCGGTAACACCGGCAAAGGCACTGCTGACTATCGATCTTACACACGAAATCACGAAATCAACGTCTCAGGGAAACCGCCGATTCCCGGATCCGCCGATCCAAAATTTCGAGGCGATCCAGCTCGTTACAATCCGGAAGAATTATTAGTATCAGCCATCTCGACCTGTCACATGCTCTGGTATCTTCATCTCTGCTCTGAAGCCGGAATTGTCGCCGTGTCGTATGAAGATCGTGCTGAGGGTATCATGGAAGAGTCGGCCGATGGATCGGGCCGATTCGTCCGCGTGATGCTTCATCCCCATGTCCGAGTGGCAGGCTCAGTCGAGGGAGCCGAGGCCTTGCACGAGCGCGCTCACCAACTCTGCTTCATTGCAAATTCTGTGAATTTCCCTATCGAGTACCGGGCGGTCATCGAAGGGGGGTAGCGTTCGGCGTTCGGCGTTCGGCGTTCGGCGTTCGGCGTTCGGCGTTCGGCGTTCGGCGTTCGGCGTTCGGCGTTCGGCGGCGCCGGGGAGTTCACCGTTCGCCGTGGTATGCGAAGCGTCCCGCTTTGCCTCTTTAAACATTCACCGTTCACCGTTCACCGTTCACCGTTCACCGTTCACCGTTCACCGTTCGCCGTTCGCCGTTCGCCGTTCGCCGGCGCAGTCAGGACATCGGTAACACTTTTGGGTCAGGACATCGGTAACACTGCTGTTTTAGTTGATGGTTGGATTGTGTCATCTGCGAAGTGATATCGGGCAACAAATTGGCGTCCAGACTTATCCATAATCGCCCCGGGCCGGAGGGTTGCGAGAATGCCTGGGACAGGGTGCGACGCGACGCCGGAGCGACAGCACCGATAGGTCGCCTTCCGAATAAAACGTCGACTGGCGGATTAGTCCGGCAGTCCCGCCATGGCGAACAGCATCTTATGCAGGGCCGAGGCGTTGAGATCGCCCAGACCTTGATTGACCGCCGCTTGGTAAAGCGGGGCAACGGGTGCGCTTGCCGGCAACGGCACGTCCAGCCGGCGGGCGAAATCACCAAGCAGTCGGGCGTCCTTCAGCATATGGCGCAAATAGAAGCTGGGCTGATAGTTGCCCGCCAGGGTGGCACGGCCGACGCCACGGATCAAAGCCGAACTGTAGTCGGCGACGTCGAGAACTCCCATAACCGCGTTACCATCCAGCCCGGCCTTGCGCGCCAGCGACAGCGCCTCGCCCAACGAAGCCAACTGCGCCGCCACCAGCAGGTTACCGATCAGTTTCATCGACGCGCCGGCGCCATTTCCGCCAAGGTAATGCACGGTTGCCGCGAGCGGTTGAAGGATGGGCTTAAACTGATTAAACGCTTCCTCCGGTCCACCACAGACGAAATCGAGGCGTCCTTCCCACGCCTCGCCCTTGCTGCCGAACACGGGGACGTCTAGATAAGCAGACCCCTTGGCCTGCACCGCCAGGGCCAGCTCCACCGACAACTCCGGCGCGGTTGTCGTGGCGTCAGCAATGATCACACCGCGGTCGAGATGTACCAGCAGACCCGCGTTGCCCTGGTAGATTTCTCGTTGCGCATCAGGCCCGGTGACGCAGACCATTACCCACTTCTTACCGGCGATAGCATCAGCCAAAGTGGCGGCGCGGCGGGCAGCGGCGAGTTCCTCGGGCAAGGGATGCTCAGAACGGTTCCAGACCGTGACCGAGTGGCCGGCGCCCAACAGATTACGAACCATGCCACGGCCCATAATGCCGAGGCCAATAAAAGTGATATCCATTTTTTTGTAACTCCTTAATCTTTAGTCAACGATTCCAACTCAATCACACACAGCCACCAGTCGGTATCAACTGATCAAACGCCTCCGCTCCCTCGGCACGGACCAAAAGCGCCGCTTGAGCTGATAGGGCCTGAAGCACTTCAACACGAGCTCCAAACCGACTGACTTTAATTTATCCCGTTGCGGCATGCATTACCCGCTCCCGGGTTGCTTCCGCGCGCGTCAGTGTTCCGCTGACGCGGCCTTCCCGGATCACCATCACGCGGTCGCTAATCGCCAGCACTTCCGGCAAGTCCGAGGAGACAACAATAACGCCAATACCTTGCTCGGCGAGACGTGCTAACAGGGCATGCACCTCGGCCTTCGCACCAACATCAATACCACGCGTCGGTTCGTCCACGATCAGGACCCGCAGGTGCCGGGCCACCCACTTGGCAATCACCACCTTCTGCTGATTGCCGCCACTAAGGTTGACCACCTTCTGTTCGATCGAGGGCGTCTTGATACCGAGCGAGCGGACAAAATCCTGGCAACGCTCGCCTTCCCGCGACTGGCTGACGAACTCCAGCCGGCAATAGTATTCCAGATGGGTGAGGCTGAAGTTCTCACGCACTTTCATTCCGAGCACCAACCCCTGGCCCTTGCGATCCTCGGTGACGAAGCCGATGCCATACGCCATTGCGCTGGCGGGATCGTGGATTTGCAGGAGCTTGCCATCCATGCGGATCTCGCCATCATAGGCGCGGACACCGAAAATCGTTTCCATGATCTCAGTGCGCCCCGCTCCCATCAATCCGAACACGCCAAGAATCTCGCCCTTGTGCAGATCGAAGCTGATGTCGGCCACTTTCGCGGTATGGGTCGCCACCTGCTTCAAGGTGAGTCCTCGCACGGACATCACCGTCTCCTCAGTCGCGTGCGAATGGTACTCGCCATAGAGCTGGCTCAATTCCCGGTCGACCATCTTGCGCACCAGGATCTCACGAGTGACCTCGGCAATCGGCAAGGAGTCAATCGTCCTGCCATCGCGCAAAATAGTGACACGGTCGGCAATCTCAAAAATTTCGTCGAGCCGGTGCGTAATATAGACGATCCCGATGTTCCGCTGCTTCAGTTTGCGAATTATGGCGATCAGAGTCTCGGTTTCGTGCTGGCTCAGCGAGGCGGTCGGCTCGTCCATGACGATGATGATAGCGTCGTAGGAGATCGCCTTTGCGATCTCGATCATCTGCTTTTGCCCGACGCTGAGTTCGCCCACCAGGGTGTCCGGATTGATGTCCAGGTGCAATTCGCGGAGCACATCTCTGGCACCGGTATTCATACGGCGCCGATCGATGAAACCGGTCCGCCCAATCGGCTCCTTGGCCAGAAAGATATTCTCCGCGACGGTCAGATTCTCCACGGTCGACAGTTCCTGGTAAATGATGCTGATACCAAGCGCCCGTGCGTGCACAAAATTATGGATCTCGACCGACCGACCCTTGATCCAGATCGTTCCGCCCGGATCAGACGGGAACACACCAGTGAGGATTTTCATCAGCGTGCTCTTACCGGCGCCGTTTTCGCCGCACAACGCATGCACTTCACTCCGGGAGATCAGCAGGTTGACGTTATCGAGCGCCTTGACCCCTGGAAATGTTTTCGAGATCTTCCGCATTTCCAGATACGGTTCCACGCTCTGCTGCCTGTTTAAAATGGACCGGGTTGAGCGATCGTCAGCGTTGCTCCGCCCGGCGCCTAACTGCGTGTAAAGGATCGGCCTACTTCGTGTAGTTGCCGATGTTTGTAGCATCCACCACGGTTACTCCGGTGTCGACGTCCTTACTATCCGTTTCGGTACCCTGGATCTGGGCCACCAAGTGCTCGACCGCGAGCTTACCCATAGTGACCGGACGCTGCACTATGATGCCCTGAATAAACCCCTCCTTGACGCCCTTGATCGTATCGGGCAGATCGTCAAAGGCGAACACCTTCACGGTCTCCTTCTTCGATGCGAATTCCTTGGTTGCCATGACTTTGGCCAGCGACGGTCCACCGACCTGGCTGACGCCGAAAATGCCCTTCAGATCTGGATGGGCCCGGAACAGCGCCTCATCGACAGACACCGCTTTGGCAAGATCGTCCTCCGTGCCTTCGGTCGCCACGATCTTGATGTCGGGATACTTGGCGAATGCGGCCTTGATGCCGGCAATACGTTCGTTGAGGTTAACCGCGCCGAGTTGACCGGTGACGATCGCCACTTCACCTTTCCCACCAATCGCTTTCGCCATGGCTTCGCCCATCGTCTCGCCAGCCGACTTGTTGCTCGTGCCGATGTACATGGAACGTGCACTCTTGGGCGAGTCAGAATCGTAGGTGAGGACCTTGATACCGGCATTGACGGCCGCCTTGATGACGCCCTCGACTGACCGAGGCTCGTTTACCGAGATGGCGATTCCATCGACCTTCCTGGAGATCAGGTCCTCGATAATTCGGACCTGCGTGGCGCCTTGTGTGTTTTGAGGCACCACCCACTGGTACTTCACACCAAGCTTATCTGCGCTCTGTTTAGCGCCGGTGTTGCAATCGTCAAAGAACGGTACCGCTACCTTCGGGATAACCGCCACCGAGATGTCCTTGGCATCTTTGGCAAATGCTGTTGAGGCAGCCAGAATTGGCATGGCAACCAATAAGGCATATAAAGAAATTTGTAGAGATTTCATGGGGGGTCTTTCCTCTCGTTATGAGAAGTCATTAATGAGTAAGCGAGAATACGGCTTTAGTCTTGATTATTTTTATTTGGGATAGTGTTCCAGGATTAGTCACGCTCCCTTGCGACGGTTGCGCAACACGTCCAGACCAACTGCGATCAGGATCACCGTGCCTGTGATGGCTTGTTGGGCATAGGTGTTAATATTTAACAACACGACGCCGTTGGAGATGATTCCAATTAAAGCGGCGCCAATAATTGCACCTTCAACGCTGCCAACACCGCCAGCTAAACTGGCGCCGCCGATCACCGCCGCAGCGATCACGTCAAGTTCCGAACCGAAGCCGGACGCCGGCTCGGCCGAGACATAACGCGAGAAACTGATCACCCCAGCCAGACCAGAGATCGCACCGGACAATGTATAGACAAGCAACTTGACGCGCGCCGTCCTCACACCGCTGAGCCGTGCCGCGTATTCGTTTCCGCCAGTCGCATAGACATGCCGTCCGAAACGGGTCTTCCGCATCACAGTGGAGAAGACTATCATTAATAAGACCATGATCACGACTGGCACAGGTACGAAACCGACATAGCCCTGTCCGAGAAAGATGAACGCGTCCGTGACCGTGGGAGTCAAGGGTACGCCATGGGTGATGATGTACATCATTCCGCGGCCGATGCTCAGTGAACCCAGGGTAGCGATGAAGGGCGGCAAACCTATTACCGTGATCAACGTGCCATTAAAAACGCCGAAGGTCACCCCAACGATCAACCCGAGAAAAACGCAAACCGGCGTTGGCAAGCCATTGTCAAAGCCGATCGCAGTGACCAAGGAAGCCAGTCCCATGATCGAGCCCACCGAAAGGTCAATCCCGCCGGTGATAACGACCATCACCATGCCGATCGCCATGATCGCGATCATTGAGAACGAGCGACAGACGCCCATCAAGTTGTCGGTGGTAAGAAAGTAGGGCGTGGCGACACTAATCAATGCGCCCACGATGACTAGTGCCGCGAACACATTCAATTCACGGATCTTAAGGAGCGCGATCCAAGGTTTTTTCAGATTGCCGGGGATCTTGGTCACACCCGACTCCCGCCCACTCTTTGCGACGTCCACGACGACCCTTCGCCTCGCTTCGCGTCGCAATTCGATAACGACACTCGGCTCGTTATGCGTGCGTTCAATAACATGAACAAACTAAACGTGACACTTTTACCCATGTCCCGCCTGGTCTTGCGCCTTGGGCGTCATAACTCCAGGCAGGGAATCAGCGAGCCCTCGCATGAAGAAGCCAATCGTCGTGGCGCCGGGATCCTGGCCCGCAGACGCTCTCTCCCCCAGGGTTCGCGCTCGTCCGAAACGCGGAAGCAAACCGATAGTCGACTGCGCGCCATTTTCTGCAGCATCCGCGGCATGCTGAAGGGCCACGTCGAAGGGTTCGGAGGCGGCGGCATCCAGCGCCAGCGCGCCAACTGCAGGCACAATGGCGTCGAGCATCGTTTTATCGCCAACGCCAGCCTTACTCTTTTGCTTCAGGTTATCCAGACCGCTCTTGAAAAAACCTGAGAGAACGCCGGTCTCCAATACGGTAGAGGTCGGACAGGTATTCGCCCCTTGAAAAAACGTTCCGAAGAGAACGCCGGAAGCACCTCCCATGCTTTTCATCATGGCACGACCGGCGGAGGTGAAGGCGTCGTTAACAGAAACGAGTGGCGCCGTTTCGAGCAGATCAATGGCAGCACGGGCTCCGCGGGCGATGGTCGTACCGTGATCGCCGTCGCCAAGCCCCCGATCCAACTCATTCAGGCGATCCCGCTGGTCTGCGACCAGGTCAAGGGCGCGGGAAAGTAACAAGCGGGTTTGCTCAACGTTCAACTTCATAAGCCGTTTTCCCTCCATACGAATACGCCCATCGGCTTGCGGAAGGTTTCCATTCCGAGCGTTGACGAAGCCTTTGCGGGCTCTACCGAAAGTCTCGAACGAGCCATCACGGTTTCGTATAGCAAAGAGATTGGCATTTGGCGTCGAGTAACGATTCGAGCTCTTCATCGAGCTGGCTGATCGAAACAGAAAATCCCGCCATGTCCAATGACGTTGCAAATTGTCCGACCGTTTGCTGCACGATCGTGATGGAATGTTCATCAAGAAACTTTTTCACGCTGCCTGCGATGACGAGCAATTCGATGACGGTCGTTCCCCCCAGCCCGTTTATCATGACCGCGGCGCGGGTTAGAGGCAGATTCGTTTCTTGGAAATCCGCCACGAGCATCTCCATCATTCGGGGCACGAGCGTTTCTGCCGGTTCGTAACCGGAGCGCCGAACCCCCATTTCTCCGTGCAGCCCCATTCCAACCTCGATCTCTCCTTCGGGCAGGTCGAACATCGGCTCACCGGTCTCCATGGCGGTCGCCGCCCGGGAAGCCACGCCGAGGGATCGTGTGCGAGAATTGATCTTCTCGCCGATCCGGATCACTTCTTCCAGGGGAAGCCCCAAATCCGATGCGGCCGAAACAGCCTTAATAACAAAGATATCGCCAGCGGTACCTCGTCGGTCCTCGGGTTGTGAACTTGGGGCGGAAGCGATGTCGTCATGGACCCGAATTTCGGCGACGGTCATGCCTTTAGCCTTGGCATCGTCCATGGCCACGCCAAAGTTCAGGACATCACCGGAATAATTTCCGTAGACGAGCAGGACTCCCCCAGTGGCTTGAACGTCCTCCATTGTCGCAAGGATGGCCTCCGGGTTGGGCGCCGCGAAGATTTGACCGGCCACGGCGCCATCCGCCAAGCCGGGGCCGACAATTCCCAAAAAGAGTGGCTCGTGCCCGCTTCCTCCGCCAACAACGACCTTCACCTTTCGATTGCGGTTCCCCGGAAAGATCACGGCGGTATGGCTGCCAACCCTCCGGAGGGGTACATCGGTCAAAGACAAGATGCCCGAGAGCGCTTGCTCTACCGCGGTTTCCTGATCGTGAATAAAATATCTCATGCAGGTAAATCCGGATTATCGGAACAAAACTCCTATTTCAAGGGGGGGATGCAGATTGCGCGATATCCATCTGCCATCAGCGATATCCATCTGCCATCAGGACGGCAATGAGACTTGACCTAACTCCACCGCCCGCGTTCGTCAAGCCGATTAGTAGTGGAGCGGCGCACAAAAACTGCTCTCGCTTGGGCCTGCCCGTATCACAATAGGTTCAAGACATAGGTAACGCTTGGAAGGCAAAAGCTGGCGTAAAAAGGTCGGTAAATGCCGTGGAAAAAAGCGAACCTAAGGACCCTTGGCGGCCCTCTAAAAACCTCAGTTCGCAAATAGTTGCTTTAGGACGGAGCAAACCGGGACGGTTCGCCTACCACGCCGCTGCGCCCTCGCCTCGTCGAACGCCGAACGCCGAACGCCGAACGCCGAACGCCGAACGCCGAACGCCGAACGCGGAACGCCCCACGCCGAATTTCCTTTCCGCTTGCGGCTTCGCCGAGCTATGGGATCGGTGTAATTTGCTGCTCACCTCCTACCCCCAAATAACACGATGAGTTCCCTTCTTGGTATTGACCTTGGAACGTCCAGCGTAAAAGTCGTCGTCTTCGCGCTGGATGGCTCTATCCGCGGCATCGGATCTGCCGAGTATCCAATTCTCACTCCCTCGGTTGGTTATGCCGAACAAGATCCAGAAGACTGGTGGCGGGCAACCGTAGTTGCTGTGCACCAGGCGATGGACAAAGCCGGTCGACCTGAGATCGCGGGGATTGGGTTCTCCGGACAGATGCATGGCTTCGTTTTGATCGGCCCCGATCGCAAGCCGCTCAATCGGGCCATCATATGGGCAGACCAGCGGAGCGCCGATCTGCTGCCGGAAATTGAGTCGATAGTTGGTCAGGATTTAAAAAAATGCGGGACCGCGCCGGCCGCCGGATTTCTTATCTCAACTCTGGTCTGGCTGCAAAAGCATCAACCGGAAATACTTGATCGGACTCCGACGATTCTGATGCCCAAGGACTATATCCGGTTGAAGATCACCGGGGAACTGGGGACTGACGAGAGCGATGCTTCTGCTACGGGCATTTTTGACGTCGAACGTCGCACCTGGGCCGATGATGTCATCGCCAGGCTGAAGCTGCCACGCTCGATCTTTCCAGTTTGCAGTGAATCAATCGAGGTCGTCGGCAAACTGACAAAAGAGGCAGGAACGGAATTAGGTCTTCCGGCAGGTATTCCGGTCTCGGCTGGAAGTTCCGATCAGCCTGCCCAAGCTGTCGGGAACGGGTTGATCGATCCGCCCTTAGGTTCCGTAACGATCGGCACTGGAGGGCAAGTCTTTGTGCCATTGAGCCGGCCGATTCTCGATCCTGAACTCCGGCTCCATACCTTTTGCCACGCGCCTCGGGCTCGATGGTATCTGTTGGGGGCTATGCTTTCCGCCGGGATGGCCCTGAGATGGTTCAAAGCAATCCTCGGAAACGAGCGTTTTTCCTACGCGGAACTGGATCGGATTGCCGGCGAAGTTGAACCGGGTTGCGAAGGTCTGACGTTCCTGCCTTATATCGTAGGGGAGCGTTCGCCGATCATGGATCCGCGAGCGAAAGGGGGTTTTCTCGGTTTGGCATTGCGACATGGCCCTGCGCACATGGCCAGAGCACTCTTGGAGGGGGTTACCTTTGCGCTTCGTCAGATCATTGAAACGATGGAAGATTGTGGCGCCAGCCTACCCAGGCTTGTGGCCTCCGGCAATGGGCTCGGGAGCACTCTCTGGCGTCAAATGCTCGCGGACGTGATAGACCGCCCCCTTTTCCAAGGGCAGGATGCCTATGCCGCTGAACGTGCTGGTGTGGGGGCGGCGATGATGGGAGGGATCGGAGCTGGTATCTTCGAAAATTACCAGGAAGTGCGAACGTTGGCTCCGGTTTTTAATGTAGTCACCACCCCGTCTCCTGAGAGGGCCAATCTCTACGAAACCGCTTACCGCCGTTACCTCGATCTCTATCCAAGATTGAAGTCCTGGTACTAGCGGAAACACGCGGCGTTGGCGATTTGCGCAAAGCGCAAAACCGGATTTAAGGTTCTCTTGTGGCGGAAATAAATACTTCAATTGATTCGTTACCGCCTTCGCTGCCAACTCGGCCTGGCCGGGTGGTGGAATTGCGCGGAATCATTCTCCAGAGCGACTCAGTGAGTGTGCTTGGCGCATGGATCATTCGTCCTGTCGAAACACTCGATATGTATCTCGCCGGATTAGGCCGTTCCCGGAACGCTCCGCCACTAGCCATGCACGCCGGACTGCGCGTGGTACTCGAAGATGGTCGAGAGTTCGTGGTCGAACAATTATTCGGTACTCCGCGGGAAGACTTTGTTGATGGCCTGAATTGGACGCCGCTCGAGAGCTTCAGGGCGCGCGATCATGAAGGCTGGGACGTCACAGTGGCGGCGACAGCGTTTCGCAACGTTGATGAAACTGTTGTGGGTGAAGTCGTCCAGTTCTTGAATGACATTCAAGGACGGCCGTTTTTCGGCGAGGATTGCACGGTGCTTATTGAGCGCGCTTTTGGGAGGCGGCGGCTTTTTGCCGATAGCCCCACCGCACGAGCTCTGGGCTTCGGCATGCGGGTGGGCGATCCCGCGTTAGCATTGCTAAAGCCGGATGTGCGGCTCAAAGAAGACGCAGAACGTCTCCTCCGAGCCGACTTCCTGCGTGCGTTACCCGATCCGACTGCGGAATGGGATTCCCCCAACGGCTACATTTGGATACGTCGTGGGCTGGGATTGATGATGATCTGTGCAGCCTTGGTCTGTTTCAGCTCCTTGCTGAACAAGCGAGCAAAGCCCTTAACCCGCTAAATTTCTTAACTCCCGTAGTGCCACGGAGAGCATTGAGAGATCCAGTTTACCGCCAGAATGGAGATCGGCGAGCACTTGCCGGCCTCGTTCCAGTTCGGTCTTGTTTTGGGTCTCCCATGCCTTGATGAGCGCGTTCGGCGTTTCGATTTCGGAACTCAGTTTTAAAACCAGGGTCGTAAGTTCTGTTTGCATGCCGGAGACGTCCTCTCGGAGTCCCGTTTTGGCGAGGGTCTGCCAGTGGGAATCCGCAGGCAAGTCATCGATTTGTTGACGCAGCCAGGAGAGGCTGAGTCGGCTGCCGACGATAAAATAGACACCCGCCACTTCCTCAACGCTCCGCTTCGTGGCCACACCGATTTCAACGATATCGAGCGCCGAGTAAAGCGGTTCGAAGCTCACCAGGCGCTTGGCCAGATCAATTGGCACATTGTTTTGTGATAAGCGTTCTGCGGCCAGCGCCAGGCCGACGCGCTCTTCCGAGGATAAAAATTTGTCCAGATCCGTTGCGATAGCTTTGACGCCAGAGGCAAAATGCTCCACGGTTTTCGCGATATCATCTTTCAAATTTCGATAACGCAGAAACCACACCGTTGCTCGCGTCATCAGCCTTTCGGACTCGATTAGCATGTCGGTCTGCACCGCATCCGGTACTTCGTTGTCGAGCGCTTCAACGGCCTGCCAAAAGGAGACAAAATCAAAAATCTCGCGCGTGAGAAGATAGGCCCGGACCACGTCCGGCGTCCTGGCGCTGGTCTCTTCCTGCATGCGATAGACGTAGGTGCTCCCCACCCGGTTAATCATCTCGTTGGTCACATGCGTAGCGACAATTTCACGCTTGAGGGGGTGGCCCTCCATTTGCTCGCGATACTGCTCGCGAAGCGGAGCTGGAAAATAGCGCACCAGAGCCGTGGAGATGTAAGGATCACTCGGTACACTCGAAGCGAGCAGCTCATCGTACAGCTTGATCTTACTGTAAGATAACAGCACCGCGCGTTCCGGCGAAGTGAGGCCGATTTTCGCCGCTTTGCGCGAAGCCAATTCTTCTTCGGAGGGAAGGAATTCCCGTGCGCGGTTGAGTTTGCCAGCCTTTTCCAAGTACCTGATGAAGCGCGCCTGCGGATCCAAAGGCATCCGTTCGCGTACGGTCAGGGACTGCGTTTGGAAATAATTGTCGCGAAGAACCAGCGCTCCGACTTCGTCGGTCATTTCTGCGAGCAGTGTATTGCGTTGCTCCACGCTGATCCTCCCTTCAGCGACCACGGAATTGAGCAGTATCTTAATGTTAACCTCATGGTCCGAGCAGTCTACGCCGGCTGAATTGTCAATCGCGTCGGTGTTAATCTTACCGCCGCTGAGGGCGTATTCGACGCGCCCCAGTTGGGTTAGACCGAGATTTCCTCCTTCCGCAACCACCTTGCAACGAAGTTCCGCGCCATTTACCCGGATCGCGTCGTTGGCGCGGTCCCCGACGTCGGTGTGGTTTTCTTTGGCTGCCTTCACGTAAGTGCCGATCCCGCCATTATAAAGTAGATCGACCGGCGCCTTAAGGAGCGAGCGGATCAGATCGGTCGGCGTGAGCGAGTCGAGGTCCGCTCCCAAGGCTTCCTTGATTTCAGGGGTAAGGGCAATCGATTTAACAGTGCGCGAGTAAATGCCGCCGCCTTTCGATATCAGGTTGCGATCATAGTCTGCCCAGGAAGAACGAGGGAGATTGAACAACCGCTCTCGCTCTTTGAAACTGACTTCCGGGTCGGGATTGGGATCGAGAAAAATATGGCGGTGATCGAAGGCGCCAAGGAGCCTGATGTGGTGCGAAAGCAGCATGCCATTTCCGAACACATCGCCCGACATGTCACCGATTCCAATCACCGTAAAATCGGTACTCTGCGTGTTGACCCCCAGTTTACGGAAGTGTCGCTTGACCGATTCCCATGCGCCGCGCGCGGTGATGCCCATCTTTTTATGGTCGTAACCGACCGAACCACCAGAGGCAAACGCATCATCCAACCAGAAGCCGTATTCCTTGGATACTCCGTTCGCGATATCGGAGAAACTCGCGGTCCCTTTGTCCGCGGCGACGACAAGGTAAGGATCGTCGGCGTCGTGGCGCACCAGATCCTTCGGCGGCACAACTTTGCCGGCAACCAGGTTGTCGGTTAAATCCAGCAACCCGCGCAGGAAGGTCTGGTAGCAGGCGACGCCTTCTTGGAGGTAAGTGTCACGATCAGCAGGAGGTTGTTTCACCACGAATCCTCCCTTCGAACCGACCGGAACGATTACCGTGTTTTTCACCATCTGCGCTTTCATCAGTCCAAGTACCTCGGTCCGAAAATCTTCCATGCGGTCCGACCAACGCAGCCCTCCGCGCGCCACTTTGCCGCCTCTCAGATGCACACCTTCGACGCGCGGTGAGTAAACGAAGATTTCGAACTTCGGTCTAGGTTCAGGGAGCCCCGGAACCAGCTCAGGATTGAACTTGAAGGAAACGTAGGGCTTGGCTTCGCCGGCGGCATCTTTCTGGAAATAATTGGTGCGAACTGTCGCTTGAATCAGAGCGAGGAAACGCCGCAGGATCCGGTCTTCGTCCAGGTTTTCGACCAAATCGAGCGCTTTGTCGATCGCCGCCGTCTTTTGCGACGTGATGGTCCCGGCCCGGCCGGCTTTGTCGGGATCGAAACGGGCCAGGAAAAGTTCAATCAATGTTTTCGCGATTGCCGGATTGGCGGAAAGCGCCGCTTCCATATACGCCTGGCTGAAAGTAAATCCGATCTGACGCAGATATTTGCAGTAAGCGCGCAAAATTGAGACTTCGCGCCATCCGAGATTTGCCCGCAGCACCAACCGGTTGAAGTCGTCATTTTCAATTTCGCCATGCCAGGCGCGCACGAATGCTTCCTCGAATCCCTCTTTTACCTCGGAAACCTTCAACTGAATGTCTCCGGCAGGGCTCATGCCGAAATCATGAACATAAACCGGCAATGTTCCTTCCGGCTCTACCTTGTAATTGAGCTCTTCCAATACTTTGACACCCATGTGTTCGAGCATGGGCAGACTCAGACAAAGAGCCACAGGTTCACCGGAGTGGTAAACTTTCAGCCGCAACGGAGCGGCGCTTTTTTCGTCACCTCCATAAAGATTCATCGCCAATCTTTTCTCCGCGCAAAGCCCGTCCATGATCGCGGCATCGATCACGGCGTCCGCCACCGAACACTCCTCCCGGTAGCCGGCGGGAAAAGCATCCCCGAAACGGTGATATAGCTTGTTGCCCTTCTCCTCGCCGAAGTGAGCAATGAGCGTGCTGTGGAGGCTATCTTGCCAGCGGCGAACAACATTGACGATCTCCTTTTCGATCTGCCGAACATCGAAGTCGGGCACGCTTCCCGGCCTGGTGCGAACGACGATCAGCATACGAGCCAAAGCCGACTCAGACAAATGCACACTGAACTCCGAGCTGACGCCGTTAAACGCCCGGAGAAGTATCTGCTCGATGCGGGCTTGCAGTTCACTGTCAAAGTTTTCGCGAGGTACAAAGATCTGGCACGAAAGGAAACGACCATAAGTGTCGCTGCGGACAAAAAGCCGGGTACGCTGCCGCTCGCCCAGGCGCAATATGCCCATCGCGGTGTCGAAGAGCTCGTCTTCTGAAATCTGGAACAGTTCGTCGCGCGGGTACTGTTCCAGAATCGTCACCAGCGCCTTTCCCATATGGCCATTTGGATCGAATCCGGCGCGGGCGACGACGTTTTTCACCTTGGTACGCAGGAGTGGGATGTCCGCCGGATTTGAGTTATAGGCAGTGGAAGTTAACAGTCCTAGAAAACGTTGCTCCCCTAAAACCTGACCATTCACCCCGAAACGTCTTACGCCCACGTAGTCGAGGTATCCCGGCCGATGAACTGTAGCGCGCGAATTCGCTTTGGTCAGCACCAGCAGTTCCGGAGCGTGGGCTAGTTTCCTCGCTTCAGGAGGGATCATGGCGAAGCTCTTTGAGATCTTGGTCTGGCTTGTCTCCCGCATAATGCCAAGGCCGGAACCTCGAACCACGCGCAAAATGTCCTCATTCCCATCGTGGACCAGATCATAGTCGCGATAACCTAAAAAAATAAAATGGCCCTCCGTGAGCCATGCCAACACCGCCTTTTCCTCCTCCACGGTTGCGGGATCCAGGGTCACTGGGTTGAGATTTCCGCTTTTGGAAACGAGGCGACTCATGCACTCCTTCATTTTCGGGTAATCCTCAACCGCCTTGCGCACATCGCCCAGGATTCGGACAAGCCCGGTTTCGAGCTCGGTTAATTTTTCGGGAGCGGTCTGTCGGTCGACTTCGACATGCATGATCGACTCTGAAGCGGCGCCTGCAGAAGCGTCGCGGGCCAAAAGTTCACCCAAAATGCCGTTGGCATCGCGCTTTGTCTTCATCACTGGCTGGATGATAAGATGCAGAGTCAGTCCTTGCCGGTTAACCTCCATCGTCACCGAATCGACAAGGAAGGGCATGTCGTCATTGACGATCTCGACAACCGTGTGCGTGGAGTCCCAGCCATCCTTTTGGCTTTGCGGATTATAAACGCGCAGTTTTGGCGCTCCGGATTTGAATTCTCTCATGAAATCCAGGTGGGCCAGAGCAGCGCCGCAGAGATTGAAAATGCTGCGCTCCGTCAGGTCTTCCGGGTCGACCTGGCTGTAGTACTGGCGAATGAACGTCTCGGCCTCGAGCTTTTTTGCCGAGTCTCCTTCTCGAAGCTGTGTCAGCACTTCTTCAATGATCTCTGCGTTTTCGTTGCGCGCTTTGAGTAACATGCAAGCCTCCTACCACTCCCCCGCTCTCACTCGAAAGGATAAGGTCTGTTGTTCAAACGGGGAATAATGATGTTTTACGATAAGCCTTTTGCGAACTCTCGATAAGCTCAATCTACAGCTCGGAGCGCGCGGAGCGATCTCATTTTGAAACCACTGTGCGGCTGCTTACCGCAAAAATCGCCCATTCAGTTGCACAGCCCCGATAGCCGCCTTCAACCGAATAATCTTGTAGCCGCTCCTACGACGTTTTGGCAAGGTCACCGGATGTCGTATGACCTTATCATTCTGGGCGAATACGATCCGGACTCGACAACGCATCAGGCAACGGACGCAGCAATTCGCCATTCGCTGATTGGGCTAAACGCTAAGCTAACGCCAAGCTGGATCTCAACCGAGACAATCAAGGAGGCCGACATTCTGCAGGCGCACGGTCTCTGGGTCGCTCCAGGCAGTCCTTACAAGGATTTTCCACGCGTTCTCCAGTCTATCCGCACGGCTCGAGAAAATCTCGTGCCGTGCCTTGGGACCTGCGGTGGTTTCCAACACATGATCCTGGAGTACGCTCGTAACGTGCTTGGTTTTGCCGAGGCCCATCACGCGGAATATGGGACCGGCGCTGCTCAGCTGTTCATCAGCGCCTTGAGCTCTCCGGTCGCAGGAAAGGAACTGCGTGTGCGACTTGAGCCGTGTTCCATCGCCCGTAAACTTTACGGCAGGGACGAAGTCGTTGAACGCTACTACTGCACTTACGGAGTCAACCCCGAATACTCGGGCATGTTTGCCGGACGTCGCGAACTTGTCATTTCTGGTCAAGACCTCAATGGCGAGATCAGAATCCTGGAGATCTCCAATCATCCGTTCTTCCTGGGAACCCTGTTCGTTCCTCAAACGCAATCCAAAGAGTCGAAGCCGCACCCGCTTATAAACGGCTTTTTGCAAGCAGTGCTCCAGCATCGAAGCGGCTGTCTGAGTTGATTCTTCGGTCCGGAAGGACCGACAGGACTCAGCGCTGAGGCTTTTCCGGAGCATTCGAGATCGGCCATATTCTTGGCCATGAACCACGCGCAAATGTACCCGCCGCTCCCCTTCCCTATTTGACCATCGCGGTCTTGCTTCTGTCGAATGTCAGGGCCACGCTCACGATAATAACGATTCCGAGGATACTCTGCTGAAAATAGGCATCGACTCCGACCACGTTCATGCCGTTTTCCATGACGCTCAGAATAAGGGCTCCGATCAGCGTGTTGACCGCGCCGCCAGTGCCTCCCGTGAGCGCGGTCCCACCCACGACAACTGCGGCAATGGATTGCAGAATATACACCTTACCCAAAGCCGGGTCTCCCCCGAACTGGGTACAGGATTGCATCATGCCGGCAATCGCCGCGGCAGCACCTGACAACATGAAAGCGAAATTACGAGTTCCGGCAATATCAATTCCGGACATCCAGGACATTTTGATGTTGCTTCCGGTGTAGTAGATGTGCCGACCCACGGTGGTGAATCGAAGCAGGACATAGAAAATGATGAAGAGGACGAGGGTCAAGAGGAGAAGGTTGGGAATCCCAAGCGTTGTTCCATTGACTATGTCCAGCAACCCATAGCCGGGAGCCGGAACATCAACCGGAAGTGGCGAGACAAGGAGCGCCAAGCTGGTCAAAATGCCTCCGGTTCCGAGCGTGGCAATGAAAGACGGAATCTTGATACGAGTCAGAATAAGGCCATTAAGGAGGCCTGCGGTCAGCCCAAGGATAATGCAAATAGGGAAGGCCCAAGCTCCTATCGCCTTCAAGGCGACGATGAAAAGCACCGAAACGAACGACATGAGACCTCCGACCGAAAGGTCTATCCCACCAACCAGGATCGCGCACATCTGACCCAATGCGACTACGAGTAAAATCGCGGCGTAACTGGCGATCGTATTGAGATTGTATGCCGAAAGGAAATTGCGGTTACCAAGGCTAAACAGGAAGACAAGCACGAGAAGAAACGTGACCGCGAAATAGATCGCCTGGATTCGCGTCCGTTTACTTCCGATCCGAGTCCTCTCTGGTGCGCCAGTCGGATTATCTTGTTTGACCTCAATCACTTCGTTTGCCCTTCCGGGGTTTTTCTATTTCAAACGATTAGAGCGATAATCTTGCTGGGAGTCGGTTTATTGGTTCGCGGACAGCTCATCTCGCTGACCAGCCGGCCATCCTTCATGATGAGCATTCGATTGGAGAGACCGATATCTTCTTCAAGCGTATCACACATGATGATCATGCTGATGCCGTCGCGCGCAAGTTTCCTGATGAGCTTATAAATCTCTTCCTTCGCTCCCACATCCACGCCGCGTGTTGGGTGGTCGAGCACCAACAACTGGATCTTCGAGGAGAGCCATTTGGCGATCACCGTCTTCTGTTGATTTCCGCCGCTCAGATTGGCGCACATCGTTGCCGAAGAAGGAGTCTTGATTCGGCAGTCCCGGATCAAACGGTGCGCGTTCTTCTTCTCGAGCGCAGGGCTGACAAGACCGGCGACCTTCAGCCGATCAAGCACCAGCAAATTCACGTTTTCTGCGACCGTCATCCCAAGGGCCAGCCCCTCGCTTCGGCGATCGATCGGAATGTGGCCAATCCCGGATCGGACAGTTTCGCTGGGAGAGCCCGCCGCAAGCGCCTTCCCGTTGAGAGAAATGGTGCCAGTATCAGGTTTATCGAGGCCATTAATGCATCGGCAAACCGCCTCTTTCCCTGACCCGACCAGCCCAACCAGACTAACAATCTCGCCTTTCTTCACCGAGAAACTGAACGGCTCGAACGCTCCGCGCTTGCTCAAATTCCGGACACCAAGAATAATTTCGTTGCCTGGCTCGAGCTGTTCCTCTTCCCGGTACCGCTCCGCTGCGAAGGTCTGTCCCACCATCATGTTCTCGATGTCGGCCACGTTTGCGCGATTGGCCCCTAATTCAGTCACGTTTTTACCGTCCTTCAGAATCACGATACGGTCCGAATTTTCGACTATTTCCTGCAGCCGGTGAGATATCAGAATGATGGATGCCTGGCGTTTAATTTCGTTGAGAATAGCAAAAAGGGTTTGCCTTTCGTTCTCGGTCAGCACAGTCGTCGGTTCGTCCAGAACCAAAATTGGATTCTCTTGTTGGTAAAGTCGCGAGAGCCAAAGGAGACGTGCAATTTCAACCATTTGACGAACTGCCGGCGTGGTGTCCGAGATCGGTGTCTCCAAATCCGACGTCACCTTGACCAGCAAGAGCACCGAGGCGGCTGTTTCCCGCATCGCACGCTGCGAAAGAAAGCCAAATTTCCGAAATCCGATCTCGTGACAGAGGAATAGATTCTCCATGATGGAAAGATTCGGAACCAGCGAACCCTCTTGGAAGACCATCCCTACCCCGTGGCGGGCGGCGTGAGCAGGATCCCTGAGTGTGACCGCCTCGCCTCGCAACTTATAAACGCCCGCGTCGGGCTGAATGAGACCGATCAGGATCTTCATCAGAGTCGATTTTCCGGCACCGTTCTCCCCGATCAAACCGACAATTTCATTCCTTTGTACTGTGAAGTCTACTTCGTCCAACGCGACCACACCCGGGTACGATTTCCTGATCCCTCGCAACTCGAGCACAGGTTCTTTTGTACTCTTGGCTGTCGTATTTTCTGACATTCTAGCCATGGTCTGCTACTTGATAAATCCAAGCTTTCTCCGATCGATGGTCAAAGCAACCGCTGCTACCAGAACGAACCCATTCACCGCCTCCTGAGCATACGGGTTGACGTTAAGCAGAATGAGGCCGTCGTTGAGAGCTGTGACAATCAACGCCCCGAGCGCGGCGTTTTTGGCACCGCCGATGCCACCGGTTAATGCGACTCCCCCGACTGCGACTGCAGTCACCGCCGGGAAAAGAAGGTTGTTACCTGTGATGGCTTGGGCGCTCTCCAGTTGCACGGCCAGGAACAAGGCCGCGAGACCATAGAAAAGTCCGGCGATCCCAAAGACAATTATCTTGGTTCTGTCGGTGTCGACGCCTGCTTGCGCCGCCAGAACCTCGTCGCCTCCGATGGCGTAAAGATAACGGCCGAATCGGGTACGATCCTGAATAAGCTGAATGACAACAAACAAGGCGAAGGCGACCAGGGCGAGGTCCGGAAGACCGAGCAAAGTGCCGCTGACAAACCCGCTCAATGGATTCTTCAGCAACGGAACTGTCTGTCCCTTGCTGACAAACACCGCCAATCCCCAAAGAACCCAGCTCATTCCGAGTGTGCTAATGAACGATGGTATTTTTAGCTTGGTATTGAGCAGGCCATTGATGACGCCAGCCAGGCCGCCGAAACCCACTACGATCGGCACAATCCACAACCCGACATCGTTGGAATTGAACTTGTTGTGCGCTAAAAAACCGACAAAAACAACGCACAGCGCAACCACCCCTTCAACTGAAAGATCGATACCTCCAAGAACAACCACCTGGTGTAACCCGATCGCAATGATCGCCGGGATCGAGGCCAGACGGAGAATAACCTGAAGATTTGATCCGGAAAGGTATCTCCCCCCGGTGCCGACGGCGAAGATTCCCATGACGATCGCCAGAGAGAGGAGTTGTCCGCTGATTCCACTTCGACGGACCCAAATTCTTCCCTTCGCACTGGAGGTCGAGAGCCAGTCGGCTGCACCGGATGCCGGTTTGGACGACAAATTATTCGGCATGTTGATGCAGCCTGCTCTCTTCCACGGTATCTAAGCTGGACCTTCGATAACCGAAATCAACAAGCGCTGCTGCGGACTCTCAGCCGTCAGCGATCGCGGCATCGGGTCAGGGAATCGCTACCGACCACTGGGCGAAGAAGTTGCTTAAATCATAGGTCGGAGTGGTATCGAGGTAGTCGTGCACAACCTGGTTGACGTTGTCTCGATTTACATTCACAGCCGGAATCTCGAATTGCCGATATTTGTGCGGCAGGGACTTTACGTCGAGCTTCCCCTCCTTGGCGGCAAGCGACATGGCAAGACCGAGCTGGGCCTGATATTTTCCGTCATTCAGAATGGTCGCTGCCGCCAGCCCGCCTTTGATGGCGTCGAACATTTCCGGAATTCCGTCGCAGCCGCTGACCAGAACCTTGCCGGCGAGCCCTGCCTCCTTAAGAGCCTGGATGGCCCCCATTGCCATATCATCGTTCGCAGTCCAAACTCCGTCGATATCGGGATGGGCAACCAACATGGCTTTTAAATCGTTGTAGGCCTGCGTTCGGTCCCATTGGGCAGATTCCCACTGCAGTAGCTTGACTTCAGGGTTCTTCGCCAGGACCTGCTGCAGTCCCTCCCATCGCTCAGCGTTTGGCGTATCGCCAAGACGTCCCTGCAGCGCAAGGATCTTTCCTTTTCCTGGCGTTTTGAAGGTTTTGAAAAGCTCCGTCGCGGTATAGGTCCCCGCAGCAAGTCCGTCAAAAGAAATGTGAGCGATCCAGTGCGGATAATCCCAGACTTTGACGTCGGCCGGTTTACTCCACCAGGTGACGAAATATACTCCCGCCGCCTCGAGAGTTTTCGCGATCGGCAGGGCATCCGAGGCATCGTTCGGATCAATGTAAAACGCGACGTTAGCGCCCGTACGTGCCACTTCTGCTTTGATGTCCGTCAATCCTTTTTGGCTGTTTGCTTCAGTCGTCAAGACGTCGAGAGGCAAATTTACCTTTTTCGCATACGCCTCAGCGCCGACCTTGTACATGACCTGGTAAGGGCTTGAAAGCGTCCTGATTGATATCGCCAGCGTCGTCTGCGAGTCTGCTCCCAGCGACCTGTTTTGTCCTGCGGCAATCGCCCAGCAGGAAGCCAGTAACCAAAGTGCAGCGACATTGGTTCTAAGTCGTAATGTCTTCATTTTTAAATGATCAAAGTTCAGCGGCCGATCAACGGGGGTTGAAACCGGTGTGATGCGTGGGTTAGTACAACACGATTAAGTACGTTTGAAAACAAGGACAGCTCAATGCGTTCAAAAAGGGGGAACCACGAAGCGCCGACATTCTGAATAAATATTTTCGGTTGCCAAGAAAAATGTTGCTCTCTTCTTCCCAGGATAATGTTCTCTCTTAGCGAAATGAAAGTCATAACGATTAACGAATTCGGTGCGACCGATAACTTTTTCGAGGAGCAGAGAGATATTCCGCAGCCGCGCGAAGACGAAGTGTTGATGCGGATTCGAGCCGGTTCATTCAATCCGATCGACTATAAAATCCGGCAGGGTCGTTTTGGAGGGAATCTTCCCCTGGTGCTTGGTCATGACGCGGCAGGGGTGATTGCCGAAGTGGGGAGCAATGTGAGCCGGCTTCGAGTGGGCGATGAAGTCTGGGCCTACCTCGGCGGACCGAGCAGTAACGGTGCGTATGCAGAATATGTCACCCTGCCGCACGAATTTGTCACGGTTCGGCCGCGGATATTGTCTTTTGAAGAAGCGGCCTCTGTTCCGGTGGCCGGTTTAACCGCAAACCAGTCGATCCGGCTCAAGGCCAAACCAACTCCAAATGATTCCGTTTTCATTGCCGGCGGAGCCGGAGGACTCGGGTCGGCCGCGATCCAGATTTTGCAAATGATTGGTGTCGAAAAGATTGTGACTACAACCGGGAGGGAGGCCAGCACCCGGTTCCTGGTCGACCAACTGCGGTTGAGTCCAGAGCAGGTGATTGATTACCGTGGTAAGGGACTGAAACAGTTGACCGAAGACGCCATCGCGGCCAACGGCGGTGCTCTTTTTAGTAAGACATTGGACTTTGTCGGAGGTGAGATGAAACGCCTTTGCTTCGAATTGGTAGACTTTGACGGAGACATTGTTTCCACCGTCGAAGAGATTGATCCATTCGCCGTGCCCGTCTGGCACGGGAGGGCCAGTCCGCTTTTTCGGAGATCAGCTTCCCTTCATTTCCACTTGCTCGGCGCCAGAGGCCTCTACGGTTCGAAAGAAACTTGGCCAGGCTATACCCAGGAACTCCATGAATTAACTTTCCTGTATGAAGCCCAGAGACTATGGCCGGTGGGAGTCCAGAACATCGGTGAGCTCTCTGTCGCAACCATCCGGCGCGGCCATCAGATGCTCGAAGCCGGGGGCGTTCAAGGAAAGCTTATTTTCTCCGTTCCGTGAGATAGCATTGGCGGGAAACCCGGCCGCCATATCCTGCGTTGATCGTCAGCAGCGCACAACGTGGACAAGACACCAGTGTTCTATCCTCGAAATAGCAGGGATACCTGCTATCTCGCCGACAAGACTTTAGTTCGAGTAAGGGCCAAAAGGCCAAGGTTCTTCGAACCCTTTCGAGTAAGGGTTATAATGGGCGGTGCCGATCTGTACGCTATCGGTGTCCGGATTGTCGACCTTGCGCTCGATCCTGCTTTGAAGTGATTTGTTGTTGTTGGCGCATCCGGTCAAACCAAGGACCACCGCGGCCCCAAAGACCCTGAGCAACCGAAGAAAAAGAGTTCTCATTTCGTACTTAGGAATCAAGGCAAGTTCAGAGACCAGTCATCACTAAAAGCGGCGGGACAAAAGTTTTGCCGTCTTGCGGATCAAACGGCGTGCGACAATTCTGCCGCGATGGCGCCTGCGCCGCGGACCGGCTGCCGGCAAACTCTTGACCAGCCCCAGGTCGAGAGATCGCAACGGGATCGAGGCGACCAGCCTCACGGCGGCATCTTGCTCGCGAGCTTCGATTCTGGAACGGGCTCGGCTCAGGGCCATCAGCGGGAAGTAGTGCCGATACAAATTGTAATTGATCATAAATCCTCTACCCACCTCCAGTCCCTGCTGAATCGAGACCATTCGCTCGTGCGACGCGCCGTGGAGCCGAGAGCCGACGCCGTACCCGGGAAATCCCGTTCCAGTATATTGGGGTTCGTGCCAAGTCCCCTCATGCTGCGTGGACAAGAGATAATCCAACCCTGCCTGGATGAATTGATCGTATCGGGATGTCGGAATCGCCAGAAGCGCCATCAAAGCCCATGCGGTCTGCGACGCTGTACTGTCTCCCACCCCGCGCAGAGAATCATCCACGTAGGAAGCGGGCGTTTCGCCCCACCCGCCATCCGCATTCTGGTGATCCGCTATCCAGTCACCGGCCCGACCTACGTACTTCGCCGACAGCTCCTCTCCAACCGCGGCGAGAGCCGGTAAAACCGCTGCGGTACCGTAGATGTGGTTGACGCCCCAGCGCCCGAACCAACTGCCATCTTCTTCCTGCTGATATTTAATAAAGGCTAACGCACGCGCAATCGGTCTGTCCTGCAGTGTCCAACCCAGATGCGCCAAGGCTTCCACCACGTGGGCGGTGACGTCGACCGTCGGCGGGTCAAGCACTTCACCAAAATCGCAAAACGGCAATTTCGTCAAAAGCGAATTGGTGTTATCTCGATCAAACGAGGCCCAGCCCCCGTTGGAAGATTGCAAGGCGAGGATCCAACGCACCGCACGTTTCATGGCGTACTCAATCGCCGTTTGGTTGTGAGAATTTTTTCGAGCCCTGGCCAGGACCAAAATTGCGACTGCGGTGTCGTCTACATCCGGATAGGAATCGTTTGCCCGCTCGAAAGACCACCCGCCGGGCATGACTGCAGAGACCTTTACCTGCCAATCTCCAGGCGCTGTCACTTGTTTCTGGACTATCCAGTCAACGGCTCGGTTCATCGATTCGCACTCCGACAGCGATCGCCCGCTATCTAATAGCGCTTGCAGAGTGAGCACAGTATCCCAGACCGGAGATTCGCTGGCCTGGATATAGAGTCCACCATCCCGCTCGTAAGACCAATGTGCATCGAGTGCCTTGATGCCGTTGGCAACGACCGGATGGTTCGTCCCATGACCTTCGGTATAAAGGGCCATCAAGGAGTAGATCCAGGGAGGCTGAATTCCTCCCCAAGCTCCATCCGCATCCTGATGTTTGATGACCCACTCGATGCAGATGCGGATAGCGAGTTCCCGACCCGGTTGAATCGGAAAGTCCACGTACCGGCTTAAGAGTCGGTCCGCCATGAAAAAGAAGCTTTCCCAAGAAAAAAACCGTTTTTTGGGAGTAAGTCGATAGTCAAAACTATCTCTTCCCGGGAGAAAAAGTTCATCGAGTCTTGCGCCCGAGGGTAGTGGCTTAACCGGCCGCCTCGCCGATAGTACGCTCAATGGAATGATCGTCGCTCGTGCCCAGGAAGCGAAATGATAAATGTTGAAGGGGAACCAAAGCGGCGCGCAGATCAATTCGGGCGGCAGCGTGGGCGTCGCTGACCACGGCCATTCGCCGATCAAGGCAAGCCAATAGCGCGTAAACACCCGAGTCTGACTAAGTCCGCCTCGCGCAAAAATCCATTCCCGGGCTCGGCAAACCACCTCTGCCTCCGGCGGATATCCCGCGCATCGAAGCGACGCATAACATTCCACTGTCGTATTAATATCGCCGGCCGGGGCATTGTGGTAGACCTCCCAAGAACCGTCCGCTCGTTGCTCGTTGAGAATGGACGCCACCATTCCGGCAAGCTTTTTTTTGTCTTCGATACCCAGAAAATGCATGGCCAGAATCCATTGCGCTTCCATGCAGGAATTCGATTCCAGCATTCCCACCCAGAATCCTTCCTCTTGCTGCCGATCCAGCAGCCATTGCATCCCCTTCGTTATCGCATCGTTCAAGCGATCCCTTATCGGGATCGCCCGGATCGTTGCGGCTTCCTTATCTGGATCGTAGATCATGTAAAAGCGTCTAACCGCAGGATCCTCTGCCGTTTGATTTCGTTGTCGAGATAGCGCTGGGTGCGGAAGTAATGATGGATCAGCGGTTGGGAAACGCCCGAAGCTCGGGCCATATCGCGCATCGAGGTTCCGGCAAATCCCTGCTTGGAGAAAACGGGCTCTGCTGCCCGAAGCACGGCGCTGGGGGCCTTCTTTGCACCGCCCTGGATTCTCTTCGAGGACAGAAAGTTACGCCCCATATTTGATCGGTCGATCAATAAACGACTTGCCCGTTTGAGTCAAGCCGGGCAGCAGAGCGTAGGGGCGTAGGGCGTATCGGGGTAGGTGCGTCCGACGCCATCGCCGATAAGTTTCCGATCGACATGCCGATAGCTCTCCACCGACTCCTCTCGCCAACACGCCCCTACGCTCCGTCGCCGCCGCGGTCGGTTTTGACAAAAATCAATCCGAAGCTTGGAATTCGGCTGTCCTGGGACTCATATAGCGAAGTGGGACACCATCCAGGCACCGATTCCAAGGAGGCTATCACCACCGCTTCCGTGGTGGCCAGTGGCAGCCTGGCTACTCTTAAACTCCTGGTCGGCGGATTGTCCGGGAGCCTGGGCCTTTTGGCTGAGGCAGCGCATTCTCTGCTCGACCTGATCTCCACGCTGATCACCCTTTTGGTTGTTCGAGTGGCGGCAGTTCCCCCAGACAGCAATCACCCCTATGGTCACGAACGCGCCGAGCAACTCGGGGCCTTGGCCGGAATGACGCTGCTGGCCGCGACCGGCAGTTTGATTCTTTACCACGCCTTCGATACGATTTTTTTTCATCCGGCCGCCCCGGCGGTTAGCATCTGGGCTTTCGCGGTCCTGATCGTCTCTGTGGTAGTCGACTTTTTCCGGACGCGTGCTTTGCGGAACGCCGCAGCCAGCCATGAAAGCAGCGCGCTGGCTTCTGACGCCGAACACTTTGCGAACGATATGCTCGGCGCAATTGCAGTCCTGGTCGGCCTGGCCGTGATCGCGCTCCGCGATCCGCTGCATCTGCCGGAATGGCTGGCGATCCGCGCCGACGCCCTGGCGGCCCTGATCGTCGCCGCAATCGCCTTCCGATCGGTCTGGAATTTGGGCTCGAAAGCTGTCCGAGCACTGATGGACGATGTTCCGATCGGACTCACGGAGCGCCTGAAGAAGCGCGTAGAGTCAGTTGACGGGGTCGTCGGCGGGACCGTAGTAATTCGCACCCGTTTTGTCGGGAATCGACCTTTTGTCGAAGTAAAGCTGGGAACAGTTCGCGGCGCATCTTTGGAGTCCGCGCATCAGCTCAGCGAGATTGTTGAAAAAGAACTCAGCGCGGAATTGGGAAACGCTGAGGCGATTGTCCATGTCGAACCGGCAGCGACACCCAATGAGCCCAGGGCGGCAGCGGTCCGCGCGATCGCGGATCGACTCGGTTTAAGGGTTCACAACCTGAATATTTACCTGGTGGCGAGAGAAACTCGCATCGAGCTCGATCTGGAGCTCCCGGACAGTCTGACCCTGGCTGAAGCGCACCGGCACTCCGAGACACTGGAAGCCGCCCTGATGAAAGAGTTGCCCGGAACGGTCCTGGTCACGGTGCATCTGGAGCCGCGGAGCGACGAACCGAAGCCGGCGGTCCGGCATCTTCCGTCGACTCGTCGGGTGGAGGAGGCTCTATCGAAATTGCCTGAGGCCAAGAATGTCAGAGTTCAGGATGTGTTGGTGACGGACGAAGGATTGGTCGTCACGCTCGAGAAGAGCTTTAAGGGAACGATCTCTCTGGAACAGACTCACGAGTTGATGGCCGGCCTGGAACGGGCGATCCACAGCTCAATGCCCGAGGTCACCCGGGTTCACATCAATCCCGAACTCGAATCGTAAACGGGCCGGCTAAAAAAATTTCTTGCACCGATAATATCTTGATATAAAGATAATGCTATGAGCGATTCCGCGGCCGGCCAGCCAGATATTTCCGGCGTCCATCTTTGGCTTATCCTGATGAAAGCCTACCGAGCCCTTGCTCAAGTGGACGCCAAAAGTATCGCCGCGGCCGGACTCGGCCTGTCAGATTTTGCGGTCCTGGAAATTCTCCTGCACAAAGGTCCGCTGCCGGTCAATACCATCGGACGCCAAGTAATGCTGACGAGTGGCTCGATTACCACCGCGATCGACCGACTCGAGAAAAAGCGACTGGTTCTCCGGCAGGCCTGCCCGAACGATCGTCGCGTTACCTATGTGGCGCTGACGGCTCCAGGGCGGACGCTGATCCGGCGGGTTTTCAAGCTGCATGCTCAGCGGTTAGAAACGGTGTTTGCACTATTGAGTGAAACGGAACGATCGGCGCTCGCCACCCTCTTGAAGAAACTGGGAAAGCATGGCGAATCTCTGCTCAACCACCGCGGATAAAAAAATTTCCGTAAATATCTCGATATCCTGTTACTTGATGTGAAGACAATACTGATCTTCGCTGACCCTGAAACTGAACCAACAAAATCATCTCATGTCTAAACTGCTCTACCTCGAAGCCTCTCCGAGAAAATCTCATTCAAAGTCAATCGAAGTCTCGCAAGTGTTCCTCGCGGAACTGCGCCAGGCCCAGCCCTCGGTGGAAATCGATAAGTTGGATCTCTGGGCAACGGAATTGCCGGCCTTTGACGGAGATACCGTCGAGGCCAAATATGCTATCTTGCACGGCCAGCCGCATACTCCCGGTCAGGCCAAAGCCTGGCAGCGGGTCGAATCGGTGATTGAACGGTTCAAGTCAGCCGACTGGTATTTGTTTTCCCTCCCAATGTGGAACTTCGGAATTCCGTACGTCTTGAAACACTGGATTGACGTGATCGTCCAGCCGGGATTAACTTTCAGCTACAGTCCGGCTGAAGGCTACCAAGGGCTGGTTACTAATAAAAAAGCCGTTGCCATCTATGCTCGTGGAGGCGCTTACGGACCAGGCACCGGCGCGGAAGGATATGATCTGCAGAGCAAAACACTGAGCGGAATTTTAGGTTTCATCGGCGTAACCGACCTGACCGCTATCTTTGTTGAATCGACGTTCGGCACCCCATCCGACGTTCAGGCGATCGTAGCGAAAGCCAAAGAGCTGGCCGTCTCGACGGCAAAATCCTGGTGCTAGCAGAGCGGAAAACAGTTGCACTGTCGCCGGACCAACCGAAAAGAGGATAGTATGGTCGCATTGGTAACTGGAACGTCCTCCGGATTTGGCGCGGCGACCGCCCGCCGATTTGCAAAAGATGGAATTCGAGTCGTCGCTACTGCCCGACGCATGGACAGGTTGAAAGCCCTCGTTGAGGAGTTTGGTGATTTGATATTGCCTGTCAACCTCGATGTGCGAGACAGACTCCAGGTGGAATCGGTCATCGCGGGATTGCCTGCCGAATTCGCCGCAATTGACATCCTGGTGAATAACGCGGGTCTCTCTCTCAATCTGGAGCCGGCCTATAAAGTGCCGCTCGAAGATTGGGAAATGATGGTCGATACAAATATCAAAGGGCTTCTTTATTGCACGCGGTTAATCCTTCCCGGGATGGTCGCTCGCGGCCGGGGCCATGTCGTCAATATTGGATCAGTGGCCGCAATATATCCCTACCCTGGAGGGAATGTTTACGGTGCGACAAAAGCCTTTGTGAAACAATTCTCTCATAATCTAAGGGCCGATCTGTTGGGGACAGCAGTCCGGGTCACAGATATTGAGCCCGGTCTGTCCGAGACAGAATTTTCGATTGTTCGTTTCAAAGGTGACGAACAGCGCGCGGCATCGATCTACGCTGGAACGAAACCTCTGACCGCCGACGATATCGCGGATGCCGTCCACTGGGCAGCAACCCGACCCGGGCACGTCAATATCGATACCATCTCCCTGATGCCGGTTTGTCAGGCTTTTTCGCCCCTGGCCATCCATCGCCAAAAATCTTAAGAGACGAAGAAAGATGCAGAATTTCAAACCGCAGATTCCGCAGATAGACAAGCATTTCAAAAAGCTGAGTCGGCTACCACTTCATAGATCCAGCGCCAGATCTCAGGTTAACTCGAGGACCTTTGACCGATCCCCATTTAACTCGCTATAAATTCCCTCCGTCCTCCGCTTCGCCTTTTTCGAAGATACGAATAATATCAGATGGATCGGTGACGTGGAGCAGCTTATGCCGGAGCTTCTCATTGCGAAATACTCGCATTAAAGTCCCGACTAAACGAAGGTATTCCGCATCCATGGCCAGGGGAATGCCGACTAACACGATGAAGACGAGTGAGTCATCCTTTCCTTGGAGCGGCTGGGCCAGGCGACCAAATGCCATGACCATCTTGGTCACCGCCGCGGTGCGGACGTGAGGCACGGTGAGACCGCCAGGCAGGTTCACTTTGCCGGCAGCCTCGCGCTTATGGAGGGCCCGCAAAAAATTCTGCCGATCGGCGATTCTGGTATCGGAACGAAGCGATTCGACCAGCTGTCGAATCGCTTCTTCCCGCGAGGTACCGTCAATATCAAGTAGGATATGTTCCGGGAGCAGGGTTCCTCGGATTCGAATCATATGGCCGTACCGCTCCAACGTAGCTTGGTACCCAGGATGTCCGCAAAAGTAAGATTCTTCGGCAGCAGGAGCGGGAGCTTCTCGTCGGCCGGTCGAACCGTCACGGAATCGCAGGAGTGCAGCTGCATTGATTCATGACCATCGACGCTCGCGGAGAGCTGTTGCTCGCCACTGCTCGGCAGGAGTCGGATCGTCGATTTATTCGAGACAATAAAAGAGCGATTAGTCAGGACGTGCGGGCAGATCGGGGTGACTACGAATACGCCCGAGTTTGGCATGACGATAGGTCCTCCGGCTGATAGTGAATAAGCGGTTGAACCTGTTGAGGTAGCAATAATTAGTCCGTCTGCGTTGTACTCTGTTAGGTGAGTCTGATCGATAAAAAGATTCAGCCGGACTAGCCGCGAACGCTCACCGCGGGTGACTACCACGTCATTGAGACCAATCTCAGAATAAATCGTCTTCCCTTTCCGTTCTATGGACGCCTCCAGCATGGTCCGCTCATCGACTCGATAATCGCCCGCCGCCAGAGCCTTCGCCGCGATCGCATATTCCGGTCCAGCGAAGCAAGTGAGGAAGCCGAGCGAACCAAAATTAATCCCCATCACAGGCTTCATCTTACCTCGCAGATCACGCACCAGACGCAGGAGTGTGCCGTCGCCCCCCAAGGCGACAAACAGGTCCACTCGCTGGTATAGCTCGTCCAGGGAATGACCTTCCCGGCCTATGAGCTTCGCCGCTTTCTCTTCCACTAAAACGTCTATTTGGTGGGAGGTAAGTTCGCGCAGAAGGGCATTGAGAGAAGCCGCAGCACCCGATTTCCGCCAATGCGCATAAATGCCAAGAGTCAACGAAGACATGCTAAAAATTCCCGGTTACCTTTGGCACCCGTAATTGGCGACTCAATGACTCCCAGCCATTCCCGCTGCAGCTGTTCGACCGCAAAGAGCTGAATTTTCTTAATGCTTCGCAAGTGGAGCTCCTTGTCGCGGACTATGCCCCCTTTTCCAATCTGGTTCGGTTGCAGCTCGAACTGAGGTTTAATCAATGCGATGGCCACGCCTCCCGTTTCCACACAGGCGAAGATAGGAGGCAAAATGAGGGTGAGCGAGATAAAAGAGACATCGATAACCGCCAATTGCACGCGGGTCCCGAGCAGTTCAGGGCTAAGGGTACGAGCATTTAATCCTTCCTTCACTTCGACCCTGACGTCGCTGCGGATTTTCCACGCCAATTGATTGTGTCCGACATCGACGGCAATCACCTTTTTAGCACCGCGCTGAAGCAGGCAATCGGTGAACCCGCCCGTGGAAGCTCCAACATCCAAACAGACTAGATCGGCCGTACTAATACCGAAATGAACCAACGCCGCTTCCAGCTTATAACCACCGCGCCCGACATACTTTTCCTCAGCCACCACTCGAATCGCCGCGTTCGATTTCACGAGTGTGCCGGGCTTGTCGATTACGCTTTCTTCGACCAGGACATGACCGGCCAAGATCGATCGCTGAGCTCGCTCCCTGGAGTCGAAGTAGCCATGATCGACGAGAATCTTATCAATCCTGATTCGCTTCGGCTTGTCCATTTTTAACTAAAACTATTTCAAAATACGCCGAATATAAGACTTGATTAACCGTCAATTCCGCCAAATCTATGCGGTTCTTGTTGTCAGAAATTCGTCTATGTCGCCTGAAGAACTGAAAGAGCAAATAAAAGATATGCTCGTCACCAACCTGATGCTGCGGACGCCGAAGGAGGAGATCTCCAACGATCTGCCGCTCTTCAGCGTCGACGGCCTTGGGTTGGATTCAATCGACGCCTTGCAATTAGTCGTCAGCATGGAGAAAACATTTGGCGTCGGAGTTCCAAATTCGGAAGTCGCCCGCGTTGCTCTCGCGACAGTGAACACCATCCACGATTACATTATCGAGCAAACGGGACAGCGGTAGCAGAGCGTGCCGCCAAGGGCTCCGTCCGCCTGCATCGTTGGCCAACCCTGGAGCGCGATAATCTCAGGTGCGCTTCGGCGTGTCAGATTTTCGCGCTAGTGCTCTCCGATCGTTTCAGCTTGATTTATGGCATCGATCAACTGCCGAAGCCGACCGAAGTTTCGGCGATGGGCACCCGCCACCAGACGGGGCATGTTGGAAAGCTCAGGCTCATTTTTTTCCGGCTTTAAGGCCCGACTTGCCCGCAGTGGAGTACTCTCAAATAAATCAGAGAAAGATTTGTTGAGCACTTGAATAGCGCTGGCGGTCAACTGCCGTCTCAAGCGGAAAACCAGGTCATGCCCGACCCATCGGTAAGAGTGGAAATTGTGGTAGAATGCGAGTACCATCCGGACCGCTTCGTCCACATCCTCGGTGATGGTAAAGAGACTGAAATCATCCGGCGAAATGAGACCTTGACCCAGAAGGTGCGTTCTGAGGAACTCAGTCCAGCTCTTCCAATAGGTTCCTCCGATTTTATCAATCAGGATGACTGGAATAATCCGCGCTTTGCCGGTCTGCATCAGCGTTAGGCATTCAAAGCCTTCATCCATTGTTCCAAAGCCGCCCGGGAAAAGAGCAATGGCGTGAGTCTCTTTGATGAAATTCACTTTCCGAGTGAAAAAATAGTTAAAATTGACCAGTTTCGGATCGCCTTCGATAGTCTCGTTGGCTTTTTGCTCAAATGGCAGCCGGATATTCAGTCCGAAGCTGTGCTCTCTGCCCGCTCCCCGCTGTGCGGCACCCATAATTCCGTCGCCACCTCCGGTGATAATCATGAATCCGTGCTCGCGCATCTGCCGGGCAAACCGTTCTGCTCCCTGGTAAACTTCCGCCAGCGGGCTAGTTCGCGCGGAACCAAAAACCGCAATCTTATGGATCCCCTGATAAGGAGCAAAAACTTTGGCCGCCTGTCTCAGTTCTTTGAGTGAACGATTGATCAGTTTGAGATCCGGCACCGGTACCGAATCGCTCCCCATGCGAAGCGCGGTAACGATCATTTCAGCGATCAAGTCATGCGATTCGCGAACCCCCCAATCACTGACCATTTCCTGGATGCGTCGGTCGAATTCGGGATCTCCCGAGGACGCAAACGATGTGTGCAGCGCATGGATGCCGCCACCTGTGAAATCTTGCACGAGCAGATCTAGAACGAGAAGGTCGGGTTGTCCAGCGGGTTCGGCAGAGGGTCGTCCGGCAGGCTCCCCCCGAGCGGGATCGAGCTTGACGGCGCTTTTCTAATTTGCCTCTCGGACGGGATGTGATATTTGCTCCGCTTCTCATGATTGTCATCCTCAGGCCCAAAACAACCAAGGAACAGGTCGAAGAAGTCGTCCTGGAAGTTCAAAAACTAGGCTACAGCCCGCACCCGATTTACGGCGAACTCCAGACAGTCATCGCTGCCATTGGGGATGAGCGAACTCACCATACTTTGGAGTCTCTTACCGTCTTTCCCCAGGTCGAAAGAGTTCTGCCAGTCCAGAAACGTTATAAGCTGGTCAGCAGGGAGTCTAAATCCGAGGAAACGGTCGTGAACGTTGATGGAGTCAAGATCGGCGGGGGCAACTTTGTCATGATGGCCGGGCCGTGCAGCGTGGAGTCCGAAGAGCAGCTGCTTTCGACAGCCAGGGCCGTAAAAGCGCGGGGCGCGAAGATCTTACGGGGAGGCGCCTACAAACCACGGACTTCACCGTACGAATTTCAGGGTCTTGGTCGCGAAGGATTGCGGATACTTGCAGCGGCCAAACAGGAAACCGGACTTAAAATCATCACCGAAGTCTTGAGTGAGCGCGACGTGGAACACGTGTGCGAATCTGCGGATATCCTTCAGGTAGGAGCCAGAAACGCCCAGAATTTCCAATTGTTAATCGAGTGCGCAAAAAGCCGGAAACCAATTCTGCTTAAGCGCGGTATGAGCGAGCGTATTGAAGAGTGGTTGCTGGCGGCAGAGTATATCCTCTCAAATGGTAATCCGAATGTCCTGTTGTGCGAACGCGGAATCCGGACCTTTGAAACCTACACTCGTAATACCCTGGATCTTGCAGCGGTCGCCATTGCCAAGCGGGAAACGCATTTGCCGGTGATCGTGGATCCAAGCCAGGGCTGCGGTAGAGCCGACCTTGTCCCGATGTTGTGCCGAGGCGCTGTCGCCATCGGTGCGGACGGTCTATTGATCGAAGTTCACCCATTTCCGGCGGAAGCACTAAGCGATGGTCAGCAACAAGTTGATTTTGAGGTTTTCTCGCGATTAATGTCAGAATTGCTGCCCTTTCTGAATGTAACAAAACAAAATCTCGTCTAGGGAAACAAAGAATTGCGGCTTAAGGTGACATTCTGACTCTTCGCTGAGCATGAACGAGGCGTTTGATGTAGCGATCATTGGCGGCGGTCCCGCAGGAAGTGCTGCGGGAACTCTGCTCGCACGATCGGGTCGACGCGTGGTCCTCCTTGAGAAGGAAAAATTTCCCCGCTTCAGTGTGGGAGAGTCGACATTGCCGGCCACGCTGAACATTTTGGAGCGAATGGGCGTCAGAGAGAAAATTGATAAGGGCGGTTTCTTGATCAAATACGGAGGTGAAGTTGTTTCCGCCTGCGGGCAGCGCGTCCGATTTTATTTTCGCGACGGTTTTAAGTCAAAGCGCCCAACAGCCTATCAAGTCCTCAGATCTGAGTTTGACCGCATCCTGCTCGATCACGCGGCTGAATCCGGATGCGACGTCAGGCAACAGACACTCGTCGATTCGTTTGCCCTCGATGACGATGGTGTCACGCTGCACTCAGGAAAAGGTAGCAGCAGTGTGCGGGCGAATTATGTGATCGACTGTTCGGGACGCAATTGCCTGATGGGTAATCGATTCCAGTTGAAGCGCCGTTTTCCCAATTTGCACAAATTTTCTCTCTTCGCGTATTATGACGACGTCCGCCGTGAGGAGGGACCCAATGGAACTCTCACGAGGATGGTTCGGACAAAGGATTCCTGGTTTTGGATGATCCCTCTGGAAGGGAATACGACCAGTATCGGCGTCGTCATGGATGCGGAAAAGTTCAAAAACATGAAGCTGAGTCCAGAACGAGCTCTGGCTTACTGCATTTCCGAACAACCGGCCGTCAATGAGTGGATGGAAAGAGCCCAGCGGGTGACGGAAGTTCATGCGACCGGAGATTTTTCTTATCGCAACCAACGGCTTTGCGGCGATCGCTGGCTGTTGGCAGGCGACGCCGCAGGCTTCATCGATCCGGTCTTCAGCAGTGGCGTTTACCTTGCTTTGCTCTCAGGCGAGCAAGCGGCGGATGCTCTCAACCTGGCCCTCGATCAACCGCGGAAACGAGCGAAGGCGTTCCGTAATTATGAGCGGCGGATTGGCCGCGTACTGGATATTTATTTGCGATGGGCCTCCGCCTGGTACACCCAGGAGTTCGTGGAAGTGTTTCTCTTTCCGAAAAAGATGTTTGAACTGGTACCTGCGGTAAGCGCAATCCTCTCCGGAAACGAGGGCCGCGATTTCAGTATGCGCTGGAGGCTTTGCATTTTTCACCTACTTGTGGCGCTTCAAAAGCGAACATCAAAGATCGCCCCGAAACTCACCTTGACGCCAAAAGTTACATGACCGGACGAATCCTTATCCTTCTCACCGCCACGCTGCTTGCGGGTTGTCAGTCTGCGAAGGAGATGTCCGGACTTGGTCCCGAAGCAAAAACCCGTATCGGACAGTTGCAATACACCTATGGCGGTCGTTCGATCGTCGGAGACATCATTCTGCGCAGCCTCAAAGGAGGCGACTACGATCTTTATTTTTCAAAAGGCGGCGTACCTGTTCTCGAATTTCAGACAAGAGGTGCTCATATGGTCGCGACCGGCGTGCTGGCAAAGAACGGCTGGTCGGGTTTAACGACTGAGGCTCCTGGACCTCTAAAGCCATGGGCGAGGCTCAGCGAGGTACTGCCCTATTTTGATTCCAACGTCCCTAGCGCACAGAAACCGCATCAATGGTCGGCCACTTTCGAGAGACGGGGCGGGATTTTATGGCGCGCGGACGTCCAATTCGGGGGAAAAAAATCGATGGCTTTCAGCTTCGCACAGTAATCGAATGAATCAAACCGCGCCTCAAATACTCGCTCAAGATCAATCACCAGATCTGGATCTGACGCTGACGCGCAACAGTTGGTATAGTCCGTTCAGCTTCGAGACCGCAAGTTGGATGATTAAGCATCTCCCGCGACCGCTGACTCGCTCGATGAGTGTGGCGGCGGGTGAACTGGGCTACCGATTGTGTATCGCTCGGCGAGAGGCTTTGCGGCGGAATCTAACCGCCATAACGCAAAACGAGCCGGAACGTACAGAGCTCTGCAGAAGCTGCTTCCATAATTTTTTACGCATGTTACATGATTTCTGCGATTGTGCCGAAAGCGGCGTTCATCGGCTCGATCAGCTAATGGTGAAGAGACGCGGCTTCGAATTTCTGGAAGCCGCTCGGCGCAATGGAAAAGGAACCCTTCTGATCACCGGACATCTGGGCGCATGGGAACTTGGGGCGATGGTTCTGGCCTCGGGAGGGTTTCCGGTAAACGTCGTGACCATGGCGGAGCCGACGGATGAACTCAACGTCTGGCGCCAAAAATATCGACAACGTTTCGGAATCAAAACCGTCACGGTGGGCACAGACAAATTCGCGTTTGTGGAGATTATTCAGGCCCTCCGTCGAAATGAACTGGTCGCCATGCTGGTTGACCGACCTTACTTGAACAGCGGGATCGAGGTTCAGTTTTTCGAGCGCCCCACGCTTTTTTCGGCTGCCGCTGCCCGTGTTTGGCAGCATACGCAGGCATCGGTAATCCCGGCTTTTGTCTTACAGCTCGAGCCAGGCCAATATGGGTGCTATGCCTATTCGCCAATCGATATGACCGCGGCTCAGACGCTCGAGCAAAACAGTCAACGTATCGCCGATGTCTTCCAGGCGATCATCCGGGAATTTCCGGAGCAATGGTTCAATTTCGTCCCCATTTGGAATCACTAGTCCGCCATGACAAAACTTATTTTTTCCATTCTTTTAGCACTTGCATCGCTGGCCGGCGCGAGCCCGATGACCCAGAGCGACATCGATCAGCTGGTCCAAAAGCTTCAGGCTCTGCACAATACCCAACCCTCTTTGCAGGCGAACTTCCGCGAGGAGCGCCACTTGGCGATGCTGAAGGAACCGGTCGTCAATGAAGGTAAAGTCTGGTTTACCCTGCCGGACAAAATCCGTCGTGAAATCGGCGGCAAAACCCCAAGCACCACCGTCATCGACGGTAAAAAAATGTCCATTTACTACCCCAACTATCAGCAAGTGGAGGTTTACGATCTCGAAAAGCGACCCATTATCAAGGATTCGCTGCGCGCGCTGACTGCTGGACTGAATTTTCGGGAAGTCGCTAATTTCTACGATATGGCAGGCTCGAAAAATGGAAGCGAATACCAAATCACCCTTACTCCGAGGACGGCGTCCGTTAAAAAGCTGGTGAAAACTGTCGATTTGACACTCGACGAAAATCTCACCCCCCAGCGGGTGGTGGTCCAGGACAGTAAGGGCCAGGTTTTTACTGTGACCTACACGAATGTTCGACGGGACACCCTTCCCCCATCGACCTTTGAGTTCTCACCGCCTCCTGGAACCAAGGTTTCCACGCCGTTAGGCAATTGACATCTTGCGGTTTTGCAGTAACGAATTGCTCCCGGGGGTCACCGCCCGATCATTGCCTCGTGGTGTAACGGTAGCACAAGCGACTCTGGATCGCTTTGTCATGGTTCGAATCCATGCGAGGCAGCCATTCGGGCCGAAACATCGCTCCAAAAAAAATTCGGCAGAACCCGTATTTGCTCAGCATGCCCAATTTCCAACTGGCACGAAATTGAGATTTTGTTAATCTTAGCGAATGCCCGATCGAGTTCTAAAGCCCGCCGAAGATGAAATTTCGATCGACGATCTTTTGGCGGCGCGCGGCGGTTGTCTTGGCGAATTTGAAGTTCTTAATCTGATGGGATTAGGAGACCCCTCAATCGTTGATCGATGGCGCACTCACCGGCAAATCATAGCGGTCAGAAACGATGCTGGCCAGTGGGTTTACCCCATCTGGCAATTTGCGCGCAAACACAGGCGGGTGATGCTCGGAATTCGAGATTGCCTGGCAGAGCTAACGTTCGAAAGCGAACGGGAACCGTTCATCTTCTTCCTCAGTTGCCTCGAAGTTTTGGACGGTCACAGCCCTTTGGATAGTCTCCGCGCTGGCAAGATTGAAGCAGCGATCAAGGCGGCCAGACAATATATTTCGTCTAAACACAGGTCTGCTCGATTGAAATTCTCAATTTGAGACCGTCGTAAGCGAAGCGTCCCGCCTTGCTTCTTCTAAGACGGGAGCAAACCGGGACGGTTCGCTTACTTTGCCGTCGGTAAATACGGCACCTGTGGATTGGAGACTCCGGCCGGGACAGGCTGGCCTACGCTGCGTTAGCCGCCTCTTGCCTCCTCGCTCCCCCCCCGCCTCCTGCCTCTAATCTTTGCGGCCCGGGAATTTAATGCGTCAGTCGCGCATCTCACGTGAAATCTCACGCGCAAAGTATCTCGATAGAAAGTGAAGCAGACAATGTTACCATCTAAGGCAATCATCACCGGGGCCGCTGTTGCTGGCCTATTAACTGGATCCTTCGCTGTAAAGTCGTACGCCGCGAGCGTTTCCGGAAGATTGACGTTCTCTACACAGAATGCGCCCGAGCTGGACAAAGGGCAGCATGGCTGCAAGGGCCAGAATTCTTGCAAAGGACAAGGTGGCTGTAAGGCCGGCGACAATGGCTGTAAGGGCAAGAATTCCTGCAAAGGGAAGGGCGGATGCAAAACCACCGAAAACGCCTGTAAGGGAAAGAACGGCTGCGCTGCAGGCGGAAAGATCTAGTTCTAATGTCCTGCCTATTCTTCAGCATTTTATTGAGGTTCACATTGAGTCTTCTCGTAGTAGGCTCTTTGTTGACCGGTATGGCACAAGCTCAAGAATCTTCCTCCAATCCGACGATTATGGTTCGGCTGATCGGGCCAAACGGCGCCCTCACTGAACCGATCGTTGTTCCAAGGGTTAAGAAGACGGATGCGGAATGGCGCAAACAATTAACTGCGGAACAATACGAGATAGCTCGTGGTCAAGGAACCGAGCCGGCGTTTTGCGGTACTTTGCTCGATAACCACCGCGAAGGCATTTATCACTGTGTCTGCTGCGGCCTCCCGCTTTTTGCTTCGGATTCAAAATTCAATTCGAAAACAGGCTGGCCTAGCTTTTTTCAGCCTATTGCCAAAGAAAATGTCATTATGCGAGCCGACAATAGCTTTGGGATGCGTCGGACCGAGATTCTCTGCGCTCGCTGCGGAGCCCATTTGGGCCATGTCTTCGACGATGGCCCTGCGCCGACGCGGTTACGTTTCTGCCTCAATTCGGCGGCGTTGACTTTTGTCGACAAAGGTAAGGAAGTGCCGGAAGTCAGTCACGCAACCTCCGCCAAGTGATAGTCTTGATCTAAGAAAAGCCTCCTCTTTCACGAATGTTCGTTGCTGCGGACGCGCGTCCAAACGTCGGTGCGTCCGACCAGCGAGATCCCGATAAACCCTCTTACTTTGATCTTTTCCGGGCCGTCGAGTTCCATGAAGCAGGAGTACGTAGTGCCGTTTTTCGGATCGTAGATCGTGCCGTTCTCCCAACGGGTATCACTTTTTTTGATGAATCCGGACATGAAGACCAGTCCGATGATCGGCCGCTCTTTTTTGGTCGAGTCCGGATTGTGAATGTCGGTTTTCTCCTGTCCTTCTGGCGTTCGCGGTTCCCGTAAGGCGATGATTTTGCCGCTCAACTTCCCTTGATCTTCGAATATCTCAAAAGTGGCATCTTGATTTTTCCAAAGTCCTAACGGAGAAGAGCCGCCCGCCCGGCACCATCCTGCCGGCATCAGGAATAAAATGAAGGTTGCAAGCTGTAATTGGGTTCGAAAGGGAATCATTGGATGCGACAATGAGCCAAGGCGCAGATACCAAATAGAGGGAGCCCTGCTGAAGTCAATGCCAGAGGGCTCCCTTTTACGATGTGGGCTAAAGCTAAAGCTGAAACATTTCTGACCAGTCAGAGCGAGTTAACTGGTCGGTTGACTCATTTTTGTGATCAGATCTTGCATCCGCGTTTCGCGTTTCTGCTGGAAATTTTGCCAAGTTGTCTGCTGATCTTCGGTCAGAACGCCCTTGATTTGTTTTAACTCCGCGGCTCGGAGAGTGGCATATTGGGATTCCGCAGTTGCCAATACCGATGTATCGCCCGCGATAAGTTGTTCATTGTTCGCCTCAATATCTTGACGCAATTTCAGTCTGGCCTTCAGGACAGCGACCAAAGCAGGGCGCGTCTGGCTTTTCATTGCTTGCTTTATTGATTTGATTTGCCCTTTTTGGGCGTCTGTCAGATTCAGTTTCTTCCAAATCCATGCATGATGGTGGCGCCAGTGATGATAATGGCCTTGGTCACCATCAGCGTTTGGCGAAGGGGCCGTGTCCGCATTTTGCGCCTGGAGCGCACCGCAACTGACTATCGCCAGAATAGTCACCAGAAAAAATTTAAGTCTCATATAGCCTTTGTGACGTGGGAAATGCTTGTTGGTTACGATTGCTAACCCGGCTGAAAAAATATCCCCGGTTTGATAACTGCAAATTGCCGCCAGGTTCCCGCCGGCTCTCCTCCAAGCCAAAGCAATTCTGCTAAAGCTGTTGGTCACCGCCTTCGCGGCTATTCGTTTTTCCCACGAGAACGTCCGCCGCCCGATTCCGGTTCATGAACTCTTCAAGCGCCCGTCGGACGGTATCGCCGAAACGAGCTTCGTCAAAGCGATACTCCAAATGCCCGCTTACCCACTCAAAGAGCGCTTGTCGAAGAATCTGCAGCTTCTTCCGGCCCATCAGGGCGGATTGAGTACCAAGCCATTCAAGTTGAGCAGGGGTCAGTTCGTCAGCGACCGCAGGATTGATTTGATCGTTCTCCTCGTCCCCTAACGGGTGTGTCTGGTCGCTGTTCGTCATCTGAGAAAATTCCTTGTGCCCTCTATGCTGCTGCCGGCGGCCTGTTGATGGCTTGCTTCACTCGCGTCCCAGCAACGTCCATCCAAAACGCCGCGTCCACCGAGTTATCATCTGGATGCGTAGAAGGATCTAATTTTCCAGATTTAAAGAGAATTTTAATAAATTGAGATCCTCTTTCCTATCGCGCAGACCGAACTGCCGGAACGTCAACATCCTCTTAGCCAACGCCAATGAGCATGCCCTCATCCTGGTTGCTGTTCTGGTTTGAAATCAGTGGGCCTTCTCTCTTTTTCCCGTTTGCTGTGCAGCTCCCTGTTCACGCAGAGAAACATCTGCTCGGTGGGAGAGTTTTCCCCGACATGGAATTTCCTGGCTCGTTCAAGGATAGTTTTCTCCGCTTTGGTCAGTCGCGTGATCTGGAGGAGATACTGATTCCACGAAGGAACCATGATTTCGATACGATAGGTGTCAGCCCGACCGAGATCCTCATGGAGACGCCAACTGAAGGCCCCGTTTCTGAGATAGACCATTCGGACAGCTTTCATGGCTTCTAAAAACTCCTCGCTGCGAAGATGATTCACCTCGACGTCATAGTGAATGACCACAGGTCCATCCTCAGCTTTGGGAATAAACAAGATCTTGTGCGAGAAACCGGTCACCGGAACCATAGAGAGATCAAGGTTCTTGGTGAAATTGACGGAGAGAGGGATCGCGGCAATCAGGCTCACGAACAATAAAATCGCTCCGCCGATCAGTGTTTTGTTCGGCCCGTAGATTGTTGTCAGGATTCCCCAGGTAATCCCTCCAACTACCATAGCCCCTTGCGTGGCGATCAAGAAAGCGGCGTTCATGCGGGCACGCGCCCAATCTGGCATGGCTCGTTGTCCGGCGACCCAGAGCTCCGAGGCGCATAATGTCCAAGCGAGGCCGGCAAGTCCCGCGACAAAGATAAAAAGTGTTTTATCCCGGACGAATGCCATCAATACGAAGACTAATCCAAGCACAAGATTAGCCGAGACGGTGAGCATGTTTGGAGACAGGCGCGATTGTGTCCAGCCGAGCAAGAGGATTGCTGCCACCACAGATCCAATTCCGATCGCGCTGAACATCAAGCCGCAGCCAAGGGCGTTCAACGAGACTTCCTTGAGCCCGATCACCGGGATCAAGGCAGGGATCAGCGCGATAAAAAAGGCCAAAAGAACGTTTCTAATCAGAACGATCTGGACTCCAGGAGAGTGCTGGACATACCGGATCGCCGTCAAAAATGACTCCAGGAAATTTTCCAAGGGTAGTTTGACTGTAGCGACCGCCGGTCGCCAACGGATTATGGCTAGCGCGACAATAAGAAAACAGGCCGAGTTCAGACAAAAAATCCATTTGGCTCCGATAAGAGGCAACAGCAGACCGCCGAGGGTCGGTCCGACGACCGCCGCAATATTAAGCTGCATGCCGCCGAGCGCCGTCGCCGAAGAGAGTTCTTCTTTAGAAACAACTTCCGGCAGAATTGCCGGCCACGTCGGGGCGGTAAATGCGAAGCCGACTCCGAGCAGGAAAACACAAAGCAGAACAAGATAAGGATTCAGCAATCCCAGCGCTCCCAAGCCGGCAAGCGAGGCGGCTGCCACCGCCAACCAAAGATTCATTACCCACAACAATTTTCGCCGATCGACGATGTCTGCCAAAGCACCGGCGGGCAAAGTAAAGAGGAAGAAAGGCAAAGAAGCTACGGCGGAAATGAGCGAGAGCAGCAGAGGGGACGAGTTGAGCTTGTACATCGCCCAGACGGCGGCACACTCATGAGCTGCGACGCAGATGCCGGAAAGGACGCTGGCAAACCAAAGCCGCCTGAACGCCGTGTTCCTTAAAGCGAGGAGCGCCGAATTTTCCATTGTGCCGCACAAATCTCTAAGGATTTGCGACCGATGCTAGCCTATCCGCAACGCGGCATAGGTTTCCAGCCTGTATTTTGTTATCCCAAGGTTTTCCGGATTGTAAGGTGGACAACCAGCACGATCCATCCCTGCTGGCCGGATACCCACGTCACGCATAATATGGCCGCAGCTGAGGCAGCATAGTTCCGATGCGGAGGGCATTTACAACAGAGTGCTCCGGTCCTGCCATTTGGTTTTCCAACGCGATCACCTGACCAGCCTTCAAGGCGGCGATCGGCACCCCATCGCGAAGCAAGATACGGTGGGCGGTGACGGCGGGAATACGCGGCCCCGAAGTGAGAATACCTACAAGATTCAGTGGGTCGGCAGCGCTGATGGCAGTTAACTGGCCTTTCCTTTTCAACTTGCGGAGCGAGCGCATCAACCCGATGGCTTCCGGCATCGCGAATTGTTCTCCGCTCAAGCCACCCACAAAATAGCCTCCTCGAATCTCGCCACGTGACTCAATCCGGCGAAAGACACGAAGGAGTTCGAACCAGGAGATGGACAACGATTCCTTTTCGGCAATTCGACGCGAGACCAGGCCGTAACGCCGAAGGAGGACGCGTGCGAATGCCTCGACTGATCTTTCCCGTGCGCCGCCCTCGGCTCCTTGAGATCCCGGGGCAACGGCAGGCGCTCTGCGCAAGAGCGACCATCTTCCACCAAATTCCACACTGCTGACGCTTTTATGATGTTTGCGCCGTTGGGCGGCTCCGAACGGCGCACGTTTGTCTTCTGGAAGAAGCAAGGCCCTCAGGCCTTCGAAACCGTCGGCGGTCACGTGGCCCAGAGTGGCCAACTCAGCAAGTCCCTGTTCGACCCTCGAAGGCAGTAAGCGCGTTAGTTTGACGATTTCGCCGAAAAAGAGGGCCCCACCTTGCGACAGCGCGTCCCGTGTTTGTTGGGCATCAGGGGAAAACTCTGCCGGCAGGGGACTGGCGGAGAGATCAAGCCAGTGCTGGAGATTCTCGCGGGCAAACAGCGACATTGGACTGGAGCGTACCGGGCCGACAAACCGCGCCATCCGCGTCTCCGGCGCGGTTAGCCGCCCCCAACCGATGCGGCCGGTGAAGCAAAGCTGATCAAGTAACGTGGGAGCATAGTCACTTACGCGAAGCGCGAGCACTTCGGGCTCCCAGGCGGCTGCTGGCAGCTCGCATCCGTCCAGCAACTCCAGGACACCTTCGAGGCCGCGAAGACCGAGGGCGCGATGTTCCCCGTCCACTTTTTGCCAGGCCAGCAGGAAACGCTGATACTCTTCGATTGAAACAGGCTGAATCTCCGCACGCAGTCTATTAATGGTGAGTCGGTGAATGCGCGCCAACAACCGCCGGTCACACCATTCGAGCTCCGTCGCACCCGGATGAAACTTGCCCCGTAAGATAAAACCCTCCGTCTCCAGGGCGAACAGGGCTTTTTGAATTTCAAAAAGGGGGAGCTGGAAGAAATCTTTTAAAGCTTCTGCCGTGATCGGGCCAGTCACCTCCATGCGTCCCCGGACTAACTCGCGCACAGCATCGGCGCGCTCCCAATGGCGCTCTCGTTCCGACTGCGGGGCAACCAGCGGAGGTTCGATCTCGCACCCCGGGTAGATCGTCTGGATCATCGGCAGGCGCTCAGCCGCGACCCAAAAGACGGGAGAACAAGCGAGCTTCCCAGCTCGCATTTCGGCGCCCAGCAGATCGAGCCAATCTGTCGAGAGACCTGCCAGATTCCTCGCTTCACTCTCCGTGAGCGTACCGACGAGAAGCAAAGCCTCGTGCAATTCGTCCGGATTCGTCGCCCCGGGCCATGCTTCCTGACATACTTTTTCTATGGCGGCCAAATCGAGCATCCCAAGACCGGTAGCCGGCGAGGATTCACCGGCTCTCCGAGTGTAAACCGCTTGCGTTCTGCGCTCTTCCAGCGGCGCGTTGTCAAGAAATGCGTATGGCTTGGCATTCAGAATTTCGTGTGCCAGCGGCGAAGGTTCGGGGAGGTCCAGCCCGAGGCATTGGACGCCGTGGTTCTCGATCCGTTGGAGCAGACTGATCAAGCCATGGACGTCCATCGCTTCCGTCAGGCAGTCTTCGATCGTCTGCTGGACCAGCGGATGGGCCGGCACGACTCTGTCTCCTGCAATATTCTCCAAGCAGGCCAGCTGATCCGGGAAAACAGCAGCCAGGAGGTTTTCCGATTCCATCCGCTGCAGCGGCGCAGGGACCTTGCGTCCTCCCCGTTGACGCGGCAGCGCGAGGGCGCGCGCCGCGTTCCATCGCCATCGAATAGTAAACATTGGCGCATCGAGAAGTGCTTGCACCAGCAGATCCCGCACAGTCTTGCTGTTTAGATAGGCGAAAACTTGATCGAGCGGAAAGGAATGTTGAGTGCCCAGCGAGAGCACGATTGCATCATCGGTTGCGGCCGCCTGTAACTCAAAGTTGAACGAACGACAAAAACGTTTGCGCAAGGCGAGCCCCCAAGCCCGATTCATCCGAATGCCGAAGGGTGAGTGGATTACTAATTGCATTCCCCCCGATTCATCAAAAAACCGTTCCAGAACAATTTTATCCTGGGAAGGAATCACTCCCAGGGCTCGATAGATCGCACTAAAATAATCGGCAAGCTGGCGTGCTCCGGCCTCCGGGAGACCAGGCTCTTTCTTGAGCCACTCGACGAGACCCTGCTCTTGCTCCTTGGCGTCCGAGCCGGTGCTTCCAAGCGCCGCTTCAATCTTCTTTTCAATTTCCGACCGCAACCCGGAGACCGCGCGTGACAATTCGGGCGTGCGTCCCGGTGCCTCGCCTAACCAGAAAGGAATCCCTGGAGGTTGGCCTTGCGCGTCTTCCACCCGTACCGTTCCGGAATTAATTTGCAGAATCCGCCATGAAGCATTGCCGAGTTGGAAGATATCTCCTGCCATGCTTTCGACGGCAAAGTCTTCGTTCACCGTCCCGATCAGGTTTTCACCGGGTTCCAGCAGGACCCGGTAATCCGCGTTGTCCGGGATCGCGCCGCCGGACGTCAAGGCCGTGAGAGAGGCGCCGCGCCTTGCGCGGATACGATGATTCACCGCATCGTGATGGATCAGAGCTGCGCGACGGCCGCGTCGGGTACTGAACCCTTCCGTTAACATCCGCAGCACGTCATCAAATTCTTCGCGCAAGAGATTGCGATACGGATAAGCCGAGCGCATCAGGTCGTACAACGCTTGCTCGCCCCACTCCTCACATGCGACACAGGCAACCATTTGTTGAGCAAGCAGATCGAGGGGCTTTTGCGGAATTTCGACTTCATCGAGTTTTCGTTCACGAACACTCCGCAAGATAGCGAGGCTATCGACCAGTTCGTCGCGGCTGAGCGGGAACAGCCGTCCCTTGGGCATCCCCATCCGTCGATGATCCGCTCGGCCCACCCGCTGGAGGATTGTCCCGATAGAGCGCGCCGACCCGATCTGACAAACCAGATCGACTGAACCGATGTCAATTCCAAGTTCCAGCGAGGCGGTGGCGACCAGGGCCTTCAGCTCCCCGGCTTTTAGCCGACGTTCCGCTTCCAGTCGGAGCGCGGCCGCAAGGCTTCCGTGATGAGACATGACCTCATTCTTCCCGAGCCTGGCGCACAGATGAACGGTCACACGTTCCGCGAGACGACGCGTATTGACAAAAACCAGCGTCGTCTTGTGAGATTCAATCAGGTCTGCCAGCCGGCCGTAAACCTCCGTCCAAACCTCGTTCGACATGACCGCCTCGAGGGGCGCTCCTGGCACTTCGATAGCTAAGTCCATTCGCCGCGAGTAGCCACAATCGATTATCGTGCATTGCGCGTTGCCCTTTCGATCGATACTCGCTGTTCCGACAAGATAGCGCGCGATTTCCTCAATCGGCTTTTGCGTTGCCGACAATCCGATCCGCTGCAAAGGGCCCCTCACCAGGGCCGCTAATCGTTCGATGCTAAGTGCCAGATGAGAACCGCGTCGGTTGCCGGCTAGCGCGTGGATCTCATCCACGATCAGCGTCCGCGCACTTGCTAAAAGCTTGCGGCCGCGTTGCGAAGTCAACAACAGGTAAAATGATTCCGGTGTGGTCGCCAGGATGTGCGGCGGCCGGCGCATGATCGCTTGCCGTTTTGCAGCCGGCGTATCGCCGGTTCGCACTTCCGCACGTATATCGATGTCGACGCCCTGGCTGGCGTATAAGGCCGTCCGAAGGCCAGAGAGGGGTTCTTCCAGGTTTTTATGAATATCATTGCTAAGTGCTTTAAGAGGAGAGATATAAATTACTTTAATTTCGTCTGCTAAGCTTCCCTTCAGCCCCTCCCGAAACAACTGATCCAATGAGGCCAGGAATGCGGCCAGCGTTTTGCCCGAGCCGGTCGGCGCAGCAACCAAAGTATGATTGCCGGCTTGAATGGATGGCCAACTTTGTTCCTGCGGCGCGGTTGGAGTGCCGAACGTCTGTTCGAACCACTGCTCGACCACGGGATGGAATCGGAAAGAATGCGTCACCCCATTAGCCTAGCGTGTTTGGCAACTAGTTCTACAGGCGGGTTCAATTTGGAACCCTGGTCGCTACGCCGTGGTGCCATGACACACGCTGCAAGCCCGTGCTACGTTAGCTTCCAGCAGAGTTAAAGATACGGTGAATGACAAAGAAACGATTCAGAATTCTCCCCCGAAGCGCAGGGCCGAATTCCTCAAAACCGCCGGTGTTGCGGTTCTCGTCCTGGGATTTGTCACAGCAAGCATCGTCTATTTGAGCGGGGAAAATCGTTCTGCCGTTACTCCTGAACCAACCGCCAACCTGGGAGGCTCCTGGAAGGACGGGACTCTTTCGCCCGAGGATCTGAAAGGCTCTTCAAGGACGATTGAGATGAACTTTGGAAAGGTTGCTGTTCTTCTCTCCAATTGGCTGCATCGATGGGAAGATCTGAAGCCGCACCAATTGCTGGCGGTCGCCATTGCGATCGTCGCGGTCCTTCTCGCTATCTACTGCTTCCTCGCTGCCAGACGTTTGCTTCGCGAACGAATCTGAGCCATTGAAACCAAATGGATGCGAAGTTCACGAAATCATTTTCCTGGCCGAAAGACTTTGGGGGACGCAGGGGCGTCAACTTCTGGGTCTTGCTTCTGCTGGCCGGCCATAGCCTGATTTTGGGAGGTGTTGCCGTTGAGCCGAAGAAGGAAGTCCAGAGTGAATCTGATCTCCCGCGAACGATCTATCCCATTCACGGATCCGTAAGCAGTCTGCTGCAGTCGGACAACGCCACCTTTGCGCCACTCCTCCAAAAGGCGGGCGCCGATATTCAATCTCTTTCGACCGACTTTGACATCAAGGATCGGGCAACTTTGAGCTCCGTTTTATCGGCGAAACTGGCAACCCAGGAATTGAACGGAGACGCCGAACAGGGTCTCCAGACTATTAGTGCCTTGCGAGCACTACAACAAAAGCCTGACCTCAAGCTAACCGCAGGCCTTTTCGATGAAGCTATCTTGAAGGCCCGGCGAACGACCAACGCCAGCTCCGGGCCAGTTTACGAGCATGCAGTCGAGTCGCTTTATCAAGACGCGGTGAGCTCTCTTCCGTGGGAGGTGGTTCAAGACACTGTGAAATCGGCACGGAACATGGCAGCGCTCCTCACGGAAGCATTCCTTCTGGGCAGGGCTCAGGAAGATTTGCAGCCCGAAGTGGACAAATCCGGGGGCTTGGATCGACAGTCTTTCTTTCGGCTTCTTGATTATCGAGCGGCCGTCCGGCTGAAACTGCCTGCAAATCGGATTCGATCGGCAGTTTTAAACTCCTACGTTGCCGCGCACGAGACGCAGAAACCGGATATCTGGCAAGCTCGCGATGTTGCACTTTCCAAAGCCGATCAACTAACAGAAGTGCGCATTGGTATATTCGATTCCGGCGTCGACACCCTTCTTTACCACGATCAACTCTATAGCCGTCCGAATTCAGAGCCTTACCCTTCTCAAGGGCTGGCGTTTACCGATGAAGGTTACCCTTCAAACGAATCGCTGATGCCGCTCTCACCAGACCAAAAAAAGTCCTATTCGACCGCACAAGACGATCTCGAAGCCCTCTCGGATTTACAGGCAGGAATCGATAGCCCGGCCGGCGATCTCATTTAAAGAACGGTTGCCGACGCTTTCGAAAAACGACGTGGAGAAAATGTTTAAGGGGCTCGACCTTTTTGGAAACTATGTGCACGGAACCCATGTCGCTGGGATTGCCATTCAAGGGAACCCGGTCGCCCGGGTCGTCATATTTCGTTTCAATGACAGCCTGAGCCGTGAGCTTAACTTTTCACCGACCGAAGAATGGGCTGAACGAATGGCCGCTAACTTTAGAAGGATAGGTGCATTTTGCCGGGAGCAGAATGTCCGAGTTGTCAATATGAGCTGGGGCGACGACCTGCCCGAGTTTGAAGAGTGGCTCGGGCGCACGAAGGCCGGACAGGATGCTGAACAGAGAAAAGAAGAAGCCTCGAAGCTTTTTGCAATCTGGAAGCAGGGAATATATGACACCATAAAAAGTGCGCCAAACACTCTCTTTTTCACAGCAGCCGGAAATTCTGACAGCGACACCGGGTTTCTCCAGGACGTTCCAGCTTCTTTGGAGCTGCCCAATTTAATGACCGTCGGGGCGACCAATCAGGCTGGTGATGCGACCACCTTTACCAGCTACGGGAAAACAGTCCTCATTTACGCGGACGGTTATCACGTTAGCAGCTACATTCCCGGCGGCCGACGGGTCAAATTTTCCGGCACGTCGATGGCTTCACCTGCCGTCGCGAACCTCGCTGGGAAGCTCTTCGCGATTGATCCCACCTTGACACCCGAAAAGGTAAGGTCTTTAATCCTGGACGGTTCGGTTTCCAGTGAAGACGGGCGCCGCAAGCTGATGAATGAGAAGCGCTCAATCGAACTAGCCCGACTTAATCACGAAAAAGCGCAGGATTGAGGGCCATCGACGCAAGCGCCAGAAAATGAAAGACTTGCCAAGTGCAACGATCTAATCTAAGAGGTTTTCCATGCGCTCCCTCATAATTCTGACTATTATTGCCGCCTTCGCCGCTGCTCCTCTCGTCCGAGCCGCGGATCCAGCTCCCACCCCAAGTCCGGCGGCTTCCGCCACTCCGGGCAAGAAGCATTCGAAAAAAACTAAGCCGGCCGCTGAGGCAACGGCCACCCCAGCCGCCGCCGCGACTCCTGCGGCCGCTTCTGCTTCAGCTCCTGCGACAAAGAAACATAAAGCGCCTGAACCTCAGAAAGTACAAGCCCCCGGCGGCGGAAATGGCCAGGTTTGGGTGAATTCTGACAGTCACGTTTATCACAAGGAAGGTTCGAAATGGTACGGCAAGACCGCGCACGGCAAATACATGAGCGAAGCCGACGCGACCAAGGAAGGCGATAGACCTTCGAAAAATGAGAAGCCGTAGCGAATCATTTTGGGCGTTTTCCCTGGACGCCATCGATTTCGCCATTGATTGATCTTTTGATCCTCGAAAATTCCGGCCGGACTGGCTCGAGCCAGTCCGGCTTTTTTTGTACGCATCTGGCACTAGTCGCTGGTTCCGGCATCCCGTCAGCTGGGAAAGTAAGAGACGACACCTATATTCCGTGCGGTTAGTCAACTTCGATAGTTTCGGCGGCGAAAAGTTACCTCCACAAAAGGCTAGCCTGACTGGCGGACAAAGCTTGAGAGACTTGTTGGCGAGGCACGCCGTGGTAGCAGGATTCTTCGGTAGTCGACAATCCATTTTCTTTTTGGAGAGAAGAAAAAACTCCGGAGAGTGTGAGAATGCTCGTACTTTGCTGAGCAATCTGGTAGCGAGTAAGACTCTGGAAACGCTACTCGACATTTCCTGGCGACTTCGCAGATGAGATTTATGGCCAGATACACCCCTATGGCGGTGCTACTGTTCTGCGCTTTGTCTACAGCGCAGGCGAGCGACAAGATACCAATTTCAGAAGTCCCAAGCCGTGTTAGAGCAGCGGTCCAGTACTTCGCCCCAGGCGCCCAGCTGATCGAAGCCAAGGTCAGCGATGACCGGGTCTATCGAAAAGTCTATAACTGTACCTACTTCCGAAACGTGCATTTAGGTTCGATGAAGTTGAGCTCCCACGGCCAGCTCCTTGACATCGATGAAAGTCTGGTAATCGAAGACGTTCCCCCCGCAGTACAAAAAACTATCCGCCGGGAAACTAAAGGAGGACTCATCAGGCAAATCAAATTGGATGCTCTTTATGGCCACGCCGTTTACCGGGTGAAATCGTATTACGGGAACTCAACCAAGATCGAAATTTCACTGACCGTCACGCGGACCGGCCGAGTGGTGGATCGAAAAGTCAGCCAAGGATTGCTGATATTCTGATTTGGTCTCGTCAGTTCGCCAGAAAAACGCCAACCACCCAACCGCGCTGGCACGAGCTTTTTGTCGACAAAACGTCAAACTTGCAGATATTTGGTTTCGACTCTACTCCTTGACGTGCTTTCTCCCCGCCACTATTCTCGGCGTTTTATGAATAGAACGCTGCGGTTTGTCCTCCCGCTGACGATGTTGGCTCTGCTCTGGTTCCCGCATCGCGCCCCGGCCCCGATTATTTATCGGGACGGTGAAGGTTTCAGTTCGGCAGACCTGAGCGATATCGAGATCAAGAAAAACGCTGAGGAACAATTCAAACTCGCCGAGCGCTACGAAGCGGCGGGCGACTACAAGCGTGCCGGCGCTTCCTATCGGCTTGTGGTCCGGCGATTTCCGCGATCTGATATCGCGCCTCAGGCCCAGTTCAAATCGGGCCAAATGCTCGAGCGGGACGGAAAATTGCAGCGCGCTTTTTACGAATATCAGGCCCTGGTGCAAAAATACCCCAGAAGTCCGGATTTCGAGGCCGCCCTCCAGGCTCAATATACGATTGGCAAAGCTTATTTGGATGGCAAGCGGGTGGACATTTATGGAGTGCCTACTCTTCCGTCAATGGCCAAGGCCCAGGAGATGTTCCAGAAGATCGTTACCAACGCTCCTTACAGCCGGATAGCACCGTTGGCCCAATATGGAGTTGGCCAGGCGCTTGAAAAAATCGGTTCGATTACCTCGGCGGTCAATGCCTATCAGCAGGTGGTCGATCGATATCCGAATAGTGATGTTGCTCCGAATGCCATGTACCAAATAGGGTACGTTTATTTCCAGGCCAGCCGGGAGACCGGCTACGACCAAACTGCCGCGGTACGCTCCCAGGAGGCGTTCGATGATTTTCTCCTGCGATATCCTAATAGCGAAAAAGTACCTCAGGCTCAGGATAACTTGAGGACGTTGCAGAGTCGGAAGACGCAGAATTCGTTTACGATCGCCAAATTTTACGATAAGCAAAAAAACTACAAAGCGGCTTACGTTTATTATAATGAGGTGGTCCAGCAGCAACCTGACTCGCCCGATGCCGAAAAGGCGAAGCAGCGGATGGACCAGATTCGCTCCAAAGTCGGTGAAGCTGGTCTTCAGATCGGAGCGAAGGGAACGGAGACCGCACAGGGCGGAGTCGATCGGAGAAAACTTCAGGCGCAGGCGGATACAGCCGGGCGCCCGGATTTTGTGGGGCCGCCTCCCCCAGCGCCGACACCCGCCCCGACTCCTCTCGCCTCTCCATCACAAAAGGTGGAACCGCCTCTCCCTGAACAGAGGCCGATGCGGACAGCCCCCAATGACGTAACACCTGCTCCAGTTGAACCTGCTCCTGCCGAACTCCCTCCTCTGCAACCTGCCCCCGCCCAACCCCCGACTCTGCAACCGACTCCGGTTGAGCCCTCCCCTCTGCAACCTGCCCCTGTCGAACCCGCCCTTCCCTCCCAGTGATTGGTCGTTCGATAGAGAGTCTTTTTTTTTGCATGATGCTCGGGTGTCTTACCTGCTGTGCTGGCTACACCCTCGGTCCGACTCCGCCGACTTACATGAAAGGGGTCACTCGGGTTGCCGTACCGATTTTCACGAATAATACCATCACGCCGGATATCGAAGCTGTGACCACAACTACGATCATCAAGCAGATTCAAGAGGATGGAACCTATGAGGTCGCCGGAGTTGATCATGCCGATGCAGTGGTCCTCGGAACAATTGTCTCCGTGGAGCGGACGAAGGCACGATCACTCCAGGGCAATGTGCTCGCCTCTTCCGAATTCAATTTGCGGATGTTGATCGATTTCCGGATTGTGCGCCCCTATTCTTCTCAGCTCATGGCTCAGAGAAGCATCGAAGGGGTCACCAGCTTCTTCGTCGGAAATGATATCGCGACTCAAGAGCGCCAAGCGATTCCGCTTGCCGTCCAAGATGCCGCAACGCAATTCGTGAGCTTCCTTTCTGAAGGATGGTGAGTCTAGATGTTGTTTCTTGTCGCCTCACCAATCGGTAACTTGGGCGATATTACATTCCGAGCGGTCGAGGTTCTGCAGAATGTCACGCTAATTGCAGCTGAGGATACCAGGCGATCTTCTATCCTGCTCAAGCGGTATGAAATTAACAAACCGCTCGTTAGTTTTCACGAACACAACGAAGCAAGGCGGACCAGTGAACTAATCGAAAAGATGCGCGGCGGCGAAAAAGTCGCTCTTCTCACGGACGCCGGCATGCCATCCATTTCAGATCCAGGGTATCGGATCGTTCGCGCCTGTATCGAAAACGAGATTCCAGTTGAAGTTCTACCTGGCGCATCCGCGCTGCTGACTGCGCTGGTTGGCTCGGGTTTACCAACAGACAGGTTTTATTTTGGCGGCTTTCTTCCGGTCAAGAGTGGCCAGCGTGAGAGGGAGCTTCTGGCGGCCCTGGCTCGGGAAGTGACCTCGGTCTATTTCGAATCACCCCATCGGATAATTCGATCTCTGGAAGTCGTTGGGAACGCGGATCCGACTCGTCAAATCTGCGTGGCTCGAGAACTAACGAAACATTTTGAGGAATACCGGCGCGGTGAAGTGAGCAGCGTCCTATCCCACTACGCGGCGCATCCTCCCAAGGGAGAGATCACGCTCCTCATCTCGGGTTTAAAATCGTAAACCACTCTAAATGAGTAAATTAAAGGCTTTATTACGTAAAATGTCTCCAGCTTTCCGATCAACGCCCAACCTCCGCAGGCCGAACTTCAAACGACATCTTGTTGCGGTCCGACTGCTCGCCGGATCCGGTTCATGATCGCTTTTCCGAGCCCGCGTTCCGGCACCGGTTCAATGAAAATTGCTTGCACCTTCAGGCGGTCCATTTCTCTCAGCAAACCAAACAACCTTTGAGCGGCCACCCGGAGATCCCGGGTTTCGCTAAGGGATCGGACCACGCCAAAGTTTTCGATGTATCGAGGCGGCCCCCAACAGATAAGTGCATGATGGAGAAAGTTGGGACCAACGGATGCCGGCTCAAACAAATACACCGGTTTCTCCGGAGCGTAGTGACTTAAGGTTTGACCGGGAGCGATCACTCCTTGGAATTCAGCCGGTTCTTTTGTGGGGGCAATTTCGGCGAGCTCTTCTTCGCTGACGGGGCCGGGGCGCAGAATTTCAATGTGACCCTCGCAGACACGTACAATGGTGGATTCCAAGCCCACCTGCGTCGGACCGGCATCAAGAATGAGGGGAATCCGTCCCTTCAATTCGTCGAACACATGTTCCGCCCGAGTTGGACTGACGCGCCCAAAACGGTTTGCACTCGGAGCTGCCAGGGGCTTGCCGAAAGCCCTGAGGACCTCAGCAAAAACCGGATGCCGTGGCATTCGAATTGCCACCTGTTCAAGTCCGGCCGTAACCAGGTCGTGGACCCGGTCAGATCTTGGGAACAGAATTGTCAGCGGCCCCGGCCAGAACCGGTCGATCAGCGTTTGCAGAATGGGCTCCTCTTTCGAACACCGAGTCAGCTTGGTGAGCCACTCTATATTCCCGATGTGAATGATCAGAGGATCAAAGGAGGGTCTTTCTTTCGCCTCAAAAATTTTTGCCACGGCTTCCGCTTCGAGCGCATTGCCGGCAAGGCCATAAACAGTTTCCGTAGGAATAGCGACCAGCTCCTTCCTGGCGAGAACTTCTACCGCTGCGGCAATAGATTTGGCGAAATCTGCTCGAGCATCAAGAATCGCCGTATTCATACTAAGTCGGCTGTGGAAATGAGAGGCTGGATAAACAGCTATTCCAGCCTGGCGTTCAGCACCTGCTCCGTTTGCTTTCGTCGGAACTCGATCAGCTTTTCTCGCAGTTTGACGTCCTGGAGAGCCAGGATACTGATGGCCGCCAGTCCGGCATTCTTGGCGCCGGCTTCGCCTATCGCTAGGGTCGCCACCGGGATACCTGCCGGCATTTGAACTATCGAGAGGAGCGAATCGACCCCTCTTAACACTCTGCTTTCGATGGGAACCCCGAGTATCGGAAGGTGAGTGTGCGCGGCCAGCATCCCTGGTAGATGCGCAGCACCACCGGCTCCGGCAATGATGATCTGAAAACCTTGCTCTGCGGCATGCTTAGCAAACTCCACTAACAGATCTGGAGTTCGATGGGCGGAAACAATTTTGGCTTCACTCTCGATCCCGAATTCCCGAAGGAGGTCTGAGGTATGATGCATAGTTGACCAATCAGATTTGCTTCCCATGACGACCGCGACCAAGCAGGTACCAGACATAACGAAAACAATGCGATCCTGGCAGGAGAAGGCAAGCGTATCCTACTGGATATAATAGTGTTGCATTCCTCTTGACGTTTTCAGGGGGACCTAGATATACTGGCGGCCTTTTCGAGCCAAACGCTTAGTTGGATGAAATTTCTGCTGTTTGGGAGCAGGAGTCTGGATCCGGGTGGTTGGCTCGTTCTGTCGATTCTATGTCTAAAGGCACAGTTAAATGGTTTAACGAGAAAAAAGGCTTTGGGTTCATTGTTGACCCAGAAGTTTCTACTGACATCTTCGTTCATTTCTCCGTGATCCAAGCGGATGGATTTAAAACGCTGAACGAAGGCGAGACCGTAGAGTACGAATTGTACCAGGACGAAAAAGGAGCAAAGGCACGAAACGTAGTAAGGGTTTAAGTATCAAATTTATTCATTGCCCGTTGCGGCTGGTTGCGTCGAAGCTGTGGCGGATATGCATCTCCCGGGGTCCGTCCGCAATCTAGTTCTGGTCGGTTTCATGGGATCCGGTAAGTCTTCGGTCGGAAGGGAGATCGCGCGCCGCTGGGGATATCGTTTTATCGATACCGACACTGCGATCCGCCAGAAATACAGAAAATCGATCCCTGAAATCTTTGTCTCTTTCGGGGAACCCCTCTTCCGAGACGAGGAAAATAAGGCGCTCCAAGATTTGCAGAGTTCACACGATTCCGTGATCGCCACAGGTGGAGGCATCGTGCTGCAGCCTCGCAACCATCCCCTGCTCCGCTCGCTCGGTGTCGTCGTTTGGCTTACCGCAAGCGAAACGGTGATTTGGGAACGGGTCTCACGGAACCGGAATCGTCCACTGCTTCACACCAAGGATCCACGGGCGACGATCAGCGATCTGATGTCGGCACGTTATCCCTTGTATGGGTCAGTCGCCGATATTACTGTGGAAACCTCCGGATCGACGCACCAGGAGGTCGCAGATCGCGCTGTTGCGGCGATACGCGTCTGGTCGACCGGCCAAGATGAAGACCGTCCTTAGAGCACTAGCGAAAAGACAGGGATTTGAGGCTTGTCGATTTGCGAGAGCTGTTCAGGCTCCTCACGCAACCGAATACTTTACCTGGCTCCAAGCCGGCCATCATGGCGATATGACATGGCTAGCTCGGGACCCGGAAAGGCGATCGGATCCAGCCCGGGTAATGGCCGAGGCTAAGACGGTTTTGGTACTGGCTGCGAGCTATTTTCAGGGGCAAAATCCTCGACAGCAAAAAGGAAAAATCGCTCGATATGCATGGGGAGCTGACTATCACCAGATCATGTTAGAGAAGATGCTTCCTATCGACGATTTCCTTCGGGAAAGCGGAGGGCGCCAAAAATGTTACGTTGATACCGGGCCAATCCTGGAACGCGATTTTGCGGCAGCCGCCGGCCTCTCCTGGCAAGGCAAGAGCACGATGTGTCTTAACGAACGTCTAGGTACCTGGTTTTTTATCGGGGTAATCCTCACGACCCTCGAACTTGAAGCAGATCCGCCGGTCAAAAACCGATGTGGATCCTGTACCCGATGTATCGATGTCTGCCCGACCCGCGCAATCACGCATCCCTACCATTTAGATGCTCGCCGCTGTATCTCCTACCTTACAATTGAGAACAAAGGCCCGATTCCGCTAGAGTTTCGGCCTGCGATAGGTGATCGAATATACGGTTGTGACGATTGCCTCGATGTCTGTCCTTGGAATCGATTTGCCGAAGAAACGCATGAAACTAAGTTTTACCTTCCATCTGAGCTCAAGACCTTGAAACTGCGTCAACTCGCGATTCTCAGCGACGTAGAATTCCGTATTCTTTTCCGCAACTCTCCGATCAAACGCCTCAAAAGGGCACGATTCCTCCGAAACGTCTGCGTCGCTTTAGGAAACGTGGGAACGCCCGAAGATCTGCCAGTTCTGGAACAACTCGTTCGCGATACCAATCCGCTCATTGCAGAACACGCTTCCTGGGCGCTTGCCCAAATACAGAGCCGGGAGTAGTTGACCCTTGCGTTTCGAGGTAAACTGATTACAAGTTGCCTCCTCACGCAAGCCGACGTGGCGGAATTGGCAGACGCGCTGGACTCAAAATCCAGTTCACGCAAGTGAGTGTGGGTTCGATCCCCTCCGTCGGCAAAGGCTCTCTGGAGTAGCTCCCGCTGCGCGTGGATGTTGGTCTAGGGGTCTCGCGGCACCACTCCTACGCAATGTTCGCTTCCGGCTGATGGCCAACCCTTGCCGGGTGGGGTTGTTCACCCACTGGGTCCCCTGTATTGTGTTTCCGAGTCTTGTTCTCTTCCCATCTACATGCTCTTCCTCACATTCGGGGTTTTCTTGACGCGACCTGAGTCCTGACTCCTGCAACTCCTGACTCCTGCAACTCCTTCACCCCTTCCGCGCTTTCCCGTGCCGTTTTTTATGAATACTACTAGTTGAGTTCGGGACACTTACGATTTAAGATTTCCGATAGTGAAGCTGTCTAAAAGGGGTGAATATGCCCTGCGCGCTTTGATAGATTTCGGTGTGGCTCAGGATTTAGGGCGTCCTTTGCTCCAGGTGAGCGAACTGGCCGCCAAGGAAGGGCTCCCGATTAAGTTCCTGGAACAAATATTAATGCAGCTCAAGGCGGCAGGATACCTTGAGAGCCGACGTGGTAAACATGGCGGTTATCTTTTGGCTCGCCCGCCCGAGAACATTTCTATCGGTCAGGTGGCGCGACTCATCGACGGTCCGCTCGCCCCGATCGCCTGTGTCAGCCAAACTGCCTACGAACGATGCAGTTGTCCAGACGAAGAACATTGCGGTCTGCGTATGCTCATGCTCGATGTCCGAACTGCCATCTCAAATATTCTCGACAGATACACCTTGGCCGACGTCGTCGAGATAACGATGCGGAAGCTGCGCAAGGATAAGATATCCCACCCTTTTGTACTCGATCCGTTGTTGAGCCGACCGGTTTCCCACTCCAAGCCGCGCAAGGCTTCCAAGAAGGTCAACGGCCAAACCGTCACCTGAAAAGCGCGATTCTCGGCTTGGTGCGCCGCCGCGGGCAGAGCGGCTTTCCCAAAAAAAGGCCTTTACTACTCCTGTTTAGTATGGTTAGAAACCCTACCGTAATAATAGTCTTTCATGCATTTATTCAGACTCAGAATTATTTTAGGCGCGTTTCTTTTGCTTTCTCCGGCCCTGGCCTTTGCCGATCCAATCGGACTCCTGAACGTTTCTTACGATCCGACCCGTGAACTCTATCAGGCTTTTAATGAAGCCTTCCAAAAGGAATATAAGGCGAAAACCGGGAAAGACGTCCTCGTTCAACAGTCCCATGGCGGCTCCGGAAAACAGGCCCGCGCGGTTGTCGATGGATTGGCTGCCGACGTGGTAACGCTGGCGCTTGCCGCAGATATCGATGCCCTTCACACGCATGGGAATCTGGTTCCGGAAGACTGGCAAAAGCGACTGCCAAATAACAGTTGCCCTTACACATCCACCATCAATTTTCTGGTTCGAAAGGGAAATCCCAAAGCAATTAAGGATTGGGACGACCTCATCAAGCCGGGAGTGCAGGTCATCACGCCCAATCCCAAAACTTCCGGGGGCGCTCGTTGGAACTTTCTTGCCGCCTGGGGTTACGCTGCTCGCAAATATGGCGACGACAAGGCCAAGGAGTTCGTGACAAAGCTTTACAAAAACGTGCCGGTACTGGATTCCGGGGCTCGAGGCGCGACGACTACGTTCGTCCAACGTGGTCTGGGGGATGTTCTAATTGCCTGGGAGAACGATGCCCTTCTGAGCTTGAAAGAGTTTGGCGCCGATAAGTTCGAAATTATTTACCCAAGCGTCAGCATTCAAGCCGAACCGCCCGTGAGTATAGTGGATAAGGTTGTCGATCGGAAAGGCACACGCGCGGAGGCGACCGCGTATCTTGAGTACCTCTATTCCGCGGACGGTCAGGAAATCGCTGCCAGAAATTTTTATCGACCCCAGTCGCCAGAAATCGCGGAGAAATATCGCAAACAGTTCCCCCAGATCGAACAATTTACGGTGGGCGACCTCTTCGGCGGCTGGACTAAAGCTCAAAAAACCTATTTCGACGACGACGGCGTTTTCGATCAGATTTACCAACCGTAAACAACTCGGGCGGGAATGGGCTCCCGATCGAATGATCGGGGGCCCGGCCTTCCCTCAAAAGGAAACAGCGAGCACAGTGACCACGCATGTGAACGCCACCTCATCGGTCCAACTTTGGTGGAAGAGACTAATCTTACCCGGCTTTGGCCTCACGCTCGGCTTCACTCTGGTCTACCTATCGTTGATCGTTCTCATCCCGCTTTCAGCAGCCTTTCTGAAGGCATCGGGGCTCGGTTGGCAAACCTTCTTTCGCGCAGTTTCATCTCCCCGCGTGATTGCCTCATACCAAGTCAGCTTTGGCACTTCGCTGTTGGCCGCAGCGATCAACGTACTGTTCGGAGTCGTTGTCGCCTGGGTCCTGGTCCGATATCGTTTCCCGGGGAAAAGAATTCTCGATGCGTTGGTCGACCTTCCTTTCGCTTTGCCAACCGCAGTGGCTGGAATATCTCTCGCCACGATTTACGGCCCTCACGGATGGTTCGGTTTACCGATCCTGGCTCTGACGGGAATTAAAATCGCCTACACCCAACTGGGCATCTTGGTGGCCCTGGTTTTTGTCGGGCTGCCATTTGTCGTCAGGACGATTCAACCGGTCCTCGAGGATCTCGATCTCGAATATGAAGAAGCCGCGGCCAGTTTGGGTGCCTCGAGGCTGCAAACTATTTTTCGCGTTGTCGGCCCCGAATTATTCCCGCCGCTGGTTACGGGGTTTGCTTTGTCGTTCGCGAGGGCGGTCGGAGAGTATGGCTCTGTGGTATTCATTGCCGGAAACATGCCGATGAAAACCGAGATTGTTCCGCTTTTAATCATTACTAAGCTAGAGCAGTATGACTATCGTGGAGCAACGGCCATCGCCGTGGTCATGCTGGTTATTTCATTCCTGCTCCTCCTGGCCATCAACGCCCTCCAGCGCTGGTCAAATGCAGGTCGAATTCGATAGCGGCGCAAGAGCGGCCAGACCGAACAAAAGTCCCCCATTGGCCCACCAACCAACCCGTCGATTCCCGTCCACTTTGAAAGAATGATCACAGAGCGTGCCAGGCCTCCAAAAAGTCGATCTGCCGTGCGAGAACCGAAGTGGGTTCGCCTGGCGTTGACTCTGACAGCCATTTTGTTTCTCGGGGTTTGTGTGCTCGTTCCTTTGTGCGCGGTGTTTTGCGAGGCGCTAAATAAAGGTCTCGGCGCCTACCTGGCCTCCTTTAACGATTTAGCGGCCTTTGCCGCCATCAAGCTGACCCTTCTGGTGGCGGCTATAGCTGTTCCCGCAAACCTGGTCTTTGGTGTCGCGGCTGCCTGGGCAATCGCAAAGTTTGAATTTCCCGGTAAGAGTCTCCTGGTGACACTCATTGACCTTCCCTTTGCCGTATCACCGGTAGTGGCAGGGCTCATTTACGTGCTGATTTTTGGCGCCCAAGGCTGGCTGGGACCCTTTTTGCAGGAGCATAACGTCAAGATCATCTTTGCAATTCCAGGGATCGTCCTGGCGACCATCTTTGTCACTTTTCCCTTTATTGCGAGGGAACTAATTCCGCTCATGCAGTCTCAGGGCAGCGAAGAAGAGCAGGTCGCTCTCTCGCTAGGGGCCAACGGTTGGCAGACCTTTTGGCGGATCACGCTTCCAAAGGTGCGATGGGGTCTCCTCTATGGGGTTATCCTTTGCAATGCCCGAGCGATGGGAGAATTTGGTGCGGTTTCTGTGGTCTCGGGACACATCCGGGGATTGACGAATACCATACCACTTCAGGTTGAAATACTTTACAATGAGTACAATTTTACCGCGGCCTTTGCGATGGCCTCACTGCTTGCACTGCTGGCCTTGGTGACTCTCTTGATCAAGAGTTTGGTTGAGTGGCATGGGGCCGCCCAAGCGGCCTTGAAGGAACCCCTGCCTTCCGCATGAAAATTGAGGCAAAACATCTGGTGAGAACCTTCGGCGATTATCTCGCCCTTGATAATGTCTCGCTCAAAGTCGAAGAAGGCGAGCTCGTCGCCCTCTTAGGGCCATCCGGATCGGGCAAAACGACTCTCCTGCGGGTCATTGCCGGTTTGGATTTTCCCGACTCAGGCAATGTCCTATTTGACGATCGAGATGCCACCCAACTTAAGATTCAAAAGAGACAGGTCGGGTTCGTTTTCCAGAACTATGCGTTGTTCCGTCACATGACAATTTATAAGAACGTCGCGTTTGGCCTCGAGGTTGCCCGAGGAAAGAACCGGCTGAAGCCCGCGCTGATTCGGGAGCGGGTTTTCGAGCTGCTCCGGCTTGTTCAATTGGCCGGATTTGAAAATCGTTTTCCTGGCCAATTGTCCGGCGGCCAGCGCCAGCGAATAGCCTTGGCGCGAGCACTGGCGATCAGACCGCGCATCCTGCTGCTCGACGAACCGTTTGGGGCTCTGGATGCCATGGTCCGCAAAGAACTCCGGAGCTGGGTCAAACAACTTCAGCGCCAGCTCAAAATCACTACTCTCTTTGTCACTCACGATCAAGACGAAGCGGTTGAGATCGCCGACCGCATTGTGGTCATGAACGTCGGCCGAATCGAACAGATCGGGACGCCGGCCGAGGTCTGCGAAGAACCGGCAACTTCTTTCGTCTGGGAGTTTCTGCGAGGACGGGAGACAGGAGTTCGAAGTTAGGAGTCAGGAGCATCCCACGGAGCGAGGGCGCGTGAAGGATTTGAGAAGAAACTCTTGCTCGGCGGCCAACCTCAAGTTGCAGAGAAGTTAGGAATTCAGGAGTCAGGGAGTTTTCCTGGAAGTGCAAAGCCTGGTGAGAACGGAAGAAATCCAAAGTCTGGGCGCCGGTGTATTGCTAGCTAGTTCCGGATTGCGGACACGAGTCAGTTATCAACTAACAGAAACCCGACCCACACACAAAGAAGCTAACACTACCAAAACCTGAGACTGCCAAAGGCGCTTTTTTTTCGAATTTCTCCTCCATCGAGATTCCCTGCAACTCCTGACTCCTGCCTCCTGCCTCCCGAACTCCCGACTCCTCGAACTCTCCCCTAATATTTCAGAATCTTAGCCAGAAACTGGCGGGCGGGCTCTGATTGAGGATTGTCGAGCACTTGATTCGGCGGTCCGCACTCAATGATTTGGCCGCCACTGAGGAGCGCGATCTGATCCGCCACGCGGTGCGCAAATCCCATTTGATGCGTCACCAGGATCAAATCTCGACCTTCTTCCCGTAACTCTTCGATCACTTCCAGCACTTCCGCAGTCATCTCAGGATCAAGAGCGGAGGTTGGTTCGTCGAAGAGCAGCAATTTCGGTTTGATGGATATCGCCCGCGCGATCGCAATCCGCTGTCTTTGGCCACCGGACAATTGAGCCGGCGGCTTATGGCCATGCTCGGAAAGGCCAAAACGTTCGAGGATGGCTTCGGCGATCTGACGCGCTTCGGTCTGACTGTATTGATGCACTTTCTCTAGTGGGAGCGTGATATTTTGCAGCCCCGTCAAATGAGGGAAGAGATTATAGGCCTGAAACACCGTTCCCACCGTTCGCCGGTGAACCATCAATTCTTTTTCTCGGTAAACGATTTCGCTCTCATTCAAAAAAAGAGTTCCGCGATCTGGAATCTCCAGGCCGGCAATGATTCGCAACAGGGTGGATTTGCCGCCGCCAGACGGTCCAATGAGTGCAAGCGTGTGAACTTGATCGAGGTTGAGATTTACATTCTTCAGAACGGTCTGTTCGCCGAAGGATTTGTACAGGTTCGTCGCTCTAAGTCTCATACCGAGTTCGTTTTTCCAGCCACTGAGTCCAAAGGGTGATAGGCAGAGTCAGCACCAGATACCCGATTGCCAACGGGATATAACATTCAAAATTACTGTACGTTAAGGCTGAAACCTGCTGTGCGTTCCAGGTAAATTCCTCAATCGAAATCACTGAGAGCAGAGAGGAGTCCTTGACCAGATTGGCAAACATCCCCGCCAAGGCGGGTAAGATTATCCTGATCGCCTGCGGAAATATCACGTAGCGATAAGTTTGAGATCTGGTCAGCCCGATCGCTCGCGCGGATTCGAGCTGGGAACCACTAACACTCTCAATGCCGCCGCGGATGATTTCACTGATAAAAGCGCCTGAAAATAGGGACAACGTCAACACCCCGACCGCAAATCGATTCTGAAAGTGAAAAGCATCGGCGATCACATAAAAGGCAAAGGAAATTTGCACCAGCAACGGCGTTCCCCGAATCAGCTCGATGTAGAGCCGGCTTACCGCTCGCAAAGCGAGAAGACCCGATCTTCTGGCCAGGGCGGCGAGCAATCCGATAAAAGTACTCAGGACCAGTGCCAGGATGGAAATCTTCAGCGTATTCAACCAACCGCGCCAGAAAAAATTACTGTACGCGCCGACCGTCTCCCAATTCCAGTTATAGCGGAGCTGGCTGAACGAGAAAAAGCAGATGAGAGCCAACAGAAGAAAAGCAAGCGCCCAGTTCAGACATAAGACTTGCCAGGCAACCGGTCTACTGCGTTCATCCGGTGAAACCCAGAACCAATTTCGTAAGGTGCGCGTATTCACCTGTCGCCGATTGTCGTCTTGATTTTATGTAAGCAGTCTAACAGATACGGGACGAGCTGCTTTTTTCGTGAAACGACATTGTTCAGCTCGAAAAGGTCTGGTGCCAGTCTCGGGTAGGTGATGGTATCCAGAAACTCTGACGGCGCAGAAATCAGGAGGAGCGAGTTCTGAGTGTTCACATCAGTAACGAGAAGCGCGGCAAAAAGGCTTCCTTGTTTTGAGCGATAGGCGCTTAAGGCCTTGAGCAAGTTCTCCTCTTTCTCATAAAAGTGCGAGAAACCCAACTCTTCAATTTGTGAAACGCTAAAACCGTATCCCTCTTCGGAGTAGTCTTTGCAATCCGCCAGAATGACTTCGTCAGGACCTAAGGTCAGCAAGGGCGAACCTACCGCGAAGATGCTTTCGGCCAGGCTGGCCGGATCAACGCCGGCAATTGCGCTGAGATTTTCGAGCACCTTCGCATCAATCGGAGTGGCTGTCGGCGACGAAAGGTTGAGCGTGTCCGAGATGAGGCCGGCCATCAAGAGGCCGGCCATCGGTGGTTCGATCTTGATCCCGTGCTGATCGTATGCCAACGCGACCAAGGTGCTCGTTGAACCAACCGGATTATTCCAGAACAAAATCGGGATATCGGTGTTGAAGCTTGCCAACCGGTGATGGTCAAGGACTTCAACAATCTGCAACTCCTCCGCACCTTTCACAGCTTGCGAAAGTTCGTTGTGGTCCACCAGAATCAATTGCCGCGGGATCGGTTTGATGAAATCGCTTTTGGTGAGAATGCCAACCAGACGTTTGTCCCCCTCCAATATCGGGAAAACATAGTCCGAAGAGGCGGCAACGATGTGGCGAGCAGATCTCAAGGATGTTTCAGGCGACAAGCTCGTAAACTGCGGTTCGATCATCGAATCGATCTTCGCTGCCCCGCGCGCCAGTAAGACTGTCGTTGCCGTATCATGTCTGCTCGACAAGATCGGAACCCCGGTTTCCTTGGCCGTCGCACGGATCTTCGCCGAAAGCCCCATGCCGCTGGTAATGATCACCGCGAGCGCTTTGTTGGTGACGGCCTCAAGTTGAATATCTTCCCGGTCCCCGACAAAAACGATCGCTTCTTCGGGTTGGTATCTGCGCAGTCGTTCACCGAATGAGGCCAAGCTCATTGCCGCCACCATTAAGACCACTTTTTGTTGAACATCCTTCGGACTACCCACGATAAATTGGCCATCGAAAGAATGCGCAATATCGGAAATCGATGCGAAGATCTCGCGCGAACCAGGCGCCTCTTCGCGCTGCGGGAAAAGAAACTGGCTGACTTTCCAGCCGGAAAGCAACCCGAGGCAACGATCATCTGCATCGACCACTGGCAACCCGCGAATGCGTTTTTTTTCGATCGAATTCATCGCCTGATATATCGATGAATCGTGAGCCACAGAAATTATCTGCGTCTCCATCACGTCAGCGACTCTTGGTGAGACGTCGCTCATGAACTTGGGAGCCGGCACGCCGAACTTCTCTAGAACCAGGTCGATTCGCTCATTGGTGTTTCCCGCTCTTGCCGCAATGATATTCTCTCCGCCCAATTTTACCTTCAGTTCGGCATAAGCGATTGCCGAACAGATTGAATCCATGTCGGGATTTCTGTGACCGATTACGATAGTTTGCATTTGCTCTGCCTGATTTGGGGACCTCGATGCCAGTCCGCATTGGGACCTGAAACGGGCGTAGGTTCAATCAAAATTCTGAATGGCTCGCCAACCGGGGCAAGACAATGCGCGAAAAAGTGAACGAAATGCACAAATTGCGTTTTGCTGAAATATTGACCGACCGGTTAAATAGCCAAAATTATTATTTGAATTCGGCGCGACCTTGGGGAATTATTCAATTGTTTATTTTCACGGATTGTTCTGGGGGGAACAGCAGCCCTTCGCATCCAGCGGATGCGGGGGGCTGTACTTTTTAGCGCAGATGCATCGCAGATCGTATTTCGTGCCTTTAATTCTTTTGCTGGTCCTTGGGTTTCTCGCTTTCACCAGCAAACTGATCGTTGATCAAGTCAACTCTTGGCCGGCCAGATTGATCAGCTCCGCCTCGAACCAGGCCTCGACTGAGGCTGGCAAGATTCGCGACGCATTCGTCGACCTTTTTCAATTGCAGCCAAAAATTTCGGTCAACGACACTGCAGTGTTTGATCAAACCAAGACAGCGCCTGAGCTCGTGCTGGTTGGGCGGGACACTGATGTGACTCACAACACGTCCGAGACTTGGCTCGGCAGCACGAAGACTATCCGGATCCATGCGACTTATCGCGTGAAAGCGGGCTTTGATTTATCAAAAAAGTTCGAAGTCAGTGTTGTCGGCCAGGAAGTTGACATCAAAGTCCCTCGGGCCACGATCCTCAGCGTGGAACCCCTTTCCCTGGTGGTCGACGAACTCAGGAACGGCTTTTGGAATAAAATTCAAGCCCAGGACCTTGATCGCGAGTTACAGAAAATGCCCGGATTGGCGAGAGCAAAGGCCGCTTCGCTGCCGGATGAAGCGGAACAAACCTTCCAGCGCTTGTTGACACAACGTCTGGGCGACCTCCACGTCCACGTTCATAGCCAATCGGACAGCGGATCTGAAAATTAATCTTTGGTGCTTCATCGCGGATGCATCTGGAATTTACAAGTTTGAAAACCCATGGGTGATTCGCCGATCGTAGCGATCGTGGGTCGCCCCAATGTGGGGAAATCCGCGATTTTCAACTGCCTGGCGCAAAAACGGATCGCCATCGTCCATGATCAACCTGGCGTGACCCGTGATCGTCTGGTCGCCGAGTGTCACCTCGGTTCTCGTCCGTTCACTGTCGTGGATACCGGAGGAATCGGAAGTCACATCGAGGACGAGTATGGCGACCAGGTACGCGCGGAGGCCAACCTGGCAATGGAAATGGCTGACGTGATTGTTCTGGTTGGGGATTCCAAAGATGGTGTCACCCCGGTTGATCGATCCCTGGCAAAACAACTTCGCTCTGCACGGAAGCCTGTAATCCTTGCCGTCAACAAGATCGACCATCCGAAGCAAGAGTTAGCCGACACTGAGTTTTCCGTGCTCGGATTCCCGGACATCATTTCCATTAGCGCCGCCCACAGTCGAGGAATCGGAGATCTGGTCGACCAAATTTCGAGATACTTGCCGGAACCGACTCTGAGCGAACCGGAAACAAACCCCGCAGATCCGATTAAAGTTGCCGTCGTCGGCCGCCCGAACGTTGGCAAATCATCTTTAATCAATGCGATTTTACACCATCAACGCACCGCCGTCAGTCACGCCGCGGGAACTACGCGCGATTCTGTCGATATACCATACGAACGAGACGGAAAACAGTATGTCCTGATCGACACCGCAGGAATTCGCGCGCGAGGTAAACATAATACCTCCGTCGAAATTTTTAGCGTGATGCGTTCGGAAAAGAGCATTACTCGGGCCGACATTTGCGCGCTGGTCATTGATGCATTGGACGGTGTGACCTCGCAAGACAAGAAGATCGCCGGGCTAATCCAGAAGAATCACAAACCATGCATCGTAATTGTGAATAAGATCGATTTGGTCAAACCGTCCGCCGAGCCCAGCGGGCGCGATTTCCTGAACGATCTTATCGCTCAAGTTCGGGCAAACCTTTTTTTCCTTAGTTACGCCCCGATTGACCTCATCTCCGCACAGACGGGCGAAAATCTGGATCGCCTTTTTGGAAGTATTGCCAGGATCCAAAAACACGCCGCCCGCTCGATTGGAACCGGTTCCTTAAACAGGTTATTCCAAGAAGCCATGGCCGCCGCTCCCCCACCTATTCGCGGGAATAAGAGATTCAAGGTGCTTTATGCGACGCAGATCGACAAAACGTCGAACCATCTCGTCGCCCCGCCTACTTTCATCCTGTTTGTAAACGATCCGGAGCTGCTGACAGAGGATTATAGGCGTTACTTGGAGGCCAAAATTCGCGAACGCAATGGCTACTATGGTTTGCCCATCATCATTCGCCTCAGATCCCGGCACAGGGCAGCATAGTCAGATTACAGGCCAGGCGGCGCTGGGGGAGGCGGAGTGGAGACAATCGGATGGCTCGACCTCGGATCAGCGCCAGAAGCAAGCAAGATTGACCAAAGTCTCCGCCGTCGGATTCGGAATTAACGTTATCTCCGCATTTGTTTTCACCAGTCGTTCCACTTCCAGCGTCGTGAACACTGCGTCCAAGACGTCCGGATCTTGCCCGATTTCTCTGAGAGCCTGGCCTATCATCTGAGGCCGAACTGACCGCGCTTTGGCGAACTCTATCGCGGCTTGTCGTTCTGCAGAACTAGTGATGATGTCCACTTGGTTCGTTCCTGCCTGCCGAATTGCTGAAGTCACCTGACGCAGTCGGTTCACGACTTTTTGTTCGATCTGGCGAATCATCACGTTATCGCGGAAATGTACTTTCCGAACGTAAACCGAGCCAAGTTGGTACCCCCAATCTTCGGCTTTAGGTGAAACATCGCCCCGGACAGTTCGACTCATTGAATGCCGGCTTTCGAGCATTTCGTTCAATGGCAAATTACTCAGGTTTCGCACGGTCGAATTGGCGACATTTGACCGCAAAGACCCGCGGGGATCAGCATTCTGGAAAAGATAATCCACGGGATGCGTGACACGCATTTCGTACCAAACGCCTACGCCCATCGGAGTTCCTTCTTCGGTGTTAACCGGGTTGCTTCGCAAATATTCCTGATCCAGACGCGTATCGATCTCGTACATCCGGCCGAAGAAGCGAACCAGCGCTGCTTGCGGTCCAAGCCGCAACCAAAGCAGGTGAAGCCCCGGTTCAAAAACCACCCCGAGCACCCGTCCGAACAATACGTAGACCTTGGCTCTGCCCTCCGTCACAGTCGTGTAAAAGTTGATCGCTCCCAGGAACACCAGGAGTATGGGTATCGCAACCCAGCAAAAGATAAAGGTACCGACAAATGTAAATAAGAAGTTCATTGGTCAGTTTTTTGCTCGGAGAATCACGCGGCGCGCCTTGCTAAACAGGTCAAGCCGCACGTTCCGAATGTAAGCCGGCAACGCTTGTTCTCCGCTCTGCTTCAATCCGGAAAGCTGTTCTGCCATCCACCGTAACGGTTGAACTTCCGCCTCAGCGCGGTTTGTTTCGATTTCCACCGCTCTCCTTGATTGCTCGATGCGCTGATCCGCGTTGGCTTGGGCCAGGCTGATGTTTGACGAAACTTCGTTGTGGACCGTGTTAATTGCTGCCAAGGCAGATTCAATGTCCGGCGGCGGATCAATCCCCGTGATCAGCGAGGCATCCAGGACCATTCCATAACGGGCTGCCGAAGAGAGACATTGCTGATCCATCTGGACATTGAGATGATTGAGATTCTTCCGCAAATCGTTGATCGATACTCCAGCCTTGGCCAAAGTTTCGTTGGCCTTTTCAATCAGAGGTTCATCGGTTTCAGGCGGCGGCGGAGTTTCGTAATTGGCAATCCGTTCTCTCAAGATGGAAACAAAATATCCGATGATATGAGCGATAGGTCTCTTCACGCCAAAAAGATAGGCATAGAGATTCTGTTCACTGACGCGATAACGAATCTGGCCGGTTAATCCGATGTTCAATTGATCCTTGGTTACCGCGTCGAGGATCGTCCCTTTTTGATTCGCTTCAGGCACATCGGGATCGAAAGCCACGTTCACGGTCTGGATGGCCACCGATACCTTGAATACACGTTGCCACGGCATGCGCAGATAAGGACCGCCTGGTCCGATCACCCGAACCTGCGGATAAACATAGCGCTCCCTTTCCTCCGGGCCGAGATTCTCGGCGATCGGCAGATCGAGATTTGTTGCCTTCCCAATTCGTTCCGCCTTGCCGAAATTTGTGACTACGGCGCGTTCATTTTGATTAATTGTGTAAAGTCCGCCGAGCAAACAATAGCAAAATAGAAAAGCGAAAACGCCGGCCACGAGGCCGATAGCAATCTCCATGGATGGCGCTTTATAAAGAAGTTGCGGGCATTGAGCAAGTCGGAATAGGGTCAGCGCATGTCGTCTGCAGCTTACCTGCAACTCTCTGAACGCTCACGCGAAGTCTATTTATTGCGGTCCGTCGCCGGGGTACTCTCATGGGATTTTGAAACCTATATTCCGCCCAAAGCCGTCCCTTATCGAGCGGACCAGCTCAGCTACCTCGAGGCCAAAGCCCACACCCTTTTTACTGAACCTTCCGTCGGAGATTGGCTCAAAGCGGTCGAGGAGGTCGGCTTCGACCCCAGTTCAGAGGAAGGAGCAAATATTCGCGAGTGGCGGCGCTCTTACGATCGAGCAACCAAACTCCCGGTCGAACTTGTCGAAGAATTTGAGAAAACACGGACGATAGCTCGAGAAGCTTGGGTTCAAGCTCGAGCGGAGTCCAAATTTTCCCTGTTTGAACCGCATCTGGAAAAGATCGTCCAGCTCACGCGTCAGAAAGCGGATCTCTGGGGATATGAAGAATCTCCCTATGACGCATTAATCGAGGATTACGAGCCGGGAATTACGGCCCGCCAAGTCAAGCCGGTGCTGGAAGAATTGCGTGTGGCTCTCGTGGATCTTCTCAGCCACCTGACAGCCAAATCTGCGGAGGAAAATTTCCTGGATGGTCAATATCCCATCGACGGTCAACAAGCGTTTTCCAAGGAGGTGGCATCGTCTTTTGGTTATGATTTTGCGGCGGGACGCGTCGATACGACGATGCATCCGTTTGCCACAACCCTCGGTCCATTCGATCAGCGAATCACTACTCGCTATAACGTGCAGCGCTTCGAAGTCTCGTTGTACGGAGTGATGCATGAAACCGGTCACGCTCTTTACGAGCAAGGTTTACTTCCTGATCGGATTGGGTTGCCTTCCGGGGATGCCGTCTCCCTGGGAATCCACGAATCCCAGTCCAGACTCTGGGAAAACCACGTTGGACGGACCTCTCAGTTCTGGCATCTCTGGCATGCGACTGCCTGCAAATATTTGCCGGACCTGGGTCGCTATTCACCAGCAGCTCTAGCCGACGGGGTACAACGCGTCGCTCCTTCTTTTATCCGCGTCGAAGCCGACGAAGTGACTTACGATCTGCACATTCTTCTCCGGTTCGAGATAGAACTCGCGCTAATTGAAGGGCGTCTAAGAGTGAAGGATTTGCCTGAAGCGTGGAATACCCGTTTTCACGAGCTTTTTGGATTAACTGTCCCTGACGACAGACGTGGAGTCCTTCAAGATATTCACTGGAGCCTGGGCTCCTTGGGTTACTTCCCGACCTACACCTTGGGTAACCTCAATGCGGCGCAGCTGATGTCCGCCGCTGAAAAACAGGTCCCAGGATTGGCCGATCAACTTGCACAGGGAAATTACGCGCTGTTGCTGCACTGGCTGCGGGAGAATATCCATCAACATGGCCGAAGATATCTTCCCGGCGAACTAATGCGGAGAGCCACCGGAGAGCCCACGCAGGCCCGCTATCGCATTGAGTATCTGCGAAATAAATATTTGGGTTAATCGTCTCCAGGTGCACCGTCTCTTAAATCCCAGGGGATTCAGCAGACGGTGCACTAATTACCCTCTTTTGCCTCTTGAAAACGGAGGAAACTGTGATGGTTCGTTTACCGCCCCTGAATGGCTTCAAAAACCCCGATTCTCCAGCGAAACCGAGTTGTTGGCCGCGGAGATCTAACGTATTCTCCCCCGCGTGTATCGCCATGTAGGAGTTGCGACAACCTTTTCCCCTCGCTTCATGGCAGTCCTTGCCGAAGCGGGCCGCGTCAGCCGGTCGCTTTCGGCGCCGCTATGCCTGATTCACGCCGACGAATATACGCCGGAAAAGGAAGAACGATTTCGTTCTGCTTTACGTGACCTGCAACTCGATAGCGGTTCGGCGATCCGCTTTGAGCCGGGAGAACCTGCCGAAGCCATTCTAAAGATCCAGCATGAAGAGAACATTGATCTGCTAGTTGCCGGTGCGATGGAAACGGAAAGTGTTCACCGTAATTTCACCGGCGACGTTGCCCGCGAACTACTCCGACGCGCTCCCTGCGACCTATTACTCTACACTGAGCCAAGCGAAGAGCCCAAGCCCCCCAAAGAAATGCTGATCGTAGTTCCGGATTTATCAGAACGCAGTCGACATGTCCTTTGTGCGGCCCTCAGGCTGGCAGAGCGAAGCGGCGGTCGCCAAATCACGATCCTGCACGTTCAAACCACCTTCGCCGAGGCAAAAGAGAAGGCCCTCGGAGTCAGCAATGGCAACCTTTCAGCGGAACAAACGCTCGAATCATGGGTCCAAAGTCAGGCTCGGCCGGAATTGGAATTGGATTATCATCTACTGCGCGGAAACACCGGTTTTACGGCCTGCGAATTTATCCAGTCCAGCGGAACCGACCTGGTCGTGATGCCCTCTCAGATGCCTTCTTCGGATCAGTCCGTCTTCGCGCCGGCGCTCGACTGGATCATTCAAGTCATTCCCGGCAACCTCTGGGTCATCCGCCAGATGGAAGACTGAGCGGAGACTTTTTCCCCGCCCCTCAATCGCGCTGGTCTTCCGATCGTCAATTCTTTTGCAGAATTTCCCTGAGCACGAACGGCAAAATACCGCCATGACGATAATAATCGACTTCAATGGGGGTATCGATCCTCAGAATTAAGGCAACCTTTTCGATTGTTCCATCTTTTCGCCTTATCTCCAAGGTAGCTTCCTGGCGCGGACGGATACTATTGCTGAGGCCGAGGAGACTGTAGACTTCGGAGCCGTCTAAATTTAAAGTCTGCGCGTTAATCCCGTCCAGGAACTGCAAAGGAAGGACACCCATTCCTACCAGATTGCTACGGTGAATTCTTTCGAAACTGGCAGCTACCACCATTTTTACTCCGAGTAGTCGCGTGCCCTTGGCAGCCCAATCCCGGCTCGAACCCGTGCCATACTCGTGTCCGGCTATGACAATCAAAGGAGTCTCTTCTTTTTGGTATCGAGCCGATGCGTCAAAAATCGACATCTGTTCCCCGCTCGGATGATGAATCGTCACTCCCCCCTCAACTCCCGGCACCATCAAATTCTTGATCCTAACATTCGCGAACGTTCCGCGGGTCATCACGCGGTCGTTGCCTCGCCGACTGCCATAACTGTTGAAATCAATCGGCTGGACTCCGCGATCTATCAGGTATCTCCCAGCGGGTGACGTCTGCTTGATTGCACCGGCCGGTGAAATATGATCAGTCGTTACCGAGTCTCCAAAGATTCCCAGTGGCCGGGCATTGCGGACCTCCTCGATCTCTCCGATCTGCATCGAGAAATCTTCGAAAAATGGCGGTTCCTGGATGTAATCACTTTTCTCGTCCCACGCATAGAGGTCACCTTTGGAGGAGGTGACTTCATTCCATTTCGGGTTTTGACTGGCAAAATTCGCGTACAATTGTCGAAACACTTCCGGCTTTAGGGCAGACGCCATCGCGTGGTGAATTTCTTCCATCGTTGGCCAGAGATCCTTAAGATAGACCTCTTCGCCCTGCTTTCCCGTGCCGATGGGCTCGCGCACCATGTCGATGTTCACCCGTCCGGCCAGCGCAAAAGCAACCACCAGCGGTGGCGACATCAGAAAGTTCGCTTTGATATTTTGATGAATGCGGGCCTCGAAATTCCGATTGCCGGAAAGGACCGCTGCAGCGACAAAATCGTTGTCGGTCACTGCTTGTTCGATGTTCGGGTGCAGCGGGCCTGAGTTTCCGATGCAGGTGGTACATCCGTACCCCACGATATTAAATCCGAGTTGATCCAGGTAAGGCTGCAGTCCGGTTTTCGCCAGATAATCGGTTACCACCCGCGAACCGGGAGCCATTGATGTCTTTACGGTCGGATTGACCGTCAATCCCTTCTCCACGGCCTTCTTGGCCAGGAGTCCGGCCCCGAGCATAACACTCGGGTTACTCGTGTTCGTACAGCTGGTGATTGCCGCGATCAGCACACTGCCATGTCCGACCTCGCCAGATTTTCCCTTGCCCCCCATCGCAGGGCTTAAACCATTCATCGAAACCGTCGTTCGCTTCGTCAGAAGTTCCTCGCTTTTTCCGTATCCTCCTTCCTTTACCGGTTTCACAAAGAGGCCGTGAAATGTCTCGCCGAGTTCTGCGAGATTGATTCGATCTTGCGGACGCTTCGGACCCGAAACACTCGGCTGCACAGCCGCCAGGTCCAGATCGATATCCACACTATACTCAATTTCCCCCCTTCCAGGCATTCCGAACATGCCCTGCGCCTTGAAATAGTTTTCGAATCGTTCGCATGCTTCCTCCGACCGCCCCGTCATCCGAAGATAGTTGACCGATTCACTGTCTACCGGGAAGAATCCCATCGTCGCTCCATACTCCGGCGCCATATTTCCAATCGTCGCACGATCGAAAAGCGGCAGCGAAGCTGCCCCTTCCCCGTAAAACTCAACAAACTTACCGACAACTTTGCGTGCGCGAAGCAATTGGGTCACATGGAGCGCCAGATCAGTTGCGGTGACTCCTTCCCGCAGGCGTCCGCTCATGTGAACCCCGACGACTTCCGGAGTCAGGAAGTAGACCGGTTGTCCGAGCATCCCCGCCTCAGCCTCAATCCCCCCAACTCCCCAACCGACAATGCCAAGGCCATTGATCATTGTCGTATGAGAGTCTGTTCCAACCAGCGTATCGGGGTAATAAACTGCCCCTCGCTCGGTTGTCGAACTCAACACCCCCTTCGCGAGGTACTCCAGATTGACCTGGTGAACAATCCCGATGCCCGGCGGCACGACACCAAATGTTTTGAAGGCTTGCTGACCCCATTTCAAAAATTGATAGCGTTCCTGGTTACGCTTGAATTCCATGTCGAGATTCAAACCTAGCGCTTCCGGTGAACCGGCAAAGTCGACTTGTACCGAGTGATCAACAACCAGATCAACCGGAACCAAGGGCTCAATAATTTTGGGATCCGCTTTGAGCTTGGCCACCGCGGCCCGCATCGCCGCCAGATCCACCAACAGCGGGACACCCGTGAAATCCTGAAGAACTATCCGGGCAACAACGAATGGGATCTCTTCCTTCGCCGGATCTTTCGCGTTCCAGTTTGCTAGCGTCGCCACATCTTTCTCAGCAACCTTCTTGCCGTCACAGTTCCTGAGTACCGATTCGAGGACAATTCGAATGCTTACAGGTAACCGAGAGATCTTTCCCACACCGGCTTCCTCTAACGCCGGCAATGAATAATAAATCCCTTTTTTACCTCCGCCTGCTGCAAAAGAGCGAATCACATCATCCGAGATCATAGTTGGATTAAGCTAGTTCACTAAGTTTCGCTTTTATGGCATCGAAATCAGGGAGTTGCCTGGGATTGTCGGAGCTTTCCGCGTACTGAATCACTCCATCGCGGTCGATTATGAATGCGGAACGCTTTGGCACCCCTCCCATCGGCAAGCCGCGGTCAGGCGCAAAGCTGTCGTAAGCGACTCCGTAAGCCTTGGTCACCACATGGTCGTAGTCACTTAAGAGCGGAACGTTGATCTGTTCCTTTGCAGCCCAGGCTTCTAAAGAAAACGGGCTATCCCCGCTGATTCCGTACACTTGGGCGCTTAGTTCTTTATAGGCGTCGAGTCCGGCGCTGGTTTCACAGAGCTCGGCTGTGCAGACTCCAGTGAATGCCATCGGGAAGAATAACAGTAACGTATTCTGTTTCCCAAAATTATCGCTAAGCTTGACCATCTTAAGACCATCCGAGGTCTTGGAGCTGAGAGAGAAATCCGGAGCCTTTGTTCCAATTGAAAGAGCCATATAAAGTTCGACGTGAAATATCTGTGGCTTGTCCCTGCCTGGAAAATTCACTATAAGAATACGGGGAATGCCGGTCAATGGGGAATAGTTCAAAGGGAAAGCCAAGGAGGCAACGTATCGGCGTGGTATGCGAAGCGTCCCGCTTTGCCTCTTTGCGGAAGGAGAGCGGCGGAAGGGTTCGCTCATATTGCAGGCTGCACGCCGCAAGTGAAACGCTAAACGAGGTAAATCGCGACGGATTGCCTACCAGGCCAGAACGCCGCCTGCTCGCCGATATATCCTGACGCCGCCGGTTACCGCCGCGAATGATCGACCTTGGCCTTGCTTTTCGCAAGAGCGGTCAAGGTATCCTGCACGGCATCCAGGCATTCCTGCGCTCCCCTCAAGCGGCGGGATTGACTGAGGCGCCGGAGACGCAGATAGATGTTTCGGCTGACCACGAGAACGGCCGCAACTCCAATTGGGAAGACCAAATAATGCATACAAATACTTCCTCCGTGGGAATATCCAGCACATTTCGTACCACTCCATGCCGCCCCAACGTGACTCCAGGCGTATTCCAGCCCAGGCTCCAGCCTGCGTCAGGACTGGCAGCGACAGAGACAAATCGGCTTGCGCCGTGACGGCGTAACCGCGTGGGAACGTCGGGCTTGGCCACGCGCCTGAAACTTGCAAACCGTTTCGGCACGCTCCAGGACAAAGCCATTCGCACTTCCTCCCCTGACTAGGAAATTCAGCAACCAGTGAACGCAGTCCCCTCGGGAACCTTCGACGCTTATCTTCCTGCCATTCCGCCCCGACATCAACCAGGTCAACCTGAACATCTCCGGCTTCCTGATCCTCGCGTGAAGCGAGTCATCGCCTGCAGTTACCAGGCCGTCTCCGGCGCTGTTCGTCTTCCCGAAACCTCGCCTTAGCCGGGGCACACAGGTTTGACGCCTATGCTACTTTCTCGGCACAGATGAGTGGGAGCTAACATTGGATAGTTTCACTCGCCTCGTTTACGCTCCAGATCGGTCACTCGAGACGGATAGTTTTTCCTGCTTGGTTTTGCAGAACGCGTTTCCGCGTTTTCAGTCGAACTGTCGAGAGCTTAAGATAATTCTTCTCTGAAACTAGAGCTTGTGCCGCCGAGCAAGAGTTTCTTCTCAAATCCTTCACGCGTTCTTCCCGTGGGGTGCTTCTGACTGTCAGCACCTGTAATTCTGATATTTGCAAATAGATATAATAGGCGATTTCCTGACCAAATCACATCGTTCCTGATCGTATTGATTTCTTAAAATGGTAAATCGTCCATCTCGGATGGGAACTCACTGTTTCAGCGTTTGCTAGCTCCGTTTAAAGAGTTGCCAGAAACAGTCGATAAAGAAGGGAACGATGCATAAGGCAAGGCGAAACATTACCCGCGCCGCGTGGCGCCTCGCCAAATGTTATTGGACATCGGAAGAAAAGTGGTCTGCGTGGGCGCTGCTGATCGGCGTCATAGGGCTCAATCTGGGCAACGTCTTCATTAGCGTGCGGATCAATGAATGGAATCGATCTTTCTACAACGCGCTCCAGGCTTTTGACAGCGGGGAATTATTCCGTCAGCTCGGCATTTTTGGCATTCTGGTCTTTTTCGCGATTTCCATGTCCGTCTATGGACTTTACCTCAGTCAGATGCTTCAGATCCGCTGGCGCCGCTGGTTGACGAGCAGGTATTTAGGGGCCTGGCTAGATGAAAGGGCTTACTATCAATTGGAGCTGGGCGACCGGACCGACAACCCTGACCAGCGGATCGCCGAGGATCTGCACCAATTTACGACCTTTGTCCTGAGTCTCTCCATCGGGCTGATCAGTTCGGTGGTTTCTTTGATTTCATTTCTGGTGATCCTGTGGGGATTATCAGGACCAGCCGATATTGCTCTTGGCCATTGGGTGACCCTGCATATTCCCGCCTATCTGGTCTGGGCTGCCTTGCTCTATGCAGGCATCGGCACATGGTTGACGATCAAAATCGGGCGGCCGTTAGTGCCCTTAAATTATGCTCGTCAGCGTTTTGAGGCCGATTTCCGCTTTAGTCTGATGCGATTCAGAGAAAACGCGGAGAGTGTGGCGCTCTATGGAGGCGAACCGGTCGAGCTAAAGCTTTTCAAGGAGCGCTTTGGCAGCGTATTTGAAAATTTCTGCCAGATCATGAAACGCCAAAAACGCCTGACCTGGTTTACCTTGGGCTACGCGCAAGTGGCGGTGATCTTTCCAGTGGTCGTGATTTCGCCGCGGTATTTTCTCAAGCAGATCGGACTGGGAGGCCTGATGCAGGCGGTCAATGCATTTTCTTTTGTCCAGAACGCGCTCTCGTTCATTGTTAATTCCTATGCTGATATTGCCGCCTGGCAGGCCGTAACTGAACGGCTGGGTGGTTTCGAGGAACGCTTGCAGGCGATCCACCAGGGGATGCGAGCTCCTGGACAGATCGTCGTCCGCCAAGGAGGTCTTGGGGTGGCGATCAAAGCGCTCGATATCGATATGCCCGACGGTACACCGCTTTTACGCGGAGTTAGCTTTGCTCCAGCTCGAGGCGGGGCGCTGCTGATTGCCGGTCCCAGCGGCGCGGGCAAGAGCACTTTGTTGCGGGCCATTGCCGGAATCTGGCCCTACGGTCGAGGCGAGATCAGGCTTGGCAAAGGGCCGATCCTCTTCGTGCCTCAACGGCCTTATCTGCCCCTGGGCACTCTGGCCAGTGCGTTGCGCTATCCGCGCAGCGAGAAAAATCCCTTTCCGACGCAAAGACTGGTCGGCGCGCTGGAAAAGGTTGGCCTCGGCTCGCTGGCCGTTGAGCTGAACGACGTCCATAACTGGTCTCAGCGCCTCTCGCTGGGCGAACAACAACGGCTGGCCTTTGCTCGTATTCTGCTTTCCAAGCCGACACTCCTTTTTTTGGACGAGGCCACCTCGGCTCTGGATGAAGACTCCGAAGCCAGGCTCTACGGCATGCTGCGGGCCCTGCCCTGGCGGCCGACCATCGTCAGCGTCGGTCACAGAAGCACCCTGCGCGGCTTCCACGACCGGATCCTGGAGGTCGCTCTCTTCAGGCCGCCGACAGAACACTCTGTCTATATCCCCAACCCTTTCCTCGTACCGCGCCCAGGGTTGGTCATGGTCCCTTCTCGGCCAACCTTTGCCGAGCATCCAGCACCGGTGCCGGCTCTATAATCAGTTTACCGCAAAAGGTATCTTAAACCAGGAACTCGATCTGCGCATTCCGCGGTCAATTCGCCAATTGGCGAACCTTCGTTTTTAGAAATTTTGTCGTTAGTTCGGCACCGCGCCCTGGTAATAGTTAGTTGTGAAACAGCCAAGCGCGTCACTAGCGCCTCCCAGGACCGAGAATCAACTCTTAGATGAATTACAGCGTCGTGCCATTCTCTATTTTTGGCAAAAGGCAGATCCAGGCACCGGCCTAATTAACGACCGGGCCAATAATTTTGAAGCAGACGACTACATCGCTGCATCCATCGCCGCCACAGGCTACGGACTGGCCGCACTGCCGATTGGCGTGGAACATGGGTGGTTAGATCGAGAAGAAGCTGCGGCGCGCGCGCGAAAGACCCTTCGCTTTTTGCTGACTATGCCGCACCAGCATGGATGGATGTTCCACTTTGTCGATAAGCGGAATGGCCAACGTCACTGGAAAAGTGAGGTTTCCACCATAGACACTGCCCTTCTCGTGGCCGGCGCCATCATTTGTGGTCAATATTTCGCCCGCGAAACCTCGACCACAGATATTTCACTGTTAGCCGATTGCCTTTATCGAAGAGTAGACTGGCGTTGGATGCTGACAAACAATGGCGCGTTTCCAGAGAAGCGCGTGCTCTCGCATGGGTGGAGAATCGAGTCCGGTTTCATAAGCTATGATTATGGTGCCTACAGCGAGGCCATACTGGTCTACTTGCTGGGCCTCGGCGCGCCGGTCAATCCTCTACCCGAGAGCACCTGGGAAGCGATCAAGCGCCCGCGACAAACTTACGCCGAAACCGAATCGCTCCAGGGAGGCCCCATCTTCATTCATCAAATGCCATCAGGATTTTTCTATTTTCGTAATCAGCGTGACAAACTTGGCTTTGACTATTGGGTATCATCGACAAACGCGATGAAAATACACCGGCAATATTGCCTTGACCGTGCTCCAGCAGTCCAAACCTATGGGCAAGGTTTCTGGGGACTTAATGCGAGCGATGGCCCAGATGGATACGCCCCTTACGGCGCACTAGATGGTCCCGAGGATGGCACGGTGTCGCCGACCGGCGCAATCTCGTCGGTAACGTTCGAACCGACGCCAGCGGTTTCCCTTGCTCGCCTTCTCTATGAGAGATTGGCAAATGCTCTCTGGGGTCTCTATGGGTTTGCGAACGCGTTCAATCTGGACCGGAAGTGGTTCGACCGAGACGTTATCGGTATTGATCTTGGGATGGCGTTGCTTTCGATCGAGAACCACCGGAGCGGCTTAGTCTGGACCCTAATGGATAGTTTCTATGCTACGGCTTCGGCGCATCGAGCGGCAGGGTTTCATCTAACGCTTGAACCGGAACCTCGCCCGGTTCATCGAACTGATGTGAATCCACCCATTAGGTAGATCGTTAGAGTCGGTTCGTAGAAATTTTGCCTCTATTGCAATCATCCCGACCGATTTTTTTTGGATCGCAGTGTAAATTAGTATTGTTGGTTATTCCTGATTGTGTTTCAGTCGGGATCCAATGCTATTCCGTTCGGCCACTGTCAATTTAGCTATTACCAGGAGACGAAAGCGGTACCAGTCTCCTGCCTCTGGCTTCTCCAGCTTAACGGAATGCCTATAGCATTGATTCCTACCCAATTTATTAAAAGTTTTTGCGTTACTCGCCAGAACTGAGTAGTTTGGGCGCAATAAATCTAACTAAATGAGTTCAGTGCATTTTTCATCCAAAACGTTTGCGCAGGCCGCTGAGATAGCGGAACAAATTGAATCACTCGAAAAACAGCTCGGCGTACTGCTCCAAGGAGGGAACTCGCTAGGGGAAAATCTGAGCACTCCCAAGGCAGCAGCACCGAAGCGTAGAGTTTCATTATCAAAAACAACCGACGGAGCAGAACCGGTCAGATCTGCCGAAGAAGGTCGGGGAACGTTGCGACCGGCGGTGGTGGCGATCCTGAAAAAAAGCAAAAATCCATTAAAAACCGCGGACATCTACGACGCACTTGTTGCCCAAGGGTATAAGTTCACATTTAAAGAAGCGAAGAAAGTTCTCGGTATTCGCCTCTACAAAATGCTAGGGGTGCAACCCCTCGGCGGCGGGCTCTTCAAGGCAAAGTGAGCCAGACCCCGGGAGCCGGATTGGTTCGGTTCGGCCTCCGGACCGTCGGCGGTAAGAATTTTGGGCTACCATCTTCCAAAACCAACTCGGAGAACTGCTGAATCAGTAGAACAATCCTGCGCCGGCCGAGGGCATCCGAAAGCGGCCCGTGAAACAGGCTCATCAGCCCAAATCCGGCGAGGTAGACGCTAGCCATCTGCTGCATCATTACCGGGTTCGCCTTCAATTCCAGCGCGATAGCCGGGAACCCGGGGAAAATCGCATCAATGGAAAACGGGCCGAACATCGCGAACCCGCCGAGGAGAAATGCGACCCGGCGCGGCGGTCGATCAGTCCGCCTGCACCAACGCATCGTGGAGAATCTCAGCGGGATGGAGCGCGATGCGTCCGGTACAATCTTTAATCTGGTGTCTGCAGCTGGTACCCGCAGCGGCAATGAGCGTCTCCTCCGGCGCCGAACGGATTGCCGGCATCAGCACCAGTTCGGCCACCTGAATAGAGAGATCGTAATGCTCACGTTCATAGCCGAACGACCCAGCCATCCCGCAGCAACCCGAGGGAATGAGACTGACTTTGTAACTAACTGGCAGCTCTAGTGCTTTCACCGTCGGAATAAGCGAGGCCAGTGACTTTTGATGACAATGTCCGTGGACTTTGATCTCGGCCGATTTTTGCGTGAACGCCTCGCGCCGAATCTGGCCGCGACCGGCCTCCCGTGCAATGAATTCGTCCACCAGCAGTGAACGTTTGGCAAGTTCCTGTGCACCGCGGAGCAGATGCGCCGGAACCAGGTCTGGCACTTCGTCCCGAAATCCAAGAATAGCCGACGGCTCGAGGCCGATCATCGGCGAGTCGTCTGTCACAACACCCTGTAGCAATTCCACATTTCGTACGGCCAGTCGTTGAGCCTCTCGCAGTAGACCTTTGGAGATCTGAGCACGACCGCTATCGACATGGGTCGGAATGATAACTTCATAGCCTAAGCGGTTTAACAGGTGCACAGCTTTGATGCCGGCTCCAACGTCATTGAAGTTTGTAAATTCGTCACAAAAGAGAAAAACCCGCCCATTAGCAAACGGTCCCTCTTTGTTGGCATGAACCCGATGCCAGCGCCTTAGCGTTGTTGGATGCAATCGAGGCATCGACCGCCCTGGTGCAAAGCCCGCGAGATGTTTGATCAGTTTGGCCGTCAAAGGATTTGTCACCAGGAGGTTGTACATCCCGGGAGCAAGCTGAGCCGCCCCCATGGCGCCGGAAAACCCGGCGATCAGCTTGGATCGGAATGGTACCCCACGCGCGTCGTAAACCTGCTGAAGCCATTCGGCCTTCAGACGAGCGACATCCACATTGGATGGGCACTCGGATTTGCACCCTTTGCACGAAAGACAAAGATCCATAACCGCGGCGACTTCTTCACTGTCAAACGGATTGGATTTCGGCGAACGAGTGAGGACCTCCCGCAGAATATTTGCCCGGGCACGGGTGGTATCGCGCTCGTTCCGGGTAGCCATGAAACTCGGGCACATCGTACCGCCCATCAAATGAGATTTTCGGCAGTCGCCCGAACCATTGCACTGTTCTGCCGCGCGGAGAATTCCCCCGAATTTCGCAAAGCTGAGCACCGTCGAAAATTGACGCTCGGCCTGTCCTGACTCGTAACGCAAGCTCGCGTCCATGGGCGGCGTGTCAGTGATCTTGCCGGGGTTGAAGATTCCCAGAGGATCCCACGCATGTTTGATTTCACGGAAGATTGCATAATTGCGCTTTCCAACCATGGCGGGCAAAAATTCCCCTCGTAGTCGCCCGTCCCCATGTTCACCGCTGAGCGAACCTCCATATTGTTTTACAAGGCGAGCCACTTCCGTCGCGATGACTCGAAACAGCCGACGGTGCTCTTCGATTTTAAGGTTAAGGATAGGACGCAGATGCAGTTCGCCCGAACCTGCATGTGCGTAATGAACAGCGGAGAGACCGTGACCGATGAGAATGGAGTCGAACTCACGGACGTACGCCGGCAAATCCCCCGGATCGATCGCGGTGTCCTCGATCACCGCCACTGGTTTCGCATCTCCAGGGATGTTGGAAAGCAACCCCAAGGCGGCTTTCCGCAGATTCCAAACTCGGTTCTGGTCCGCGCCCCAGATCACGGGGAAATGGTAACCCAGACCTGCCGTTCGCAATTCAGCTTCCAGACCGGTGGCCAGGGCGACAACCTCTTCGCGAGTTTCGGCGGCCAATTCAACGGCCAGAATTGCCCCGGGATCTCCCTCAACAAAGAAGCGGTTTTGGCGTTGTTCAATATTTGTCTTGGTACATTGAAGAATGTTGTCATCCATCAACTCACACGCACGAGCCGAGTGTCGCAGTGCCACCAGATTAACCCGCAGAGCCTCGTCAATCGTGGCGCAATGCACACAGACCAATGCTGACTCGCGCGGCGGCAGCGGTTCGCACGAGAGGGTGATTTCAGTGAGGAACGCCAGTGTCCCCTCGGACCCGGCAAGAAGGCGGCAGAAGTTGAAGGGAGCGCCTGCAAGTGTGAATGGTGCACACTCCGCCAGCAAATCGATCGCATAGCCGGTATTTCGACGATGGATGGATTTTTTGGGAAATTCGCGGGCAATCTCGGCGCGGATCTCTGGCTGACTAAGAAGCTCGCCAATTTCGCGGTAAACTCGAGCCTCAAGCGTGCCGTTCTTCGACTTGGCGGCAAACTCCTCCTCCGAAAGAGCTCCAAATTCCGCGATGGAACCGTCGCTCAGCACCGCTCGTAACGAAATGATGTGTTCGCGCGTACTGCCGTAAACGACAGAATTCGCGCCGCACGCATTGTTGCCGACCATACCGCCGATCATGCAGCGGTTTTGGGTGGAGGTTTCGGGTGCAAAGAAAAGCCCGTGAGGAGCCAGCGCGAGATTAAGCTCATTGCGTACGACACCGGGTTGCACTCGGACTCGGCGGCCGGCAGGATCGATTTCCAGAATCTGCGTCAAGTGCCGCGAGATATCCACGACGATCCCGCCGCCAACGACCTGGCCGGCTAACGAGGTACCGGCCGCCCTGGGAATCAGAGATGTTCCGTGTTCCCGGGCGAATCCGACGACTTTACAAATGTCGTTCTCGGTCTTAGGTCGCACGACAGCTTGTGGCATTTCGCGATAAACAGACGCGTCGGTTGCGTACAGGGTCCGCATCGTAGCGTCGAAATGGAGATCGCCTTCGAGTTCGGTAGCCAGGCACTCCAAGTCAGAAAGGCTTGGTCGCGACATGTGCTGATACATACTCCTGCGGGAAAGGTACGTCGACTGGAAAGCGGAAGGCTCGCAAAACTCGATCAAAAAAAGATCTCGTTTCAAAGACGAGGAAGAAGCTATTCAGTAAATAGACGCTCGCATGGTCATCGAAATCCAGTCAAATGAGCACCACTTCAACCTCCATCTGGGTAGCCCTTCGAAACCCCATTTTCAGTAAGCTCTGGCTGGCCAGCGTCGTTTCCGGGTGCTGTGTCTCGGCCCACGACATGGCCGCAACCTGGGTCATGAACACGATGACGGTTTCGCCCTTTTTCCTCTCCTTGTTGTCCACCGCTGCTTCTCTCCCGTTTTTCCTATTCACATTTCCGGCGGGTGCCTTGGCGGACATGGTTAATCGCAAGAAACTTCTCTGCGTGATGCATGTCTGGCTAATCGTGGCAGCCGCCGGGCTTGCCGTGTTGGGGTCGCTCCAATTGTTGAATCCATCAATCGTGCTGGGCGCCGTGTTTCTGCTGGGGATTGGATTTGCCTGCAACGCACCGGCCTGGACATCTGTGATCCCGGACGTCGTGACAAAGGAAGAACTCCCTTCAGCAGTCACCTTGAGTGGCGTGCAGATGAATATTTCCGGGGTGATCGGGCCCGCTCTGGGCGGGTTAATTCTTCCAGCGATCGGGGCAAATGCGGTTTTCGCTGTAAACGCAGCCGGTTTTCTACTGGTCTTGATCGCGATCATGAGCTGGCACAATCCGCGCAAGCGGTCGAGAGCTCCGGCCGAGAGCATTCTCGAATCCTTCGTCGGCGCAGTGCGTTACGTCCGATACAGCCGCGGAATCCAGGTTGTGCTGATCCGCGCTCTCTTGTTCTCCCTGCTTATCTCAGTCATCCCGGCCTTGCTTCCGGCAGTGGGGCTAAAGGCGCTCCATCTGACTTCCTCGCATCTGGGAATCCTTTTCACCAGCATGGCTATCGGCTCGCTCTTGGGCGCGGTCTTCGTCGTACCTTGGGCCAGGGCGCATTTCACTTCAAACGAAGTCACGATGTTAGCAAGCCTCCTCTTGGCTGCGGTCTATATCTTAATGGCAGCCATTCGCCACCTTGAAACATTCATGGTGGTTGCCGCTCTCGCCGGTCTGGGTTGGACTTTGGCGGCTTCCGAGCTCTGGGTTGTCGCCCAGCAGGCCATGCCAGGCTGGACACGAGGCCGGTTAAATGCGGCAACCATTATGGTTTCCCAGGGCGGGATTGCCATCGGCGGCCTCGCCTGGGGGGCAGCCGCCGCTTTTACCGGCTTCGAATACACGCTCCTGCTCGCGACTTTGCTCGTCTGCTTCAATCTTTCAATGGCCGGTCCGCTTTCGATCGATTTCATCAAGGCGCTCGATGCGGAGCCAGCCCACCCACCGCGTATTCCGACGTTCCCCACAGCTCCAGGCCCTGACGATGGACCCATAGCAGTGGTCGCCGAAGTGAAGGTCGATGAGGACGATCGTAAACAATTCCTGGAACTGATGCGCGAGCTCCGTTTGGCTTATCTACGCAATGGAGCATCCAGTGTGCGGCTCTATGAGAATCTCGCGGATCATTCGGTGTTCCGGATGGAAGCAGTTTCCCCGACCTGGCAAGAACATTTAGTACTACACCGACGGATGACAAAGACCGAACGGGAAATTCTTGACCAGGTTTTAAAGCTCCACATTGGAGAAGCCGCCGCCGTCTACCATTATGCTTTAATCACCAGGGATATCGCGACCCCGAGAAATCGTTCCTAAAGTTCGGCATTTCCTCGAGCTCGCCTAGTGCACATCACGAAAAAAGAGAACCCATTGCGGCTGGAAGGCTTTCGGACAGACTTGGGCGGCGCCCGCTTGAAACTCTAAGCAGCCGATTGCTCGCTCAGGATTAACGTCGGCTCAGGCGATTCGGAGAATACCTGTTGGGCGGGATCCGGAAGGTCGCCGCGAACACGGCGTTTTCTAATCTCTTTTCGGTCGACCGCCTTGGCATCCGGTCCTTCGAGCTCCTGAACCCGGGCAGTGTGAAAATCGTGTCTCGCAACCACGTCCAAAACCTGCAGCATCTGCTCGACGGCCTTACGTTGGGCATCAATCGCTCCGACCAGATCATTGACAATCTGTTTGTTTTCCACACTCTTGATATGCCGTATGCTTCCTTTGACGTACGCGAGATGGCGATCGGCATCTTTCAACCGATCCTTGACAGGCAACAATTCTGTTTTCGACAACATCATAGTGGCACTCTATACACAACCGGCAGCCCTTGGCAAGGTAAAGAACCACAACGGATTGTGGTTTTTGAAAAAAATCTCATCCTCGTCCCCAAATTCCACCGAGAAAATGAACGAGCGCTTTGACGTGCCAGATGGACAAAGATTTGCTTTCTGAGGTCCTGGCCATCTTGGAACCGATCCTTAACTTTAACTTCACCCGAGGACGTCCTGAACATCGTGATCCGATCCGAGGCAGCTGAATATGAAGACGATCCGTCTCGAGGAACCCCGCCGATTTGCCCTTTTTTCCACTCAGGAGCCTGATGACTCGCTTAAGCCTGAGGAAGCACTGGTGCGCGTACGTCGCATCGGCGTTTGCGGCACCGATATCCACGCGTTCAACGGAAATCAACCGTTTTTTAGCTATCCTCGAATTCTCGGGCACGAGCTTGGCGTGGAGGTAGTTGCGGTAGGCAGCTCGTCAAACAACGTTCTTCCCGGCGACCGCTGCTCGGTGGAGCCCTACCTGAACTGTGGTCATTGCATCGCGTGCCGTCGCGGCAAAACCAACTGCTGCGTGAGCCTCAAAGTGTTAGGAGTCCATATCGACGGCGGAATGCGTGAGGCTATTATCGTCCCGAGCCGAAAGTTGCATCCTTCAACCCTCCTGACCTTGGACCAGTTGGCCCTGATCGAGACCCTCGCCATCGGATGCCATGCCGTGGATCGGGCACAGGTCGAACCAGGCGAGTTTGCACTGGTGATCGGCGCTGGCCCGATCGGATTGACCGTAGTGCAATTCGCGATAGAAGCAGGAGCAAAGGTTATCGTGCTGGATATTAATCCCAAGCGGCTTGAATTTTGCCGCGGACAGCTGGGCGCTCATTATTTGATTAATGGCGCGGTTGATCAACCGCTCAAGATGTTGGAACAGATTACCTCCGGCGATTTGCCAACTCTTGTTTTTGATGCCACCGGGAATCCTCAATCAATGATGGGCGCTTTCGAATACCCGGCCAATGGCGGCCGGTTGATCTTTGTTGGGCTTTTCCCGGGCGAGGTGACCTTTAACGATCCTAATTTCCACCGGCGTGAACTTACGGTTTTATCTAGTCGGAATGCCCGTTCGGAGGATTTCATCCGGATCATCGACCTCGTCGAAAAAGAACGCATTAACACCAACCCCTGGATAACCCATCGCGCTTCATTTTCGAACGTGGCCACGGAATTTCCCCGTTGGACCAGGCCCGAGACGGAGGTCATTAAAGCGATGATTGAAAACTAGCGAACTTGTCCCCGAGTTAGCGCACCTAGCCGTGTTGGACTCCGATGTTGAGGGTCCAGCCTGCCATCCTCCACTTAACTTTGGCGCGTCTTCAAAGTAGAAGGTGAAAATCGACGCTCATCATCACTTTTGGAAATATTCCCCGGCCGAGTATGGGTGGATCGATGACACCATGCATGCGATTCGCCGAAATTTTTTGCCGTCTGATCTTGAAAAGGAGATTCACGACGTCGGGATCGACGGCGTTATCACCGTCCAGGCGCAACAGACTCTCGAAGAAACTCGCTGGCTGTTAGCTATGGCCAAGCAGAATAACTTCATCAAGGGCGTGGTAGGCTGGGCACCGTTGACCGATCCTTCTGTGCGCACCGAGTTGCAGTCATTCGCCGACGAGCCGCGATTAAAAGCCATTCGACACGTGGCCCAAAGTGAGCCGGATGGTTTTCTGTTGCGGAAGGATTTCCATCACGGTGTCTCCATTCTAGGTGAAATGGAACTGATCTATGACCTGCTCATTCTTGAGCGCCAACTCCCGGAAGCCATTGTTTTTGTGGATCAACATCCTCAGCAAGCCTTCGTGCTTGATCACCTCGCAAAACCACGGATTAAAGAGCAGGCGTTCGATCCCTGGTGCAAGAACCTGAAGGAACTGGCTCACCGAGAGAATGTCTCCTGCAAGATTTCAGGATTGGTTACTGAAGCTGATTTTTTGACCTGGAGCGAAGGGCAACTTCGTCCTTACTTTGAAACGGCGTTGGAAGCGTTCGGACCCACGCGACTGATGTTCGGGTCCGATTGGCCTGTTTGCCTGGTGGCCTCTCCCTACAGGCGGTGGTACGATCTGGTCAGCAGCTTCGCCGCTCCACTTTCCGCTGCCGAGAGGGCAGAGATTTTCGGGGGCACCGCAGAGCGGGTTTATGGTCTGCGATCGTGAAGGTCGCCGATGAAATGCAGACCCGAAACTTCTATATGTTCCTTTTCACCCGAACATGTTTTTGACTTGTTGCCGGCTGTCAGTGTCCTAGCCTCTTCTACCGCATCCGCCAGCAGGATCTCATCGAAAACTGTTACCAAAGATAGGCGAACCGTCCCGGTTTGCTCGCCCGAAGAAGCAAAGCGGGACGCTTCGCTTACCTCTTATCGACAATCGTCGCTCCTAGACTCTTCTACCGCATCCGAGCAAACCGGGGCGGTTCGCCTATTCCTCTTCGCTGTTTTCCTCATTGCCCGGCATCGCTCCGGTCATAATAGCAACAACTTCGCCCATGGTGTGCTGTTTTGGCGTTGTCAGCGCGGCACGCCGCCCGAGTCGCATGATGTGGATACGGTCTGCAATCTCGAAAACGTGCGGCATATTGTGACTGATCAGGAGCACAGGAAGACCTCGGTCCCGGATTGTCCGGATCAGGTTCAATACTTCCCCGGACTCGCGGACACCAAGAGCGGCGGTCGGTTCGTCCATAATAACTAACCGTCGAGCAAAAATGGCCGCTCGGGCAACCGCTACCCCCTGACGCTGTCCGCCGGAAAGATCTTCAACAGCGCTCTCAATCGATGGAAGGTGGAACTTGAGTTCCGCCATTTCTTTTTGCGCTTCATTTTTCATTCTGCGCTTGTCCAGCATCCGGAACCACGAACCCAGGATTCCTCGGCATCGCACTTCTCTGCCCAAAAAGAGATTGGTCGCAATGTCCAGTGCAGGAGCCACGGCCAGATCCTGATAGACAGTCTCAATGCCGCGCTTTCGCGGATCCAACGGGCTATGGAAGTGGACCGGAACACCATCTAATAACACTTCACCTTCATCTGGAACAACCGCTCCACACAAAACCTTGACCATCGTGCTTTTGCCGGCCCCGTTATCGCCGATCACCGCAAGGACTTCTCCCGCGCGAAGCTCCAGGTCGGCACCAGCGAGTGCCGTAACATGCCCGTAGCGTTTAACAATGTTACGCGCCTCCAGGACAATGTCTCCCTTCGCCGACGTCTTGATGCTTACAGGATGAGCGCTCATCGTTGCTTCCCCCTGGAAATCTGGTCGACCGCCACCGCGCTGATGACCAAGACACCGGTCACCAGATCTTGCCAAAGCGGATCGAATCCGGACAGCGTCAGACCATTGCGCAAAACAGAGACAATTAAAGTTCCCACCAGAGTGCCCCAGATACTTCCACGACCGCCAAAAAGACTGGTCCCGCCAATCACCACGGCCGTGATGCTATCGAGATTAGCGTTCTGCAATGCATTCGGGTCCGCATTGGGAATGCGACCGAGCGCGAGCCACGCGCCAATCCCATAGAGAAAAGCGGCAAAAATATAGACCGAAAGCAGTCTGTTCTGCACCGGAATACCGACCAACCGGGCAGCTAGACGGTTGTTGCCTATAGCATAAATATGTCGTCCCCAAGCTGTCTGCGTGAGCAGATACCAGACCAGAGCATAGAGGGCAAACATAATCAGCATCCCGTAGGTGACGCCGCTCCCATCCACGATAAAACTGTTTCCGGTCCAGCCGAGCAACTCGTCGGTCACAGGGAAGGAGCCACCCTGCGCAATCAAACGAGTCGCGGCAGTAACGATCCCTAGTAAACCGAGCGTCACAATAAAAGGAGGCAGCATTAGTCTGCTCACCAGCAAGCCGGCAACCAGGCCAACGAAGGTGCACAGGAAAATCGCCAGGAGAAGACATAGGGCCGGATTGTTAGCGTCGTTAACCAACCGGCCGGCGACAATTGTCCCGAGGACGGCAACCGCGCCATTGGCGAGATCGATCCCGGCCGTAAGAATGATCATTGTCTGGCCGATGGCCAGCGTGCCGACAATGACGCTCTGCTGGACGATCAGGGAAAGGTTCCCAACGGCAAGAAATGTATGGGTGCTCAGAGAAAATATCGCACAGAAAACCACCAGGACCACGAGCGGGCCGACCGCCGGCGTGGCAATGGCACGGCCGAGCGAGGCCGTGCCACGGTTGAAGGATGCAACGCCGTTTGCCGACATTAGCTGTCTATCCTGGTGCGGGATGCATCGGGCGGAATTGGGTGACGAGATGGTCTAGCCCCAGCAATTCTCGACGCCAAACTTCGTGTCTTTGGAAGGCAGATCCGAAAACGGCTTGTCCGTGATCAACTCGGCACCGGTATCGATGAATCCGGTCGGTTTCTTTCCAGTCTTGGCGAAATCGATAATATAGTCGACACCGCGAACGGCCATTTTCTTGGGGAACTGCATGACGGTTGCGGCAATCTTCCCGTCTTTCACGTACTGGACTCCAAGCCGACCGCCGTCAATGGAAGTTAAGACGATATCTTTCTGCTTGCCGGCCTTTTTGATTGCCGCGTAAGCGCCTTCCGCTGCAGGCTCGTTGATAGTGTAGACCACGTTGATATCGGGGTGAGCTGTAAGGAGGTTTTCCATCCCCGTTTGGCCCTCATCCAAAGCACCGTGTGTATTCTGCTTCCCGACAATTGCCGGATCTCCCTCTTTGATGCCGAAGCCTTTTAGGAAGCCGTCATGCCGCTGTTTATCCACTAAGCCTCCCGGGGTACCGTCGAGCATCGCCAGTTTCGGGACCTTGTCCCCGAGTGCCTTCCTGGCGTACTGCCCTTGGAGAACACCCGCCTGGAAATTGTCAGTTGCCAAGGTGGCATCCACCGCATCGGTGGGATCAGTGGCGGTGTCCAGAGCGATAACCAGTATGCCTTTGTCGCGAGCTTTTTTGACCGCCCCAAGCACGCCAGTGGAGTTAGATGGCGTAATCAGGATACCTTTGACGCCTGCGCTGATGAAGTTTTCAATCGCCGCAACCTGCCCTTCATTATCGCCGTCAAACTTCCCGAAGCGAGCGAGGAGCTTTGCCCCATGCTTCTCAGCCTCGGCCGTCGCCGACTGCCGGAGTTTGACGAAGTATGGGTTGACTTCGGTCTTTGTCACTAGCCCGATCAATATTTCGCCACCGGATTCGGCGGCCACCGATGATGTCGTAATCCCTGCGAAGGGGACGAGCATCGATAGCGATAAAATTCCGAAGGCAAATCTCAAAGCGGACCTTGGTCCGCTTAGGACGGGAGCAGCAGCCTTCGATCTATTCGCTGGCCAAGTGATATGATAACGTTTGCCGGCGTTCATTTCGTCGGTCTTCGTAGCGTGGGAGATCGCAATACGCATGTGATTAGCCTTTTAGTCTGGTGTTGTTTTCGGGGTGGAGAACGAAGTGCAAAGAGTACGAGTCGCAGAAGAGGTCCAGCGCCCGGACCTGAAATCGTCCTTTTCGAAAGGCGACGGCACTGAATGATCCTGGGGGAATTGCCATAGCAAAACTCCCGCCTTCATACCGCCCACAGGGGCCTTGATGTGAGAAAGTAACGGAAGTAGCGGAAACACTCTTCTGGGAGTTTAGAAGTGTCAAATGGATAAGTCGGAATGATTTATGATCAGAGTTTGACTAACGCCTGGCAGGATTTGCACGGGGTTGTGATCTCTTGTTTCGTATGAATGGATCCACCGGAATCGGCCGGAAAAGACAAAGAGAAAAAGAAAAAGACCTGTATGCTCATTGGAATCGATTGGGGCGGGACCAAAATTGAAGGGATCGCCCTCACAGATGAAGGGATAGAAATCATCCGCCTTCGGGAAAAAACACCGCGCCACGATTATGAGGGGTGCATCCAAATCATTGTGAATCTGGTTCATCGCATCGAGCAGGAAACGGGACGAAGTTGTCCTGTCGGCATCGGCATTCCAGGATCGCTTGAACCGAAATCCCGCCTTGGCAAAGGGGCCAGCTCCACCTGGCTGCTCGGGCGCCCAGTCGAGCACGATCTACAAGCAGCGCTCGATCGCGAAATCCGCGTCGAAAATGATGCCGATTGCCTTGCCGCCTCGGAATCCGTGGACGGGGCCGGCGCGGGCTACCAGGTCGTCTTCGCGGTGATCCTTGGCAGCGGCGCGGGTGCCGGCATCGCGATCGGTGGAAGAGCACATCACGGACCTAACAATAGCGCCGGTGAATGGGGCCATAACCCGTTGCCACTACCTGACATCACGGAAATCTTGGGTGAGCCTTGCTATTGCGGTAAGCGAGGCTGCCTCGAGACCTGGGTTTCCGGGCGTGCTTTCGAAGCTGACTACGCCAGGCACACTCAGTCCAATTTGCCGGCTGCAGAAGTTATCGCAAAGATGCGGCACGGAGATCATCTCGCCCGTCTCGTCTGGCAACGCTACATCAACCGGGTGGCCCGCGGACTATCCGTGGTCGTTAATACGCTTGATCCGGACATTCTTGTCATGGGGGGTGGCATGTCCAATGTGAATGAGCTCTACAGCGATCTTCCACCAGAACTGGCTCGTTATATCTTTTCCACCGTGTTTGAAACGCCGATCCGCAAAGCGGTCCATGGAGACTCCAGCGGCGTGCGAGGCGCCGCGTGGCTCTGGAAAAATCCTGCACCGCTGTCAGGTTTCTAGAGGTTGGTCAGCGGTCAAGGCTAACGATATTGAAGTTTTATTATGGGCGCTTTAACCATCGAAGAACGATTTAATTTTGCGCATGGTCTCATCCAGGAGGCGGGCGATCTCGCACTGGACTATTTCCGACGGCTCGGCACTCTGCGGGTGGAGAGCAAAGGTCCTCAGGACATGGCAACCGAGGCCGACCTCAACACCGAATTGCTGATTCGTAGCCGCCTTAAAGAGAAATTTCCAGAAGACGCGTTCCTTGGCGAGGAAACCGGCCGCACTGAGTTCGCCCCCGGCCAAGGCATCTGGGTGGTAGATCCCATCGACGGCACTCAGCCTTTCATCAGCGGCCTGACCGGATGGTGCGTGTCGATCGCTTTCGTACTGAATGGGGCGCTCGAGATCGGCCTGGTCTCGAGTCCGGCTCGTCAAGAACTGTTCGCCGGACATCGTGGTGCCGGAGCTACCCTGAATGGAAACGCCATTCAGGTCAGCACGGCCAGTCATCTAACGGATGGCATAGTAGGAGTGGGTTATTCGCCCCGGGTGAAGCCTGACGAATTTTTGCCGCTTTTCTCCAGACTGCTCCGCCAGGGGGGCATGTTCTATCGGGATGGTTCCGGGGCACTGGCTCTTTGCTACCTCGCCTGTGGACGTCTTATTGGCTATGTCGAACCGCACATCAATTCCTGGGACTGCCTCGGCGCCCTGGCCATCATCCAGGCGGCCGGCGGTACCATAAACGATTTTCTATCGAATGATGGACTCTGGAAAGGCAATCGCGTCGTCGCTGGGCCTGCCAGCCTCTACCCGGCCCTCAATCTTTTGTTTGCCTCCTGACTAATATCAGACCCTGGAGATCTCCCCCATCCATCCTATGCCTCCCGATACCAATCGTTTCGGGTCAAAGGCAGGCCACTGCGACCTTCATCAGGTTTGAGCAATAGCGTTTGGTAGATATTCAACAGTCCCGCCGCAAACGCGTAAGCTGAGCCAGGCAAGAAAAGACGCCAGACGCGATAAGTGGGCTCGTCGACGACCCGTAATGCCTTTTCGCGGGATAACTCCAGACGCCGCGCCCAGTGGCGCAAAGTCAGCGTATAATGTTCACGCAGACTCTCCACATCGCGTACTTCAAACCCGGTCTCCTCGGCGTATCGAAGTGTCGAGTTGATCGGTACAAGATCACCATCCGGAAAGACGTAGCGACTGATGAAAGTCGGGCCTTTTGGCCGTGGGTCGACCACTCGATTCGCTATCCCGTGATTGAGAAAAACTCCTCCCGGACGTAGCAACTCCCAGGCCTGTTTGAAATAGAGCGGAAGCTGGCTCTCTCCAACGTGTTCAAACATGCCGACACTGACAATCTTATCAAAACCGCCCCTCTGATTCAGATCACGGTAATCGCGTATTTCGACTTGGCACTCGTTTTGCAAGCCGGCTCGCTCAATTCGCTGGTTAGCCAGCGCCGCCTGATTTTTGCTGAGGGTAACGCCAAGAGCCTTGACTCCGTAGTTTCGCGCCGCGTGAAGGATAAGCCCACCCCAGCCGCATCCAATATCAAGCAATCGTTCGCCCGGGCGCAGACGGAGTTTGCGGCATAGGTACTCGAGCTTTCGCGTCTGAGCGGCAGTGAGACCCTCCTCCGTATCCTCAAAATAGGCGCAGGAATAAACCATTTGCTCGTCCAGCCAAAGCGCGTAGAAATCGTTCGACACGTCGTAATGATAGGTCACGGCTTGTCGATCGCGTTCGATCGAATGAAGCTCGCCTGACAGCTCGGCCGGCTGCCGATTCTTTCGCCGAAGACGATCAAGGTGTGGCAGACTAATCAAATTCTTTCCGATGCGCAAAATCGTAAGAGCGGGCCAGTTGCGACTCGCTAAATAGTTAGCCATTGGCATCGCCGCCTCGAGGTCTCCTTCCACATCCAGATCCCCGCTGATGTACGCTTCGCTCAACGATAGGTCATTGGTGTTGGCCTTGAGCATGCGCCGCAATGCGTCGGGATGCTTGACCATCAGGGTAAACCGCGGTGAACCGCTCTCGGGCAGCCACTGGCTGCCGTCCCAGAAAGAGAGGGCGAAATCGCGGGGCTGATAGTCGCGCAGCAACAAACGAAAAATGGCCAGCGCCTTGCTCGCCGAACCGCCCGTGACATCTGCCTGTCTTGTCATTGTGGTAATCATGACTGGTGCCGGTGGAAAACGTTCTCTGATTTAAAAGATTACTTATATAGAAAGACACAGATCGTGTCCAGAATGGAAGCTAAGGCTTCCAGCCTGTCTCCCGGTAGTTCGAGCGATCTTTGTGGGAGCCAACTAAAAGAGCAAAGCAAGATGTCTCCCCCACGTCCCCACGTCCCCACGCCGCAACGCCAATCGATCTCTGCCGCCCGCGGGCTTGATCATCGGCAAATGAGCTAACTAACATAAACTTCCCTCGACACTAACCAGTCTCGAAAACGGAGCCAACTGCTAACTGACAACTGAGCTACCCGATACCCCGGCATTGACAACGTTGTCAGCGGTTTCTACACTGCGCGCCCGTGAACCATTCCGTCGCGTCGTTTCTCACGCTGATATTTCCGGTTCCCGCCTTTCGCAGTTTTAAAGGTCTTCAAGGTACGGTTGCCGCGGCCATAGCGTTGCTGCTGGCCGACGGCCGCTTCTTCGCGGCTTCTGCGGAAGATGCGCCGCTGCCAGAGACCAGAGGTGAACTTGTTCTTTTCGATTTTGGTGATGAGAACGATAAAGATATACGCGACGCGGCGATCGCAAGATTCTACACTCATTATCCTAACGTAAAGGTTACCGATCGGTTCACGCCAAATTCGTCCTGGGCAGATTACTACGATAAGCTGGCCGAACAGATCGCCTCGGGAAACGCGCCTGATCTCATTCACATTGCGACCGAGGGCATGCAACTAGCGATCCAGCGGAACCTGATCATCCCCCTCGACACCTATGCAAAATCGGAGATTTCTGCCAAAGATCTTTTGAATGACATCGATCCCGTGCTCCTCAAAGGGTTTACCGTGAATGGGAAACTTTATCTGGTGCCGATCGCCTGGAATAACATGATGATCTACTACAATACCAAGGTCTTCAGGGAAGCCGGGATTGCGCCTCCCGCAGATAGCTGGACCTGGGACGATTTTCTGGTTATTGCCAAGCGTCTGACTTCCTGCGATGGCCCCGAGCGCAAGTTCGGCTTTGGTATACCTTACTTCAATTTTGGACTCGTCCCTTTTTGGTATGCGAACTCTGCTTCCGTTCTGAAAGAGAATCTGATGGGTTCGAATCTAAGCGATCCCAACTTCCTGGAATCGGTGAAATTTATTCATGGACTGATTCATGAACAAAATGTGTCACCCGATCCGGTCCATACGGATCCGCGGACAGTTTTTCAGCAATTCGCAGCGGGTAAAATCGCGATGATCGGTGGGGGCCGTTGGCCGATGCAGTTTCTTAATGCCAGTCAGTTCACTGAATACGATATCGCGCCGTGGCCGAAAAACAGGGCTCAAAAAACGGTCTTTGCCGCTGATGGATGGGGCATCTCGACGAAAGCCAAACAGAGAGGGATCGCGTGGGAAATGATAAAGGAGTTGGCGAGCGCCCAGAGCCAACAGGAGGCGGTCGGATTAAATGTGGCGATTCCTGCCCGGCGGACTGCTGCCGAGTCACGAGAGTTTCTGGCTCAACCGCAGCATGCAGCGCTATTCTATCAAAGCCTTTTGTACGCAGCACCCTTACAAGCCCCAGCAAACTATAGCGAAATCGAACAAATTTTTATGCAATCTCTGGGACAGATAATGGTAAACCAGGCAAACCCGGAAGATGCCCTGAAAGCTGCTGACCAGGAACTAACTGCAGCCATGCAACGACAGGCTCTCAAGAGCACTGAAGTCTCTTCTAAATGATTTGCAGACCACCTCGCGAACGCTTTGCTCGATACAAAGCGTTGCGCGAAGAACATCTTGACCGAAAAATCGAGCAAACCCGGAAAAATTCCCGGAGCAATGTCGAACAAGCACGGACGCTGCGGGATCGTTATAGCCAACAGGAGCACTGATGACGGCTTCATCCGCAGACGCCTACCCAGGCACAGCGACAACAGCGGCGCACAGCTTGCGAGACGCTTTGGCCGGTGATCGGCATCGCCCGCTTTATCACTTCCTCGCCCCCGCTAATTGGATGAATGATCCCAACGGTCCAATTTACTGGAAAGGCAAATATCATCTGTTTTACCAGTACAATCCCAACGGTCCGTTTTGGGGCTCGCTCCACTGGGGCCACGCGGCCAGCTCGGACCTTGTCCATTGGGAGGATTTGCCGATCGCCCTCGCACCCTCCAAGGAAGGTCCGGACAAAAACGGGTGCTGGTCAGGATGCGTGGTCGACGACCACGGAGTTCCTACTGCTCTCTACACAGCCCCAGGACCACAAACGGTCTGTTTGGCAACGGGTGATGATGATCTCATAAACTGGACGAAACGAGAAGCCCCGGTGATTAGCGCACCGCCAACCGAACTTGATCTGACAGGGTTCCCGTCGATCACTGGAGATTCCTCCGCAGATTTTCGTGACCCATTTGTCTGGCGTGAAGGTGAGCGCTGGTTTCTTTTGATGGGCTCCGGGATGCCAGGAAAGGGTGCAACCGCATTGTTGTTCGAATCGAACGATCTGCGGCGGTGGCGCTTTCTACGACCATTTTTCACCGCGGCAGCCGGAACCGATCGCAAGATGTGGGAATGTCCGGTCCTGCTTCGTTTTGGCGATCGCTGCGCATTGTTGGTCTGTCCTCATCCGGAAGCGACATCTATCCAATGGTTTGCCGGTGATCGAGAGAACGGGGCCCTGCACGAGCGTCAGAGTGGAAGACTTGATTTTGGCGTGTACGCGTACGCAGCTCATTCGCTTTACGATGCTCTAAACCATCGTTACTTGTTATGGACATGGATCAAAGAAGGGCGCCCTGGCAAGGACCGGCGCGCTGCCGGATGGGCCGGCCTGCTAAGCCTCCCTAAAGAGTGCAGTCTGGACAACAATTACCATCTGACGATGAAACCGGCCGCCGAGTTGACGTCTCTGAGAACCGAAACCAAGGCCGTTCAGCAACAAAAATTCGTGTCTTCCTCTGCAAATCCCTTTTCAGGATTCTCGGGCGATTGCCTTGAATTCGAGATTGAGCTCTCATTTGACGAACCCGCGATTTGCGAGCTGAGCGTCCGAGCCACTCCTGACGGCGCGGAACGCACCACCATCTCTTATCATAGTGAAGAAAAATCGCTGACCGTTGACGGAAGCAGGTCCAGCCTTGATCCCGATGCTCGTCAGCGAATTTTTGCCGGCCAGTTCGGTTCCGATGCGAATGGCGTGGTCCGATTTCACGTCTTCCTGGATCGCTCTGTTCTGGAGGTCTTTTTGGCGGACTCGGCCTGTATCACCCAGCGGATGTACCCGACGCGAGAGGATAGTCTCGGCGTCAGTTTCGCAGTCAGGAAGGGTTCGGTCAACGTTCAGCGGATGGTTGCCTGGAAATTGACTTCGATCTGGCCGAATACGGCAATTACTAGTACCAATTGAAGATTTGCCCAAGGTCAACTAATCGGGCCCTGACCCCATCCCCAAGGACCGCGTTCCGCGCACCAGTTCAACCCCATTGAGCGCCAGCCGTTGTTGGATCTCTGCAATGTGTGCCCGATCGCGCGTTTCCACGGTGCAGAGCACGTGCACTCGCGATAGATCCGGACCGGAGAAAGTCCGGTTGTGCACAATCTCAGTGACATTGGCTTCAGCAGATGCCAACACCGCTGAGAGATGAGCCAGCCCGCCCGGTCGGTCGCTTATCAGCGCGTCAAAACGGTAAATCCGGCCGTCTGCCGCCAGCCCGCGTTCGATCACTCGGCTATGAGCCAAGGGATCAATATTTCCTCCCGAGAGAAGGAGCACCACTCGGCGGCCATCAAGCCCGGGCAGACGTCCGACCAGCAACGCTGCTAACCCTGCGGCACCCGCTCCCTCGATCACGCACTTTTCCAGTTCCGCCAGTCGCAACATCGCCAGAGCCAGGGCCTCCTCCGCCACGCTGACCATTCGATATTCCAGCGGAGCGACCATGGCCAGTGTATTTCGGCCCGCTTCCGCTACGGCCAACCCGTCTGCCAGGGTAAACCTCGTCATGATCCGAACTGGCGCGCCAGCCGCCAGTCCCGCCGCAAAACAAGCGGCATTTTCCGGTTCCACGCCGATGATCTCCAAACTCGGTTTCAGCGCCTGGAACACGGTGGCTACCCCTGCCAGCAAGCCTCCGCCCCCGACCGGAATAATAATCGCCTCCGCGTCGGGCACTTGTTCCAGAATCTCGAAGGCCAGCGTGCCTTGACCCGCAATCACCTGCGCATCGTCAAAGGGATGGATGTACGTAAGCGCACGCCCCTCGGCCAGTCTTCCGGCCTCGTTCCTGGCTTCATCAAACGTGTCACCGTGCAACACTACCGTAGCGCCAAATTGGCGGCACCGCGCCACTTTGACCAACGGCGCGAAACGCGGCATCACGACGGTTACCGGTATTCCTAGCGACCGCCCGTGCCAGGCCAATCCCAGAGCGTGATTGCCGGCGGAGGCCGCGATCGCCCCCAGTCGCGCTTGCTCGGGCGTCAGGAGCGCCAGAGCGTTGCGCGCTCCCCTTTCTTTAAAGCTTCCGGTCCGCTGAAGGTGCTCTTGTTTGCAGAAAATCCGTGATCCAGTCAACTCGCTCAGCGCCGCGGATTCTGTGCATGGCGTACGGACAATCGCTCCATTCAAGCGTAAGCGAGCCTCCACGATTTTCGAGAGAGAAACTTCGCTAACTGGGTCGGTCTTCATTGGTGAGGGTGGGGAGAAATAAAAAACCCTGAGCGGTTAACTCAGGGCTGCGGAAATTAGAGTTGCGATAAATCGGCGCGTCTATTCCGGCCCCAAATGGGAGCTGATAATGATCGCAATGACCATGATAGACGCTGGCGAGGATAGAAACATCTGAAAGGCCCTTCTCTCTTAAAAAACCGTCGCTGTCAAGTGTTTTGCCTTGGCAACATCTGGAAGATCGCGGCACCGCTCGGGGTGCCAGCCTATCCACCTCAGTCACCGATCGACCGGACGGCGAAGGAAAATATCCTCTCAATCCGGCGCGCCCAGCGCTCTGAATATTTCAACAAGTTGCGCGCTTATCGGTAGATTCAACGCTTCGCCGCCGGGTAATTTCTTGAGAAACCATCGATCGTAGGCGTACTCCAGATCGCGCGACGCCGCCATCTCCCGAAAGACGCGATTCACCAGGTCGGCCAATTCCGGATCATTCTTTCTATACATGATCCCGTAGGGGTCGTAAGAGAGAAAGTCGCCTGTCACGATCAAATTTTTCCCCGCCTTGCGCTCGGCAATAAAGCCATAAAGGAGAACATCATCTCCAGCAAATGCATCCACCTTGCCGCTTGCATTGCCCGTGACTTTCAGCATCACCAGGGCAACTTGGTCAATCAGCAAGATCATCGGTTTCGCCAATTCCCCAAGCGCCGCCGCCCCAAGCCCGAAGAAAATGGCAAAAACGACAATCTGTAACATTTCGTTACCTGCCAATGCCGCAAAGATCGAAGTCGGCACCAGATGAGTTATGAATTCCTTGATTGAGAAGGAGGCCGTCTTGAGATCGCTCGACGCCGTGACATCGGGCAACGGCAACCCGATATTCTCTCCCGGCCGTAGAATCGTGACCATGATCAGTCCCAGAGTTAGTGACATCAAGGACGCTGTGATAAACCATCCCATGGTTTTCGCACCAATCCGCCCGACGGTTTTAGAATCACCCATATGAGCGATCCCCACCACCAGCGTTGAAAAGACCAGAGGGGCGATGATCATCTTGATCAATCGGAGAAATAAATCGGTCACTAGCGAGATATAACCTGAGACCATTGTTGCACTCTGCTTGTCCGGAAAGGCTTTATTGCATGCGTAACCGACGATGATGCCCAGAATCATCGCAAAAAGGATGTAGAGTGTGAGCGGGCGTGATTTCTTCATAGGTTCTCCGTGGTTATTCAAAGTAGATTTTCCCCGCCCAGAATGAAGCAGAAAGTGGGCCGGATCGATGCATCTTTCGGCCCTGGTCGAGGCGGCTTTTTCGGTCGTCACATCTCGCTCATCGATCGGCTGTCGATCCCAATTTTGACGAGTAGCGCTTCCAAAATATTGATATATCTTCCGCCCAGGAGATCTCTATGCCATTACCTTCTGACCAGAAAATTATTGCCTTAAGCCAGGACCTGCTCAAGCAGTTCGAGACAATTTTCGGACTTCACCCGGGCTTCCGTCCCGCCCATGCCAAAGGCCTCATGCTTACCGGGACATTCACACCATCTCCTGGAGCTTCATCGTTGACGCGGGCGCCTCACATCACCCGCCCCTCGACACCAGTCATCGCGCGGTTTTCGAACTCCACGGGTCTCCCCATGATTCCGGATAATGATCCTAACGGAAATCCACGCGGATTTGCGGTCAGATTCAATCTCGCAGAGCATGTTCATACGGACATCGTCAGCCACTCGACCGACGGATTCCCGACCAGAACAGGCGAGGAATTTCTGGAAATGCTGCGAGCCGTTGCTTCGACCGACCCATCCAAGCCCTCGCCGTCGCCGGTCGAAATCTTCCTCGGTAGCCATCCAAAAGCGCTCGCCTTTGTGCAAACCCCCAAGCCGTTTCCGTCCAGCTTTTCAAGAGAGGCGTATTTCGGTGTTACCGCGATGCGATTCACCAACAAGGATGGGCTAAGTCGGCACGGAAGATACCGCATCATCCCGGACGCCGGGATCGACCATCTCGATGAGGCCTCAGCCAAAGGCCAGAGTACAAATTACCTTTTTGACGAGCTCACAGAAAGAATCGCCGGCGGCCCGATAGGCTTTCAACTCCTGGTCCAGGTGGCAAACGATAACGATGTCGTGGACGATGCCACGGTTCACTGGCCCGAGGATCGCTTGCTAGTCAATCTTGGCAAGATCTCTCTCGAGCGTTTGCTCGAAGATAACGCGCACGAGCAGAAGAAGATTATTTTCGATCCGATACCCCGTGTCGACGGGATTGAGCCCTCTGCTGATCCACTCCTCGAGCTGCGGGCCGCCGCTTATCTCCTAAGCGGCCGCCGCCGCCGCCAGGCCCCGGAGGGCTAAGGCGAGACGCTTAGCACACGGAAGGCAACGAATCGGCAAGTGGGCGTATCAGCCTGTTCCAGCCTGTTCGGAGGGGTTCAATTGAATTGACGTCGAACGGTGAACGGCGAACGCTTTAAAGCGCAAAGCGAGACGCCTACGTAGGGTCAAAGAACCTCCTCTCTTGCGAGAGTTTCCCAATCTGCCCGGTGGACACACTCCACCTGTCAGGCATGGGGCTACTTGCTTCAATTGTCCGTTAACGGTGCACTTGGCCCGTCCTGGCGGCTTGCCAAGACTTCGCAGATACTCAGGTTATAGCGGTCGGCGGTTGGGGCCACGTCGTTGATGGTTACCTGCGTTCCGCTTACGAGAGTAGGACTATTCTGCATCTGTACCCAATAGGTGTCCCCTGTGGGCGTTAAATCCTGACGAACGACCCTCTGACCGCTGCCGGCGGTTCGGCTGATTGGATTATCATAGTCGTTGCCAACGCCGACAACCAATGAGCCGTTTTGGGTGGTCGTCAGGCTCGCGGTCGGGGCTCCGCCGCTCGCATTCCCGCTCGCCGTGGCCCCGATCGCTCCCGAGCCGTTAGCGCCCGAGGTGTCTACCCCTCCAAAGCTCATCACCGTAATCGATGCGACCACACTCTGTGATAACGTGGCCGTGACGTTAACCTGACTCATCGGCTGGACAGCGAAGGCTCGCCATATTTCAGCCGTTCCGCTCTGTGTGTTGGTCCTCTGGACGAGCTCCCACTTTAACCCAGCGCCGGTTACGCCGGTTACCATCGTGTTGGGGCCCGACAGATAATCGGTGGCAACTAAGGCCAGGAAGAGCTCATTATTTTCGCTGGTCGAAAATTGCGAGCTCGTGACTGCTGCACTGGGTTGGGATTGGTCGCCGAATGCACTGGCATCAAGCCTGGGAGACATGGGCGAATGACCCGTTTCTTGGAAAGCGACGTCTACCCAGTAATTTGAAGATTCGTAGGTCCTTGAAGGGCAAACGTCGATTCCGTAGTCATAAACACCGTTACCGCCAATTTGCCAGCTAGCCGGCGCCCTCAAGGGGCCTCTGGTGAGTGGGGCATCGAAATAGAATTGATCCTGGGAAAAGACGATAGTATTGCAGGAGGCAATGTAGGTTGCTCCTGGGCTGAGCCTGACCGGTTGGGACAAGCTCGCCTCCTGCCAGCCGCTTTCCGTCTCACCGGTGAAAATAACCGAGGCCAGTAACGTACCGCTCCCATTCCAAAGATGGCCAAGGTGGGGGCTCGTATTAACCGGGACTTTGTAGAAGCGAATCGCCGTGATGGCCCCGGCGACGGCGGGCTGGAACTTGACGCCCAGTTCCACGGGGACGGAGTGAGTCCAAGCTCCTTGAGTGTCAGAGGGGGCGTCGTCGAGGGTAAAGAGAGACCATCTTCCAGCAGGAGTCGGCTGTGGAGAGGGTGTTGGCTGCGGCGTGGGGGTTTGTTCTGGAGGAAGTACTTGAGCCACAGGAAGAACCAGGTCAGACAGAGCGGGCGTGACACCCACTTCGCTCGTTGGGGGGCTTTCGACTCCCGCCGCATTGTAGGCGGTGACGGAAAAGTAGTGGGTTTGGCCGGGAGCCAGATGCCCGAAGCTGGCTGTGGTGGAATTTCCCACATCAATCTTCTCGAGCGCGTTTCCGAGAGACCAACGATGGTAGACGCGATAGCCGACCGTGTTGGAACCGGGATCGGTGGTTGCGGGGTTAGCGTTCCACTCGACCAAAACGCTTTGGTCGGCCTGTGCCGGCGTCGTCCCCGCTCCCAGCACTACGGCGATGACCCCCAGGAGAACACCCGGTCTAAGAAACCGGATTAGTCTGAGGGGGCGCATATTGAATTTTCGGTTGTTGAAAGTTTGGTTTTGGACGCGGTCAGTGCGGCGAAGCTGAATCTTTACCAAGGACTCATCCTGAGTCATCGCTTTCATTGGCCGGTGCTCTTCCTTGAATGGTGAATTTGAGTTTTTTGGGGGGGTATTTCCCCTGCGGGTCAAAGCGCTTTTAGGAGAGCGCTCTAACCCCCAGGAGTATTGCTGACCGAATTAATAGCCTTTAGTGCGAGTGGAGTCTTTCAAGAACCGGCGGGAATTTTCAAATTCGACTGGCAATCGGCGCAACGTGAAATGCGTCGCCGTATTCTTCCTCAGCGCCCTCGGCGGTAGGTTCAGAAATCCTGACCTCCGCTGGAATTAATTTGAACCTATTTGGCGGAAAATCAGACGGAGATTTGTGGTCGGGAAAAGGGTCTCCGACGCTGTCAAAAACTCGCAGAGATGTGCGACGGCACGGTCTTGCAAAGGGCTGCCGAGGCGGTGGAGTTCGACGGTAAGGGTCTGCTCAACGAGGTCTGGGCGTAGATTGGCGGGTGTGACAAAGAGTCGTCGCAGGAGCGCACGGTCGTCGTCGTCGCGGGCGAGTGCTTCGCGGATTTCGCCCGCCAGGGCGCTCTCGGCCCGATAGGCAATGAGTTTGATAGTGTCGATGAAGTGCTTTTTCTCGGTCTTAAGTTGCGCAAAGCGTTCGGTCTCGGGCAAGTCCTTGATCGAGAGTTTGGCAGGCGTTTGGCGGCGTTTATCTTTCAACTCTTTGAGCGTGAGCTCTTGAGCCTGAATTTTTTCCCGTAACTGGCCGCCGTGACGCTCGAAGCTCTGGACTTGCTCGGCACTGGGTTGGGTGGGCAGGGCGCGGGCGCCAAACTCCACCTGAAGCCGATAGAGCCGTGCACGCTCACGACGCACGCTTTGATCCAGGCGACGCCAGGCGGGGTTAACGACCACCAGGGTCTCAGGAAGTGGCTGAGTGCCATATTCTATTAAACGGTCCAGTCCATAGTGTTCGCGCATATACTTGAGAAAATTTTCTTGCGACCACCGTGCAGCGATCTCTGCTGTGATTCGGCTCAGATCCAGCCGCATGTCGGTGCTCAGGATCGAAGTCTGAGTATCGCTGGGGTTGAGCCGCCGGACTTCGCGCACCCACAGATTATTAGGGAGTCGGGTACCGCGTTCGGCTAACTTCAGTTCGAGGATTTCGCCGTTGTGCAGCCGTACTGAGTGAGGTACGAACTCGGAGGCAGGCCATTTCTCGCCGGGGTATTTGTGGTAGGTCAGTATGGCGATGCGTTGGGCTTTAAGTTCGGCGAAAAAATCCGGTGAGTAACCCTCCCGATCGAAGATCAGGGTAAAGCGCGGCAGCAGTAGATCGGCGGCCAGCGCTTCAACGGAGGGTTGCGGGGCTTCGGCCAAAAGCCGCGGTACGATACTCTGACGCAACACGGCGATGAGGCCAGGGTTCACCGGCTGGGTGAGGACGAAAAATGGCGCGCCACCCAGGCCATTGACCCAGTAATCGGTGGTGCCCCGCAGGCTTCGTCAAGCGTGTGATAAAGGACGTTATCACACGCAAAAGAAAAACGGCAAGTGCGGGCATGCCTGGAGCCTCCAATACGCTCTCGATTTGCTGATTTACAAAATAATTCATGCAGGCGATAGACACGCTGCAAAACAGATAGGGATTGCATGCCCCTAGTAGACGGATAGCCAGAGAATTTAGGCTGGAGGTCGGACAGGGAAATGGCACGTTGCGGATGTCCTTCAAGTCCTTGGCTCTCTAGCCCCGCACCGAAGTCCTCCAAATGAGGATCGACTTGTCCGGAACGATACAGCGTCAAAAGTCACGTTGTTGCAATTGGCTTGCAACAGTAAGACAGTTAAAGTTAATTTAAAATTCAATCCGCCTTATGTACGCTAGCGACCGGTTAAGGCGTTTCATGGACCGAAAGCGAAAAGCCCAACAGCCTGGTAGCCGAGAGAATTCCAGCGCAAGCGCCGCTCCGAAGATTATCGCTCTGCTTTTGGTTGCAATGCTCCAATGGGCTACGGTCCTGGTAGTCTGTCCAAGCCTGCATGAACTCATCCATCATGACGCCGATGATAAGCACCACGACTGCGCGGTAACATTGTTCCTGGTCGGTCAGGTCGAGCAACCGGCCGTAGACCCAATCGTAATCACCGGACCGGTGCCGGTCCAAGCGAGCGCTCGAAGCAGCGCTCTGACACGCAATCGTGCGGATCTTTTTTTCTGAGTTGTCGCATGCTGGAACACGCTCCGCCGCGACGGAGCTAAAAACACCACGGCGGCGGTACGGAGTAATACATACTCGGTGTCGCCCTCTAAACTCGATTCCGTTGCGAGTCAGTTGTCGTTCGGCTGACTCCGTTGCCGTTTCGCACTGCATCCAAGCGACTCATGAAACTACATTATTCCATGTTGTTCTTTCTATGTACTCTTTTCCCCTCTTATGCTTCAGCTCAGGCCGGGCCGTCCCCCAGTCCAGACTCTGCAGCTACAGCAGATACAGGGAATTCAAACCAGACCACTGAAATCCAGCCGACTGCCAATCCTCCACAGGGAGGACAGAATGCTTCTTCCACCGAACTAAACCGGGTGGTTGTGACCGGGCAGCTCGACACGGCTCGAGACGAGATTGTGCCCTATTTGGGCGCTACGAAATACAATATCGGGCAACAACAGATTCAGAATGAATCCCAAGGCTCAAATGCACCGTTTAACAAGGTGATCTTGCAAGCTCCAGGCGTTGCGCAAGATTCCTTTGGGCAGGTCCATGTTCGCGACGAACACGCCAACCTCCAATTTCGAATTGATGATGTCCTGATTCCCGAAGGGATCACCGGATTCGGCCAGGAAATCGATACGCATCTGGTGAAAAGCGTCGACTTGATCACCGGTTCGCTCCCAGCTCAGTTTGGTTTCCGAACCAGCGGGATTATCGACATTCACACTAAGGCAGGCGTCACCCTGAATGGGGGCGACCTGTCCTACTATGGCGGTTCTAACGAAACCCTATTTCCAAGTTTCCAAATTGGAGGTTCGGAAGGCCGCCTCAGTTATTACGTCCTCGGCAGCTACAAACAGGATAATCTTGGGATCGAAAATCCAACCGGCGGTTACAACGCCATCCACGATTGGACTGAGCAGTATAAAGGATTCGCGAACATCTCCTATCTTATCGATGATTCGAGTCGGATTAGCCTGTTGATCAGCGGTAGCTACTCCGATTTCCAGATTCCGGCCAATCCCGGTCAGATGCCTCTCTTCGCACTTGCCGGAGCCAGCCCGAAGAATTTTGATTCCAGGTTCTTGAGCGAGAATCAGCACGAGCAGAATGACTTCGCAATTCTCGCATATCAAAAGTCCTTCGAAAATGTCAGCCTTCAGGTGGCGGCGTTTACCCGCTACAGCTCGACTTTGTTGACACCGGACGATCAAGGCGATCTGATCTTCACTGGTCTGGCCGGACGGGTCGACCGAAGCATCTTTTCCAATGGAGTTCAATTTGATGCGAGCTGGGCAATCAATGATTCCAACGTTCTGAGGGGTGGGTTTCTTCTGACAGTGGAAACCGCACGGGTCGAAACCAATAACCAGGTTTTCCCAGTCGATGCTGCGGGAAATCAAACATCAGACGTTCCGTTCACGATCATTAGCAACCAGAGCAAGACTGGTGCCTACTACGGATTCTACCTTCAGGACGAGTGGAAAGTATTCGAGCCTTTGACGATTAACGTCGGGGCACGGTTCGATGTGGTAGATGAATTCGCTCATGCAAATCAACTAAGCCCCAGGGTGAACGTGGTGCTCCAGGCCACCAAGAGTACAACGCTCCATGCAGGTTATGCTCGTTACTTTACACCGCCTCCGCTGGAGCTCGTTCAGTCCCAAACCCTCAACCAGTTCGTCGGCACCTCCAATCAACCAGCGACTTTGCAAAATAGTGCGGTGAAACCAGAAAGCGCGAATTACTTTGATGCTGGCATGACCGAGCAGTTTACTGGCCCATTCTCGATGGGAATAGATGGCTACTACAAAATTTCTCGGAATTTGATCGACGAAGGACAATTTGGGTCCGCTCTAATCTTTACGCCTTTTAACTACGCTGAAGGAAACCAATACGGCGTCGAGGTGACCGCCAACTACACGCAAGGCGGATTCAATGCCTATGCCAATTTTGGCTTCGAACGCGGAACGGGAAAACAAATTGTCTCCAGTCAATTCCTTTTCGAACCTGACGAACTCGCTTTCATTCGCAATCACTGGGTCTTCCTTGACCATGATCAGCGTTACACCGTCTCTGCCGGCGCATCTTACACCTACAAAGACACTACGGTATATGCTGACTTGCTTTACGGCAGCGGCCTCAGGAGTGGCTTTGCCAACACGGATGAGTTGCCGGGGTACTATCCATTGAATCTGGGCGTCACCCACATTTTCCACCTTCCGGAAAAGTACGGTTTGCTCAAATTCCGGTTCGACGTGACGAATTTGTTCGATCAAAGCTACCAATTACGGAACGGCACAGGGATTGGGGTCTTTGCGCCTCAATTCGGGCCGCGGCGCGGGTTCTTTGGTGGCGTCAGTTGGATATTCTAGTGCTAGCATAGTCGGGGACCGGTCCCTTACCGACGAACTTGTTCGCAGCGTCGCTACTTTATGGATCGGTGCCGCTGCGATACGTTATGGCTTATCGCGAGCGTCTCTCGCACTGGACAGCGGCGCCCAAATTTCCGGCACAGGAGGAATGCCATCGTCTCCCAACCGCGCCTGCTCCAGGATGCCGGCGGCGATCCCTTCTGCAATCCGCTGCCGGTTATTAGGATCTGCCACTCTCACATTTTCCCGGGGATTTGTCAGGTAGGCACACTCACAGAGCACGCAACGAATATTTGGATTCCGAGTCAGCCGTAGTCGGCGGCGGATAACACCGCCGTTGTGTTCGCCTGTCGCACTCACCAGATGAGATTCGATCCGAGTCGCGAGTCCGTGACTATCAGCCCTCCAGAAATAGGTTTCTGCGCCATCTTTTGAGGAGTTAGAGGTCGCGTTGTAATGAATGCTGACCAGGATCGCATGGCTACCCTCTTGGTTCGCTCTGGCGACGCGCTCATCTAATTCGACAAAATAGTCGCCCTCACGCATCATAACGACGCGGAAACCGGAGCGACGAAGCAATTCCCGCACACGTTTCGCGGTATCTAGAGTCAGATCCTTCTCACGCTGAAACGGAATTGATCCCCTTCCACCACTGGTACCGCCGTTGTCTTTGCCTCCATGACCAGCATCCACAACGATCGTCGTGAATCCTCCCTTGGAAAGATTGCCGACCTTCGTTCCGACGTGAGCACACGAGGCAAACAGCGTAGCCAAAGCCACAGCAGCGCAGATTCGTTTCAGCGACATCTTTAGGCCCAATCTTTCTCTTGGTAGACCATGGTAGAAATAGAACCACTTTTCGAATCGGAGTGTCTACGGCTCAATTCAAAATGATTAGTGCCAGGCGTGCAGATCGATGGCACAAAACACCAAGAGCGTCTCTCCTCGCTTCTCTGCCTGCGGCAGGCATTCGACTTGTTGTTTTACCGACGCAGGTTTTAGTGCGCTTCGGGATGACTCTCATAAGTTGCGGGGACCGGGACCGGCGAGGTTAACTGGATCGAGTTCTGCGGTCACGCTGGCGAAGGTGGCTTGGGCGCAACTGCTTCTCACCCCGGATGACATGGAGGATAAACACCTGCTCGCCATCGAGGCGGTAATCGGGGACGAAAGCGGAAATTGTGTATGAATTTGGAAATTATCTTGCGTGATTATTTGGTCGATATTTGGCGTGTGGATCCAGCGGCAATTACTGGTTCGCGTGAGCTCGGTACGATAAACTGCTGGGTTCCATGGGTAGAACGTTGCGATTTCTTGGTCTCGGATTGTTGTGTCTGACTTCTCTTTCGACCACCGCTGCAGGGTTACCGAGGCCTGCTGTCGATTTTCCGTTGCCGGTCGATAGCTACCATGACCAACAGATTCCGTCGTTATTCGGAAAACTCACGGGGCGGATTCAGCGGGAACCGCTCAACCTTGTTGCGACCATCATCTTTTTTGGAGCGATCGTTCACACGTTTCTGGCCGGTTGGTTCCGCAAGATCGCGCATAACTATCAGCAAAGCTACGACGCGATCGAGTATTTGCTCGAAGCAAAAGACGGCCCACCGGATTTCGGGAAGAGACACGACAAGCTGCTCTTCAGGGCTCAGCTTTTTTATTTCATGGGCGAAGTCGAAGCGGTTTTCGGTATCTGGTTAATTCCGCTTTTCGTTGCGATTACTGCGTTCCACGGCTGGGCAACGATGGTTGAATATGTCGAAAACGTAAACGTCGCGGATGCGATTTTTGTTGTCGTGATCATGGCCATGGCCAGTTCACTGCCGATCGTTCGTTTTACGGAAACCGTGATCGCCAAAGTTTCGGCAGTCGGAAAGGGAACACCCGCTTCGTGGTGGTTGGCGATTCTGACGCTAGGCCCATTGCTGGGTTCCTTCATCACGGGACCGGCCGCGATGACGATCTGCGCCCTTCTACTGCGTCATCGTTTTTATAGCCTCAAACCGTCGGAGCGGCTGAAATACGCAACGCTCGGCCTACTCTTCGTCAATATCTCGGTCGGCGGAGTATTGACCCAGTTTGGGTCTCCTCCGGTTGTGATCGCTGCAAGCGCTTGGAATTGGGACCTGGCGTACATGCTAACCCATTTCGGTTGGAAAGCCGTCATCGGAATCATCTTGTCCAACTTGCTGTACCTTACGGTGTTTCGGAGAGAATTCTCCACACTTGCGACTAATGTTCCAGACGAAGAGCAGGATCAAGAAAGGCGCCGGCCAATTCCCTGGCGAATTACTGCCATCCATATCCTCTTTCTCTGCTGGACAGTAGCGAACGCCCACTATCCAGTGCTCGTGATCCTAGGCATTCTTTTCTTTCTCGCCTTCGTCTCAGCCACGCGGCTGAACCAGCAGGCGATTGCGCTGCGGCCACCATTACTCGTCGGCTTCTTTCTTGCAGCCCTGATCATTCACGGAGGTTGTCAGCAATGGTGGATAGGGCCTGTTCTCGGCGGCTTGAGTAGATGGCCATTGATGCTTGCCGCTACGATCCTTACCGCTTTCAATGACAATGCAGCGATAACCTACCTTGCATCCCTCGTCCCCGGATTTTCTGACGCACTCAAATATGTGGTAATGGCTGGGGCAGTTACTGGTGGAGGGTTAACTGTAATAGCAAACTCTCCAAATCCAGCTGGTCAGTCGATCCTCGCGTCACGCTTTGGGGAGTCCGGAATTTCGCCGCTGTACCTCTTCCTTGGAGCGCTAGTGCCGACAATGATTGCCGGAGCAGCGTTTATGTTGCTTCCATAAGCGTCAGCCTACAAAAAGCCAGTCGATCGCAAATCGAGTTCTTCGACGAACTGGGGGTTCTTGAGATGAATGAAATCATCGGCTTGAGCCTCCTCCAAACGGATCGGTCCGTAACGATTGGGAATGATCACATCAAACACATCCACAACTGCATCGGCACGGGCCGACAGAGTGAGGGTCAAAAAATTGATCGGCCCACGCGTCCGGAAACCAAGCGCCTGGCTCGAACGTAACACTGGCGCCGAGCGCGCGGGAATTGGTCCTTTGATGTTCGGAGGGGGTCGGAACCGGCACATGGGGGCGCCGGGGTTTGCTCCTCAGAATTTTCTTGTGTTTTCGCGCTTGAGCGTCGGGGCAGCGAAGCAACATCCGTCACGCGCACACCGTTCCCAAAGCTAAACGTACTCTATTGTCCGTTTTGTGCGCTGACCCCTGTAAACTCGGAATATCAACCGGTATTCCGTTAACGGAATACCGATTGGATGTGGTTAGCACGCGAAAGACTTGTGTTTTCGTCAACGTGCCATCAGATGTCGACAGAATAAAGCTGGGCAGAACGTTGGTGCGATTGAAATGTTGAACCGATTTACGGTTACCTTTGCATGTTCTTCAGGGCATCCTATGGCAACTTCTGGCGTGGCTCCTCCGTTTGTAGCAATCTCGAAAGCAGCCCCCATTGAAACACAAATGAGTACGATTGCGAACAGGGAAATTCCCGAACGGCTCGAGCAAGTTGGCAACGTTCTATCGACAAAGGCACTATCTAAACAGTTTAACTGGGACTACTCCCCTCATGGAAGAGACTGCTGAAAAAACCTCTACCTGGCTCGCATTGCGAAACCCCGTCTTCAGAAGACTCTGGTTGGCAATGGTAATCTCCGGAAGTTGCATCGGGGCCCACAACACGGCTGTCTATTGGGCGCTGAACAAGCTGGGTGCCTCGACCCTGCATATCGCATTGATGGCCACGGTTTCGGCACTTCCTTACACTCTGTTCACCTTGCCGGCAGGCGCCATTGCCGACATGGTAGACCGCAAAAAGATTCTATTAACAGTTCAAATCTGGCATGCCTCCATCGCGTTCGCACTGGCAATTCTGTGGATGGCGCATCTGCTTAACCCTTACCTCATTCTAGTCAGCGCATTTCTTTTCAGCGCGGGGTTCGCGTTTGGCTCTCCGGCCCACTCCTCGGTCATCGCCGAGATGGTCTCCAAAGACGACTTGGCCTCTGCATATACTCTTGCCGGAATGCAGATGGATCTCTCGGGGATTATCGGGCCTCTGTTTTCAGCACTCTTGCTTCCGTTGGCCGGAGTAAGTTTCATCTTTGGCGCCAACGGGCTCGGTTTCCTTCTGATGTTTCTGGCGCTACTGCAGTGGAAGCGGGTAAAGGTGCAGTCAAGCCTTCCACTGGAGAACTTCTTTGAGTCGTTAACGACGGCGATCCGTTACGTGCGCTACACTCCCGGGATCAAGATTCTTCTGGCCCGGCACGCGATATTTTCGTTCTTTATCTCTATTATTCCGTCGTTGATGCCGGTGGTCGGCTTGAAGGAATTAGATCTTCCACCTTCTCACCTGGGATTTCTCTTCACGAGTATGGCCGTCGGCTCGGTCATTAGCGGCGCTTTCATCATTCCGTGGGCACGCGCCAAGTATTCGCCACAACGCATCACAACCTTCGCGGATCTCGTGTTGGTCTTAGATTTCTGTCTGATGGCTGTGGTCCATCGGCCGTACGTGTTCTTAGTGGTTGCGGCGCTTGGTGGCATGGGATGGACCATTTCTGCCTCCGAACTCTGGGTCGCAAGTCAACGTGCGATGCCTGACTGGGCCCGGGGACGCATGAACGCGACAATGGTCATGGGTGCGCAGGCGGCGACTGCTCTTGGCGGGGTAATCTGGGGATTGGCAGCGCATCACACTGGAGTCGTTCCCACTTTTCTGGGGGCTGCCGTGTTTGCCCTGGTGCTTATGATCGTCGTCCGTGTTGTTCCAGCCCTTCAGATCTCGATCGACTTTACCAAAAGCCTGAGCTTCGAGTCGGCGCCGGTCTCGATCTTTTCCCAGAACCTTGACCCGGGCCGGTTGCTTGCGCCTCAAGACGGCCCTGTATCAATTACAGCAGAATTCCAGGTCGATCCGGCGCGCCGAGACGAATGTATCGAATTGATGCGTGACGCTCGAATGATCTTTTTGCGAAACGGTGCCAACAGGTGGCATTTGTACGGGGACCTGCATCAACCGAATATAATGCGAATGGAAGTGGTGGTGCCCTCTTGGAAGCAGCACTTACTCCAACGCGATCGGATGACAAAGGACGAACAAGAAGTTCTCCTGAAGCTTCGCAGTCTGCGCATCGATCCAAATCCTCCGCAAGAATGGATCTCCCTTTCTTTGGAGAAGGAAGTTCTCAACAAAAGGGTTAGAGCAGGGGGACTGCCACCGGGTTACATCGATCAATAAACCAGAAGCCAGTTGCCAGACGCAATTGTCAGTGTCAGATGAAGCAGGAAGCAACCTTGATCCGCGCGCGGTTGAAGTTTGAAGACGCCGCGCGCCGCCGCCATCCTCTTTTCGGTTCTCCTGATCACGGGCCTTGTACTGTCCCGGCTCTCGGTCCGGGCCGATCCCCTGGAGACGGGGTCATGGCTAATTAAAGACTATGTTTTTGCGACGTTGAACGATCGTCCTGCAGAGCGGCCATCGGTGCACGACGCACTTAATGAACTGAAATAAATTATAGATTTCATCAGTTGCATTGTTGCCGCAACAAATCGCTGCGCAAACGACCGATTACGCAGCACAGCCACGCGGGTATCACCGAAGAAGATGTCGCGAAATCTTGTTGCCTT
>CAVULL010000019.1:0-156000 GCA_963742335.1 uncultured Verrucomicrobiae bacterium
CAGGAAACAGGAAAGGATCCCCGGTTTCACGACATAGCGTGGCGTAGGCCGCCAGAGTGACGCCCATATTCATGGCATTGCCAAGGGCGTAGCCGATGACGGTGTGTGGTCGGTGCACGCTCCAGGAGAAACCCTGGCGATTGGCCGCCGCGAACAGCTCGTCCTCTTGCGTGTAGTAGAAGTTTTGAAAGGGCAGGCGTCCTTGTTCTTCCCGAAACGGTGTCTCCGGCAGATGGCCTTTGCCGTACGCATCGAATGGGCCAAGGTAGTGCTTAAGGCCGGTTACCAGCGCGACGTGCCGTAGCGAGGAGTGGTCGCTAAGGGCTTCAAAAAGGTTGCGAACCAAGGCGCCGTTCACCACGCAGTTTTCTGACTCTGTTGGCTGCCGCATCCAGGCGCTGAAGAAAACGTGCGTAGGCTGTGCTGCGGCCAGGGCTACTTTCAGGCGATGCGGTTGGAGTAGGTCGGCTGCTATCGGCCGCAAGCCGGCGATGTCGGTGGGTGGATGGCGCGCGAGCCCGTACACTGTCCAGTCTCGCTCGATGAGGTGCCGGGCGAGGTTGTTGCCAATGATTCCGCTGGCACCTACGATTAGCGCAATGCCGCCCCGAGGACATGGAGGATCTGATATCATATTATTCGATTTTCACTTACAGACGCGACTATCATCCATCGCACCTGAAATCTCTGTCTGCTTCGGTTCTCTGGAATAAAACCCATCGGTAGCTCTTACAGGAAGCTACGGTACGGTTCACTCATTCGATCGAGTCAATAATAACGGCTCCTGGAGGTATAGAAAGAGCATTAGTACGCTGCTGCATGAGGCCTGCAGAGAGGAGGCGATGACGAAAGTCGAACAACTCTTCTTCGCGATCGGAATTTTCCCGATCGAGCAGAGCAATTTCTATGATTTAAGTACAGTTCGACATCTGGGGCGATCAAAACATCGGCGGGTAATGACCCTGACTTTCGCGATTAAGACTCAAGAGATACCGAAGGGCGGTATCAAGGGCAGCTAAAATAGGCCTAAGCCCAATAACCGCAGACCGTCGTCGCGCCGGCGCCCTCAGGAGCGCGTTCCGTAATTTCTATCTGCTGTCGCAACCCCAAATTGTCTTGTTAACGCACAAGTTTCTTGTTTGCCTTGCTAAGGAGCGAGGATTTTTTGAAAGGAAATCCCTGCAAGCGGATAGCCGCTTTTCCGGTTTCAACAAGAATGCCCGCAATCATCGGGCCAAGCAGAGGGGCCGCTTCAGCCGCCTGGTCTTACCTGAATTTACCATGCGGAGAATCTCGGCAGATTGATTTGGCTTGCGTCCCTTTATCTCACTCTACGGATCAGGTTATTAATAACTCGAAGTATTTATTTCGGGGGAACTGGCCGAACGAGATCGGCCCCAAGGCGGCTCGTTCGAACATTGGCGTGATCTCTGGATAAGCATTATTGAACAGAGTAGTTGCCTCTTCGTACCGTTTGCAAATCAACTGCTGAACGAGCAGGTTCCGGGATGGCTGATTCCGTTTCATCGACCTTCTCGAGACGTAGATTCCTTCGCGCGGTCGCGGTCGCGGTGGCGCCGGTGTCTTTTCTTGCCCGAGTCCGGGCGACTTTGGGCGGCGAGATCGAAAGGGTCGAGCTGGAGCCGACGCCCGCCGCAGGTGAAGAGTTGAAAATGACACCAGAAGAGACTGCTGGTCCGTTCTTTCAACCGAACTCGCCGCTCAAGAACAACTTTCGCGAACCTGGGGTAAACGGGGCGCCGATCACTGTCACTGGGTTTGTTCTGGATCGGAGAGGAAAATCGGTTCCAGGCGTCCTCCTGGATTTCTGGCATGCTGATGGTAATGGTGAATACGATTTCCACGCTTTCCGCTGCCGGGGACATCAGTTCTCGGATTCCAATGGACGGTACACGTTGAAAACGGTTCTGCCGGGTCTGTATCCTGGACGAACCCGACACTACCACGTTCGGCTTCAAGCGGCCAATGGTCCCATATTGACCACGCAACTGTACTTTCCCCGGGAGGAACGCAACGACAAGGATTCGTTATTCAGGCCCGACTTGTTGGTCAAGATGCGAGAGATAAAAGCCGAACGAATAGCCACCTTCAATTTTGTTCTGGCGGGGTAGAGGTAGTGGCTGGTGACGAGAGGTTAAATGGGCATCCGCACGTCCGGCGTCGCGTGGTTGGAGGTTTCTTTTTTGCTGTTTCCTCATCTGGCTCTTCCGTTTTCCGAACTGCGGTTCTGTCTCGCCAGCACTAGCTACTGGATCGACTAAAGTGATTGTTACTGTTGTTCTTCTAAAATCAGTTACACCGGGCACACGATGATCGGGATGTGAAAGCGGAAAAGATCACCGATTCGCCGACTGCTAGCCATATTTGATCCCGACAAATTATTGGCGCGGACTGGTTGTCATCGACATTCAACAAAGCCGCGTCAGAGTAAAGCAGGCGTCAAGGTTGCAGGAGCAACTCAAAAGCTTAGTCGCCAAAAAGTGGTGCCATCCTATAAGGATTTATTTTCGGGGTCAGCTCAGGCGTTTGGCAGTTTGTTTAGTAGCGTCCAGTAGAGCCCGAGTGTCGCGATTGCCTCTTCGAACTTCCCTGAATCCACGGGCTTCACAATGTAACTATTCGTGCCAAGCTTATAGCTCTCCGCAAGGTCGCTATAATGCAGGGATGAAGTCAGCATGACGACGGGCGTCATCATCGTTGCTTTGTTGGTTTTAATACGGCGCAAAACTTCGAGCCCGTCCATTTTCGGGATTTTCACGTCGAGCATGACGACCTTGGGCTGATCGTTCAAGGCACGCTCCCGCGTAAACGCCTGTACCGAAAAGGAACTCGAGCGCTTTTTGCCCGTTTTCGACATGCAAGATGCCGTTTGCTAGGTGGTGTTTTTTCAACGCCCGGATAGTCAGTTCCGCGTCACACTCTTTGGGGTCAGCGCACGAACCCCTATTTCGACCGCCCATGTGGAGTGTACCGTCAATCAATTGGCGCATGTGCAAGAAGAAACAAATGGGATGGAGCCGAGCCGGAGGGCAGTACTTGCTTCACGTAAAAACGGCGATTATCAACGGGCGACTGGACCGGTACACCGGGCATCATTCAGTTAACGAGAAACTTCTTGTCTCTGCTCCGGATTTGACCCGGCGACCGCCCCGCAGCCCGCAAACTCTCCTCGGCAGCTATGCTCTCGCCGCGCGCGCCCTGGACAAGTGCCGCGCGGCACTTGCCGGCCGAGCCGGCCCCTACCATTTCAACTGCTGTGTAGATAGGGATTTCCTAAAATTTAGCGGAATTAAGGCTGAGGAATTCGAGCAGTTCGTTGCGAGCGGTGCCACTGACAGCGAAGTGGCTACATGGATAGCCAAAACATCGTGTATCCAGAACCCCGGTCGTGTGGCTGCCTGGAGCCTCCTTGTGCGCTAAATCCTCTGCTTTACGCGTTAAACTTTGATGACTGGATCTACTCTCAAAAGGTCCAATCGGGCAAACCTACCGGGCTAGCTGGAACCCCGTTTCGACGAAATCGGCATTGAAATTTCAAACGACTCACCCGGCATCGGGTATTGGAAGACAGTAAAATTTGTTTTAAATTCCGCGGCGAGCGACGGATTGGCGGCGGCGGGTGGTGGCCCTGGCGGGAGGCCGCGCAGCATGGCGAATCCCAGCCAAGCCAGCACGCAGCCGCCAGCCACCATGAACGCATCCAGTGATACGCCAAAGAGATGAAACACTTTCACTCCCAGCAGCGCCGCGACCGTAAGGATGACAAAGACGACCAGCGCTACTTTTGTTGCACCGCCCATCTGTGCCTCGGGCGACCTTCCGGCCTCGATCTGCGCAAAAGATTGCCTCACACATGAAGGGGTTCACGAGTGAGAGGACTGTGATGATCGCCTGTAGATGGTCATTCACGCGGGTTGGTGGCCCAAAGGGAGTCGGACCTCAAAATGATACAGCTGGCGTCGTGGCAATATCTGGCCGGCCGAGTTTCTCGGGATAGTTTCGGATCGATGGGTTAAAAAACGCGGGTGTAAAAATCCTTGTAACTCTGGCCTACGAGAGGGATGCGTTAAGTCCGAGGAACTTGATAAACCTCATTTTTCCATCCGGATAAACCTCGTTTTGGCTTCAAAATGGTTGCCCTGAGACTTCTTCTTTGAACCTTTTAACCAGTTCAGGAATGGCATTGGGTTGAGTTCTGGCCATGGCGCGGTTGTGGCCAGGCCCGAGGCGTTTAACTAGTCGATCTTTAGTTTACGGGCTTCGATGAAGGTATTGATGGCGGGGCGATAACATATTGCGCAGCTGTTCGGCTTGGTTCACAGCGCTATCGAGCTGCGCATCCCATGCAATTTAGCTCCACGGTCCACTTCGCTTTTGAGCTTGTTGGAATTGGTGCGACGATGGGTAAACACGCCTGAGACTAAGTTTTCACCTCAGCGAGTAACAGCACAAACATCAGGCCCCACGGTTTCCGCGGTCGGGCTTGACGTCGGATCTGCGAAAGGCATGCCGTCGATCTCAGCTATCGGTCCGGCGTCGATGCGGAGCTGCGGCGCCACCAGGGCCACGACAGCTATTTTAGATTAGAACGCGCTGGCTGATGTTATCAGCTGATCGCTATCGCTGGGAGCGTTTCTCCCTGATCTCCATTGAGGCGATCGTCACTTCTTCTGTTTTTTTAAACTCGTAGATCCATTTATCCCGTTAACCAAGGGGGAAAGCTTGTATACGCGGCCGGTTCAGCAGTTGGATGGAAAGCAATTGACCGGCAGGATCATCACCATCAGTGATAAGCACCTACGAGCAAGGATGAAAGCCATCTTCAAACTGGCGAACGTTACGTCAGTGGACAATGGCCTTCGGCACGGTGCGATATCACGAGGCAAGCTGCCGAAAGCATTTGCAGGTTCTGCGCAAGGAGCAGGGTGAGGCTTGGTTTAAGGCAGTTGATCAGCTACTCAAGTTCTAAGCATGCCCGTACCAGCCCTTCTTTTAGAAACTTCGCCCAAAATATTTGCATTGAAGGGCTATATCCCTTATAATTTTCATTGGCTTCCAGAGTTTTGATGTTGGAAGTCGCTTCCTCGCCGGTCACCGGGGCTTTTGATAATTTCCACTGGTGACCGGCTGTTTTGCGTCTTGGGGGGGGTCAGGCGATTCGCTTTGATGCGTTTAGATGACACGGTTCCGATTACGCGCCCGTACAGCCGTCTTGATTCGTTTCCGGCCCACTCTATCACGACGCTTTAAAAAGCTATCTGATATTTTTTGCCCACGAGTTCAGCGTTCATGAGCGTAAGCTCGCCGTAAACCTTGAGAGGTTAATGTTGACTCTGTAAGTTTGCATTCCCCGAGAAATAGGGCTACCTCAGCGAAGAATCGCTTCGGTTGCTCGATCCACGGTAGATGTCCGACATTTGCGTAAAGGCTTAGTGTGGATCCGGGAACCGCGACATGCATTCGTTCCGAAACCTCGACCGGACAGGCCCAATCGACGGTACCTTGGATAATTAAGACTTTTGCTCGAATGTTAACGTAGTCGTGCGATTGGCTCCGTGGGTGGAGTTTGTCGGCCGCCGTTTGTGCTTTCGACGCGTACGAGGAAAGGTGGGTTCCTTTTAATGTCTGCTCGAGTGCCGGCAAATAACGGTCAGGATCCGAGAAATACAACGGTAGGATCCTCTCAAGAAATGTGCCGAAGTGCCCATCTGAATCGTCTGCGGAATCATCATTCAACGCCTGGGTGGCATTTTTGTATCTCGGATCGTCATGCCAAAGCGTGAGATATCGTTGGGTGGCATTTTCAGCTCGGTCATCGAGAACTTCTGTCGCAATCAGAATAACCTTCGTCGGCCGCTCTGGGTAACGCTCTGCGTAGTCGAGGGCGATAGCACTGCCGTTAGACTAATGGAATCGAGACCAAGATACGATCGAAGGCGATCGATATCATCCGCCATTACAGCGGTGCTCATCTGTTCGCTGTCCTCCGGACGGGTAGAACCGCCGCTACCTCGCGTGTCGAGATAGAGGAGCGTGAACCGTTCTTCCAACGGAGCAAGCCCTCTCTGAAGATAAAGTGAACCAATCCCCCGGCCAGGCGATGTAACGAGTAACAGCGGTCCATGACCGGCCACGACATAGTGCAAATGGACGTCCGCCAGCTGCGCCTCATGTGGACCAGCTGCTGACTTCGAATCGTCGGCTCCCCCGAAAGCCGATTGGCCACCGGCAGTCAGCGTCGCGAGGATCACGGCGGTAATTAAACATCTTGAAGCTAGCCGAAACCTGTTTCCGCGAGGCTTTTGGCCGTCAAGGATAGCCTGTACTGCCGCTACCCTTCGTCCTCGTGCAGCGTTGATCATGAAATTCTCCTGTGGTTGCGCCACGTTACACGTGTAAGGCTCACAAGAACAAGACTAACCGGAACGTGCAACGCGGACTGGCTGTTGACTTACCTGACGCAGGATTTACCTGGTAAAAGGGCGGCTGAAGTGCCGTGCTTATCGCTGAGAAGAACTGAAATTATTCACGATGAATAATTTGACCGGCGAAAAGCGAAAGCATTTCGCATTTGAGCTGAAATTGAAATGTGTCTCCGAAGACAGCTTTACGGATTCAGCCACTTCTCGAAATGAGCATCCAGACGTTGGAGCATCTCTTTGTCGATTCCCTTTACGTCAACAAAGCTGCTCCAACGGGTGAGGTCGGCGTTCTTACCGACACCACCCTCAAATTCCAGAATGAACTCCTCCACCAACCGGCCCTGCTCTCGGTACTTCTCGCGGAGGTGCTGCTTGCAGGTTTCCGCTGTTTGTCTCTGCCTGTTTTTGGTGCCGAGTCCCATGTGTTAACTTATAACAGGGCTTCTAAAAATGAACCAAGAAGAAGAGTCGCACAGTACGGATAAGGGATCGGTGGAGGATTGGGTGGGTGGAGAAGACCTCTACAGAGATCCCGACTATGTAGAAGGATCGCATCCGATGGATACTGACGATGTAACATGGCATCATGTTTGGCCACCTCGGATGGAGCGCGAGGAAACACGGTCACAAAATAGGGCCTGAAATGCTCAGGCAGGGATTCCTTAGCGTACAATTTTTTACAAATGGTACCTCTGGATGTCAGCGTGGTGATGGACAATCTTCCAAGCTCCAGATTCTCGACGATAGATGTTTCGGAAGACGAAGAACCACGGAGGGCGGAAAAGGAACAGATGTCCGCCCCGCAGGAAGAGTTCATCCAGGAGAAGCCGCAACCGAGCAAAGGCAAGGAGAAGTAGACGGTAAACGGTCAGCTATTGGCGTTAGTGATCAACTGCTGTTTAAAACAGCAACGGCTTGTGGCTCTATGGTTCCGACGGGTAGTTGAGTACAATCCAGCCGCCCGGGCCAGGCCGCCGAGGCTGGTTCGAGAATCCTCGCAAACTCCGATCTTTGAAGAGGCCGAAATCGTAGCGTTCTTGGACTCGATAGGCCTCAATTCGTTAAAGGACATTCGGGATAAGGCGATCTTCAGTGTGCTCTTCTATTCCTGGTGCCGGGTGTCTGCCCTCATCAACTTGACGGTTACCGATTACTACGAACGCGCTGGTTACGGTTCGAAGAAAAACGAGGGAAAGAACACGAGGTACCGGTGCACTCAAAAGCTAAAGAAGCGGTCGATCTTTGGCTTGAACGCTATTGCCTGGGATCAACCCCGAGTGCTCCACTTTTTCCTTCCTTCGGCAAAAATCGCGAAACAATTGAATTGAGACGCCTGGATCGTAGGAGTGTGTTGAAGCTGGTTGAGAAATGGGCGAAGGCCAGTGGGATCCTGAAACGAGTTTGTTGTCACAGCTTCCGCGCGACGGGCGTTACCCAATACATGAATTCGGGCGGCACGATCGAGATCGCGCAGCGGATCGCCGGACATACCAGTCCGTCGACCACCCGGATTTATGATCGATCTGGGGACCAGCTGACCCTCCAAGAGATTGAGAGAGTGCAGATCGGGAAGAAACAATAGATTTAAATTTCGCGCCTGACCTTTCGAAGACAGGAGGGCGGCTTTTGTAACACGCCAAAAAGGTCAGTGTAGCCTTGGGCGATATTGTCGTCTGAGGCAGAAAAGCCCACGGCGCTCGTCGACGTGTCCCGTCGCTCTTCTGCTGATAAGCGCATTTCGAGCTCAGCCTTCGTCGCTTCGGCCGGGACAAACGACCCGGCTGTGTGTAAGTGGTCATCGCGCTGATGATCGTCACCCCTGAAGGCTTACCGCCGCCCGGTCTGATAGGTTGCGATTCGTTCCAGCACGCGGACGATCCGCGGCCGGTCGAAAGCAACAAACTCCGCTTCGACATCTGCATCGGGCCGAAGAGGGCAGTCGAGCTCGGCAAAGCGGCGGTGGAGCGGTCCGGCGTGAAGCCGGAGGACGTCAAAGAACTCCTCGTGGGGAACATCCTCAGCGGCGCCCTCCGCCCAAACGCCGCACGCCAGATCGAGATCGGGGCGGGGGCTCCGTCAAAGTTGCGACACTTCTGAACCGAGGCCTAAGGACAGGAAAGGCGCAAACTCCTTATTCCCGAATCGGACGTAGCGCCGAATGATCTTGACTAGAGTCGGCGGCCGAGACGACGACGTCTGCGCCCTTGGCGACGCTGGCCGGATCGGCGCAAGCGCTTCGCGTTTGCCGTCGCGCCACGGTGGAAGGGAGTCAGTATCGACGGCGCGGAGGCGCCGCTCAGGAGTGCGAACCCTGACAAAAAGAGGGCCTGCTGCTTTTCCAGCACCATCCTCGCTAATTCCGTCGGCGAGCACTTGCCTTGCGCCAGCATCCAGCTTCTGCGGGCGATCGTTTCATACGAGGAAAACATCATTTCGGTCATCATCGCGGGCAGCCGAACCGCCTTTCGGCGCCTTGTTTTTTGGATTTCCTTGAGCATTGCTTTATCACCAAGTGCGTTCTTATTGGCTCAAGTAATTACTTCTTCACGGCCGGCCCGAAACTATCCACGAGTTCCTTCCACGAAGCTATGATTTTAGCGTTCGTGTTCAGGGCGCTGTGAACGTTGACCCGCAGGGCGGCTAGCGAGCTTTCGATCAGATCCTGCACGCGACGCTGCGCATCGGGCACCGAGGTGGCCTGGTAAACGCCCAGCGTTTTCTCGAACAGATCAATCGTCTGATTGCTCGTGCGGTTGAACGTCTCGACAAACTCCTCCATACGCTTGCGAGCCTTCGGGAAAGCGTCCGCCGTCATCGACTCGAGCTTCGCCTGGAACTCTTCGGGGGAACCGAGCTTAGTGAGCAGGTCTTTCCAGAGGTTCACTGATTCCTCCTGCAGTTGAATGCCCGACTTCAGGGCCTTCTCATAATTGTGCATGGCGTCGTGAAAGACCTCGTCAGTTGCCGCGGTTGCCTTTTTGGCAGCATGTTCAGCACTCATGTTTTTTTCTTTCTTATTTTCTTTGAGGGCTCCGGGTGATTCCTGAGCTTCTGCAGGGAACATCGCACGGATTTCCGACACGCGCCAACACGGTTTTTTGCAATTGCACAACTTTTGGAGATCGTGCCTCCAAAGAACAATACACCGTAGATCCCTAACTCTTAGGGCCGACACGCCTTTTTCTGTCAATAATATTAATGCAATAGCAAAAAAAGGTAACGCAAAACCAACAAAGGGAGAGACGACTGGCATGGGAACTTGTAAGGATGTTTCGGAAAGGGGCGGTCGTTTACTTCGAACCACCCTTTCCTGTTTCTGAGATTACGCTCTTAGGATCTCGGGGAGCCATCGAGTGTCGGCTAGGCGTTTCTCGGCCGACGCCACAAGCTCGGGCTTCTTGAGCTTGCGAAGTTCCTCAAGATTAGTTTCCCAATTCTTCCGGTATGCGAACATCATGAATGCGAAGAAATCAGACGCTTATTCCGGCGGAAATCGAACGCAACCTGATTTCGCAACGTACCAAGGAGGCTTTGCGCTTCAAGAGAGCGCAGGGTTTATCCAAGCGCAAGCCTACAGTCCTTAACCTGATGCCCCCCCGAGAATCTCCCGCTCTCCGGAATGAGCCGAAAGTAGGCGCCGCCGTTCAAAATTTCGGATTGGGTCAGAGAGCACATGGAACTCGCCGGCACACGGGCTATCTGGCGCTGGAATGTCTGTGCATTATATATCCTTGAAGAGGCGGGAACCGGTCTGTAACGATGCTCATGCTGGCAAACGAACGCCAGAGAAGCGGTAGCATGCATCCAATAATTTTTCCTGCAGCTCCACGTCGAACACGGCCGGGTGAGGCGAGCGAGGACGTAGATGATAGAAATATCTGCCCGAAACCTGTGCGGCAGCATCGTCGCTTACAGCAAGCCAGACCTGGGTCCGGTGTCCGGCGTCCAAATCGTCGGGCGCTTCCGGACCTCCCATCTTGGTTGGCACCCATCCAGGCTCGAGCGCATTAGACAGTACTTCTGGCCAACGACATGCTACTGCAAAAGCTAGTAAGACGTCGTGGAGCTTCGAATCGGAATACGCTGCTGCGCCCTGCCAAGGTCGACGTTCCCAAGCCAGATCCTCAAGGCTTATGTCGCCGCTCCGGTGCAAACCGGAACTTAGGTAGATCAGACGTTTTGGCCTATGGATAAGGGCTGTCAATAGATAAGGAGCCAGGGTGTTGATGGCAAACACATGAGGGAGACCGTCTTGGGTCTAAATGCGGCGAGGTTCGCGGTAACCAACGCCAACGTTGTGTATCACGACATCGAATGGGCCGAGCCGATTGATCTGTTCCGCGACATCCCGAGTTTGTGCGATGCTCGCCATGTCACCGACTGCGACCGTATCAGCGCCAGGAACAGCGGCCAACGCCTCTTGTGCTCGCATCTTGTTGCGGGCGTGCAGAACAACTCGATGTCCTTGATCGATGAGAAGCTGGGCTGCCATTCTGCCGAGCCCATCTGTAGATCCCGTGACAAAGATACGCGACATATTCATACTCCCGAATCGTGCTTAGAGACGTCTAAGGGCACGATCGATGCAATTGGAAAACCGACTCAACGTGCCGACCTGGATCATTGGACCTGCATTGGGCGAAGGGCTATCATAGAGCGCCCGGCCGACGTGCTGAAAGTGTGGCCGAGGCGGCAGCCAATCCAAGATTGCCGCCTGCGCAATTCAATCGGCTCCTCGATCAGCTTGTGACGAGGAGTTGCCCGTAACGCAGTCAGCGGAAAGTTCGGAAAAACGGTCGTTTTGTCGAACCGGATGTGATCGGGCTAGGCGGTTTATCTTCTCAGGCCGCTACAGGTAGAGTTCCAACCTGACAAATCCGGTCAGATCCGATAAGAGGTTCGAAGGGTAACGAGAATGAAGATTTTCCTCTCAGCCGTCTCTGGCCAATTCAAGGCCTGCCGGGACGCGCTGCGTAGCGATCTGAGGGCGGTCGGCGCCGAGGTCGTGGTGCAGGAGGATTTCCAGCAGCATGGCGCTACATTGCTGGAGAAGCTGGAGGGCTACATCGCCTCGTGCGATCGCATCATTGCCATTGTCGGCGATGCCTATGGCTTTGAGCCAGAGGAAACGTTGCGCCCCGCCACACAACCGCGTCGCTCTTATAGCCAGTGGGAGTATTTCTTCGCCATGGGCGAGCGGCTCGACGGGTCGCGCCAACCGCCCAAAGACATTTTCCTCTATTTCGCTTCACCGGAATTCCTCGCGACGCACGTGGTCTCGCAGGCGGACGACATGGCGCAGTTGCAGCTGAAGTTCATCAATAAGCTGAATCGAAGCGGAAAGGATTGGAACCGGTTTGGCTTGCTCGATGAGTTGCGCGCGCTTGTACTTCGCGATGGCTTCCGGTTGCAGATGCGCGCGCCGCAGCCACGGAACCTACCCTATACCTCCCTCGGTCGCCTGTTCAAGGGCCGCGAGCACATCCTGCCGCAATTGCGCGTGCGGCTCCAGCAGAACCCGGGGCGTGCCCTCGTCATATACGGCCCGGCTGGAGTGGGCAAGACGCGCCTGACGATTGAATACGCTCTGCGGCATGAGGCGGAATATACGGCCCTGCTTGTCATCGCCGCCAGCAGCCGCGAGGCGCTGCAGCGCGAGCTCGCTGGCTTGTGCGGCCTACAGGTGCTGAACCTACCCGAGCGCAAGGAGAAGGAGCAGGAGATCCAAGTCGCTGCGGCGCTGCGCTGGCTGAGCGGACACTCCGGCTGGCTATTGATTCTCGACAATGCCGACAGTCGCGAGGCCGCCGAGGCGGTCGAAGCGCTGCTAGCGGGGCTGCAGGGCGGTCATGTGCTGGTGACCTCCCGCCTGAGTGACTGGAGCGGCAGCGTTGAGCTATTCGAGTTGGAATTGCTGAGCGAGGAGGTAGCGGTGGAGTTCCTGCTGGAGCGCACGAAGAACCGCCGCGTAGCTAACGCAAGCGATGGTAACAAGGTACACGAACTGGCTAAGGAGTTGGATGGGCTGGCGCTGGGGCTGGAGCAGGCTGGCGCATTCATATGGCAAATGCGCTGTTCGTTTGGCGATTACCTCGAGCGCAGGCACGCGCGAGAGAAGAAGGTTCTCATTTGGCACGACGCGGGGCTGATGCACTACCCGTTGAGCATCGCGGTGACCTGGGACACCAGCTTCGAACAACTCGACGGGGCAGCCCGCGACTTACTCAATCTGCTCTGTTGGCTCGCACCCGAATCGGTTCCGCGCGCTCTTACTGCGCATCTGAAACTACAAGGGAGAAAACAGAACGCTGCCGACGATACGCCCGCCGAGGACGTGGATCTGGAAGACGCCCTTGCTGCACTGGCCGGCTTCTCCATGCTCAAGTGGGAGACGGGCAACCAAGCCTTTCGCATGCACCGCTTGGTGCAGGAGGTGAGCCGCAACCGGCTGCCGGATAAGCGGCGCGATGCTATTTTGCAGGACGTGCTGTGGATGGTGAGTAGCTATCTCCCGAACAACCCACCTCCAAATGACGTACGCTCCTGGTCCATCTGGGAGATGATGGTTTCCCATGTGAAGGAGCTGATTTTGGAGGCGGAAAAAGCCCGAATTGGCCAACCGACCAGCCGACTGGCTGCCATGCTAGGAATGTTCTTTGCGGAAAAAAGTTTGTGGTCTGAGGCAGAGTCCCTTGAGCGGTTGGCGCTTGAGATAGACAATCAATTGCTCGGCCCGGAGGACCCCCAAGTGGCCGCGAACCTCAACAACCTGGCGGAACTTTACCGTGCCCAAGGCCAATACGAGAAGGCCGAGCCGCTTTACCATTGGGCGCTGGAGATTGGGGAAAAGGCCCTGGGTTCTGAGCACCCCAATGTGGCTGACAGCCTCAACAACCTGGCGCTCCTCTACTATACCCAAGGCCAATACGCGAAGGCCGAATCCCTCTACGAGCGGGCGCTGGCGATCCGGGAAAAGGCCCTGAGCCCGGAGCATCCCGCCGTGGCGGCGAGCCTCAACAGCTTGGCGGTGCTCTACGTCACCCAAGGCCAATACGCGAAGGCCGAACCCCTCTACGAGCGGGCGCTGGCGATCCGGGAAAAAGCCCTAGGCTCGGAGCATCCCAACGTGGCCACGATTCTCAACAACCTGGCGGAGCTTTACCATGCCCAAGGTCAATACGCAAAGGCCGAACCCCTTTTCCAACGGGCGCTGGCGATTTTTGAAAAAGCCCTGGGCTCAGAGCACCCCAACGTAGCCCAAAGCCTCAACAGCCTAGCGGCGTTTTACCGTGGCCAAGGTCAATACGCAAAAGCCGAACCCCTTTTCCAACGGGCGCTGGCGATCCGGGAAAAAGCCCTGGGCTCGGAGCACCCTGACGTGGCCCAAAGCCTCAACAGCCTAGCGGCGTTTTACCATGGCCAAGGTCAATACGCAAAAGCCGAACCCCTTTTCCAACGGGCGCTGGCGATCCGGGAAAAGGCCCTGGGCCCGGAGCATCCTGAGGTGGCCCAAAGCCTCAACAATCTGGCGGAGCTCTACCGGGCCCAAGGTCAATACGCGAAGTCCGAGCCGCTTTACCAGCGGGCGCTCGAGATTGGGGAAAAGGCTCTGGGCCCTGAGCACCCCAACCTCGCTAACGGCCTCAACAACCTGGCGCTGCTCTACTACACCCAAGGCCAATACGCTAAGGCCGAGCCCCTTTACGAGCGGGTGCTGGCGATCAAGGAAAAGGCCCTTGGCCCGGAGCACTCCAGCGTGGTGACATCCCTGGAAAACTACGCACTCTGTCTGCGAGCTATGGACCGCCCGAAGGAAGCAGCGACGCTTGAATCTCGGGCGAGAGCAATTCGGGCAAAAGGTGCCTGATCATAAATACCGGTGGCGAACCTGAGAGATAACCGCCAGCACTTGCTCCGCACTCCGCACCTGAACGTCGAGTGCTTTGTTCAATTGATCTGCAAATGCGGAAATCGCCGTCCTTCGTGCTTTCACCAAAATAGGGGTCGCCGCGGTCGCACGTAACAAGCCTTCCAAATCCCGATTCAACCCCGTCAGGATCCGCACCAAACTTTCAGTCCAAATTCTCGCTGAAGGATCGAGCTGCCGGCTTGCTGTACCGGTTCAATCAAGAGCAAAGACTTCGATGATTATCTCCGGCTCACTTCCAGTCAGTGAATCACGTACACAGCGATGGCGGAGAACGCCGCGGTGAGGGCCACGACCGAGGCTGCCAGACTCATCCAAGCGATCCGGCGTCCGGTCGCCAACGCTTGCTCCATCCGCCCAATACCTTCTTCAAATGCTTGGCGGACCGCTGCTGCGTTCATGCGGACCGCTTCCTCGAGCAATAACGCCGTGCCATTTTGAGCTGCCTGTAGGCCGGCGTTTAAACTCTGTTGTGCGAGCGCTTTCGCCTGCTCGGACCAGGCGGTTTGACTCTCGCCAAGCGCAGCTTGGAACTCTCTCAGCAATTTTTGTTGTTGGACGGCATTTTGTTCAAGGAGCTCCTTTTGCGATACCCACAGCGCCAGGAGCGGATCTTTGGGACCGATTGAGAGCCCGAGTTCCTTCTGAAGTTGCGACCGAAACGCCTCTACGCCGTTCCCAACTCCGCAACGAGGCGAAGGTAAGATGAAAATAATATTTTTGCAGGACCGCGACGGCCGCACGTTGTGAAAGTCGATTGCGTTTGCGCCAAAACAGCGCCCTCTTCGCCGACGGCTTTCGGCCTTCTTGTATCAGGCAATGCGGGTTCCCTTTTCTTCTCCCGCTCTCCTCCAAAAACCTTGAAGGAATAATGTCCGCTGCCGAGATGGGTTCTGATGAACGTCACAGTCCCGTAGGTTGGGAAGGGAGAGTAAGGGAGCGGCAACCGGATTCTCCGGGGCGTTGGTATTTTTTTAGAGGGCATTGGCTGATGTTATGGTCATGCCAGAGGAGAAGGCGCGAAAAGGCAACAGAATATCGCTACAACCTTTTATGCGAGAAAAGGAAGCAACCGACGGTTACGCTTCAAATTCTCCTGAGATGATCCTTTCGACGACCTCTGCATGAAACGCGAGCGCAGATTCCTTCGTTCCGAAGTGCCTAGCTCCATCAGAGACGATTCGGGGACTAAAAAAGCGGACATCCCAAAAGAGCGGTGGACCGTCGAGAGCAGCGCTCCGGCCTTGAAATCTGGTCTCGATTTCCCAGTCATCGATCCGATCATATTTAACCTGGCACCGATCTCCTTCGCGTTTCCACCATTCCTTCCATTCATACCAACTACACAAAACAGGGACTTCGTCCTTATTCAGATAGGCGAAGATCATTTTCTCGTCTGGGTCGATGTGCTTCACGGTGACTTTGATAATGGACTTAATAATGTTATTGGTCCGAGGGAAACTCGGATGTGTCGCCCGATCCAGGCTCGATGGTTCGTCGGCGAGTTCGTCGATCCAGTTAAGCTCAAGGCAATTCCCAGGATTGCCGGAGGAGGACGTATGCGGGCAATGGTAGCTGGATAATGAGCGGATTATTTTGGGCATCCATCCAGTGCAGTAACTGTTCCAAATGAGCTGAGCTCACCGCCGTACATCCGGCTGTGCCCCGCAGGACGCTATCCCAAACGTGCAAGAAAATGCAGGAGCCCGATCTGGGTATCGGCCGCCAGTTATGCTCGATCATTATGCCGAATCGGTAAGGCCCGCCAACGCGCAACATCGATTCCGAACTTGACCAATCGGGGCGTGCAATTGCCGCCCGGTCAACAATGCGATTGTAGTACCTGGACTGAGGATCATCGATTGCTTCCGTTGTCGCGGTGATCTGTCGGTAAGGAAACCGGAGGAAGCGAACTTGAGCCGGGTTAGCCAGACCGAAGACAGAGAATAGCCTGAAAACACCGGCTGGAGAGGTTTCATCGCCTTCCATTTTTCTCGGCGCTCCTGCTGCTCCGGTTCCATGCAGGCCAATGCCCCATGCGAATCCACGGCTACCGATAACGCCGGAAAACGGCTTTCCCACTTTTTGCCAGGACGTCTGCTCATCCTGAGTTCGCTCAAAAAGTTGGATCGTTGCGCTTATTGTATTCCAGTCCTGTGTAGTTACGACAATGAGTTGACGGCATTTGCTGATTTCTGGAATTGATGCACGCAGTTGGAGCAGTGGATCAAACCTTGCGCCGGCCGTTTGGCCAGTTTCGTTCGCCGCTAGGTACTGGACCATCAAGGCCACCAGAGCCACGAATCCGTTTCTCGTGTCTCGCATCATGCTGAGTGGTTTCTCACTGCTGTCAGGATTCCGATGCGTTTCATAGTTGATCGGAATAAATGTTCACTATTTCGAGTTCTACCGCGCCATTTATTCCCCATGCAATGGCAACCGAAAGCCGGTCTTGCTCTTGGAAATGCGTGACGTCATGTCGGACCTCTGAACCCAAGCCGAACGCGACTCGTTGTGAGAAATGGCAAACACTGTTTGTACAAAAGTCCTTGGTCCGGCTTCATTATCCAGCATCATGAGCGAAGCCGAGAAAGACGCCGAGATTTCTTCTCTCAAAAATCTGTACGAGGAAGAGAAACAGATCGTGACCAGGATATGGGAGTTTCTTGGAAGCCCCTCTTTTGAAGAATTAAAAGGGCGAACACTCTACGATCTTATTCGCGAGAAAGAGGAGGAACTGCAGCGCCTGCAAACTCGTTGCGGGCTAATGGAACAGCTTTTGTCAGAATGCGTAAGGCATCACTACTACGACGAGAACGCTTGCTCTCCATCTTGGTTGGAGGAAGCGAAGAAGGCCACTTCGGGATAAGCGCAGTAAACAGCAAGAGTAGCGTTGCGCAGAGGGGGAAAACTGCAACGAGAGCCCAACGTGAGCCTGGATTTCAACATCGAGGCGATAACCTGTGGGAATAATTCATCGGTGAACGCCGGCAAGGATTTGCCGACGCCCCCTTTACCTTGCAAAATTAGGTGAACCGTACTCATAAGCTGGAAGTTAACCGATCAATTCTTCGCGGTTTGGTGTTGGATCGCAGGTGAATCCTTTTTGTTTTTCTGGCGTGATCGTCTTGGTTTCTGGCTTTATTCGCACCTGGCGGCGCTCAACAACCGTGTCCTGCTCTGCGAGGCACCGAGGCGGCTACCGCCGCTAATGGACGCCAAAAAAGGAAGAACACGTAAAGAGTCCACCCCGATCAAGGTGTGGGTTACGCCAAAGGAGAAGGCCGCGATCGCGGCGAAAGCCGATGCGCATTCCTTGAGCGCCTCCAGTTACCTCCGACGGCTCGGTCTGGCGCTCGCCGTTGAATCGACCATCGATCAGCGCGCCATCCTCGACCTGGTGAAAATCAACGCAGACCTCGGGCGGTTCGGCGGACTCATCAAAATGTGGTTAACGAGCGACGCCGATTTTGAATCGCTCAGCGCGCAGGGGTTGCAGCGCAAACTGGAGAACACGTTGTCTGATGTGCGTCTCCTCCAGAAAAAGATGAGCGACCGCCTCGACGATCTTTAAACACCCAGATGATCTCTAAAAAGGTTGCAATGAAAAACTCCAGAGAAGAGCCGGTTCGGCAAGCTCGTGGCCTATTTGCTCGATCCCCAAGGTAAAAAGACGAGGGTGGGGGAGGTAGTAATCACCAATTGCGTTTCGAGCGACACAGCATGGGCTGTGCTCGAAATTGTCGCGACGCAGCAGCTTAACGCCCGCGCCAAATCAGATCGGACCTATCATCTGCTTGTTTCGCTCAGGGCCGGCGAAAACCCTAGTGCTCAAACGCTGCGGGGGATCGAAGAGCGTTTTTGCAAGGAGCTGGGATACGCTGAACATCAGCGGATGAGCGTGGTCCACCACGACACGGATAACGTGCACATCCATATCGCGATCAACAAGATTCACCCGAAGTCCGGTCCGACCGAAGAGAATCTAGTGCTCGAACTTCGAACCGCGGCGGAAGAGCCCGCCGTTGCCAAACTTGAGGCAACTGAACTTGAACCAGTCGCGGTCTGAACAGGCTCGTAAAGTGCAAGATGGATTGCGCTACGGTTTGTAAACGCCGCTTTTTTTTGGTATGACCGTAGATTCTGCAAATAATCTTTATTATCCTTGGAGTTTTTCCTAGCAAAAAGCAGGTAAACAATCGGCTGAGGCGTCTGTTGGCGTCCACGCCTTGTTGGTCAAGGCCAGCCAGAAGGAGTTCAATATGCAATATACAGTTCACAATTGCGCCACCATGCGTGTCGCCCAAAAAACGGTTTTAAGCGGTCGGGTAACCGCTGATGAAGTAAACCTCGACCGATTTCACAGCCGGATTCGCAAGTTATGCGCTTTGGTGGCAACCAGATCCAAAGTCTATTTGTCGGTCGCGACGATGATTCTGATAGTGACGCTTGCTGTCCCAGCGGTCGGGCAGGTTACTTTCAATGGTGCTATACAAGGACACGAAAGAGGCATCGTTAAAGGGACCGCCCAATCGACCTTTGGCAGCGTCACGGGAATCCTTACCAATCTTGGTCAATTCTCATTCATCTATGACGATAAGATAAACCTCGCGACCGGCATAGGAACGGGCGCTGGTGTTTTGTTGATCGCAAAAAAATGGAGACAGCATCTTTACGACAGGGAGCGGGCATTTTTTCGCACCATTTACCCCACCGGGGTCTACACTTAGTGTCGCGCGCGTCACGGAAAATATGATCATTGCAGCGGGTCGATTCAAGGGAGCCACAGGGCAATTTACCGTGGAGCGCTTGATAGATTTTGTAGATATTGAAATGGATTTCGCTTTCACCGGCGGAGTGATCCACGACGGGACCATTACTTTCCCGAATGCAGAAAACGTTCAGTAGAGGTGTCCGGCACCATTCCTCCTATCACGTATCTGGCAGACCATTGTCGGTTTGACCCAATGGCATCGCTTCATTTCGGCAGCAGTCAACCCTTGGTCCCAACGGCTCCGGCCAGCCGCCGAAAGGTTAAAAAAGGGACATTCCGAAGCCCAAATTTCGTTCAACTGGGAAAAAAGAGTGCGCAGAAGCTTTTCGCTAAAGCCGGTTCCCACTCGGCCTGCAAATTTGAGCTTCTGGCCCTCATAGAAACCCACAAGCAGCGCACCAAAATGCTTCCGAGCTTACGCGTTGAGGCCGATCTACAATGGACCTTGTGCGAACGCTTCAAGACTTGCAGGCCTGGAATGTATCTCTAGTCGCGCAGAGTGCGTTGCAGTTCAAGCTGATCGCTTCGGTGATGGCGGCGCTCGCGGAATTTGAACGTGATTTGCTGCGGGAACGAATCCGGTCTGGAGTTGCGGCCGCTCGGGCGCGTGGAGTTGTCTTCGGCCGTCAGCCTGGACAACGAGTTAAGGCAGATAAGCTCGCACCAAAGGTCTTGGCGCTCGTCGCCACCGGGCAGTCTTATCGGCAGATCGGACGACAACTCGATATCAGCAAAAATACCGTGCTTGATATCGTAAAACGTACCCGGTTATCCAATCGCCACACCTGTGTGCCTTAAACGTTAGTGCTATTTCAGACTGTGCTTAGGTACGGTAGATAAAGCTATTCGGCCTTTGGATTGCTCAAACGAAAGCTATCTGTCCCAAACAGGCTAAAAGAAATTGCGTCATGCGAAGAGGTTGGTTTTACATTTTTCCGACGCTCGCTATCGGTTTTGTTTTACTGGAGTGCAAGCAGCCGACACCGTTGCGACCACAGTTCGTCTACGTAGCAAACTTTTATAGCAACCTCGTCTCGGCCTACAGCATCGGTTCCAACGGGGCCCTGACACCTGTCCCAGGTTCGCCCTTCGGAGAGGACGCGGCGGTCGGGCCAGTTTCAGTGGCGCTGGACCCCTCGGCCAAGTTCGCCTACGTGGCAAACTTTGCCGGCAACAACATCTCGGCTTTCAGCATCGGTTCCAATGGGGTCCTTGCACCCCTCCCGGGATTGCCCTTCGCAGGGGGCCAAACTCCCTTTTCAATAGTAGTGGATCCCACGGCCAAGTTCGCCTACGTGGCAAACAGATTTGGCAGCAACATCTTGGCCTACAGCATCGGTTCCAACGGGGCTCTGACCCCCCATTCCAGGTTCGCCCTTTGCAGCGGGATACGAGCCCTATTCAGTGGCAGTGGACCCTATGGCCAAGTTCGCCTACGTGGCAAACATTGACAGCAACGACATCTCGGCCTACAGCATCGCTTCCAATGGGGCCCTGACGCCTGTCCCAGGTTCACCCTTCGCAGCGCGGGTCAAGCCCGCTTCAGTGGCTATCACCGGACTGATGCCTTTACAGTCTCCTTACGAAACGGAAAATATGGCACGCTAGCAACATGTCGAGCCGTACACGCCAACCGCAGGACGACAATCTTTGCCATTTGGTCAGTTGACCTTTGGCCGGAGCGGGAAAGCCCCGGAGAATTCTGAGATCGATGCATCGACGCTGTCTATCGCAGTGATCACAAACCCCTAAAGAGTTCGCGCTGGCCGGCGGTTCGCCCACGGCTGTGCGGTCTCAAGTTGCGCGGCCAAACGAAAGAGCATAGCCTCATCGCCGAACGGCGCCACGAACTGCACCCCGATGGGAAGCCCATCCGGGGACCAGTGAAGCGGCATGGACATGGCCGGGTTGCCGGAGACATTGAACGGCGAGGTAAAGGCGGTGTCGCCTCCCAGTGCTTGGGAATAGGCATCGATATCAGTGGTCATCATACTGACCACGCCCAGTTTGTGCGGGGGCGTACACATGGTGGGTGTGAGTAGGATGTCGTAGCTGGTGAAAAAGCGGCCGACGACTCGGCCGGTGCGATGCACCGCACCGCCGATGCCCACTTATAACATGACCGAAGATGATGCTCGCTCGGTTTACAAATACTTAAAATCGCTGGAGCATTGAAAATGCGATGAGCGAGGGATTTCCCACCGAGTTCTTGCAGCACGACAACAAGACCAACAACAGAAACCCGCTCCTATGAAATTCATGATCAATTGGCAGCTTAGATCCGGAAAGCTTCACGATGCGCTATCACAGTTCTCGCAAATGACACCGGAACAGGATCAGGCAGACCACGGCAGCGACGTTAAGCTGATTGGCCGCTGGCATGACCTCCTCCGAGGACGGGGTGTAGTCATCTGCGAGTCTGACAACGCTGAAGCCGTGTCCAACTGGATACTGAATTGGAACAGCATTCTGGACGTCGATGTTGCTGTGGTATTGGATGACAACGAGACTCGAGCACTCGGTAAGAAACGTATGCCGCCCAAACAGAGCTAAGTCTTAAATCGAAACATCCCTATCCTGCTCTTGTTCTAGCGTAGGCCGCAGCGCTGGCTCAATGTCGTGCTGAAGGTTGGCCGTTTGCTTCGCCTGGGAGATGTTGCGGGCGAACTCTTGTATCCGCTGCAGATAAGCTTCTGCATCGTGCGCGAGCTCCACCGCCGACAACCGCTCTCCCGTTCGACAGACTGCTTGCCGGAGTCCGTCTATGCTATCGGTGTAAAGATGCATCGACCGTCGGGCACGCGACATCGTTACGTAAAATTGTTTCCGATCGACCGCGCCGAATGCCAGAGGGGCTGCGCCGCAGCCACGTGACACGCCAGACGGCCATCACCCGAGAACCACGGCAGGCCACAGCGCCGCGCCGTGCAGTCCGAAGCCGATGCCAGCGAAAGTGATTGCGACAGCGGCGACATCGTAAAGCAACATCGCGACGATCAATCCTCTCACGGCGCGGCTTTGCGCATCAGTGCGAGCAAGCCAGCTTCCTGACCGTCGAACAACTCAGGAAGAAAGGCTCGCGCGGCTCTATCAGATCCCGACTCCAAGGCAGACGGATAACAGTTAGGAAAAAGCAAAGAGTAACTTCGGTAATTGCTATTGGCGGACCAAGTCGCGGCGCTCTACTATAGAGAGATTCTCATCCGACTGATGGTAGAGCAGGGATCAGATTCTGAGTGAGAGGACCACCGAGCATACGAGTCAGAAAAATTGACTTCACGAGAGAAGGAGGACAACGCGATGATTCATGATCACGTGGAAGATTCCGCCAGGTTGTCACAAGCCTGCGGCCGAAGTCGTTACTAGCCGAACCTCTGCTGTCTCACACGGTCAAAATACCTGAGCTACGATGGACGGCCCCTGCATTTCAACCCGTCCGGAACAATTTGGAGCAAAAGAACAAAGAGTCATGCGTGAGTGACCATCCCCACGCGCGGAGAGGAAACCGATGCAACGTGTAAATGTCAACAGTGCGGATATAGAGTATGAGGTGCAGGGCTCGGGGGAACCGGTGGTGCTGATCCACGGCTCAATCCTCGCGGAAGCGTTTTACTCTCTGCGGGCTGAGCCCTGCATCGCCAACAACTTTCGCGTGATCGCGTGTCACCGCCGCGGCTTTGCGGGGAGTAGCCGAGCCAGCGCCCCGTTCACCATTGGGCAGCAGGCGGCGGATGGCTGCGCTTTGCTCCGCCACCTGGGTATCCCGCGAGCGCATATCGCAGGGCACTCCTACGGCGCGGCGATTGCGCTGCAGTGGGCACTGGATGCCCCTGAGGAAGTGAAGAGCCTGGCGCTGCTCGTAAGCACGATACCCTCGGGACCAAGCTTTTGGGAAGGAGTCGCGTCGGTCCGTCGGGACATGTATGAGCGTGGAGACAAGGAGGGTGCTACCGATGCATTCCTCACGGCCGCCGTGGGACCGGACTATCGTCAGTTTATTGCCAAGTTCTTGCCACCTTGGGCGTTTGAGATGGCAGTCGCTGATCTCGATACCTTTTTCCAGATCGAAATGCCCGCATTGCAACAAAGGCGCTTTACAGCCAAGGAGGCCACACGGCTCCGGAACCCCGTGCTGGCGGTGGTGGGCACCGAGACGGCATCAATCTTCCGCGAAAGCCATGAGTTGATCAAGCAATGGCTACCGCAAGCCGAGGACTGGCGATCCCACAGGTGACGCACGGGCTTGAGTATATGAATCCGCGTGCAGTTGCCGACGGACTGGCGCTCTTCTTCGCTAGTCACAAGCTGTAAGAGTTTTGGGTCCCCACAAAATGGAGAAAAGTATAGGCGAAGCTATTTCAATGGGGCGACTTTCTCCGAAATGAGTATCGCCTTGAGCGATTTGGCCCGACGCAGGGCCAGTCAGGGATTAAGAGAGATCAGTTGGCTCAGGCGTACCAGAGGCGAATGCGGAGATTCAATCTAGAGGTCATTTCATTCGCATTGGTCGCACTCGTGACATTGACCTGGATTTTTATCGATCGCCTGCCGGGTTCTTAAAATAGCGTTCCAAGACGACTGATGTCCTCGCAATGTAAAACATGGAAGAGCCAAGAAAAAATTAAAATGCACACAGAGGCAGAGTTGCTGGCCTAGCAGCACCAGCCGGTGACCCGCGAGAGGTTGCTTGGTGCGTTTGAGGACATCGACTACGAGAGTTACAGGCCTGGCTTAGCGAGCTTCAGACCAAGCGCAGCCTGTTCGAGGCAAACCCGGAAACATACTACGCCACCACCGAACCGCCCGACTATCGGCGGGGATAGGCGGGCAATAAGGAACCGGTATGCGCCACATGCCACCGGCGGACATCGGCTATGAGCGTCGATTTGAAGTGACGGAAGTGACTCCCATTCCCCCCGAAATCCTTCTTTGACGGCAGGTCGGGCAATCAATTTCTAGTATCCATTCAGATCGAGCGACTAATAAAAAGCCATCTTTGAAAACTTAGTTGCGGAGAAAATAAGCCGTCCCTCGGTTCGTATCGATATGGTTTGCTAAAACTTGCCTGCCATCCAAACCCGGCCTTAAATTAGGGCAGTCGTGAGTAGCGTGGCCTCACTCTTGCGCCGCAGCGAAAACGATTTGAGCTGTTTGGCACACTGTTGTAGTCATATTCCTTATATATATGTAAAGGATTGTGCTACAATAAGTACTTGTTAGTCTTTCTAGCCATGCCTTTCGCGGCTATCATTCATATAATATCTTGACCTGGAATTGCGTTGGCGATATTTATTACAGGTGGTATGGACATTTTTAGTCCGAATGCCCTCTTTCCCCCGGCACCGCAGTTTTAGGGGCCGCTCGATTGCGGGTTTCGCATCATGGGAAATGTCCTAACTGAAAGGACCGATAGAACCGTGAGACGGATACTAATATCTACAGCGGCCATTGTCGCGCTGTTTGTTGCCGTAACTCTAATCAGCAATCCACTCGTGAAAGGGAGTGACAACGACCGGAATCGCGGCGACCGGCATCGCGAGGACGAAGGCGCGCTCGAAGTTCAGATTGGCTTTCGCATTTCTCCGATCCCGTTCAATTCACTTAATTTGAAAGGCAAAGATCCTGAGCTCGCGGGTTTAGGCAGTTACATCGTTAACGCTCCAGCTGGTTGTAACGATTGCCATAGCTGCCCTTCGTACGCCCCTAAGCAAAATCCATATCCCCCGACTTTTGGGAACGGACAGTTTAACAGCACAAACTACCTGGCTGGAGGTGTGCCTTTTGATTTTATTAAGCCTGGCCTTCCAAAATCCCGCAATATTACTCCAGATGCTACAGGAAAACCTGCGGGGTTGACGTTGGAACAGTTCGAGACCGCCCTGCGCACAGGTCACGATCCGTTGAGCGGTTACGTTTTAGAGGTGATGCCGTGGCCATTTTTTAGGTTCATGACGGACAGGGACCTCGACGCGATCTACAGCTATCTCAGCGCTATTCCTCCTGCTTCGCCGGGCAACTGCAGTGGACCTGGCGATTAACAATAACTGAAAGGACAGATAGAACCGTGAGACGGATACTAATAACTACAGCGGCTGTTGTTGTGCTGTTTGTTGCCGTAACTCTAATCAGCAATCCGCTCGTGAAAGGGAATGACAACGACCGGAATCGCGAGGACCGGAATCACGAGGACGAAGGCGCGCTTGAAGTGCAGATTGGCTTTCGCATTTCTCCTATCCAGCTCAATTCACTTGATTTGAAAGGCAAAGATCCTGAGCTCGTGGGGTTAGGTAGCTACATCGTTAACGCTCAAGCTGGTTGCAGCGATTGCCATAGCTGCCCTACGTACGACCCCGGGCCCCCGAAACACAATCCATATCCTCCGGATCTGGGGGACGGGCAGCTTAACAGCAAAAACTACCTAGCTGGAGGTACGCCTTTTGGGCCCTCTATCAAATCCCGCAATATTACTCCAGATGCTACAGGAAAACCCGCGGGGCTGACCTTGGAACAGTTTGAGACCGCCCTTCACACAGGTCATGATTCGTTGGACGGTGAAATTTTAGAGGTAATGCCGTGGCCATATTTTAGGTTCATGACGGGCCGGGACCTCGACGCGGTCTACTCCTATCTCAGCGCCATTCCTTCTGCTTCTCCGGGGGAGTGCAATGGATTTGGCGAGTAACTATCGGTCTCTTGAAAGCGTTTCGTATTGGTGCACATAATCAGGTCAGGTCGGGGCCGGTGGAACGGGGCGCTTCGCTGGCGCTCATGGAACCCTTGGCAGTCTTTGGCGCGGTTGAGTTTAGCCAAGGCTTTGGCCATATTACCTTCGCTATCAGGGGAATATTAACAGTGGGAGATCGTCACTGCATCTATCTAACTAATCTAAGAGCGCTTCGAGAGAGCCGCCGCGTGAGGCGCGCCGCGCGGTCCTCGAGTCTGCGATTTAATGGAAAAGTATGTTTTCAGTGAAAATAGAGCAGTTAACCCAAATGGGGCGGCTTAGATTAATAGTCTGCGGTTTCTCAGACCAAAATTTTCTCAATCTCATCAAGTGTCAGCTGATCATCCGTTCTATCGTATAGCTTGGTTGTGCGAGGGCTCTCATACGCCGCGAGTTTCTGAGCCGTTTCGAGCATTCCGTTGTTTTCCAAGTAAACCAGCTGCTCGGAACGAATGGCAGCACACCGGAGCGAAGACACCGGCATCAACCGCTCGCCGCCGAATCATCCTGTAGGCCTCGGACCGCGACATTGGCCGGCCGGAAGGCTTTTTCTTTGGGAAAGTGTGAAAGAGCGGCGCATTCGGCTCAAAACCGGCCTTCTCGAAATACTCGACGACATAATGGCATCGGTCCCGCACATGAAGCGCGCCCCCCGGACACAACCGCAATCTACGCCAAGGTCGACATGGTCTCGCCGGCCCGCCGTGCCTACCCAGCGGAGATACTTGAGTCGCAGCAGCTGAATTACTGGACAATCATTGAATGCTACCCCAGTCTGGGAGATTTCGGCGCGGCTCGACAGGGAGCGCTGAAGGATTAAGCTTCGTGGGATGCCAAACGATTTATCGCGAGTCCGGCGTACGGCATTCGCAACGTCCCTTAAGCGATGCTACCTGTTTTCTGAACTTCCGGGCCAAGACCTGCAACGCATCGCGTCCTTTGTCGTGCAGAAACGTCTCGGGAAAGGCGAGTGTCTGTTCCGGGAGGGTGCGCCCTTTGAAGGCTTCTACGTGGTGGATGAAGGCGCGATCAGCGTGCATCGCGTCAATGCGTCTGGCAAAATGCAGGTAATCCACGTTTTTCGCGCTGGTGAAAGCTTCGCCGAAGCCGCTCTGGCCGAGAACACCGGCTATCCTGCGGACGCTCTTGCCCTCGAACAAACGAGCGTGCTGCTTGTTCCGAAGGTGCCGTTCTTGGAATTGCTACAGAAGCACTCCGAACTCGCGTTGCGGATGCTTGGGTCGATGAGCCGCCACCTTCAGGCGCTGGTCGGCCTGATCGATGACCTCACGCTCAAGGATGTTCAAACGCGCTTTGTCTCTTGGCTTCTTAAACGCTGTGGCAAACCGTTGGGCGACGAAGCCGTCGTCATGGAACTCGACCGGACAAAAGGCGTCCTCGCCGCTGAATTCGGTACTACCAACGAAACTCTCTCGCGGACGTTCGCGGAACTCCGTAACCTGAAATTAGTTGTTGTCAGAGGTAGGACGATCACCATTCCGAATCCGCGCAAGCTAGAGGGGTTTTTCAGACGCAAGTTCGGCGATATTTAGTCGTTGTGCGACCCCGTCCGCGAAGCGAAAAACGCCAAAGCTAGTTGACTTCCAACTAAAATAATGGGCACCAGGATCCCACTCAAGACCAGGAGTTCCATTGGCCTTTCGTGCCGGATCACCTCAACCAAAAGTAACAGGCCTGCCAGAAGTAGCAAAGTCAGCGAAATTCCGCGGTGGAACCGTGCAAGCTCGGACTGGAGCCAGGATTCGGGATTATGTTCGATCTCACGGCCCTTGTCGGAATCGGTGCAAAGATGTTTTATCGAGCAAGCATTGCAGGCATGCGCCAACGCTCGATATCGAACCAAGCGCCGTGCATAGTCGGAAGCCACGGGTCTCAAGTGCTGGCCGGTTGGACACTCCCATATATCGTGTTGGCGGAGGTACCTGAAACCAGCAATGCGCATTTTCTCTGATCGAACATGGGAGTAGCGCGCGACCAACTCCAGGCTGAGAGCGATAAGGATGAGGAGCACTGCGTAGGCGCCGGCCAGTAGCACTTCTATGTCTATGCTCTGGATCATCAGTTTGTGCTTGTTCGTTCGACCACTTCTGTGAACAACGCCCCTTTCGATTCTTCAGCTGTTGGCACTGTCGGTACCCTGTAGCGGATGCTAAGCCAGCACAAATAAAGAAGCGGCAACACTCCGCCAGCGATAAATAACACATCCCCAGGCAGTCGAAGCCACTCTAGTACAGGATTGGCTCCGCCGGTGATGAACTGAAGCGTTCGAGCCTCAAAATAGCCGCTGCTCACTGAGTGATATAGCTGCAGGATTCCCAATGGAAATAGGGTGGCAAACACCATCCAAGCAAGCCCGAGATTGAGTGACCAGAAGCTGATTTTAGCCGCTCGATCCGACCACCGGCTTTCCGGAATCATGTAGCGTTGGCAGAACAGTGCCAACCCAACGCTGAGCATCCCGTAAACGCCCATCATCGAGGCGTGCCCATGATTGGCGGTAAGCGCCGTGCCAATCTCGTAATAGGAAACGATCGGGAGATTGATCAGAAATCCAAAAATTCCAGCGCCGAGGAAGTTCCAAAAGCCTACCGACGCCAGAAACATTACTGCCCAGAAGTGAGGGAAGGGGGTGGTCTGCGATTTCGCTTCTTGCTGTGCGCCCAGTTGGAGGAAACTCCAGGCTTCCAGAGTGAGGATAGTAAGGGGAATCACTTCCGCGGCCGAGAAAAATGCGCCGAGCGCCATATGCATCGCCGGCGTTCCTGAAAAATAGACATGATGCATCGTGCCGATCACGCCCCCGGCAGAGTACAGGAGCATATCGAGGTAAATCATTGTCAGCGCTACTCGTTCGCGTACTACTCCAAGCAGCACAAAGATGTAAGCAACCATGATTGTGGTGAATAGCTCGAGAAAATCTTCGACCCATAGATGTACCACCCAAAATCTCCAAAAGTCAGTGCTCGTAAAATGCGCGGCTGGATGGGCCAATAATCCGACTCCATAGAAAACGGGAATCGAAAGGGCTGAGAAAAAGAATAGCCACGGCATGTTACCCATATGTTCAGTCCGAAGTTTGCCGCGTAATCCTCGAAAAATTATGGCAACCCAAAAAAAGAGGCCGATGGTCAGCAATATCTGCCAGAAACGGCCCAGGTCCAGGTATTCAAAACCCTGACTGCCAAACCATTCCCATGCGTGGCGCAACCATCCGTGGATCCCGATAAACTCGCCGATCAGGCTGCCGAAAACCACAACGGCCAGCGCAACGAGAAGAGCATAGGCAAGCCAGTGTTGACCTCGCGGCTCGCGACCGGCGATCATAGGAAGCAGAAAGATTCCAGCCGCGAGAAAGCCAGTAGCCACCCAAAAAATAGCGAGCTGAAGGTGCCACGTGCGGGCTATGTTAAAAGGGATCACTTGGGCAAGATCAATTCCGAAAAAGTTTGATAACTCAGCGCGGTAATGTTCGGTGGCGCCGCCAAAAAGGGTCTGAAGCAGAAACAGCAAAGTCATCACCAAAAAAAACCACGCGCAAGCACGCTGAGCTGGGGTTAAGGCGACATCGCCGGGACGGCGGAAAGTGACCTTGTCGCGCTCTCGCCCATGCCAACCAAGGAAATTCCAGCGCCCAAAAGCTGCGAGCAGCAGACCGATTCCACCAAGCAAGGTGATTAAGGACAGCACGCTCCAAACGACTGTATCTGCTGTTGGATGATTGTCCACCAGGGGTTCCGGCGGCCAATTGTTCGTATAAGAATACTGGAGTCCGGGTCGCAGAGCGGATGCGCACCAGGCTGACCAGGCGAAGAAAGCAGTGAGGTTCCTGGTGTCAGCAGCATCCGTGATCGCCTTAGGGCGCAGGCCATTTTTCGTCGTCGGTTCGGCAAAGAAATTGTGGTAATAGCTTTGTAAGCCTTCAAACGCATTGGTCTGAGCCGCAGTAAATGTGAGCGTGTCGGTTGTGCTATCGTACCGATTGGTCTTGAAATCAGCTATGGTAACGGCTCTTGCTTGGTCTGAGCCCAGGCCGTTGTAGCAGTCAATTGCCATGCGCGCCGCGCGATGGAGGTAATCTGCGGTGAAGTCAGGGCCAAGATAGGCGCCGTGACCAAAAATGGATCCATACTCCATCAGACCGTTCTTCAGGAAAATCCCTTGACCGGCCATAATGTCGGTCCCCGTGAACAGGACGCGACCGTTGGGGTCGGCCACCTTAGCCGGAATCGGCGGCTCCCCGGTATAGGTGCGGTAGGCGAGAAATCCGAGAACAAAGAATCCGAACAAAAAGATGAGAATTACGGCCTGAATCCAGCCTTTGGCCAAAAGAAAGCCGCGTTTTGTGGTCGTGCCCATAGGATCGATAGTTCCGGAGAAGTTTGGCCTGCTTCCACCGTTTCGCACGGTGGCCCATACCACGACTAATGCCGGAGGTCCGCCTTCGTCTTTGATCTAGATCAAAAGATCAAAAATTATGGTTTTTGCCCGAAACGGGGTCACGACATGACAAGTGCCAAAATTGTCAGCTTCATTAAAACCACAGGGACATCTGGGCGGAGAGCATGGGATTCGCGCCGCCTCCAGTAGCCGGAGGACATCCCGCTGAGGGCTGCCCGCCGTCGTTCCAAGGTGAAAAGCGTCCGTTTGGGTGCGTCCAATCTCGGGTCGTGACGTCGCCAAACCGCTCCTTAATTAACACGGAGCAAGTGGCGCAGTTTAGTTTTCGGCCGAAGAAGGTCCTCCAGGGTATATGCTCGAGTTTCTCAAGAAAGCGTGAACAGCTTCTCTCATTGCAGAGCGCAGCGTGCAACAGGTTGCGATCCTGCAGTAGCCCTCCGGATTCTCGCATTCGACCACCGCGAAGTCCGGCTCGATTTTGCGGACGACTGCCCCCACCACAATCTGGCTTGGCGCCTTTCCCAAGCGCAACCCTCCGTTGCGGCCCCGAACGGTTTCAACCGCGTCATTCATGTGGTGGATTCGAGCACCATCGCGCTCGTAGGCACCTGCATCGACTCGTCGGCGCAAAGCTGCCGCCAATCTGTAGATCAACATCCCGGGTCTGCGCAAAATCGTGGCGCGAGTAATCCAGACGCGTCAAGCCCGACCTCACGACTCTTCTTCGTTCCGGCGTGCTGCTTCATCACCTTGACTTCTTAGCGGACTCCCGTTTGCCGGTTCACGTTGCTCCGGCTACAGCCGCCTTGAACGCCAGTTGTTGACCAGCAGCGTGCACCTCCAGTGTGTCGCCCTGCTTGATGTTCCCTCGCAGGAACTCCTCCGCCAGCGGATCCCCCAGGTATTTCTCCACAGCACGGCGCATCGGTCGAGCGCCGTAGGTTGGATCGTATCCTTTATCGATCAGAAACTCGACTGCGCTCCGATCCAGCTGAACCTTAATATTCTTGCCGCGTACTCGCTCGATGACTATTGCCACCTCCAGATCCACAATCTTGATTAGGTCGCTACGCTCGAACTTGTGGAAGACGATCATGTCATCCAACCGGTTTAAGAATTCCGGTTTAAACACCCGTTTTGATTCGTCCAGAATTTTATCGCGCATTGTCCCGTACGATCCGTGCTCGGCGATTGCGCCAAAGCCTAGCGCCGTTTGGCGTTTGATCAACTCGGCGCCCACGTTCGAAGTCATGATGATAATCGTGTTTCGGAAATCGATCTTTTGGCCAAGGCTGTCGGTGATTTTGCCCTCTTCCAAAATCTGGAGCAGGAGATGCATGACATCCGGGTGAGCCTTTTCGATTTCATCGAAGAGCACAACAGAGTAGGGGCGCCGTCGAACAGCTTCCGAAAGCTGACCGCCTTCTTCGTAGCCCACATAGCCAGGAGGCGAACCGATCAGGCGCGAAGCGGCGAATTTCTCCATATACTCAGACATGTCGATCTGAATCAGAGCGGCGGCGTCACCAAACATGAACTCCGCTAAGGAACGTGCCAGAAACGTTTTTCCGACGCCGGTTGGACCCAGGAAGATGAATGATCCGATTGGGCGACGTGGATCTTTCAGATCGGCCCGGGAGCGTCTTAGTGCCTTGCTGATGGCGATCACCGCCTCGTCTTGGCCGATGACTCGCTTTTTCAGTTCCTCCTCCATTTTGAGGAGTTTCTGCGCTTCTTTTTGCTCCATCCGGCTCAGCGGCACCCCGGTCCACTTGGACACGATGTGCATGATATCGTCGCCCGTGACGATGACTTCGCGCTCATCACGCTGTTCACGCCACTCATTTAAGATTCCCTCCAGTTTGTCTTTGGTGTGCTGTTCGCAATCTCGCAACGCCGCCGCCTTTTCATAATCTTGGGCTTTAATCGCTGCTTCCTTCTCGGCGCGGATCGTCTCGATACTTTTCTCCGTCTCTTTCAAATCCGGCGGACGACTCATAGCGTTGATGCGCGCCCGCGCACCCGCTTCGTCCATGATATCGATGGCCTTGTCTGGCAGAAAACGGCCAGTAATATATCGATCTGAAAGCCGAACGGCTGCTTCCAGCGCCTCGTCGGTGAGCTTGGCTTTGTGATAGGCCTCGTACTTCGGGCGCAAGCCTCTCAAAATCTGAACCGCTTCTTCGAGCGTCGGCGCTTCGACCTTGACCGTCTGGAATCGGCGTTCGAGCGCTGCGTCTTTTTCGATGTACTTCCGGTACTCATTGAGGGTGATGGCTCCAACGCACTGGAGTTCGCCCCGGCTGAGCGCCGGTTTAATGATGTTTGAGGCATCCAGGGCACCCTCGGCTGAACCGGCACCGACGATCGTGTGCAGCTCATCGATGAAGAGAATGACATTCTTCGAGCGACGAATCTCATCCATCACGGCCTTAATTCGCTCTTCGAACTGGCCACGATATTTTGTCCCGGCTACCATCAACGCGAGATCGAGTGTGATGACGCGTTTACCGCGCAACAATTCCGGCATCTTGCCAGCCGCGATTTCTTGAGCCAGCCCTTCGACGATGGCGGTCTTTCCAACCCCTGCTTCACCGAGTAGTACCGGGTTGTTTTTGGTGCGGCGGCACAGGATCTGAATCACGCGTTCGATTTCGTTCTGACGACCGACCACAGGATCAAGCTCGCCCTTCTTTGCCAAATCGGTCAGGTCGCGGCCAAACGCGCGCAAGGCCGGCGTCTTTAGATCATTCTTATCGCCCTCCTGCGAAGGCCCAGCCTCGCTTTCAGGCGGTGTGAAGTTCGGATCCAATTCTTTCAAGATTTCGTTTCGCGTTCGTGCGGGATCGACTTCCAGACTCTTTAATACCCGTGCGGCGATTCCCTCGCCTTCCCGCAAGAGTCCCAGCAAAATGTGTTCGGTACCTACGTAACAATGATTTAACGCTTTGGCCTCTTTGCCTGCTAATGCCAATACTTTATTGACTCGGGGCGTGTACGGAATGCTTCCAATCACGTTTGTTGCGGAATGCGGACCGACAAGCCTCTCCACCTCCATGCGAACCCGCTCCAGGTCGAGCCCCATCCTTTGCAGCACATTGACTGCTACGCCCTCTCCCAGTTTGATCAGTCCGAGCAACAGGTGTTCAGTTCCCACATAGTTGTGGTTGAACCGCTCAGCCTCCTTGCGCGCAAGCGCCAAGACCTGTTTGCCACGCGGAGTCAAATCATTCATCATTGCGCTTCCGATGCCGGAACCCGCCGCCTGACATGGTTGAAAGTTGATACGACACCGGCACTTCAACATTTACCATCAAAAGTCAAAACAATCGAACATTACGACGAATAAACATCCCGATCTTTTCGCGGGATGTCTCCCCGCTGGAGCCCGAAGTTAACTGAGCACCGCCGGGCCACCGAAATGCTAATAGATCGTTAGCTAACAAAGACTAGACTTCCGCACTAGCGCTAATAACTGCAAGAACTGTGACAATAATTGAGGCCGCGTGATGAGGGGGCTAGCGTTTATAGGAATCCAACTATTACAACAGCTATGGGGCCTATTCGGGGGTTGTACCTCTGGCAGTGAATTTAAAGTATTGATAGCCGGAGGGGCTCAATTTTTGGGCAGATGGAAGAAATGCAGGAGTTTGACAAAGAGCCAATGCGGTCTTACACTTAGCAACTTGTCATATTAGGCGATGCTAAACTCAACGCTTTTTTTCATCTATTAGGTGTAAACCCAAAAATAGTAGATTGATTTAAGTCCCTATTTGATAACACAAGCACCCGGTGACGTGAATCGGCGGGTGCTTGTATTTTATAGGTTACTCTGCATTACGCAGCCCAATCTGCGGGAGTGAAAATAGAACCGTGGGCTTAGTCCGTTTTCACCCATAAGGAGTACTTTTCATCTCCGAAAGGTCTACTAGCCCGACTTCGCGGATTCGAGGGGTACATCAATCGTAAGTCATTCAAAATCAACGCAAGCGCCTAAAAAGTCTTCACTACAGAAGCCCTATTTGGCCAGTTGGCCGGAGGCCGTGATTTTAGGCGGCGGCTGATCGGGTAATTCGAGTTTGAGTTGTTTGAGCAGGAGCTGTAGATCGGCCTCGGGCTGCGTGTAACGCGAAAGGATAATGGTCCGGCCGTCGCTGGTGGGAAGATGAACATCGATCATCTGCATCGCGCTGAACTTCTCCAGGACGGCACGAGGAGTTAATCCGGGCGCCAAGTCTCGCAAGCGCCGGCGCAGAGTGACATGAAGACAGTAGGTTAAAAAGGCGATGAAGATGTGTGCCTCGATGCGATGGGAAAGCTGATGAAAAATGGGGCGAATCCCTATATCTCCCTTCAGATTTTTGAAGGCTTCCTCGATTTCCGTGAGCTGGGTGTAATATTCCCAAAGCGTAGCTGGGGCTTGCTGAGCAAGGTAGCCCCGCAGCAGGTATTGGCCCTCGCGTCGGTAGGTTTCGCGAAATTTGACCCGGTTAACTCGGAAACTAAAGTTAAGTTTTGCTTTCGGTTTTTTCGTGTTTGGCCTTTTCGTTTTCGGCTTTCTCTTTTTCGATCTGCCCGGATTGGGTAACTTTAAATCGATCAATCCGAAGGTTCGCCCGGCCTCTTTTTTCGCCTCGCCAATTTTGATCAGCAACGCTTTGGTATTGAGCTTCATTTTCTGGAGTTCACAGAGCCGGTTCCAGAGTTTTCGCAGTCGGCGCCTGCGCATGGCCCGCTCTTTACTGACGCGGTCTTGGCTTTGAGCCTGCACGTAAAGTTCGCCTTCGTGGGCCAACAGCTTGACGTCCAGTCCAGGACGAACCTGCTCCCATGGGCGGCCAATCAGTTCGGCCTCCAGCTTGCTCAAGCGGCTTTTCGGCGTTCCCACCAGATAGTAAATCGGCGGCTCACTGTTGCGCATCTCTGCGAGGACTTCCTCGGTGGGGATGCCACGATCCATTACCCAAATTCTCTGGGCCTTACCGTATTGGGCTTCGATTTTTTTGAGAAAATCCCGCAACGTCGTCTTGTCACTGGTATTACCAGCCAGTACCTCATAGGCCAGCGGAAAGCCTTCTGGCGTGACAATCAATGCGATGACCACCTGCACGCAATCACTTCGCTTGTCCCGACTGTGCCCGAACTTGCGCTTGTCTGTTTCTCCGATCGGAGGATCACATTCGAAATAGGTACTGGTTAGATCATAGAGGAGAATGTCAAACTTGGCGTTGAAGAGATCTTTCCAGCGCTCCGTCAGGTGAGTAAAGAGCGCCCCTTTGTGCTTCAGGAGCAAGTCGTGGCATTCGTAAAGCCTGTGGATTTCGGCTAAGCGGAAGTCTGAACCAAGGAGCTCAGGTACAGCACTGCGATCAAACCAGTGTCGATGCAAACGCCACTCACTGCCGGGCTCGATAAAACGATATATACATAACGTTTGTAAAATAAGATCCCATCGAGTGCCCTTGCGTCCGGGCGGCAGACGCTGCGCCCAGAACTGGTCCAACTTGAGTTGTTCGTAGAGCTCACAGACCAACCAGCACCCACCCCATTGGCGAGCGTTGCGCACTTCTAAGTCTTTGAGCCGGACTTGAATGACTTGCTCGTCGTCGATCGGCGCCGTTTGCTCTTCGGCAAAAAGCGCCACCGTCCGCGGAGCGCTGCGGCCATCTTCGAAGACCTCGATCGACGTGCGCCAGACCTCACGCTGACTGTCGTTAATCTCTCCAAGATAAAGCACCTGCCGCTGGATCACCTGACGACCAGCGACGCGGCGGTTTTCGACCAGATTCCAATAACGATGCTCCTTGCCATTTTTCTTTCGCGTCGTGCAGCGCAAAAACATGATGGCATGCCATTATTCACAGAAATATTTTTTTGAGAATAGGGTAGGTCTTCACTACAGCCACTTTTCGGTCTTTTTGCCGGGTCCCCTTCCTGAAAATCAACGACTTACGTCACGAAAATAATTTTTTGCGCCTCGAATCCGCGAAGTCGGGCTAGAATAGCGAAATGCCAGCTAAGAGTCCGGAGAGCTACCTTTTCGACATGCTAGAGGCGGTCAGGAAAATCCGGCGGTTTACCGCCGCAACGTTTTGCGCGGGCTGGGACAGACCAATGTCGACTTCAGCATCGGTAAGCAATTCAACCTTCAGGAACGACAGTACGTCGAGTTCCGCGCGGAGTTCTTTAATCGATTCAATCAAGTGAATCTTGCGAACCCGATTAGCGACCTGAATGCGGTCGCCGTCCCGGGCGGGTCTCCAGTCAATGCGGCGACCGGACAGATCACCAATCGGGGATCGTTCGGCCTGATCATCTCGGCCAGCAGTAACGCGCGGCTGATCCAGCTTGGCCTAAAGTACCGCTTCTGATGCCCACGGCTCGCATAAACGACGTCGAATTGTATTACGAGGCGGCCGGCGAAGGCTCTACAATACTGCTCATTCATGGGTTGGGGTCGACCGTGCGGGATTGGGAATACCAAGTGGGAGAAATGGCACGATCGCATCGGGTCATTGCTTTCGATGTACGGGGACACGGGCGTTCGAGCCGGCCTCCTGGCCCGTACAGCGTGGCTGAATTCGCCCAAGATGCGGTCGCACTGCTGAGGCATTTGAACGCGGCTCCGGCGCATGTGGTGGGTTTGTCCATGGGCGGGATGATGTCCTGCTGATTTCCACCTTATACGGGCCTGCGAAGCGACAACTGGCGCGTTGTAAAGCGGGGAGGGGAGGGTGGGGTCCCGGGAGCACCCACCTGCAATGCACAGCTTGCCATCGCCTATTGATTGGTCTCCGCAGCCAGTATGCTATCCGGTTGTACGGTTGGGCACAAAAGTACGTCACAGCAGGTACTAAGCGCGTTTCATTGGAAGAACTTCGAAAAGTGCTCGGGCTGAAGTCGGTGGGGCCGAATTTGCCACCCGACACAGTCGCGTTTCAATGAAAGGACGCTGTTTGTGAAAAAAGTACCGAAATTCTGAGGGATTAAGCCTTTTGTCTCGTTAAATAGAGAAAGAAGATATGGTTGTTTGACAAAGAATATGGATGAATCACGCTTAGACGAGGATCTCAAGGCTCTTGCTAAACGTCCGCGGCCGAATCTGCCGACTGACTTTAATGCAATGGTTTGGTCCAAGGTCCAGAACCGAGAGGCGCGATCTGCTGGGCGAGGGGAGAGCTGGCTTAAGGCGTTACTCTCTGCATTCGGGACGCCGCAGTGGGCAGCAGTTGGTGTCGCTTTTGGGCTATTGGCCGGCTGGAGTTTGGGCCGAATCACGCCGAGTTCGGTCACGAGTCCGACTGAGAGCAGACTGGCGACATCTGTGACGGGCGAAGTGATTGACGTGGCTTGTTACTTTGACAATGGCGCAAGTGGGCCAGGGCACGCTGAGTGCGCAAGGATGTGTATCGCAAGCGGCCTTCCTGTCGGGCTGAAGGGGAAGGACGGAAAAATCTACGTTCTCATAGGCAATCAGTTGCCGCCGAGTTCTCAACCGGCCGCGAAGCATGAATCGTTGAATGCCCAGTTGGCTCCTTACGCCGCGAAGATTGTTACTGTAAGCGGGACGATTGTGAGTAAAAAGGGTGTGAACGTCATAGAGAATGCCCAGCTACTCAATGAAGAGGCGTTATGGCAGCAAGGTCCGGATCGTGGGACGAACTTAAAAGCCCATTTTACTCATTTTCTCTAAGAGCAGTTTACGAGCACGATAAACCCTCATCTCAACCGCTTTCAATGAGATGCCGAGTAGCTCTGCGGTTTCGGCCTGCGGGCGATCTTCCAAAGCGGTTAAGATGAACGCGTTTTTGAGGTCTTCGGGCAGTTCACCGATAGCCTTTTCCAGAGCGACTAGCTCCTCGACACGGTCCGCTTTTTGGTCCGGCCTGTCCTCCGTCGCCGGAAGCAGACTTGGGTCGCCACCTTGCTGCGCAGGAGCATCAAAGGATACGGTCTGGAGGGAATACTGGTAGGCTCGGCTCCTCACGTGATCGCGGCAGAGATTCAGTGCGATGTGGTACAACCACGTTGCAAACTTGGCCGCCGGCCGAAATTTATCGATGTTGAAGTAAGCCCGAACGAAAGTCTCCATGGCCAACTCCAATGCGTCCGCTTCGTTGTGTACATGACGCAACACGAAACAAAATAACCCCTCCCGGTGCCGATCCATCAAGGCGTTTAGTGCGTGATCCTTGCCGAGCATTAGCGCCTGAACTAGGATTAGATCGGGGTCAGACGGCTCAGTCGTCACAATCGGCTTCGTCACAAGGCATTAACTTATAAGCTGTCACCGCCCGAAATTCGAAGTATTTTCCTTAATATCCACCCTGGCGACAGAACAAAGATCGCTTGGAGTATGCCCATAATAATCTATTTCCAACTTGGAGTCCGATCGCTGAGGATGACCTCTTCTTCACTCGAAGTAGCACAGCGTCATTTACTTATGTCTGTCCAACCCATTAGGAAATGTGCTGGAATAATAATGGCATCTTCGAGCTAAATAACGAGCAAACGGCGCGAGCTTTTCTCCGGGGCACATGGAATACAGATGCGAGCGTTACCGACCGGCTCCCGTGAGCGCGAAGAGCGCTGCAGCTTTACGCCGATTTAGAATTCCTCGGAGCTCACGGGACCAATAGCTACCGGCTTGGTATAGCAGTACAACCTTGGCAGTCTTGATTGACGAACGGTTTCACGGCAAGCTTTTTAACAAGGCCCAACGTGAACCTCACCAGTTTCTAGGATCACCGGCGCGCAACGGAATGCGCGCCGCGACCACCAGATGTAATATCCAGAGCTGGATTCTAACGACCTGATTGGAAAGCCGAGTTTATTCGATGCGTGTGCGACGTTTCCTCGGTGTTCAGCTTCCAAATCGTGATCGCACTCGTGTTATCGTCGACCGCTGCGAACCGCAGAACATCGTCTTCGAACGGTGCGATATTAAGTCCGAAACTTCCTCCTAAGTTTGGATCGACCGAAAGTTGGCCGATAAATTGATCGGTCGTGGTAAATTCGACGATTTCGCTTGGTTGATTCGAATCGGCGTTTACTACATCGTTATTGCTGACGAGCAGATGACCATTCGGCGCGAGTACCATTGCCAACGCCCCGTGCAGGTGAACGTTATCCTGGTAGACGACCGTCCCCGGACCCTGCGATTCGTTCAGCCTTGCGGCGTTGGGAACCGCAAATACCTCATTGTCTATTGATGACGCCACGAACAGAACGTCTCTCTTGGCATCGTACGCCAGTCCAGCCGGACCCACCTCCAGTGCTGCGGGATCGCCACGGTGGCTGTATCCTGAAGCAATCTCAGTTGCCCGTATCACCGCGACACTGGCTGGACCCACCATCAGCTCAAGCCGTGTCACAGTACCGATAAGTACGTTGGAGACAAAAAGGATCGCGCGGTCTCCGTCATCTTTGACTGTCATATCCCAAGGCCCGTTCAGCAGATTCAGGGTCGGATCGCTGTAGGTGCCCAGCAAGTTCCCACTCTTATCGATAAACAAGAGTGAACCGGGCTTGGCGGTCATGGCGGTGCCATCCGCGGTAGGCAGATTGCCTACCACGACGAAACCGCGCTTAAGCGCGACCAAAGCAGTGGTCAACCCGAGAGGCGGATTGCCCTTGAAGAATAGCGACTGCTGACCGTTCGGCGAGATTTTGACAATTGTCGTGCCCGTACCTTGAATGTTCTGATTGTTGTTGAAGTTAGAGACCAGAATGTCGCCCGGGTTCAGCAGGCCGCCCGGTAGAAATCCGTTCGGCACAAACGCTACACCGTAGGGATTAACGTCTCCGTTTGCCGGAACTGTCGACACCGTCATTGGAACGAAGGGTAGTATTCGCCCATCGTTATCTTTTCCGAGGGTGCTGATGCTAAAAGAAAGCATCGCCAGCGATGAAAGGATCGCCATCTTGCGTGGATTATATCGAGGAAGTGCGGATCGCGTTTTATCTTTCGACTTACCGTTAACGCCCTCGAGGTTGAGAAACATATCTACTGTCATAATTTATCTTTCTATCTATTAACGTTTAGTTATTTTGCCTAGATTTCTATTTGCACGGGCTAAGGCTAACCCTCCGTCTCGCATCTGCGAGACGTACTTACTAGCTTCAACGAGAAAAATGGTCCGATCCCTCAGAAAGACTTTCTGCCGGTGCCCAACACTATCGTGCTGGCTACCCCCAACTATGGGTGCCACTTAAAGGGCCAATTGTTTTTGGAAGTGATTCCCACGGAATCAGGGAGCCTCTCCTCGGAGGAATCGTGCTCGCCAAACAGTGTGGAGCCGGAGACTTAAAAGCAACCACGCGGCTCCAGGTTGCTAGACCTGACCATTAAATTTGAAACGAGTTTGAATCCGAGCAGGCCTATGATCTGTAGTCTGAGAATGGATGCGCATCGTATGACGGGCAGCTCGTGGACGACGCTTTCTCCATGCCGCCAGTTATACGTGAAGAACGGAACGTTGGGCTCGAGATCGATTACCGAAATCGCTTTCTAGATAAGACCGTGTTGAATACTAATTGGACTGATCTGCACTGAGTCGGCCTTTATTCAAATACACTGTCCGACTGGCGCGTGCAGAAGCGTGGGGATCGTGTGTGACCATAACAATCGTCTTGCCGTGTTCCGAGCTAAGTCCTTCGAGCAAATCCAAAATTTCGTCTCCAGCCTTGCGGTCAAGATCGCCTGTCGGCTCGTCGCAAAGCAACAACGTTGGATCAGTGACGATGGCGCGCGCAACACCGACACGCTGCTGCTCTCCGCCAGAAAGCTGCTTCGGATAATGTCTCATCCGATGTGAAATGCCCACCATCGACAATGCTATCGCGGTATGCTCCTTTCGCTCCCTCCTCGAGAGATTCGTTAGCAAGAGAGGAAGTTCCACATTCCGCTCCGCAGTGAGCGCTGGCAGGAGATTGTAAAACTGGAAAACGTATCCTATGCTTCGCGCACGCCATGCAGTCAAATGCCGACTGGACAGTCGATCAACCCGTTCTCCTGCGACACGTACGGAGCCTCCCGTGGGCGTGTCAAGCCCGCCTAGAATATTCAGGAGAGTGCTTTTTCCAGATCCGGAAGGTCCCATCAGCGCGAGGAACTCGCCTGGTTGAACCTGGAGGTTCACTTCCTCAAGGACGCGGACCTCTTCAGAGCCCCGGCGAAAGGATCGCTCTAGCTTCTCTACAACAACAAGCGCTTCAGTTGAAAAATTCACGATTTCGACTCCTTGACGCGAGCACCTTGGGACAGATTGCAGTGGCTATCAATGACCACCGTATCTCCCGCCTGGAGACCTGCCGACACTAAAGCCTTGTCGCCGACATTATCGGCCACCGTAATTGCCCGTCGCTGAACGCATCCATCTTTGACGATCCACACGAAATCGCCCCCCTCCATATCCCGAACTGCGATTCGAGGAACGAGGACCACCTGCGCGTCGGTCGGCTTTCGGTTTGTATCTAGAAACGCCGCTCTAGCTTCCATTTGAGGAAGAATACGTTCGTCTTTATTCTTGAATCTGATGCGGACCTTCACCGTCCCCTTGTTCCGGTCCGCGGTCGGAATTATGGCGAGAACCGTGGCTGGAATCGGCCAGTCTGGATATGCATCCAACGTTACGGTTACCGACTGACCGGGCGTCACCTTTCTCAGGTGATTTTGATTGACCTCGATTTCGACCTCCAAGGAGTCCCCATCCACAATCGTGCAGATACCTGTACGGCTGAATCCTGCTCCGCTTGCAATTGGGGAAATCATCTCACCCGGCTCTGCGTCTTTGCTAGTGACGATCCCAGAAAACGGCGCCCGGATAATCGTATCTTGCACCTGCTGCTCCAAAACCGCTACCTGGCCTTCGGCGACGAGAATCTGGGCCTCTTGCTGATCGAGCTGCGCCTTAAGCGAATTCACTTTGGCTTTTGCCTGGTCCAAAGCTTCGTCTGTTTCGACCTTGGTATTTGCAAGCACCGTTACCCTGCGCAGGGTCTTTTCAGCCAAATCCAACTGGACTTTCGTTTGTTCTGTGGCGATAGAAGCGCAGACCAGCTGGGCTTTCGCCAATTGGAAGCCGGCTTTGGCATCGGAATCGTCGAGACGCGCTAGAACGTCTCCCTGCTTTACTTTCATTCCTTCTTCGACTAATAGGTCACGTACTCTTCCAGTCACTATGGACGAAACGGTCGCTACACGCCGGGCCACAATGTAGCCGGAAGCGTTTAACACGATTCTTGGGCCAGCAACAGACGCAGTCACAATCTCGGTCCTGACATCATTATTCCACATCTGCGTTCGCCACCAGAAGAAGGCGGCTGTACCTACCAGGAAAAAGCCGAGAACTAAGAAAACTAATAGGATCCCGAAAGAAATCCAGGAACGTTTTTTTGACGTGTAGGCTTTCCGATCGATCCGCAGCTCGCTAAGCGCAGCTCTGATTGAGCTCATGCTAATGTCTGTAACTGGCATACGGTGACTTTCTATTTATTCTGAATGCGTTAGTCGCGCCTGGAGTCCGGTCAGCGAGAAGCCCAAGCTTTCTCCACTGTCTCCCGTCGGCGAGTGGTGCTTACTAACTCCAACGAGGAAAACTGTCCGATCCCTCAGAAAAACTTTCTGACAATTAAAAGACTTTTCCAAGGGACGCCTGCCGAGCTCGAGATAAACCGTGACCACGGCGGACCCGCGGGTACGCGCCAAATCGAGTTGACGCTCAGAGTCGGCTCACAAGGCAGCACAAATGGTCCCTCCGTTTTTGAGAAAATTTCTGACCGGCGGCTTTAGGCGCCGCGGGCGCGAGCCAGTTCGATGAGCGCTTCTGTTGTATCAGCCAGGTGTTAGGAAAATCACGCGGACCTCTTGAACCGGTCATGGATAAAGTTGGAAGGTTCCATGCGGCATCCAGTTTCGGCGATGCCATTCGCTACGTCCGTAATTGACTGAACGACGAGACCAATGTGGTGCAGAAAGGGAACATCATGGACGGCCAAGGTAGCGACGGGAAATCGGAACGATCCACGTGATTAGTTTTCACGCAGAGCTTGTGTGATCGGCAGACAGGTCGCTCGGATAGCGGGAAACAGTCCGCCGATAAAGCCTATTAGTGCGGCAGAGAGTATTCCTTCGAACAGAAGCAATGGCGTGACGGCAAAAGTGAAGGCTACCTGGCTGTAACTTTGCCAGTTGAGAGTAGATGCGCGGAATCCGTTGAAAAGGAAAGATGCTACTACGGCGCCAAGAATTCCTCCTACCAGAGCTAAACAAAGGGATTCTACCATAATCGAAACAACGATCGGGCCATTGCCAAACCCGAGCGCACGAAGCGTCGCTATTTCTTTGGTACGGGCTGCAACGGCGTTGTACATCGTGTTGAGCCCACCAAAGACGGCGCCGACAGCCATGAGACACGTGATCATAATTCCGAGCCCGGTGACGAGATTGCATACCATCGTGGATTGGTCCGCATAGTAGTCACTCTGCCGGACTACGCGTACGTTTAGCCGTGGATCGTTCATCAATGATTCGCTGAATTGGCGGAAAACACCCGGAGTGCTCAGGCGGACTAAAACCGACTGACAAGTCGTGCTTCGTTCAAAAGAGAATTGCAGTGCTACCGCATCGGTCCAGATCTCTGACTCTTCGATTCCACCGTCCGCGCTAAATATGCCTACGATTTTCCAACGATCTCTGCCCATTTGCAGAGTCGCTCCAAGGTCCAGGCCGGCAAATTGACTTGCGGCACCCTGGCCGACAATCACTTCATTTCGACCGCCTTCAAAGTTGCGGCCCCGCACAACTCGCACCCTATCGTGTACGCTCAGGTCACTCCGTTCGATGCCGCGCAGGGGCACGTTTGCATCGGTGCCTGTGGCTCGCTTCGGCAAATTAATTACTACGAGTGATTCCATGGAGACGGCCGGTCCCTTCGCACTGCGCAGGATGCCGGGAGCATCCCCAATAATGCGCGCCTGATCGCGAAAAAGGATGCTCATCATTTCGGTATCGGCTCCGCTGCGCATCACCATCGCAACGTCCGGCGACGTGGAGTTGGTCATCGCCTTTCGAAAACCGACAGCGATCGAAAGCACACCGACGAAGACCGCGACAACCCCGGCGATGCCAAAGATCGACTCTGCGGATGAGCCTTTTCTCCCGGGAATAGTCCCAATGTTGTACGCCGTAACTGAAGCGGCTTGCAAGAGCCAGTTGAACGAAGTCGCCATCAATCAGTTCCTCCTTAACGCCTCGGCCACCTGGATTCGCATCGTTTGAGTGGCTGGAAAAATGCCAGTCACCGCTCCGAGCGCAACGACCAGCGCGGCACCCTTCAAAAGATCGAATGCAGGGAAATGAAAAAGCGGCAAGGCACCTCGGGTCGGATCACCTGCAGAGATCAATAGCCAAGCAGTCCCAAGGCCAAGACCGCCACCGAGGCCGGCGAGAAAGCACGATTCAGCAAGCACGAGCGCCATGATTCGACGATCGCTAAATCCCACGGCCTTCAAAACCCCAAACTCGGCCGTTCGCTCGCGAACCGATTGCGCCATCGTGTTTGCCGCGATGAGGAGAATGGTTAGGAAGACCGGACTGAGAATGCCGAGCATAATGGTGCCGATGTCTCCCACTTGTTTGGCGAATCCTTGGACAAACGCTCCTTCGCTCTGCGTCTTGGTTTCGACGGACGAATTTGCGAATTCGTTATCAATCTTCTGGGCAATCCCGGGGGCACCGGCGGAATCGACTCTGGCCATAAACCAGCCGACCTTTCCTTTGACGAAGGCGCGGGCCTCATCAAAATAGTCATAACGAAATAGAAACAGACTGGTATCTGTCCCGACCTTAGCGCCGTCGTAAATGCCGACGAGAGTGAAATCCCAATCGAGACTTCCATTGGCCTTTTGCCAAATCGTCGCTCTTATGGGGACGTGATCGCCCACTTTCCAGCCATATTTTTCGGCGAGGGTTCTGCCAGCAATGGCGCCATCCCGAGTTGAAAACCAGGCGTTTTTCACGTCGCCAGATACAAGAACTTCAGGGTAGAGCGCCAGATAATCTTGAGGCACAACCGCAAGTTGACCAAAGAAGTTTTTAGGATCCTGGTAAATGCCGCCGAACCAGGTTGCATGCGTAACCGCGGTAACTCCAGGAATGACGGCAATTCTGCTGCGGTAAGCACTAGGGAGCGGCTGGGAGATCGAGATCCTGTGCCGGACCACGAGACGATCCTTTTCCCCCATGCCAAAGTACCCCCCGTCAAAAGCCGATCTCATGGCCGAAAGGTAACCGTAAAGGAGGAACGCTATGAGGATAGAGAGCGTGGTCAACGCGGTACGCAGCTTTCGCCTTCCCAGGTTGCTCCACACGAGACGAACGCTTGTCATCGCAGATCCTTGTAACAGTTAGCGGCGGCCGTAACCGCTTCATTTCTCACGATCAGGCAGTGACTCCAATCCGGATGAGACAGGCAAGTCACCCGCCGAATCCACCGAAATCTGGGCCAGGTCTCGTCAAAAACGAGTTCGGACTTCTTTAACAATTGAAGGCAAACTCTGTTACGTCCACTGACCCGGAAGTTGGCGTGCAGGCTTTCGGTTCCGTAAGCATGGACGAGAGAAACGGCTGCGTTTAGCATGATTTCTCGGCTCCTCTGCCTAGCACTCGGCAACTCGCAACGAAGTCCACCAGTTCGTGGATGCGCTTTGACGCGTCATTAATATGGGTTAAGTCTGTAACTGGCATATCGTAACTTTCTATTTATTCTTTATGCGCTAGTCGCGCCTGGAGTTATGTCCGCAAGGGGCGGCCCAAGCTTTCCCCCACTGTCCCGCATCCGCGAGCCGCGCTTACTAACTCCAACGAGGAAAACAGTCCGATCCCTCAGAAGAACTGCACGAGATGCCAAAAAATATTTAGCGCACGGAATGCCTTCGAATGGGGTGACGTGCGCCAGGCTTTCGGCACGTATCTGCGGCAACCGCCATTCGGCTACCCTCCATCGCGGCGATCAATCCTCCCGACCTGTTGGCGGCATGGATGCGATACACGGAGATTTTGCCAGGGCTCGGTGACCGCTTCGAGGCGCTGGCCGTCAACTGCTCCGACGCAGCGGTTTCTTCCCCAGCGTCAGCGGTGGCGGCGTGAACAACGCCAGCGGCCAGTACGCCACCGTCAGCGGTGGCAATGACAATACCGCCGGTGGGTTTAGTACGGTTGTGATCGGCGGCAATGGCGTCACCGACAACAACAACTTCTCGATCGCCCCGCAGCCACCCTTCCCCTGATTAGGGGTTTTGGGAACAATTGAACGAAGAGTCCGGTTAAGCCATTGGTTCAGCCGAGGAAGTGCCGACTTCGCTTTGCGACTGGTGTTTCGTGCAACGAAGTACACGTAATTTTTTGAGGTTGCGACGAGCTCAGCATTTTGTTCCGCTCTGGGTGCCGCAAATAGATAAGCCCATACCATTTGCCCCGAACGGAGCGGACGCAAGGGCTGAGATTCGCAACACTCGGAGTGTTGCTCAGGATCTTTGACCAAAGGCGTTCCCTCTGCCCCCGGCGACTCAGACTGTTACCGACGACTCAGAGAACCGCAGCAGGTCGTTAGAGCGGCAAACAATCTTAAGACGCCGGGAGGAAACGATGAAAATGCGCTTACTAATAGCCCTAGCAGGGTTGGCAATCGGCTTTGATTTGCCGGCCTTCGCCGACAAGGCCGATCAGAGTTCCCGTCACATTATAGGAACGGCTGGCAATGAGGCTCGGGCCAACGGGGAATGGACTGTGACTCTTAAAGGCGAGAAATTCGGCCCTGTAGAAGCCAAGGGCAATTGGTTAGAGATTTATCGTCGTGAGGGAGATACTTGGAAGAAGCGGCTGGATATGTGGAACGTAACCCCAGCACCGGCGAAGTAGAATCAAATCAAAACGCGTGTGCGGCCATTCTGGTGCGTTCGGTTTTTGCCGAAGTGGCCGCACGGTGTGCTATCGGAACGCCTTAACGGAGGTTTTCGGTCCGATGGTCCCGGATGTATTTGGCTCGTAACCGTGTCATAGGTCGGCCATTATGCCGACCACGACTTCACCGCTCACGCCCGCCACTCATGGACGCCGCGTAGCGGCTTCGTTCAACCTGCATTTCGATCGGTTATCGCCATATGTTTTCGGCGTAATACTCTGGAAATGAGGTGAACAAGCGAGTGGATAGGGAACACCAACAAACCAACGATCAGGGCGGGGAAGGGGAGAGTAGGGGGATCACCGACCAAGCTCTTGAGGCCGATTGTCGTTTTATATTTAGAACGCGTTGGATGATGTTATCAGCCTAGTCACTGTGAAACGGCCAAGTGTGGATTCTGAGAGCTGTTAGCGTCATAGTGACCCTTGCTACATCCGGGAATCGATATCATCTGCGTTTCGAACATCTATAGAGGCGAGAGCAAAGCTTGGGAAAATTGTCAATTTGACCACGTAGATCAGGATGCTATTTGTTGCTCGGGGTGGTTGTCGAGGACGGCGTCGCGGCGCCGGATGCAGGCGGTGGCGGAGCGGTATTGCTAACGTCCAAACGTGTCTTCCAAGTATCGCCCTCACGGGCTTTAACTGCTCCCCAATAGCCATGGAATGACATGGGGCCGTTTTGTCCTTGAATAGTTATGCTCCATTCTCCGGCTGCCCACATCTCATTACCAGCGGTACCTAGAACGCGAATGGAATCCGGAAAGTACTTTATGACAAAGTTGCTGAAATGCCCTTTTTGGATCCGATCTGCATAATATTTCTGAATAGCCTTTCGACCGTAAAATGGTCCTAGCGTAGTTACAAAAATCGCGTCTTCTGTGAAGGTCGCGGCAATGGCGGCGGCATCGTTGTTGTTGTATGCTTGAGTTTCTCTTTTAAACAAATCGTCAAGTGCTTGGCGCAATTGAGGATCTGGTGTGCTTGTTTGTTGGGCAAAGGTAGGCAAAGCAAAGCCGATTGCCAATTCTGCAAGGGCAAGTAGTAAGCGGATTTTCATCGTTTCCTCTCGGTGTTTTTGGATGGTTGTCGCGGAACAGACGCGCTGCGGGAAAGTAGCGTGCGAAAGGGTCCACCCTGCAAGGCTCCGTTGGCTACCAGTAGTTCCCTGACTTTGGAGATGATCACCTTGTGCGGTGGAAGATATTGTCTGCACATCTGATACTTCCGGAAATGACGGAGAAAGTTTCAAGGAAATGCGGAAAAAGATGTCGCACGACGCTATCCCGTCACAGCGCCTCAGCGCCACGAACTTCAACCGATTCCGGAGCGTGGGCGATTTGGCACGCGACCGTGGTGAGGGACCGAGGTCGCGCGGAATAGGCGCCCCGGAGTGGGCGTTGAAGGCCGCTACGGAGAAGGGACGAAGGGGATCACTCTCGCCCGGTCGGCTAACGATCGGTTTTGGTTGAGCGTCCAAGGCGCCTTTGGTAAACTCCTCTCTGGTGGACGCGGCACTGGACTCGACGGCCGCTGGACGGCCAAACTTCCCCACGACCCAGTGGGGATTGGTGGCCGCTGCCTCCGCGGAAGTCACTACAGAAGCCCGGGCGGCTCTGGACGGGCTCTATCGTGTCTATTGCTATCCGGTTTATGCATTTATCCGGAGGCGCGGTTATGATCGGCAAGATGCGCAGGACCTCACGCAGGATTTCTTTGTCTACTTATTGGAGAAGAGCGCGTTGGGCCGAGCCGACCCGCAGCGTGGCCGGTTCCGAAGCTTCCTGCTCGGGACACTGAACCATTTCCTGGCCCATGCGGCCGAACACGCCCGCGCCGACAAACGGGGCGGCGACTGCCAGTTTGTTTACTTGGACGATGACGTGGCGGAAAATCGTTATCAACTCGCGGCGCGGATGACGGCCGAGAAAATCTTCGAGGTGCGCTGGGCCGGCGCGCTCATCGAAGCCGCCCTTGTGCGGCTGCGTGGCGAGTTGCAAACAGCAGACAAGGGGCGACTGTTCGATGCGGTCCAAGGTTTCCTCCTCGGCGGGGAGGATGCTTCTTACCAGCAAGTCGCCGACCGGCTGAATTTGAGCCTGGGAGCCATTAAGACGGCTATCACCCGAATGCGCAGCCGGTACCGCGCCCTGTTGCGCGAGGAGGTGGCACGCACGGTGGCAACGCCCGCCGAGGTCGAGGAGGAATTGCGCTGCCTTCGGGCGGCATTGAGGGGGTTGAAACCAGAACTTTTGCACAGCTCCCACCATGACCACCGAAGGCAAATCCGAGTTCGTCTGCAACAAATGCAGCGCCCCGCTGCTGGGTGACGAGCCCTTGGGCGGCCATTGTCTGGCGTGCCTCCTGGACGCGGCGTTGGAACAGGAGGAGGGGTCAGCCGTGGGGTCAGCCGTCGACGCTCTTTTCGACCATTACCGACTAGCCACGCACCCCGACGGCACGCCTGTGGAGTTGGGTCGCGGCGCAATGGGAACCACTTACAGAGCCTTTGACATTAATCTTCGCTGCCCCGTGACATTGAAAGTCATCAGCGAGCGATATCTTGGCGATGAATCGGCGCGGCTTCGCTTTTTGCGCGAGGCCCGAGCGGCGGCGAGGCTGCGGCATTCAAATGTTGCCTCCGTATTGCACCTGGGCAGAACTGGGAGCAGTTACTTCTACGCGATGGAGTTTGTAGAGGGGGAAACGCTCGAGAATCTCATCAAACGCTCAGGCCGGCTGGCGGTAAAGTTGGCGCTGGAAATCGCGACGCAGGTCGCAGCCGGGTTAGCTGCAGTCCACAAGCAGAAGCTCGTTCACCGGGACATTAAACCGAGCAACGTCATGGTGAGTTTGGAGGAGGGAGGCGCTGTGACCGCAAAGATCATCGACCTTGGGCTGGCAAAGCCCGCACCCGAGGCGCCTGCTGAATCTGCGATTTCAACTCCCGGAGCTTTTGCTGGTACGCCGGAGTTTGCTAGTCCGGAGCAGTTCGCCGGAGTTGCCGTGGACATCCGCTCGGACCTCTACTCGTTGGGCGTGGTGCTCTGGGGGATGGTGACTGGCCATGCAGTATTTAGGGGTTCTCCTGCTGAGGTGATGTATCAGCATCAGCACGCACCGTTACCACTCGACCTCCTCGAAGCTGTTCCGCAACCGGTCGTCGTTCTACTTGACGTGCTCCTCGAGAAAGACCCCGGGCGACGCTTTCAGAGCCCGGGCGAGCTTCTGAAGGCGATTCCGACGATAACAGGTGCTATCGACGCAGGGCGCAGAATCACTCGTCAGAGCCTACAGAAGACCCCCTCTACCGCTTCGCGTGTCGGAACTTGCAAGCCGCGAGCAAGACTTGCACCGAAGAAAATTTCAGTAGCCAGACTACCCGTTACAGGAAGTGATATTTTTGGTCGAGAGGAGGATATCGCTTTCCTGGATGATGCATGGGCAAACCAGGATGTAAACGTCGTTATAATCGTGGCCTGGGCCGGTGTCGGAAAATCCACGCTCGTTAGCCATTGGCTTCGAAGGATGGCTATTGACCATTATCGTTCTGCAGAGCTTATTTTTGGTTGGTCCTTCTACAGACAGGGCAGCGGTGGGGAGACTTCGTCCGCAGATGAATTTCTTGACGCGGCTCTGACTTGGTTTGGAGATCCAGATCTACGGCTTGGAACTGCGTGGGAGAAAGGCGAGAGATTGGCGAAGCTTGTGGCGCATCGTAGAACTTTATTGGTTCTGGATGGCTTGGAGCCGCTACAAAATCCGCCTGGTCCACAAGAAGGACGGGTCCGTGAGCCTTCCCTACAGGCGCTTTTGCGCGAACTCGCTGCCTTTAATACGGGGCTTTGCGTGATTACCACGCGGACGCCGGTCGCCGACCTGGCAGATCACGAGCGCACCTCCGCCTTGCGCCGTGACCTGGAACAACTATCCAGCGATGCCGGTGCGAAGCTGCTCCGAGCGCTGGGCGTTAAAGGACATGAGGAGGAACTGCGAAGTGCCAGCGACGAATTTAGTGGCCATTGTCTCGCTCTAACTCTTTTGGGCAGCTATTTGACCAACGCTTATAATGGAGACATTCGTTGCCGAAAAGAAGTGTCAAGACGTCTTGCTCAGGACGTACGCCAGGGAGTCCATGCTCGAAAAGTAATGGAATCTTACCAAAGCTGGTTTGGCAAGGGTACTGAGCTATCAGTTCTGCGCATGTTAGGTCTGTTTGATCGACCCGCTGACAAAAAAGCGCTTGGAGTCCTACTGAAACCACCTGTGATTCCTGGCCTTACAGAGTCATTAACTGATCTGCTCCCGAGCGAATGGCAAACAATTCTAGCCGGGTTGAGAAGAGCAAGACTCCTCTCGGGAGAAGACCCGCATAATCCTGGGGATCTGGACACGCATCCTCTCGTTCGTGAGTACTTTGGCGAACAGCTTCGAAGTCAACGAGCGGCCGCTTGGAAGGAATGCAATAGGCGGCTCTATGATTATTATCGAATGCTTGCGCCCCAGCTGCCGGACACTTTTCGGGAGATGGAGCCACTTTTCTCAGCCGTCGTCTGCGGCTGCAATGCTGGTTTATTTCGAGAGGCGCTGCATGAAGTTTACATTCCGAGGATTCAGCGGGGGAATGCCTCCTTTGCGGCTAACGTTCTTGGAGCGAGAGGGCCATTGCTCTCTGTTTTAGTTCATTTCTTCGAACACGGACGCTGGGGATCACCCGTTGAAACAGCCGTCGAGGAGCAGAGTCTCGCTCCGGAAGATCACCTTTTCATTCTCATGCAGGCGGCGCTACTTCTAACGGCCACGCGAGGGCCGGGAGCTCCGGAGGGTCGAATCTGTTACGAGCGCGTAGAGTCCTTGTGTCGTGCCCTTAATCGTCCCCTGCTCCTGCATGTAACACTGATGGGTCAGTGGCGCTATGCTCTCTATACCGACAAGCTGCCTGTAGCGATGCAGATTGCCCAACGGGTTTACTCGCTGGCACAGGAGCAGAATGACGCTGCGCTAATGATGGGAGCCTATCGCGCTTTGGCAGCCACGTTCTACTTCTTGGGCGATTTCGAGGCTACCCGACGAAATGCGATGCGTGGTGTGCAGATCTGGCGCTCGGGAGGCGTAGAGTCTCCGGTTGAAGAGATGGCGGCACCCGCCGTCGCTTGTCTGTGCTATCAGGCCGTATCCGAGTGGCATTTCGGTGAGATCGCTTCTTCTCAAGCAACCATGGCCGAAGCGATTTCGTTAGCGAAAGAGCTGCACGATATGCAGGCATTAGGCTTGGCTCTGAACTATGCCTGGTTTTTCGACCAGGTTAAGGGCAACCCTGCTGAAGTAGATCGTTTGGCATCGGATTTAATTGAATTGTCAACGCGTCACAATTTTGCGACCTGGTTGCCCGGAGGAGCCATTCTCCGCGGGTGGGCGCGCAGCGCTTCCGGTGACACAGCCGAAGGTATCGCGTGGATCGAAGACGGAATACGAGACTTTCGGGCAATCGGGTCCATGCTGGCGATGCCATACTATCTAGCACTAAAGGCTGAAGCTTTGTACCTAGCGGATCGCACCACCGCAGCTCTTGAGGCAATAAGGGAGGCGGAAGCCCTGGCCGAAAGATCTGAGGAGCGCTGGTGGTGTGCCGAACTGCAACGGCTCCGCGGCGTGTTTTTAGCGGCTATAGGTGCCGACGAGTCCCAAATTGAGGCTTCGTTCTGCGCAGCCATCAAAATCGCAAAGCAGCAGAAGTCCATTTCGCTAGAGAGACGCGCGGAAGTGAGCTACTCAGAATACCGTTGCCAAAAAGCGAGTGAGTCAGGGGACGTGAATTCCGACTCTTTGTTGACGCCAAAAGGGAAATTCCGAAAATCACAAATAAATTAGCCTAGCCTAATTTTAACCCGTCATAACCTCGAACCCCTTACCATCGTAGATACGCACGGAAATAATCTCGGAATGCAAATTTGGAAGGATAGCCAGACCGGATTCGAAATTCACTGGGTTGGAGATTTCCGATTCAAAGTCACTCGCAACGGAAAGACAACAACGACTGCATTCCTGACTGGCTCGGGAAGCACCAGTCGATTCGTTCTAGTACCGCTCGTTAATCTTCCTGTAACTTAATGGGTCTAGATACCTTTGACGCTTGAAAAGAATCTAAACGATCAAGAGCTTGGATGGCGCGTTTCTCGTCGACGCAGAAGACGCGCGGCATGCACGGGCGGTTTGAGATACAACCCGATGATGAAGCCCATTGGTTCCCATTCTGGCTTTAGCGTACGAGCACGATCCTGATCCATGGCGCGGCGGCTATCCAAAAAATAGCGATGTCTCCGGTGGTGGTGATTGCGGAAGGCTACGCAACGGCGGTCACGCTTGCCCAACACGGAAAAGCGCCGACCCTTGCCGCCTACGACTCAGGCAATCTCCTTTCGGTCGCCACTGCAGTGCACCAGCGCTACCCGGACAAAACGATCGTCATTGCAGGCGATGATGAGCACGGGACCGAAAACAATCCCGGCCGGGAAAAAGCATCGGCGGCGGCTGAGGCAGTGGCTGGCGTCGCCATCTTCCCGAACGCGCCCGACATTCACTCATAAATCGGTCGATGCCGACCAGGATAGCCAGAGACGCGATCGGAACGGATGGCGCCACCGAGAGTCTCGCTGCGAGCGTGATGAAACCGGCGCCGGTAAACGCCGGCGACGGCTTTGGATGAAAGCATCGCGACGACCAGAAGAACAAGTTGTTGCCCAAGATCGAAATGAGTGTTGGTCGCCTGGGCTAGAGATACCGCTGCCATTGTCATGTAAATGTTAGTGCCGTCGAGGTTGAAGCTGAACCCGGTCGGAATGACCAGTCCGACGGTTGGAGGGGAGCACCCGAGCCGCTGCATTTTCTGGAGCATTCCAGGCAGCGCGGTTTCCGAGAATCTTGTACCGAGCACGAGAAGAAGCCCTTCTTTGATGTAGTTGGGATAGTGGAAAATCGAGAAACCGTTGAAAGCGGCGATCGATCCCTGGACGACGACGACGAACAGCCCCGCCGTCAGCTCAGCATGCCGGCATATTCGTTGAAGCACTCCAGGAATTTATCGACGCTGAAATCGCTCGTGTAACGAAGGATCAGTCAGGTTCGCCTGGCCAACGAATTTGCCTGTATCTGACGGGTCCAATCCGGTCGCATCTGCATGGCGCCGCGCATATGAATCGCTGAGTAAATAGAGTTAAGTCCGGAACCGGAGAAAACCAAATTGTTAGGCAGACCAAAAAAGGGGCATCAAAGCGATTCTGGGAAACTGGTACTGCGCAGAGGTGAAGGCCAGGGACCCGATCCAAAAACTAGAGTAAAGTGTTCAGTTTGCAAAATTTACCGAAGCACAAATCTCTTCGCCCTCGCGAGCTTGCGCTGTGCGGGTTCCTCCGCCTGCACGGGCTGCAATGGATCGTCAGTGCCCTACAGGGAGCGGAATCCGCGCGAGTGCTAGCTGGCGAATTAGGGGTGCATCCGGCCCAAATAGGGCTATTGGGATATAACTCTAAACAATGTTGAGTGTTTAAACCTTCTCCCTCCAGTAGGCTCTCTCGCGAACCCTACCCTGGAGCTAGTTGTTGCTGAAATACCGTCAATTAAACACTGAAAAAAACACATTAGATAATCTTGATTTAGCTCAAGGTTGGACTTACGTTTAGCAGTGAGAAACGACGTAACTTTTGACAGGAGCAAAACGTATGCTCTGACGGTTGACGGCGAGACTATTCACAACATTCTTTCGGCATTGATGGATGCCGAGCGAGTCTACCGCAAAGCAGGTTATACCGGTATGGCGGAAAACGCTATCAAAGCGCATCAAGTGATAATCAATCTAATATCGGAATCCTGATGGCAATCTCCAATCGGCGCAAACGCACTCGGGAATATCTCACCAAGGAAGAGTTGGACAAGCTTTTAGCGGCCAGCCGGGAAGCTGGGCACTCGCGTAGTCCGGCTCGCGACTATTGCATGCTGCTCCTGATGTTCCGGCATAGATTGAGAGTCAGCGAACAGTGGCTTCCCATCATTTCTTTTTGTTGGGATTCGTTGTAAGAACGCAAAATCTCGATTCCTTTTGTTGGGATTCCCCCAGAAAAGCGACTTTTCGATTCCAAAATGTTGGGATTGTCGTTCCCGGTATTTTCTCCATTCCAAAATGTTGGGATTCGAAGTAAGATGCTTACCACAAGAGAGTTACAGATCATGCCAAAATGCTGGGATTCGCCATTTTTGGTAAAATCTTGATTCCAATTTGTTGAGATCCGTATACTGCGCGCGGGGGGGTGCCCGCCGCTCCGCCATCGTGCAACCGCTCGCGAGCGACTTATAAAGAGCGTTATGACACTCTCTGCGGCGATGGGTATTGCGATACGCGCGAGGGTTTCCAACCAGGCATTGAAAGTGAGCTGGCGCATAATTCCGTCCGGCGTCAGGAGGGATTTGCGCAGGAGGAGAATGTTGAGCGGCACTGGATGGCCCTGCAAAACCAGTTGCTGCACGATCTCGACTGCACGATCTAGAACGCGGCTTGCCATGGATCGTCAGTGCCCTGAGAGAGCGGAATTCGGCTCTCAAGTAGCCGCGTCAGGACATTTGGCGATGGCTCGTCGCCGGTGACTCAGTAAAGACAGAGTGCGACGAGCGCGTGGCGCAGCGGCGCAACGAGCCGGCCCGCCTGGCTTCCAGTCCTTCAGCACGAGCGTAAGCGGAACATGTTTGTGCGTTAGCATCATAATATTCCCGGCATGCGGATTGGCGTGGTTACCCAGCGGAAGCCGGCTTATTGCTGACTGACATTTCTGGCTACCGTGCGAGCGCTAGCTGACAAAGTCGCCGAATCCGATCTTGCCGCAGGTTGGGTTTTCCCATCGCTGGGAGGTTTCCGCACCCAGATTGCTTTAGGCTGAGCTGATTTGGCGCATTGACCGGACTCGCAAGGATGTACCGATGGCTTTGGGGGCCGACGGTTCCACTTCCGCGTAAAGTCTGTCAGGATTGGTCGAAACCAGTCAAGCCTCCTGGCTCGCGACGCCGCCGAATCCGATCTCCCCGTCGCTGATTTGGCGAATCGCCGCACACTTGCTACGGACCAACCCGCCGGAACTAGCCAAACGAATCTAGTAGCTAGTCTATCATGCTGAATGCGTGTAAAGCGATCGATCCGTCCACGCGCCACGAAAGCCGATTGGCGGCGTCGACGCTTTTCGGAGCATCATGAACGCCGCCCTCGACAGAGCAGAGGATGGTGAGGATCAGGCAAGCGGGGTAGAGCGGAGTTTTGGCGGCTTGATTAAATAACTTCACATCAAAGCGTTCAGCAAACTGCTGGCATGGACGCCGGCGGATGCGCTTCAAAAGTAAACAACGCTTTCCCCTATTTTAATATGAATCGAGAAATTGTAATTCTTAGCGGAGTTCGAACGGCAATCGGTGGGTACGGCGGCAGCCTGAAGGATTCCCCGCCCAGTGAGATGGCCGCAACGTGTGTGCGGGAAGCCGTCACCCGCTCCGGAATCGATGTCCAAGACGTCGGTCACATTGTTTTCGGCAATATCATTCACACCGATGCCCACGACCATTACCTGGCGCGGGTCGCCGGCGTCAATGGCGGTCTGCCCCACGAGACGCCCGCTCTGACTTTGAACCGGCTCTGCGGCAGTGGCCTGCAAGCGATCATCACGTGTGCTCAGACGATCATGCTCGGCGATGCCGAGGTGACCGTCGCCGGCGGAGCCGAGAATATGAGCCGCAGTCCTTACAGCTCGTCGGCCATGCGTTTCGGCGCGCGGATGAATGACACGAAGTTGATCGATATGATGGTGGCAGCCCTCAGCGATCCTTTTGATGACTGTCACATGGGCGTGACCGCGGAAAATGTCGCCAAGAAATACAAGATCTCGCGGCAGGATCAGGACGCGCTGGCGGTGGAGAGCCATCGGCGCGCGGGTTCGGCGATCGATCAAGGCTTCTTCAAAGCGCAGATCGTTCCGATCGAGATCAAGGTCAAGCGGGACAAAGTGCCCTTCGTAACCGACGAGACCGTGCGGCACGGCACCACCGTCGAGAAGCTCGCCAAGCTGCCGACCGTTTTCGATCCCCAAGGCTCCGTGACACCAGGCAACGCATCCAGCATCAACGATGCGGCGGCGGCCCTTGTGCTGGCGGATGGCGAGTATGCCAAAAAGCGGGGCCTGAAGCCGATTGGCCGCCTTGTTGGCTATGCCTATGCCGGTGTCGATCCCAAGTATATGGGTATCGGACCAGTGCCGGCCGTGCAGAAGCTGCTCAAAAAAACCGGTCTCGGTATTGACGATATCGACGTGTTCGAGGTCAACGAAGCCTTTGCCGCCCAGGCTTTGGCCGTCTGTCGGGAGCTGAATTTGCCGGCGGAGCGCACCAATCCCAACGGCAGCGGCATCTCGCTGGGCCACCCCCTTGGAGCCACCGGCGCCATCCTGACCATCAAAGCGCTCTACGAGCTGGCCCGGACCGGAGGCAAGCGAGCGTTGGTAACGATGTGCATCGGCGGCGGTCAAGGGATCGCGGCGATTTTCGAGCACCTTTAAGAGACAGCCTACTGAGCAATAAAATGACAACCGAAAAGAATACTGAGACAAAAAAAGAGAAATTTCCCAAGGGAAGAGTGGATGGAAAAACTGCGCTGGTCACCGGCGCCTCGCGCGGAATCGGGCGGGCCATCGCAATCCAACTCGCCCGAGAGGGCGCCAAGGTCGCGATCAACTATTCGAGCAGCGATTCCAAGGCAAAGGGAGTGGCAGAAGAAATCAAAGAACTGGGTGGAATTGCCATCCTCTACAAGGCGGACATCGGCAATTCGAAGGAAGTCCGGGCGATGGTCGAGATGGTGGCCAAGGAGTTCACTCACCTGGACATCCTTGTCAACAACGCAGGCATCACCCGCGACTCTTTGCTTCCCCGAATGACCGACGAGCAGTGGGTCCAGGTGATCCAGACGAATCTTAACGGGTGCTTTTTCTGCACCTCGGCGGTCATCCCGATCATGACCGCGCAAAGTTACGGTCGGATCGTCAACGTCACCTCGATGAACGGCCAGGTCCCGGCGATGGGGCAGGCCAACTACAGCGCCAGCAAAGGAGGGATCATCGCTTTTACCCGGACGGCCGCCGCCGAGCTGGTCAATTCCGGCATTACGGTCAACGCCGTATCGCCCGGCTATACTGAAACCGACATGTTCGACGCCGTGTCGCCGGCCTTGCAGTCAATCATCAAGGGCAAGATCCCAATGGGCCGCTTCGCTCACCCCGAGGAAATCGCCAAAGCGGTGCTCTTCGTTGTGGCGGATGGCGATTACATGACGGGTCAACAGATCAACGTCAACGGTGGTGCGTTTATGTAAGATTTCCCCGGAATCCGTGGCTGAGATGGCTCGTGAGCAGTCAGTTTTTATTTAGCGAGAAATCGCTTTGAACGCATAAAATGCCTCGCCAGGCATCGGGCGAATGGTCTTCACATTCTTGTAGCCGGCGTCCTGCAACTGCCTGACAATTTCGTCCCGCTTCGGCAGCCTCCCGCCGGTCGCGGTCGCAGCACCCCATAGGTTCAGCACTTCGACCCCTAGGCTCCCTCCCTGGCAACAGGTGGTCAGCAGCAGAAAGCCGCCGGAGTTCATGAATCCCTTGACATGCCGAAGCAGAGAGACCCTATCCTCAACTGGGAAGTAATAGATGTTGTTGTAGAGAGTGACAATATCGTAGCGCTCGTCCGGCACTTTCTCCCGGATATCGCCGGTTTCGATTCTCACTCTTTCCGTCAAGCCCCATTTCGCGATGTTCCGGCGAGCCGCATCGGCGACATTCGGCTGCATCTCCAGTCCCAGAGCGGTGAGAGACGGGTTCTCAGCCGCGTGCTTGATGTAGAAACCTGAGCCACAGCCAATCTCAAGCAGGCTGGCAGGTCCGGATGAAGGAAATGTTCGATCGATGGCTTCTGTCTGGAATGCTTCCAATATGCGCGAAGATCTGGCGATGATTTCGCCGTCCTGATCTTCGAGGCTGAAGAGGTCTCCATTACGAAGCTTGTCGGGAGCCTCCGCGATCAATTTGTAATGCAGCCCTGCCGCTTCCTGAAGCAAGGCCAGGATCGCATCGTTTTGCGGCAAAGCCAGTCTCTTCGCCAAACCCTTCAGTGCATAGCCCCGCGCTCCCAACTCCAGGTAGCCGAGCCGAATCCCCAAATGCAGCCACGCCTCAAGCGCGCTTCTTGAGCCCTGTCGTTCTTGCAGTAGGTTTCAGCCAGTTGCTCAAATCGGACCGGACCGCCAGACAGCACATCGAAAAGACCGCCTTTTCTGGCGGCGGCGAGGTAGACGAGCTTGTAGAACGGCTTCAGCAAGGCGGCGCTGTTTGTGAACGCTAAGAGCTGATCATTCTTTAATAACTTGAGAAGCGGTCTGATTGACATGGTCCCCTTGGCGAACTCAATGAAACAGATTTAGTTATAGACGGCCTCTCATAAGTTGACAAGCGAGGGGACCGCTTCCTTCAGGCGGCGGAGGAATCGCCCGGTGATTTTAAATGGTGGGTGTAGCCGTCGTTTCTCATCAGGCGAGTGCAATGTCGGAAGTCGATCTCGACGTTGCCTTTGGGCGTTTGGATGACGAAGGCTCCGCGAGATCTCACAGCCAGGCGTACCTTTGAATTTGCCTTCAGGGATAATGGCCTTAACCAGATTGCCGGTTGAAACCCGTGAACGAACTCTTGCCGGGTCAGGTAGGCTCTGGGGAATCCGAATCGGCTCAGGCGGCTGCGTTGATAACTGCCGCGTCCGGTCGCTAGAGTTTAAGAGATCGGTCTAACCAGGACTTCTTAGGGATCACGATTCGGGAAAGCAACGGCGTTCATGGCCAGCAGAGAGTCCGAACCGTTCCCAAAAGGTGACAGAGCCTTCGTTAGCAAAGAAGCAGACTAGTCCGCCGGGCCAAGGAAGGGAAGGTTGGAGACACCGGAGGTCTGCTTGGCATGGATTTGTGCCCAGCGGAGATTCAACCGGCATATAGCGCCGCTTAAGTGTGATGTAACTGGAAAGAGTAGGATCGAATCTTTTCTGTAAAGTCCTAATGAAATACTCACTTGGTGAAGGATGAACGGTGGCCACGTTAAGCATTTTTTGTCGTAGCTCCTGGATTTGACTATGACGCTTTCGCGATGAGCGATGCTCGCCTCTAGCCGACCCGGCGACTGATGACTCTTATAGCTCCAGCAGTCCAAACCTATGCGGAAGGTTTCTATGCTACGGCCTCGCCGCATCGAGCGGCAGAATTTCATCTAACGCTTGAACCGGACCCTCGCCCGGTTCATCAAACTGATCTCTATCCACCCCATTAGGTAGATCGTTAGATTGGTTCGTAGAGATTCTGCCTCTGTTGCAATAATACCGGCCAATTTTTTTGGGATCGCAGTATAAATTAGTATTGTCGGTTATTCCTGATCGTGTTTCAGTCGGAATCCAATGCTATTCCGTTCGGCCACTGTCAATTTAGCTGTACCCGGAGGCGAAAGCGATACCAGTCTTCTGCCTGTGGCTTTTTCAGCCTAACGGAGTGCCTAGCATTGATTCCTACCCAATTTATTAAAAGTTTTTGCGTTATTCGCCAGAACTGAGTAGTTTGGGCGCAATAAATCTAACTAAATGAGTTCAGTGCATTTTTCATCCAAGATGTTTGCGCAGGCCGCTGAGATAGCGGAACAAATTGAATCACTCGAAAAACAGCTCAGCGTACTGCTCCACGGAGGGAACTCGCTAGGGGAAAATCTGAGCACTCCCAAGGCAGCAGCACCGAAGCGTAGAGTTTTGTTATCAAAAACAACCGACGGAGCAGAGCCGGTCAGGTCTGCGGAAGACGGTCGGGGAACGTTGCGACCGGCGGTGGTGGCGATCCTGAAAAAGAGCAAAAATCCATTAAAAACAGCGGACGTCTACGACGCACTTGTTGCCCAAGGGTATAAGTTCACATTTAAAGAAGCGAAGAAAGTTCTCGGTATTCGCCTCTACAAAATGCTAGGGGTGCAACCCCTTGGCGGCGGGCTCTTCAAGGCGAAGTAAGCCCAGACCCCGGGAGCCCGGGTTGGTCCGGTTCGGCCTCCGGACCCCGAAAGAAAGCGGCTCCGATTTTTTCTGTGGGTAACTCAATCCTGTAGGTTTAGCCACGTAATAGCGCTACGCTACGCCTGTTCAAGGTCGAATCCGGCATAAACGGCCTCCTCCCCCTCGGAGCTCGGGGCCCCTCCATTTATTCCGTTTCTTGCTTGAGCAGGCTTCGCTCCGCGCTGGGAAGGTTACTGTCTTTTGCGTTCGATAGCCCTGCGCTCGGCCTGGCGATCCCACCGGGCTGAAATCCCGGCGTTTGCTCACGTTGACTCCCTGCGTCAGGCGGTAGAAAGACACCCGGCGCTCTTGTCTCCGCAACGCGGCCCATGTCGCGGAGGCGCTTGAGGGCGACCGTCACTAAATCGACTCTCGCCCGCCCGAACGGATTACTTCATCGTAGTAGAGACCGGTTCGCCGTAGATAAAGTCGTCCATCATCACAATATCGTGTTTCTTAGTATCATCCGGGCCTGGTGCCGTGTTGCCGGTGGTGATCCGGACTCGTGCGATGAGCGGCTTGTCGAACACGATGCCGAAAAAGGAAAGGCTCGCATCGCCCGGAGAAGCAGGGACGATACCGCTGAAGAGCACCTTGTTGTCGGTGCCGAAATACTCAATCAGCGTGCTCTCCTCACGGTTTTCTCTCTCCTCACCGTTTCCCCTCTTCTTGCCATGCTCTCTCCCATCCTGCTGGTCAACGTCTGTGAAAACCGCCCCAAAGCCACGCACCGTCGCTGGGACAGCCCCGTTGCTGCCGGGTAAAAAAAACGAACCCTCGGTGATGTTGCTGCCCACTGGAGTGAACAACCGGGACGGGCTGAAGGTGCTGAAGATCTTGGCGTATGTCGGATTGTTGAAAAGCAGTGCAAGGCCCGATGGGGCCGCCTGGGAAAGGCCTGCTCCCGGCGTGGTGAACTGCCCTCCGCGGGTGTTCAGGAAGGTGACGAACGGGGTAACCGGTGGAGTAGTAGCGATAATAGCGGGATTACCGCCGTCCCAATTGATCTCGCGGCGACCCGTGGTCGCGGTGGGATTATTGCCGTTATTTGGATCACCGAGAGCCGCGCGAAACGCATCGACTGTGGTCTGAATCGAGATGTGGGTCTGGTCCAGCGGCTGGGGCTTGAAAGACGGCCGGCTGAACAAAGCTATGGTGGAAGGATTGCTGCTCAGTCCCTTGCGCTTGTTCCTCTTGACCTTGAGCTTTGAACACGAGGGTGAGACTCAATGCGCAGACCGGCATTAGCACACCAAGCGCTAAGGACCGGTTTCGTGGGCTAACTAATTTCGAGAAATTTGTTTGCATTTGCCTCATCTGTAAAGCGTCTACCGATTCTGTAAATGGAACGAAAGATCCACTACAGAGCACTCTCCGACTACATTAATCACATCGCTCGAGGTAACTGGTGGGACGCTGCGAAGCGGCTTGCACGAACAGCATAAGCCCAAATCAAAGCTTGTATGTCCCTGACAAATCCCAGAGACGTTCTATCGGTCCTCAAGGGGCTACACAAGGGAAGACGTTCTATTTGTCGAACTGCACTTATATCGTAGACACGCTCTCGAGAGGAGTCCACGATTTAAATGCAGTAATCGTTGTACTTAAATCGTAGAATACTGCACTTAATTCGTGGAATGATTCCGAGCCTCACTCCTGATTACAAACGGTGCTGAAGAGCTGTTTTCATCAGTAGGTGTGCCAAGACACGACTAAAAAGCAAGAATCCGTACGAAAACGATCCGTCTTGTTAGGTCTTATCGCAGCGTCCCTCCCGTTACCCCCATGTGGCGCTTGCGACCACGCTAAGCGGCATCGAGGAAAGCTGAGCGCGGATTCCGGAGTGGCCGGAAATCGTTTTGGAGCGGCTCTGTGGGCCAAACATAATCGCCGTTGAAGGTAATGTGCTCCCAGCCGAGCAGCGCGACATGGGCAAGCAAATCATCCCCGGCGCGTCAGCGAGGCCGACGACAATGATCGTTTGGCCTTGGATTTCACAATCGCCGATTCCTCACGATCTGCCCAAATTAGCAGAGACGCTGCATGCACTAAATTCGAGAGACGAAGGGCTTTCTATTTTGGGAGTGCCTTGGAAAAGATGCACACAATAAGTTTTAAAGCTCAGGAAAGTTTTTAAAAATGTTTCGCTACCGGGAATAAAAAAGGGGTCGGGAATGGTCTTACTAGTAGGCGGTTATTGCATTATCGCGGCAAGTGTCGGCGATACCGAATTGTGCTGTACAAAACTTAAATACGTAAATCTTAAAGAGCGGACCGAACCGGGTCCCTCCAATGCGGACTCCGGAGCTCGGACCGCCGCAAGCTTCTGAATTTTACCTAAAAACGTGGGAAAGCGCCTGATGCTTTCTCATTGAGCATTTCATATGAAACCATTACATGTTTTTCGCTGGTTTATGTCAGCGGCTATCGCTGCCCTATTGCCGGCCACGATCCAGACCACAGCTGCTCACGGTACGGGAGGAGGGATGGGAGGAGGACACGGCGGCATGCGGATGGCGCCGAATTTTTCTAGCGGTCGCGGATTTGGACATTTCGACCATCGTCGTGACTTCGCTTTTCGGCATCATGGCAGTGACCGTTTTTTCTTTCGCCATCAAAATCGATTCTTCTTTGGGTTTGATTTCGCTGCGTTTGGCTTCCCTTGGTGGTACCCCTACCCGTACCCCTATCCCTACTACGACGGGGACCCGTACGGTTATTCCTCTAATGACTACGGACCAGGTTACGATTACCAGTATTGGACCGCTCTGGCCGTGTCAGTGCAGTCGGAACTTGCCAGGCGTGGCTATTACCATGGCGCTATTGACGGGGTGATTGGCTCTGACAGCATCCAAGCGATTCGCAGGTTTCAAGCGGCGCAGGGATTTCCGGTCACCGGGCAGATTGACCCTAGGTTGTTGAAGGCCTTGGGAGTCAGTTACAACGCATAGCGACAGGAGGCGAATAGCTGGTAGCAGATCGCTTGTGGCCGCATGGCGTTACCCCTGGGGGTTCGACGATCCTGAAATGCATGACAACGTTTTGGAGTCCATTCGCTTTCCGGACGCCGTTTTCTCTCCCGACCGCGTGAACGGTCGATTGGCTCCGAGTGGTGAATCGCAAGTCGAAGTGCACGGCTCTCTGCGCATTCATGGCGGTGGAACACGAGATGACGATCCCCGTCAGGGTCATTGTGCAAAACGACCAGTGACGGCTAAAGCCAAATTTGCAGTGCCGTATGTAGCCTGGCTTTGTCCCGATGGCCTACGACGTGACTCGTATCGATGGAAGCGAGGACTTTTTGAACTTCCTCGGTACTGAACGCCGGCGTCTTGCCTTCGGTCCGAGAGAATTTGGGCGTTTTGACCTCCTGGGCCGGGTTGATTGCTAGAATGCCTTTCTCGGTCAGCCAGGAAAACATCATCCGGATCGCGGCCATATGCTGCTTGATCGTCGCAGTTGAGCCCGAAGAGTCTACAATTTAATTGAAAAGGGTTTTTTCAGTTAAATCGTGGACTTTTCATTTAATTCGTAGACCATTTGTGGCCTCACTTTGGTCGCAGAGTTAAATGAAAAATCATGGTTCCTGGTACGGCTCTGACCAGGCCGAGTGGGCAGGGGATTGCCGGCCGAACGGTCTTGTCAGGCTGCTGTCCCCGGTTTTCCAACCGTGTGTGGCTCTTTGCTGAGGAGAGTGCAAACGGTCTACGGTTTGGCTGAAAAAAGCCGGGTTAGTCCACGATTTAACTGAAAACCAATCTGACCCGGAAATGACTTGGTCTACGAATTAACTGAAATCGACACCGGGCAAACAATGTTTCTATCATGATCTTCTCCTTGCCGGTTCAGAGGACCGGTCGGGAGAAGCCTGTGGATTAATTCGGATTGCTCAAGGTCCAAACGCCTGCCGATTTAGGCCTGGAAAGAGACGGCCGGCAGCTATCCGACATGATCCATAATCCGACATGATCTTTAGGCCAACGAATCCGAGAATTGCGGGATAAGGCGGGATTGTCCTTGCGTAAATTGGCGAATCAGATCGACATTTCCAGCCCTTTCCTTTCGGACACAGAGCTCGGAAGACGATTTCCTTCAGAGGAAATCTTGGTAAAGCTAGCCGGCGCTTTGGATGCGGACAGGGGATGGAGCAATCTTTATGAGCGAGCCCCTCGGAGATAGAAGGAAACGCCTCTCGCAGCCCGCGCCTACTTGGCACAGGCCATGGCTCTGAGGGCTGCGGCAGACGACGCGATTGCGGCAAGCCTCGCTACCCTTACCTACAGCAGCGAGCAGTTTTGATTTGGGAAAAACGGTCAATCTCAAACAGGCGACGCGGGTCTACTTTGGATCTGTTTCAGATAGGTGCATCCCTCACGCAGCGAGCACATTATACCATACATTGGAATGGATCCGTGCCGAAGCTATCCGGCAGACCAATTTTCTGGACCAAGGGTCCCGCCCAGATTGGTGCAAAAATATCCTTTAAGGGTGTGGGCGTAACTGTCTTGTCTTGATAAAGCGATAATGGTGGGAGGCTGACGCCGACAATCTTGGCGATGGACGCCTTTGAGACCTGCTTTTGCAGGAGGATGGCGGACCGTTTTTGCTTTTATCTTTTGGCCTTGAATAAGATCCGGATAAACCTCGTTTTTCCCGCATATTTGGATACCTCAAAACTGTGACCCCGACTCCAGGAACGGGGCTGGAAGGTGCCGGTAGAAACGCGCAAATAAAGCGTCGTTGCCATGCTGTTGCGCGAAAAGGTCAAAAGAGAGTTTTGTTTTACGCATTCGTAACGCTATATCGAGACCATTTCATCGACGGGATGCGTAACGTAATGACGTTCCTTTTCATATGCAGGGCCGTGGCCGAGGAAACGGGGACACTGCGAACCGGCCGCTTTCAAGTCAACTCCCGCAGCACTGCCAGCTCACAATATCACCCCGCCAATTATGTTGGCGGTTTTGATTTACTCTGATCAACTTGCGCAAATGCAAGGGACAAAGGAACAATCATGAACGGCGCGGAGAGTCTGGTGGGGACGCTGGTCGCCAGCGGTATTGAAGTCTGTTTTGCTAACCCAGGGACGTCGGAGATGCATTTTGTCGCGGCAATGGACAAAATTAGTGTTATGCGGGCTATCCTTTGCCTCTTTGAAGGCGTAGTCACCGGCGCCGCCGACGGTTACGGACGCATGGCCGAAAAGCCCGCCTGCACTCTATTGCATCTAGGTCCGGGTCTCGCCAATGGCTTGGCAAATCTGCATAACGCGCGCCGCGCCGCGACACCGATTGTGAATGTCGTTGGCGATCATGCGACTTATCATACCCGATACGATGCGCCGCTCGCCTCAGATGTGGCAGGCTTTGCTAGGCCCGTTTCGGGGTGGATTCAATCCTCGCCCAGCGCTCTGACCGTGGCGGCGGACGCCGCCCGTGCGGTGCAGGCGTCAATGGAGCCACCCGGCCAGATTGCGACCCTCATTTTGCCGGCCGATACAGCCTGGTCGGAAGCCGATCGCCCGGCGCCGCCGCTTGCTCGGCCTCAGACTGCTGCGGCGGATGCCAAAGCTGTGGACCAAGCGGCTAATGCGCTGCGGACGGGCAAAAAGGCCGCGATTTTGATCCGCGGCTCTGCGCTCAAGGAGCCAGGATTGAAGACAGCGGGCCGTATCTCTGCCGAAACGGGGGCTCGCATTTTTTGTGATACCTTAGCGCCGCGCATTCAACGTGGCGCAGGCCGCGTCGTAGCGGAGCGCATCCCTTATTGGTCTGAAGATATCGTGGAGTTTCTGAAGGGAGTAGAACAGCTGATCCTGGTGGGAGCCAAGCCCCCCGTAACCTTCTTTGCCTATCCAGGCAAAACAAGTTGGCCGACACCTGAAGGCTGCAAGATTATGGTCTTGTCGCATGCTCACGAGGACGGCGCCACAGCACTCGATGCGTTGGCTGATGCGTTGAACGCGCCTCCGGCGCCTGTAAACGTCGCCATGCTCACAACGCCGGCCCTGCCTAAGAGCGGTAAGCTCGATGCTCGCGCCGTGATGCAAGTGATCGCGCATTATCTTCCGGAAGGTCGGTAAGCTCCGGCTTACCTTATTTCAATTATACTACCAATTGTGCACCGCATGACTACCTCAACGTGGCGGGCGGTGCAATCGGGGGCATGATACCGGTTGGTACTGGCGCTGCGGTCGCATGTCCTGATCGCAAAGTTGTCTGTCTGGAAGGAGACGGCAGCGCCATGTACACTCTCCAAGCGCTCTGGACGCAAGCACGCGAGAGGCTCGACGTCACGACCGTAATCTACGCAAATCGCTCTTATGCAATCCTCAATATCGAGTTGGCACGGGTTGGAGTAGACAATCCCGGGTTGAGGACACAATCGTTGTTCGATTTACACGATCCCACGTTAGATTGGGACAAGCTCGCCGAGGGTATGGGCGTCGAAGCCGCGCGAGCAGAAACAACGGAGCGGTTCGCCGATCTTTTCGCCTCCGCTATGAAGACGCGCGGACCGCGACTGATCGAAGCAGTGATTTAGGCGAGCCGTTCACCTTCGCCGTCAGAATTACGGTATACATCTTCGGAACCAATTTTTGAGTAAATACGTAAGTCACTAACTTGGTCTTGGGGTCGTAGACTGCCGGCACGAGACCAAACCCACTTATCCGCATTTCCACCGATTTTGCATCAACCTGTCCCATGCTAGCCAAATTCGCCTTAATCGTTGGTTTAGGCTCGGTGATGTGTTGATCGTTCAACGGCTCCGTCAACATCGCGGCGGAAGCGAGTTGGCTGGTTTCCACCCCCGGCTGAATGCCATCTGCCGTCCCAAAGTCCAGTGCCGCTTTGAATACATCTCCCTTTAGAGAATCGATGGCGTACCGGCCAATCTGATCGGCTGGTACGTTCGTATCCATGTGCCGCCCGTAAACTGTAAACTGCATCTCGTAACCGGCTTCTTCGGCGGTCTTGCGGACGACCTCATTGTGGAAGCCATAGGGAAATGCGAAAGCGATGATCTTAACCCCCAGCTTGCTTTCCAGGGTCTCCTTGCAGCCACAATGCAGAGACACCGGTGCGATCCATGCCTTCTACCAGAAGATCGCTAGTTCCGCTACGGATTTCCCGCTCCTTTCGAACCTGCCGCCAATGAAAAACGATGCTCCTCCCGAAATAGTTGTCGCTCTCGCTGTCTTAGCTGCTTTCTGCAAAGCCAAGCGCAGAAACAAGCAGCGCGCCGCCAGGTACCTCAGCCTGAGTCCCGCCACTTTGTAAACCTGGTTCTCCGGCAAATGCTTTCCCGCGCCACGCAACTACCAGCGACTGCCAGACTTTATTAGCACCCTGCGCTGACTCATTCCCGCCTTTGCCCATAATAGCGCTTTCAGGCCCTATCCTCCCAGCCCCGCCACGCGCCCGACTTTCGACCCTCGTTTGTTCCGGAGATCGTCCCGTGGGCCTGGATCTCCCGCGCGCGAGCGAGAAAAAGATCTTCTTCGGCACCGGCAGCAAAGACTTTCATCGTCATCGACGATGGCTACAGAGAAATGATCGAGGAACTTCTTCACGCGGAACAGCTACGGTGGCTAACTCCAGACTGCCTCGGCGACCACTGGCCTTTGGGGAATGTGCCAGCTTCCTGCGCCAGCCGCGCGAGACAGCCGACCAGGCTTGTCAGCCGGTATCTGTTAAGTTGCTTGACTTTTGTAATCAAACTTGTTTAGCACATCAGTTGCAGCATGAACAAACGAGAGTCATTAGGCAGATATCTGAGCGTCTTTCTGGTTCTCGCTGTTGTGGCCGGCTTTTCAGGCTGCGCAGGCACGCAAGTGCAAAATAAGGAATCGCTGCTATCCGAAGCCGGATTCCGCACGCGGACCCCGTCCACGCAGGAGCAACGGGCCATGTACGACCAAATGACCCCATACAAGCTCGAACGCAACACGTTAAAGGGCAAGGCGCTCTACACTTACGCCGATAAGCAAAAGGGAGTTGTCTATATTGGGGGGGAAAATGCGTATCAACGCTACAAGCAACTGGCAGTCCAGCAGTCGATCGAGCAAAAGGAGCTCGAGGCGTCCTATAGCAGTTATCTAGCTAAGATGGACCGGGTGTGGAGCGTGAACTACGACTGAAATTTGAGTGTTGTAAATTTGGATGAGGGAGGTGTGATAAACTGCTATTCCTGACCAAACCAGTAGCAGCGCTGTTCAAGACGAGGAGCCCGTTCGGGTTCCGCATGAAAGGGAGTACTAATGCCGTGAGTCTTGCGTACCTCAGGCGCAAGAATTGTTGCATCCGACGTCGCTGGGCCGCTTCAAGAGTGCCGTCATTTTCCAGAAAATTCGTGATACCGGTCGCCCGAAATGAGTGAGGCGAATAGTGCGCTGGCAGGATTATGCCAAATAGCGCGCAAAAAGTTCGGCCAAATAATTCGCAAAGTGACACACAGAAAAACTGCCTGGAGTGGAGGAGGGATGATCCCCGTCAGTGCCGCTGTCATCACTTTTCTTGGAACATCGATCCTTGGGCGAAAATGGATGGTCCCAGGAGCGTCTGCCGGCTGGAGCTTTCGCTTACGACCCCTCTATCGCATTCCGTGCCGCGAGCAAACTACGGCAGATAAATCCGTTGAACTCTGCATTGCGGCGGACGCTCGTCACTCTGCGCAAATAATCGTGAAATCCACTCGGGTCGAGCGGGATCCCCTCAACGGTCGTGAACGCCAAACTCTCCTCCCCGCCGTCGGGATGTATTCGTCGTCGGCTGAAAACGTAGAGATTCCGTAAGCCGATCCCTTGTGGTTCCAGTGGCACGGAGATCAATTCGCGCAGGCTGACCTCTGTGATCCAGGCCGGCTCGTAGCCGTTTGATAGCAAATGGCGCATCAACAACTCTTGCCGCCGTGCAAACGCTTTTCTTAGAAACTTCTTCCGTATGGCGCTGAGATCGTCATCGGTTTCTCCGGGGAATGCATCGCGGAAGCCTTGTCTACCGGCAATACCACGATTAATCAGATCTGCACTAAAATGATCGAGCAACTCAACTGTCACGTTCTCGACCCATGGCAATTCACTGACCGCGTCCCGCATGTCGCTTGCCATGAGGAACGCAAAGTTCGGAGCGCACCAGTACGTTGGCAGCCGGAACACGATACGGACCTCATTCCCAGGCTGGATTTGCACCGAAGTGACAAATGTGAGCGAAGTTACTGATTCGTCAATTTCCGGATCGGTCACAGTGCCGAGTGCCGACCATACCTCCTGCGTTTGATTAGCTTCCGTCATCGGGTAGCGCCTTCGAGACGAGCTAGGCAGTGGCCGCTGCAGGCTCAGCTTTTGCCAGTGCAGAGAGGCCAAGCTTCTTGCATCGCTCGGCGATATCTATGCTATACAAGCGAGCAGCATTTTCACCCATGATCTTCCTTCTAACCTCGAGCGTCAGAGTCTGGCCGGTGTCCGCCGTTACTTCCGCCGGCAACTCAAAATTCATAATTCCCTCCACGATCCATTTCGGGCTCCAGATGCCATAATCGCTGCCATATAGAATCCGGTCGGCACCTAACCAAAAAAGCAATTCGCCAAGTATTTCGCCAAAATAGTGCGGACGCTTATGGATAAATGCAGTCACGACCGCCAGACCGGCATAAACGTTTGGCTCCTGTGCGGCGATGTAACAAAAGTCTTCGAGCCGCGGCAGGCCAACGTGTTCAACGATGAAATTGAGATCAGGAAAGGCTGTCGCCGCGTCGTCCACATCTTCCACGTCAAAAGCGTCCTTGTTCAGCGGCCGAATCGTCGGGCCTTTGTGTACGTGGATATTCTTAATTCCCAATTCCTGCGATTTCTCCAGGTATCGGTACGCCCAAGGATCGGTGAGCTTCCATCCCTTGGAATCACCGTGCCATTCCGCCGTGTAGAGCTTCACTCCTTTCCAGTTGTAGGTCTTAGCCTGCTTCTCGAGCAGATCCAGGCCATTCTCTCCGTTGCGCGGATCCCAAAAGCCATTGGCAATAATACGATCCGGATGTTGTTGTCTGAATGCCTCATTTCTTTTCAGATCTGAAAATCCGTTATAATAAAAGTCGCCAAGATATTGGGGATTGAAAATCGCAACATCCGCATAGCCCTCTTCAAAAACATCCTTGACGAAATCGTCTTCGGTATACCTTTCGAATTTCTCCTTTGGCCAAATGTAAGCATCCGGGCCAAGATGATGATAGTCGTAAAAGCAGTCGATAAACTGTTTACCGTGAATGTTCCTCTGGTTAGCGGGACTGCCATCCCACAAATGTGTGTGACCGTCGATGACGAAGATGTTTTCGCCGAATTTTGTAGTAAACATGGCGGTAGTTCCTTTTGAATTGCGTGTTAAGGTATCAACACTGCGCGCCCCTTGACCTTACCGTCAATGAGGTCGTGCAGCGCCTGGTTAGCGTCGCTCAGTGTGTAATATTTTGTGGCCAGATTAACCTTTCCGCGATTAGCCAACTCCATTAGTTCCACTAACTCTGTATAATTCCCCACAAGATTCCCGATGATCCTTCTCTCCGTTGTGATCATATCCAGGGCGGAAATGCGGATCTCTCCACCGTAACCGACGATATAATAGGCTCCGTCGTTCCGCGTCATCGCCAGCCCGTTCTGGATGGAGTTTCCTTCCCCGACGAAATCGATGACTGCTTCCGCACCCTTTCCCACGGTCAGTGCCTTGACCGCTTCCACCTGGTTTTCATCGGCCTTAACGATGTGGTGAGCGCCGCACTCTTTGGCAAGAGCCAAAGCAATATCTGACCGGTCTAAAGCGATGATGTCTGCAGAACATAGGGCATTCAAGACTTGGATCCCGATATGACCCAGTCCGCCGACGCCGATCACAACCACATGTTCTCCGGGGAGAAGGTGGTGAGCTGCTTTTTTTGCTACGTGATACGCCGTGAGGCCCGCGTCCGCATGCGGAGCAACATCTTTAGGTGCTAGCGTCTGCGGTAATTTAATCAGCGAGCTTACGCCGGTGCGCAAAAGTTCCGCATAACCGCCATTGGTGCTGATGCCGGGAAACTCACTGCCTTCGACATGCATATCATGACCACGTCTTGCAGCCAAAGCATGGCAGTTTGAAATCAGGGGATGACAGATAACCGGATCACCTTTCTTAAAGCCCTCAGCCTCTTTGCCAACCTCTTCGACCCAACCTGCGTTTTCGTGTCCCATGACGTACGGCAGTTTCACATCCACCTTTTGGCGCCATATCCCCTCGATCACATGCAGGTCAGTCCTGCAAACACCGGCTCCTCCAATGCGGACGATTACATCCGTGCTTCTTGCTATTTTGGGTTCTTCTACTTCCTCCAAAATCACGAAGTCCGGGTTAGCAAGCGAAGTGTCATACTGATGAAGTACGGCGGCTTTCATAATTTACGAGAACAGAAGCACGTCAATTCTGGGGGTCGGACAGATCCAAAAAGGAAATTACTGCCGTTCGCCGGAAAATCAATGGGAGCTCAACCTGCTTTCCGGGACATCGGGCATCTCGTGCTTGACGACCCCAGCATCAGTGATGGCCAGTTACGACAAACCATCTACCAGCAAGTGCCCGCCGACAAACTGCGGGCGGCCATCGAAGAGTGCGAGCGGTTGGTGCGCCCGCTGGACGATAGTCACTTTGATTTCCTCGCGCATCGCTACGGCCACATCCCGCTTGCAGCAGTGGATCCGGGTTGAGGAATCGTTCTCCGCTTTCCCGCAGCTCCCGGTCGATTCGAGCAGTGACGTCTCGAGCGACAGTCGAGGCACCAATGATTTGACCTGCCAGGTTGCGAATAGGCGAGATTGTCAGGGATACATGAATTTCTTGCCCATCTTTTCGCCGGTGGACGGTTTCATAAGGGTCGACAGCCTCTCCCGCGCGATCCGACCAAGGATGTTCGACGCTTCGTCCGGCGGTCACCTGGAACGAGAATTGAGATGGGTTGGCCGATGGCTTTATAGGTAAACATGGTATTGATATTAAATATGAATACTCGGCTTCTCGCGGTTCGATCTAGCTTCTTCCAATGACCGCCTCTTTGCCATCCGACGAAGCGGAGCGACTTAGCGCGCTAAACCGGTACAACATCCTCGATTGCGATCTGAATCCCCAGGAAGGCGAGTTTGTCGAAACCATTCGCGCCAGCGGTGAAACCCTTCTTACCATCATCAATGACATTCTGGATTTTTCCAAAATCGAACGGGCAAACTTATCTTAATCCTCGACTTTGATCTGGTCGAGACCGTTGAAAGCACTCTGGATCTATTGGCCGATGCCGCCCAGGCCAAAGGGGTCGAATTAGGTTGCGAAATCGTCCCCAACTTTCAGGCAAGATTGCGCGGCGATTCAGGACGATTGCGTCAAATTCTTACTAATCTTGTCAGCAACGCCATCAGGAAGCACTAAAGATGATGCGAGAGGCGGCTTCCAAAGGAAAACCGTATGCTTTGGCGCTGCTAGATTTTCAAATGCCTGAAATGGATGGTCTAGCGCTGGCCCACGCCATCAAGAGCGACCCGGTGATTAGCGCCACCCGCTCGATCATGTTGACCTCCCACGGACAATTGTTGCGCCTCGCCGAACTCCAGAATGCAGCGGGCACCGTTGCGCTGGGCGCAGCAAGTTTGCAGGTCGCCTGATGGAGAGATGATTATCGCGCAGGCGGATGCCGGGATTTGTACTCGTTTCGTATGAAAAGATATCCCCATAAATATTCTGCTGTCCTCGTCGTTAACGGTGAGAGGATTTGCCTGGTGCGCGCGGTTAAATGAACCGGCTAGATTACTTCGTCGCGTTGGGCAATCCCAGACCTCTTAGGCGATGAAGACGAACGCGCCATGCCATATATTGATCATCGAGGATAGTCCTGACGATCGTGGGGACATCCGATGGATGCTGCTGCGCGGTTCGGACCGGCACTACCGTTTTACCGAGGCTGGACTGGGTGCGGCGGCCGTGCGCGCGTGTCGGGAAACGGCTGGCGCACTGCCGGATTGCGTGCTGCTCGACTATTTTCTGCCGGACATGAATGCGATGGAGGTGTTGACGGAGCTACGCGGCGGATCGGAATTGCCTCCCTGCCCGGTGGTGGTCTTGACCGGATCGGACGTTCGCGTCGGCAGAGACGTCCTGCGCGCCGGAGCCCAGGATTATATCGGTAAAAGCTGGTCCACGCCCGAGAGCCTCACCCGCGCGATCGAGAATGCGATCGAACGTTTCGAGTTGATCACCGAACGGTCGTGCGCGGAGAGAAAACTGCGCGAAAACGACGAACGCATTCGATTGGCCGCGCGAGTATCGGGCTTCGGCATACACGATTACGAGGTGGCTGCAGATAGATGCACTTGGTCACCCGAATTGTTCGCGCTTACAGGTGTCCCGCGTGATGCATTGATTCGGTTGGAAACGGCTATCAGTTTAATACATCCCGAAGATCGAGAGCGTGTGATACGCGCAATGCAGGCCACGCTAGCCCCTGGTGGGACGGGGGAATTCTCGGACGAGTTTCGTGTGTGCCGCGCCGACACGGGCGAAACGCGCTGGTTCTATAATCGTAGCCAGACCGTCTTCGACGGCAGCAACGGTGAACGTATACCGGTGCGCAATACAGGAATCGTCATCGACATCACCGGCCGCAAACTCGCCGAGGAGGTGCTGCGGGAAAGCGAAGCCAAGGCCAAGGCTCGGGCAGATGAACTGTCGGCCGTGATGGAGGCTGTTCCCGCGATTACTTTTCTAGCGCACGATCCCTCGTGCCGCTCCATGTCCTGTAGCCAAGCCACACGGCAATTTTTGCGGTTGCCTGAGGGGGTCAGCTCATCCAAGTCCGCGCCGGATGGCGAGAAGCCAACCCATTTCCAGGTCATCAAAGACGGACGCGAGCTTGTGCCGGAAGAACTGCCGGTTCAGATGGCCGCTGCCACAGGCCGCGATGTCCGCGACTTTGCACTCACGATTATGTTTAATGACGGGACGGCTCGCGACCTCTTTGGCGATGCGGTGCCGTTGTTCGACGAATCCGGCAACGTGCGCGGCGCAGTGGGAGCATTCATGGACACCACCGACCGTAATCGCGCCGAGGAGGCCTTGATTGAGGCAAGGAAGGTTGCTGAAGCTGCAAACCAAAACAAGGATCGATTCCTTGCCGTGCTGAGTCACGAATTGCGCACGCCGCTAATGCCTATGCTTATGGTCTCGGCGGCACTTGAGCACGATTCCGACCTGCGACCTGCGGTGCGGGAACAGCTCGCGATGATAAAGCGCAACATCCAGCTCATGACGAAGCTCATCGACGACCTGCTCGATCTTAGCCGCATCACTAGCGGCAAGGTCGAACTGGACATCGAATCAGTCGATCTCAACCAAACCGTGCGCGACGTCAGCGAGAGTTACCGTTTGCAAATTCAGGAAAAGAGCATTCGCTTCGAGACTGAACTACATGATGTCCCCTCGCTGATCACCGCGGACTCGGCGCGGCTCCAGCAGGTGCTTAGGAATCTGCTGCAAAATGCTGTGAAGTTCACCCCGGAAAAGGGCGCGATCCGTGTGACGACTGTGCTACAAGCCGGCGGACGTTGGGAATTGCGCGTGCAAGACACCGGCGTCGGCATCTCAGCGGAAGCGCTGCCTCACATCTTTGATGCCTTCGAGCAGGGTGGCGTGAAAGTCACTCGACAGTATGGAGGTCTCGGCCTCGGGCTGTCGATTTGCAAGGCGCTCGTGGAATTGCATGGCGGCTCGATTCGCGCGGAAAGCGCGGGTCCGACGCGGGGCTCCACATTCATCATCGAGCTGCCTGGCCAAGCGCCGGATACCGCCCAAAAAGCACCCGTCTCCGCTGCTGCACAAAGCGGAAAGCGGCCTCCACTGCGGGTGCTGCTCGTCGAAGATCATCTCGACACCGCGCAAACTATCAGCCACCTCCTGCGCTCTGCCGGATTTACAGTGACCACGGCTTCTGATCTAGCCAGCGCAAGTGCGACTGTAGAGGGTGAGCCCTTCGATGTGGTCATTTGCGATCTCGGTCTGCCTGACGGCGATGGCTACGAGTTGATGCGACGCATTCGGGCGATCCGTAGCGTCCCCGGCATCGCAATGAGCGGCTACGCTATGAGTGAGGACAGGCAGCGTAGCCAAGAGGCCGGCTTCAGCGAGCACCTCGTGAAACCGATCGATATACTACAACTCATCGCTGCCCTTCGCCGGGTGACTGATAATTGGGGCTAGCTTTTCCGGTCCGATTGGCCGCCTTTTGAGGTTGGTGGGAAGATCGGAGGCGGAGCAGTCCCAGCCATCACAGGTTTCGCTGTTGGAACGTTAAGTGACGGCAAATTTTCCGGACCCAACGTAAAGGTATGCGTGGGGAGACGGATCCCGACCGGTTCAGCGCAAAAAACCTGGGGAGTCTTTATCATAAATGGGCGATTACGGCAAAGCCGAACCGTTCTACCTGCAAGCGCTCCAGATCCGCCAAAAGGCTCTTGGGCCAGACCATTCTGATACCGGTTCAAGCTGCCATAGGTTAGCAGTACTGTCCTATCATAAGGGCGACTATGCAAAGGCCGAACCGCTGCATCAAGAAGCGCTCCGCATCCGGCTAAAGGCGCTCGGGCCGGAACATCCTAACACGGCTACCAGCCTCGACGATTTGGCGGGAGTGTACGCAAGCATGGGCGACTATGTGAAAGCCGAATCGCTGTACGAAGAGGCGCTGCGGATCAATCAAAAGTCCCTTGGGCCGGAGCATCCAACACGGCCCAATCCCCAGGGTCCCAGAAGTTACTTCGAGTAGTGGACTCTTAGAGAGTGATGTTCCTTCGTCGGAAGATGCTAATTTAAGAAAGACGGAGCGAAATCTCTAGAGAGTCGGATGCGACGAACCCGGTCAGGCGGGCGGCGGCCCGCTTGGCCTCTTTTTGTGCCTTGAACGCAAGCACATACCTTGCAAGGGCGCTATACCTGTCGAAAAAGAACTGATAACTATGCTGCTTAAGAAGGTGTTACATAAATGATCCCAACTTCGATTATCCGTATCTGGTTTCTTGGGTTGCTTTCGTGGATCCTCTTGGGTGTTGGGATTTACTTCAGCCACAAATGGTATCAGCAGGCGCGGAGCTATGATTTTAATCTCCAGCGCTCTTACTTCGACCCTCACATTGGATATAATCGTCAGACGCTTCTCTTATTTATTGCCGCGTGTCTTCTCTTTTTGGTTTTAGCCGGCGGGCTAATCGTCCGAGGTATCCTCAGCTTATTGAAGAAAGCTAAAAATCCAAAAGGGGTTGGCCAACTGCCGGCGAAATCCCGAGAGGAGGGAACGATCTCCCAGTTGGGCCGGCCAGATGGCTCCCAACTAAGAGTGGAATGTTATGGCAGGGAGGACGCTCCGCCGATCATTCTAACACACGGGTGGGGAGCCAATAGTAGGGAATGGGATTACCTAAAAAAGGAATTATCAGACGAGTTTCGGCTTATTGTCTGGGACTTGCCTGGACTGGGACGGTCCACGCGACCAACCAATCGAGATTACAGCACGGAGAACTTGGCCCGCCACCTGGAGGCGGTATTGGCCTTGGCTGGTGATCAGCCGGCCATTCTCCTGGGGCATAGTATCGGAGGAATGATCACGCTCACATTTTGCCGTCTCTTCCCGAAAGCATTGGGAGACAGGGTGATGGCTATTGCTCTCGTGCAGGCTACCTACACCAACCCAGTTCGAACCACCAGCATGGCGGGTCTTCTCACCGCGCTGGAACGCCCAGTCATCGTTCCGCTTCTACATCTGACGATTTGGCTGTCACCGCTGATCTGGCTGTCCAATTTGATGAGCTACCTGAATGGCTCTGCACTTTTATCGACGAAAAGCAGCGGTTTTGCCGGCACAGAAACTTGGGAGGAACTGGATTTCGTAGCCCGCTTTCAACTACAGGCCTCGCCAGCTGTCATGGCACGTGTTTAATTTCGGCGGCGGCTGTCGAATTTAGGTAAGAATATACGGCCGAGACAAACATCATAAAAGTGGGCGAGGGGAGTGTGGAGGAGGGGATTGAGCGGGTGTAGAACGCAGCTCAGAATCTAAAACGTCACAATCGGATTCGCTCCACCTCACAGGAATTTTCCTTTTCCTTGCCGCCTTTTTCTTTGAACCGGATCCCGAAACGTTGTTGCGGCATTAGGGTGCCATTTAAAGAAAAAGGCAACAAATAATGGGGCGAACTCTCTAGTCTACTAGCGCAAAATCTTTAGAGAAACGGCCTCCAGTTGAGGTGAGGATGTAGGAGTATAATAAATATCAAGAAGACATCGTGCGTTATGTTCTTTCCCTCGAATATCAAGTGCACGTGAGTCGTACTCAATGGAGTCGTGTCCGGGTGATGTACGAAAAGTGGACAGATCGGGATTGAATTTACACCACTTGTAAGATTTGGCGTCTTGTTCCATATCTTGTTCGATAAACGCATGAGATGTATTTTTCCGGCCAAAATAATCCAATTGTTTATCTACCGTATGAGCTAAGAACACTCGAGAATCGTGCGTCTCAATTGCCCGAAGAATCTCCAGAATTAGTGAATCCTGATCCCAATTTGATTTAGCTGTCTTTGGTCCAATTTCTGGCGTCCTTGCTGGTTCGACTGCTTCCGAAGAAATTGCCACTGTGGGACTGATCACAGCCCAAGGGACTGGTGAGGATGGCGTGACAGCAGGTGTTAATGGCACCGCCTGGACTGACGCAACTGATGACCCTTTGACTTTTCCGTTGCTTTCATCGGGAAGGATAAAAACAGACCGAGAGGGGCTCTTCAATTGCCAGAAAAATAAACCCGCCGAGGCAACTATGAGTACAGCAAGTATCCCCCAGACTACCGGCAAAACATTTCGGTGAGCTGGCAGACCAACGGCCAAAGGTTTCGGTTGCAACGGCGAATAGGACAATTCGCCCGAACTGATCGGCTTAGTGCTGAGGATGGCCTTTACTTTTGTCGCAACCTCCTCAAGATGCTTCTCTAGGGGTGGCGTTAATGCATCCAACCAATGGATATTTCCTAGGAAGTATTTAAAAGAATCTGTCGGCAGGATGTTCTCGATTCGAAGAGGAACGATCGTCACGTTACCATCGGCCGCGATTTCAACCTCACGCTTGATTTGTCTAGACTTGTTTGCATGCGTCGAGAAGACCAATAACAACACTCGGGAGGCACGAATCGCATTAACAATTGATTCACCCCAATCGGCGCCCGGTACGATATCCCTGGGAGCGATCCAGCAACGCACACCATTTTTCTCGAATATCGCGCATACAGCGTCTGCCGCAGGTTTGTCCTCCGTGGAATGACTGATGAATACGTCATGCGCCATGGTCGTAGCCCAAATAAGTTACGGTGAATTTTGCCTTGAATTGAAAGTTGGATTTGTCAGCACGGCGCATTTTGCTCCTAATCCCTACTGTTGTCTAACCTCTTCTCTATCCGCCAAAATGCTGTAAATGCCGGTACACGCGAATGCCATTACGGGCATCACGCATCGGCCTACCGAGCCCTTCGCGTCGCGATTTCTCGACGGGCTAATTCCAAAGTCACTCACATTGGATCTCTTTAGCGCAACCCCTCGCATGACTCCTAGTCGTTGGAACCCATTTTACTACCATAGGACGATTCGAAGCGCCATAACCCAAAGGGATTAGTTAGCCATCAAAATTTGACGCGCCGCAAAATCACCGCTGAGACTGGCAAGATAGAAGAGTGCCGATCCGCGGAAGAGAAGTCTCGAGCATAACGGACGACGGTAAGGGGGATTCTGTACAAACTTCGGCGCACCATATGGGATTTTAGGAAATCCAAGAACCCGCAGAAACAAACGGCGGATATTTGCAAGCAGCATCTCCGAGAAAAATTCCGGGACCGGGTGGAGTTTGAGGGTGACCGTAAAAACTGCGATCTCACTCGTTGGGACCGCTTCACCGACATCAGAGACATTAAAAAGGAGATGCTCACGCGCCTCGAGGCAATTACGAGAAGGGGCTTAATCCGTGAACTCGAATGGAACGAGGGCCAACTGCAGAAGAGCGGGAAAAGATCGGTAGCGCGACTGGGGGTGCGAGCGGGGAGGCGAGGGTGGAGGAGGGGAGCCGATGGACTGCTATTTACGTTCTTAATTAATCTGGGCGTGTGTCTGGCCGCGTACTTCACCGTCGAAAGAAAATGACTCCCAGCGGAGGCGTGCGGTGCGCGGTCGCCCTAACCCAGCAGAAGAATCGAGCGTCACAGCCGGATGCGCTCCACCTCGCTCAGTGTAATTTCATCCTTTGTCCGATCGTACAGCTTCGTTGTTCGCGGAGACTCATGCCCAGCCATCTGCTGGGCGTGCTCGAGCCGTCCGTCGTTCTCCAGGTAAATCGTGATACCGGTTGCCTGCCAGGTGTGACATCCGACGGGGGTCTGAAAACCTGCCGCCTTGGCTCATTTCCGAATTGCAGTCCAGGCGTTATATCGGTTCAAAGCACGTCCCGTCACCTCCGTTCCAGCCGAATTAACGCTTTGGAACAGGGGTTGTCCGCTCTGCAGGCCTGCGACCACAATGTATTCGTCTAATATCCGCTCGAGTAGGTGATGCACGGGCATATCATGCTCCTTGCCACGATGAAGAACATGGAGGTCCATTGATTCCCATTCTGGCTTTAGCGTGTGAGCACGATCCTGATCCGGAAATGCGCCCTTGCAAGGACCATATCGATGCCGAACTAAGAGATAAATTGATCCTCGGAATTTCGGGAGCCGTGCCAGGGATTTACCGCTATTTCGCTCCACTACGCCGAAGGATGGCGGCAGGACGCGGTGAGAAGGAACGGCATATCGCCAAAGAGCAAAAAATCGGACGCAACGATCCTTGCCCCTGCGGTTCGGGCAAGAAATACAAACATTGCTGCGGGAAAGCCTCCCTGTAGTTGTCGCCGCTTGAGCCTACCGCTCCGCGACTACCTCGACTCTGTGCTCCCAGGCTTGGCCAATTTTACGATCAATCGAGTCGCTGAACTCACGCCCAGCGCTTGGGCGGCCAGGATCTACCGTCGAAATCCGAAGGCGTCGTCAAACTGTGTTTGTCTGACGTTTGCCCTTCTCGTAATCGTGATCGCCTTCGTTCTTGAGAGTTTGATTTACTGATTTACCGCCTGTGACGATTCGAGGCAAGGTCACGGAGCAACGTTCAAGATGTCACTGGCTTGATGGCAAAAGCGTGTTTTGATGGCCGAGCGAAAAGCGCATGGGCAATAGGAAAAGAATGAAGACGTTTATGGTGATCGCGCAGCGAGCGGCTAGGTCAGGAGGCTGCGCGCAGATGCCGGTCAACGAAAATGACGCTCCAAACTTTCGACAATCGGTAGTCGATTCCCGTCCGCTCCGGCGGCGACTTGCGAAAAGAATCCGAATCCAATTTCTTATTTATGAAAAAGACAAGACGTCGCTTCCGTAGAGAGTCACACGTGTTCCAGGCGGTTCGGTTGCCTGCGATGATGACAGAAATGATGTTTTCCTCGTTTGAAACGATCGCCCGCAGAAGTTGGATGCTGGCGCGAGGCAGGTGCTCGCCGACGGAATGTGCGAGGATGGTGCTGGAAAAGCAGCAGGCCCTCGCTTTGTCAGGGTTCGCACTCCTGAGGGGCGCTTCCGCGGCGTCGATATTGGCTCCCTTCCACCGTGGCGTGACGGCAAACGCGAAGCGCTTGCGCCGTAAGTGACTTAAGCAACGGCTAAGACATGACCAAGACCCAACTTCTAGTCGCACTGGCGGCTGCTACGGAGACCAACAAAAGAACCGCTGGAGTATTCCTCGATACGCTCAGCGCGCTCGCATACAAAGATACCAAAAAGAACGGCGAATTCGTTCTGCCCGGTTTCGGCAAGCTGGTGAAGCAGAAAAGGAAAGCTCGCACGGGCTTCAATCCCAAGACGCAACAGAAGATCAAGATTCCCGCCAAGACCGTCGTCAAATTCCGAGTCGCCAAGGCGGCAAAGGACGCGGTGTTGGGGCACAAGATTGGTTCTGGCACTTAACCCTGAATACCGGCCATACGCGCCAGTCATACCGCAGGGAATCAGCGGACGAAAGCATTAATATCATGCGGCAGATGGGCCTGCTGAATCCCCGATGCGACCTTCCAGTGCACGGCTACCATCTGCAAACGATGGGCCTGAACCCGTCCCCGGCACCTCGAACCGGCAGAAACAAACCGCCCGACCTTCCACGCTTTCAATTTGCCAGAGGCTTTCGCGATTGCGCAGCACGAATTGCGCGACGCCGACTTTCCCGGATTTGGCGAGCGCTTCGCGCAGTAAGGCATAGGATTTGCCGGCGCCCTTGTCCGGCTCCAGATAGTAGGGTTTCTCAAAAAACAGTGTCGGAATCTGGGATTCGTTCACGAACTCCTGGATCTCGATGGCAGCGGATTTCTCAGGTGCCGCTTCCTTCAACTCGTCATCCGATATGACCACGAAATTATCCCGTTCGACTTCAAAGCCGCGGACGATCTCTTCGGCCGGCACTTCCTTGCCAGTGGCTTCCGAGACGCGCTGATAGCGAATTCGGGAGTTATCCTTCTTGTGCAGCAGGTTCGAGCTGATGCTGTGGCTTTCGGTGCCCGGTACAGATTGACGGGAATGTGCACGAGCCCGAACGCAATCGACCCTTTCCAGATGGCTCTCATAATAAGGAAACGGAAGCCTAAAGCGTAATTACAGCTTCGTCCAGTGGAGCTCAGGCACCAAGAAAATCCGCGCGGACGTCAAAATAAGAGAGCGGGGCGTAGCGGGGTTCAATGATGGCCCACAAGGCGCCGCCGCTCAAGGCGTCTGGGGTGAGAGCCAGAACTGGGAGGGCGTGCACGGAATTAGCCACCACCTCGGAGCGGACGTAGCGGGGTTCAATGATGGCCCACAAGGCGCCGCCGCTCAAGGTGTCTGGGGCGAGAGCCAGAATGGTGAGGGAGTGCATGGTCTAAGCCACTCTGCACAGTATGCAGGAGCTTCTGGGAATAATGATCAAGGTGCTACCGGAAAAGGATCCAACAGAACTGACGCCAGACGAAATAATTGATCAAAAGCTGAGGGACGCAGAAACGCCAGGGTACGAGGTCACCTTCGATCCGGATGAAGCGGAAAAGATCGCTTTTCATGAGGACGCGCTCTCGGACCAAGACGCTCGGGAAAGTATAGAAGATCTTTAGTCGGGGGGAGGGAAAGCATGAACACAAGCGACTTCGCGCAACGGCTCGCCGATAAACTGATCGCGCAGCTCCAAGAGGGAACGGCCCCATGGCAAAAGCCGTGGATTGAAGGCCAATCTTTTAGCCCCTACAACCCCACCACCGGAAATCGGTATCGAGGGGTTAATATTCTGGCGTTAATCTCCGCCGACTACACCGATCCTCGCTGGATGACCTACAAGCAAGCCCAGGCCCAAGGGGAGCAGGTAAGGGGGGAACGATCGACGCAGATACAACATTGGATCTGGGAAGAAGAGCGGGTGCATGCCAACGGTGTGCCGAACGGATACGCGGAAAACAATCGGACCAAACAAATCATCCGCTGGAAGGCGACGGGGCAATATTTGAGTTCGGAAGCGAAGGCTGATCTGGTAGCGCAGGCGGAACGAAAGCGCTACGTCCGAAAGCAAACCGAAGGCCTAGCGTACGGGGCAACGGCGACCCGCCTGGCCGAAGAGATGCGCGAGATTGCGCAATAATTCTGGCGTCAGAAAGACGGCATACCACCAGGCGAAGGGGATTGAGGCGACGCCTGGGGCACCGTCACGCGACGGGGATGTATTGGTGCCAGGCTACGATGTGGACGGGAAACTGTGGACGATCCAATACATCAAAGAGGATGGAACGAAACGGTTCGCAAAAGACTCGCGCAAACACGGATGTTTTCATGTAGTCGGTGCGCCGAACGGAGCGGCGGCGCTGCAAAAAATAGCGATGTCTCCCGTCCTGGTCACTGCGGAAGGTTACGCCACCGCGGCGACGCTCGCGGAGCATGGAAAAGTGCCGACGTTAGCGGCGTACGATTCTGGCAACCTCCTGTCAGTCGCCGCATCGATCCGCGAGCGGTGGCCTGACAAGCGATCATCATCGCCGGCGACGATGATCACCGAATCGAAAACAATCCTGGCCGAGAGAAAGCTCTAGCGGCTGCCGAGGCTGTGGACGGCATTGCCATTTTCCCCAACTTCAGCGCAGAACAGCGCGCGCAGGGATTAACTGATTAAGATTGAGAGGCATAAAAGACGGCTGACTCGGGTTAAGATAGCCACGGCTTTTCTATTCGCTTTCGTTCTTGGTGGTCTTGGTAGCCTAATATGGCTCGATGTGCATAAACATAACGCGGTGCCATTCCAGACCGGAGAAGTCGGAGAAGTGGTGATGGCACCACGCGCTTATGCAGGGGATGCAGTTGCACGCGTACAAGACCTAGTTGACGAGAACAAACGTCTAAACGACGAAAACCAGAAATTGAAAGACCAGATCGCCGCTCTCTTCAAGGCGACGCAGCCTAGCGATGATCTTTTTTCCATGGGCGCTGAATCGGCGAGCAAAGCCGTCAAGGCGACGGCAGAGCAATCCAAATGATTCCTTTGCTCTGCCATTCTTTGTCGGCCCGACAAAGACCTTGCTATTTCGTATTAACACAATCAGAAAAACCTTAGATGAAGTATATGAGACGACTGTAAGAGATCGTATTGGTTCAACTGCTCTTGTTGGTTTGTGCGATTGCCAGTGAACAACCGACTAATGGGAAAACGTTACTGATCGACGTGTATTCAATAAAAGCATCTGGTGTGGCCAAAGAGAAGAGCTTTGCGCTTTGGGCACGAGATCTCAGAGACGTAAAGGCCTCCTTAACCCAATATCGGAAAATTCTGCATGCGGAGTATCCTTTGGGTGAGGTGTTCGATATCGCGAACGAGGCGCAACCGGAGGACGATGTGCCTAAACTTGTGGTTGCCGGTCACGTGGCGCCAAGGGTAGAGCAGCCGGTAGCGGACCTTTACCTTTAGCCCGGATCCCCAATTTGGAGAGAAGTTGCTCGAGGTCGTGGCGCTTTACATGAATCCTCCAGACAATGTCGTGGTGCTCTGCAAGGACGAGAAGACCGGTATCCAGGCGCTTGATCGAACTCAGCCGATGCTACCGCTCCGGGCCACTAAACCGCGTAGTTGGACCAACGAAAATGTGCGACATGGGACACGTACGCTATTAGCGAGCTTGGATATTGGCACCGGAAGAGTCATCGCTCACGTGCGTAAAAGACGCACCAGCAAGGATTTCCTGTCCTTTCTGGACTCGGTGGTCAAAGAGTATCCGAACCAACGGCTCGCGATCGTACTCGACAACCTCAACACCCACACTAATGAAGCAGCCAGAAAATGGTTAAAGAGCCATCCGCTGGTGAGCTTTCACTACACCCCGACCCACGCTTCATGGGTAAACCTCATTGAATGCTTCTTCAGCATATTGACCCGTCAAGGTCTTCAGCAAGCCGTTCATCAGTCAGGACAAGAGCTAGAAAATTTTCTAAAAAACTTCATCCAAGAGTACAACAAACGATGCGGTCCATTCGAGTGGACTAAGGGTCCGGATAAACTTCGCCGGATCATTGAATTAACTGACCAATGGCAGGCTGAATAGTATGTCATGTACTTATGATACGATGTACTAGCGTAAGAGAATTGACGAGGCCTGAGAGTCGGCTTGGCTTCCTGTCGCAGGGGGAAAACAGGTAACGAAGGAGCGCGCGCGCGCTCCTATCGGGCGCTATATAACTCCAGATATGGCTGTCGCTCTGTACTTAAATCGGTTCTGACGCAACTTTGGTTAAATTCCAACAAAGGTACGAAAAGCGACATGGGAATTTGTTGAACCTCTTATGCGCAAAGGAATTATGCCTACGTGGCGCCCCCAATTATCGGCGCAATTCAAGCAGCCAATTTTGGGGGCTTGATTCCTACTGAGTCTTCCAAGCTTGTCATCAGAGAAATCGTACTCACCAAGCAGATTGATATGCTGCCATGATACTATCGAGCCGTTGGCGATAGCCTGCAGGAGAGCCTCCCGGCGCTCGAGATCATCTGTTTCAGCCAACTTTTGCGACAGGTAGAGATAATTCCAGCATGTAATGCAATTTTTGATGAGCCGTTTGCAGCCCTCAGCGATCTCCTGTTCCTGCTTTTCTGCCTGGATAAACTCGCGCGGGTTGCCCACGGAGACAGCCCTTGTGAAGCGGTGCGCATGCTCAATCTTGTTGAGTTGACGCTCGATCGCCTTGCGCAGTTCTACCTCGTCGATGTAGCGGAGAATGAAGGTGGACTTGATGATCTTGCCAAAGGCTTTCAACGACCGATACAGCGCATGCTGGGGTTGCTCTGCATTATGGAATGGGCATCGTTATGGAATGTTTGATGCGATCGAAGCCGCTCCTGGAGCCTTAGTCGGCCTCGATCGCTTTACATAATAATTTATGGCCCGCGTAGGGAGGCGATGAGCTTATCTGGGACGGTGAACCGACCGCGTCGAAGAGCTGGCGGCGTGACCGCTTCAATTGCTTCTATCTTTTCCATTGGATCGGCACGCAGGTAAATTTCGGTGGTTTGCATGTGGGCATGACCGAGCCAAAGCGAGACTTTGCGCAGGTCGCCAGTCGCTTGGAATATCATCATCGCGCAGGAGTGACGACTATGTCTTCAGAGACATAGGCGGCACTATCTACCCTTCCGAACTATGTCTCGTAATGAAGAGCCTCTGCGGATTTGGACCGGAAATTTCGGATCGCATCGTGCCAAGGCCACGGACATCGCGCGACATAGTCTTGTGCCGTCTACAGACTGTTCAGGAAGGCGAGGAGTCGGTCCCCGGGTTTAAAGCGACCCGGCGTTCCATCCGGCGGGGACGCCTTAGCAAGTGCTTTCTCCTTCATGGCAAGTGTCGCTTCGAGATAAATTTGTGTTGTTTCAACATGTTGGTGACCGAGCCACAATGCGATCACAGAAAGATCGACGCCTGCTTGCAGCAGGTCCATGGCCATGGTGTGCCTCAAGCGGTGCACAGTGACACGCTTGTGTTTCAACGACGGGCACGCGTTGGAAGCCGTCACTCGATGCTTGTTCAGCAAGTACTGCACGCCGTGGACGCTGAGGCTTTGACCTTTGGCATTGGGGAACAGCACGTGTTTGTCACCTCGTTGCGGCTCACGCAACCAGGCTTTCAAGACGGCGAGTGTGGATCTAGCGATCGGCGTACAACGTTCCTTGCGCCCCTTACCAATAAGCCGCACGTGAGCGCCGGCGCCAAGGATGATGTCCTGACGTTTGAGCCCGGTCATCTCGGATAAGCGCAGACCTGTCTGTACTGCCAGCAAAATGAAGGCGTGATCACGTCGGCCAGACCATGTGCGTTGATCCGGAGCTGCCAGCAAGGCATCGACTTCGGCACGTGTGAGAAATGGAACCAAGGTCCGCGTAAAACGCTTACTGGGGATGGCGAGCACCCGTTGGATCTGTGCGGAATGAGCCGGGGCCTCGAAAGCTGCGAAGCGAAAGAACGAGCGCAAGGCGGTCAAGCGTAGATTGCGGCTGCGCGTGCTGAGGCCCTGATGCTTTTCCAAGTGATCCAGAAACGCCGTGATTAAGGGTGCATCGATCTCCTGGAAAACCAGCCGTGAAGGCTCCTTACGTAATCGCTGCTCGGTAAACTTCAGGAACTGATGGAAGGTGTCCCGATAAGAACTGATGGTGTGAGGACTCGCTTGGCGTTGTTGCATCAGGCGCTGAGTAAAGAAACGCTCCAGTAGCGCCGCCAGACTGATGACGGGAGTGCTCATGGCCGATCCTCCCAGCGCTGCTGCAGTCGTTTCATCGCCTCGCACATGAGCTCGGGAGAGCCCTCCAAATACCACTGCGTATCGGAGACGTGTACATGACCGAGGTAGGCGGATAACAGCGGAAGTCGTCTTTCGGGATCCTGACCGGACCGGTACCATTGCACGAGGGTGCTTGTCGCGAATCCGTGGCGCATGTCGTGCAGACGAGGGCCCCGACTGTCGGATGTGCCTCGCAGACCGATCTGCCGAGACAACGCGTAGAACGTTCGGTGTATGTCTCCCCCATCCAGACGATTGCCCCAGCTGGAGACGAACAAATAGGAAGACACCGCTCGTCCTGCCCAATGTCGCTGACGTCTGGCGATGTAGTCTGCTAGCACCGTGCAGGTCGATGCATGCAAAGGCACCAGACGAGTCTTGCCGAACTTGGCGCCGCGGATCGTCAGCACTGCTGCCTTCAGATCCACATCTTGAAGCTCGAGGTTACGTGCCTCGCCGAGGCGTAGACCCGAAACGCTCAGCAGTCCGAAGAGACAATAATAGACCCACGGTCGCAACTTAGAGGGCTCACAGCGATAGGGCATCATGAGGGCGGCTCGCAGTAAGCTGCGGATCTCTTCCTCGGAGTACAGATAAGGTCGCGCCCGCTTTGGTTGGAAGGGTAACAAGCCCTGAAGCGGGATCTGCGTCCGCGGATCAGTGGCACTGCGATAGCGTGCGAATTCGCGTACGAAACTCAGTCGACGAGCCCAATGCGCCGGTTGAACATTCGAAGGTGCTTGAGCCCAGGCAAGTGCCAACGCCTGAGTGATGTAGGAAGCTTTGTGCCGCTCCAGAAACGCGACGAAATTGATCAAACCTTTACCCGCCTCCCGCAGCTTGAATCCCAAGGCGCGCCGCATCTCTAAGTACTCCCCAATAGCTTCTTGGAGGGTGTTCATCGCACACCTCCTGGCCACGGCAAGGCGAGCGTACGCAGTGCATCGAGATCCACTTTGGTGTAGATCTTGGTGGTCTCGGGACTGCGGTGACCCAACAACCCGCCGATCTCACCGAGCGAGGCGCCCTGACGCAACAACTCGGTGGCCAATCCATGGCGAAACTGGTGTGCTCCGTAAGTTGGAGCGTCAAGGCCGGCGCGCAGAAGGCAATGCCGAACGATCGATCCAACGCCGCAGGGACCTCGAAAGCCACGGATCGGAGCTTTGGCGCGCAGAAATACGCGCCGACTGGAACTTTGTGGCCGTCCTCGCCGCAGGTATACGGCGATTGCTTTGCCAACTTCCGTGGGTAACGGTAAGTCGCTGCGCTGACCACTCTTGCCGCGAACGCTCAACTTTCCTGCGTTCCAGTCGATGTCATCGAGTTCCAGAAACGTCACTTCACCTGAACGCAAGCCCAACCGCGCGAGCAGGAGCAAAATGGCGTAGTCGCGACATCCCATTGCGGTGCGCCGATCGATGCTCGCCAGCAACTGACGAACCTGGTCCGCCCCAATCGCTCGGGGAATCGACGTCATCGACCAGTTGGCCACGGCTGGCACGGCAGCAGCTAAATCCAGCTTCGTCTTACCGACATAACGCGCATATTGCAGGAAGGAGCGCAACGCACATGTCAAGAGCTTCGCCCGCTTCCGATGTAAGCGGGGCGCCTGAAGCTGTACAAATCTCACGACGTCACCGGCGCACAGCTGCGATAGTTTGACGGGGCCGTCGCCGAAACGATCGTTGAGAAAACTGCGGATGAACGGGACGTAGCTGACGATCGTTGCGCTAGCCAGGCCACGCGCTTCCCGTAGGTAATGCTCGTACGCTTGCGTACAGCGCTCCACTGGGGTCAGTGGGCACGCTGCCATCTTCTCGGCGGGAATCACGCCCTCACGGCGCAGGAAGTCGAGCAGGTGCCTGAGCGCGGCAGCATCGCCTTGGCACGGTTGCACCTGCCGAGCGCAGTACCGCAAATACCGCGGCGGATGATCGGAGGTGAGACTGCGTAATACCACTCCTTCCTGCTTAAGCCATCGGCTAAAATACGTAGCGAGACGAACCTGCTGCTGAATCGAGCCCAAGGAATATCCCTGCTCACTCAGTGATCTTGCAAACGGCCCAATATGTAACGCGAGAGGGCCTTCCGGCGCTCGCGACAGAACTATTTGGTTGTCGATAATACACTTCACGGTTGACTCTTTTGCCCTGCATGAGGCTGATGGAAAGAGTCAATACTATGTCGTGTGCCGCTTCGCGCTTCTGCTGGATGTACTAGGCCAGCGCGCCTGTACGAGACATAATCCGGAAGGGTAGATAGTGACGAAGCAGGTGCGGTGAAACTTGCTTTTCCAAGAGTGAAGGACAAGAGCTGGCGGCAGTCCTCGCGTGCTTGCGGAGCAGGTAGGTAAAGCCCACCCGGGTCATCGGCTTACCGCACGCATTAAGGAACAGTTCCGGCGCAGAGCTTTGGTCACGCACTGCAAGCCAAGCACGGATGTCGGCAGCGGTCTGCTTCCAGAGAGGCAGAGATCGCTGCTTTCGCCCTTTGCCCATGACGCAGACCGTCGGTGTCGGCTGCAGGGTCACTCCGGTCAGCAAAAGACCGGTCAATTCTGATACTCGAAGTCCAGCAGCAAAGCCCAGGTGAAGCATGGCCCGATCGCGAATCCCTGATCGAGTGCGGAGGTCCGGTGCATTGAGGATCGCCTCCATTTCAGCGATCGAGAGATATCTGATCAGTGGCATGTCGAACTTCTTTGATGGAATCGCAAGAATGCGCAGGCTTTGCTCAAGGATAGATGGCACGCGATGCTCGACGAAGCGCATGAAGGACTTGATAGCTGCCAACCGAGCGTTACGGGTACGGGCACCATTGTCTCGTGTGGCCTCGATGTGGGCCAGAAAATCCATTACTAGTACCGCATCGATCTGTTCGAGGTAAAGTTTCGAAGGTGTTACCTTGTGTCGATCGCTCGCGAACTCGAAGAGCAACTGAAAGGTGTAGGCGTAACTCTCGCAAGTGTGATGGCTAGCACCACGCTGCAAGGGAAGGCGTTCCCGTAAGAACGCCGTGATATGAGGTGCAATCGAAGTCATCGGTTTCCTTCCTGCACAAAGGACTCGCAGAGGTCGGCGATGTCTGCCATCAAATGTGGCGTGCTCTCCAGGTACCAGTAGGTACTCTCCAGGCGAGCGTGTCCCATATACGTGCTGAGCGCGAGCATGTGGCGCGTGATTCGATCCCGAGTATCAGGAGATGCCTCCAACGCTTTGATGGCAAAGCGATTCCTCAAATCGTGTAATCGAGGCTTTGGACCACCTGGTCGAGCTTGAATGCCAACGGCTTTGAGAACCTCTTGAAAGGTTTCGGCGGCAATGGTGTATCCGAGCTTCCCACCTCGACGCGAGACAAAGAGATGATCGTCGCCACTGGCACATTTCCGCCGGCGGAGAAGATATTGTTCGAGCACCGCGGCAACGGTCTCATGGAGCGATAAAAGGCGACTCTTACGAAATTTCGTTTCGCGAATGACCAATCCTTCCGCGGTAATATCCTGGAAACGCAACGACAGCGCTTCAGAGATTCTCATACCGGTCGCAGCGAGTAGGCCAAAGAGCGTGCTATAGGTATGCGGCCGCAATTAGTCGAGTGGACCGAGACGTGTTGCATGCAAAATTAGTTGTTTGACTTCCTCGTCCGTAAAAATATATGGCGTTCGACGATTTAACCGGCCGCAGAAGATACTATCAGGTGGGATTTGATGATCTGAGTCTTCGGCATGCGCAAAGCGCGCGAAGCGAATCAGGATCTTAAGCCGGTTGGCGCGCTGATTTTCCAAAGATGCCAGCGCAGCCCACTCGACAGCGGTCTTGCTGAGCACCCGGATATCGCCTCGGGCAGTTGCGAAATTCGCATAGCTCCATAAGTACTTCTCGACGCTCTGGAGTTTAAACCCGAGTGCCCGACGCACAGAGAGGTAAGTCTTTACGCTGTCGGTCAACATGACTGCACCTCCTCCGGCCAAGGCATGGCAACCTCTTGGAGCAGATCGACGTCCACTTTTGCGTAGACAGTGGTTGTCTCGATCGACGCATGGCGCAGGAGCGCACTAATGGTAGGCAGTGATACGCCCTCACGAAGCATTCGGGTTGCCGCCGAATGCCGCAGCAGATGAGAGCCTTTGGTGGGTGCGCTGATTCCGGTACGGCGTATTGCGCGAGCGACGGTCTGCCCTACCGCCTGACGAGAAATTGGGACGAACGGGGCGGCCGTTGTGATGAAGATACGATCGCCAACCTTGCCGGGCCGACCATGCCTCAGATAGTACAAGATCGCCTTTCCAACTCCCTGTGGGAGTGGCAATCGTGTTTGACGTCGACCTTTGCCAGATACGATCAGAGTTCCTTCCTCCCATAGCAAATCACCAAATTTCAGTGCGCTAACATCGCCAGCGCGTAGACCCAGACGCGCAATCAACAACAGAATGGCCCGGTCCCTCGCCCCGAGCGCCGAGGATTGATCACAGGAGTTGATCAAGGACTCAACATCTTGGATAGAGAGATATTTGGGTAGCGAGGACAGCCGCCATTTCGCAACAGTCGGAATGGCGTGTTCCAGTCCGGGCGCGCAATAACCCCGGGCAATCAAAAAGCGCAAGAACATCCGCACAGCCGTAGCCAGGTTCTTCGATTTCCATTGACTGAAACAACTCACGCGTCGGAGCAAGAATTCTCGCAAGCCAATGGCGTCAAATGTGCCGGGTTCGGTTCCTAGATCGTCCAACAAGTCGAGAATAGGCTGACGGTATCCGTTGAGCGTGATATCCAACGTCCCGCGCTGCGTCCGCATCCATTCTCTGAACTCCAACAGAAGCGCTGGATCTTGAGTCGACGTGTATGGAGGGCGAGCCTCCACGGCACCAATCTCTTCCAAGAAGTCTATCAATAGACAGGCACTGTGGCAGATCTGCCTCTGCTTGCCGCATGGGTACCGTAAGGAATTGCGTTCCGCTAGTTGGCTGCAAAGGCGATGGAGCGCGCCTCGGTCTACATCGCGAAGCGCCAGTCCTTCCGCCTCGGCCCAATCCGCGAAGTGCGCCACCTCACGGACGTGGCGACGAATCGTAAATCGCCGGTAGCCTTGACTCTCGAGCCAGACAATGAAGTTCTCCAAATAGAGATTGGCGAGTCCGGAACGGTACCGCGCCAAAGTATGGGAATCTTTAAAATAAGTAATCAACATGCCGATTATTCAGCATGCTGCCTCCCTCCAGAGAAGCCCTGAAGGGCTCCAATATTATGGAAAGAAATCAGACCTCTCTTCACCAAAAACAACTTAATGGTCAGGCACTTACGCGCGCCATGAACACGATACGTTCCATAACGATGCCCATTCCATAAAGACAAAAAACAACGTTTAACCCGTGCTAACCACATCAACCGAAAACCTCCGTTAAGGCGTTCCGATAGCAGGCGCAAATTAGGATGCTATTGGTTACTCGATAATAGCTAGGTGGTCAGCCCCGGACCCGATCCAAAGCCTGCTTCTTCCACGTATTCCACGATGACCGTGGACATGTCGATGCCATCAGCTTCCATTGCGGTTTTGGTTTCCTCCGACGTCCACACCCTTTCCGCCACTTCCCGAGAATCGAAGTTCTCCGCGGTAATTACATAATTGGGATCATCTTGTCCACGCCAGATACGATAAGACCGAACTTCTGGCGTGGCCGCGATGGCTCGTGCGTATCCGGCCCGCCAGAAGTCGTAATCAGCGACACGATGATAAGCAAAGACAGTGGTCATACAGTCTCTAAACCATATTTGTCTGGCAATGTGAACCACGATACAACTCATTATCGTGTTTAAATGGTTCTCCAGCCGAACTGGCGTTTTCCTTTTGTCGCCAGTTCGACTCCTTGTATGGTTCCGTACAACAGAGCAATGACTGAAGATCTGATGATCGCCAAGGGTATCACCGTACGAAACTGGACAGCAGCCACTTACTAGACCTTACTTGTGGTTTCCGGCAATGTCCCAGGAGAACGGAATCATCTTCCCCGGTGATCCTTTATCATTCTGAGGCACATATTCGACTGTCACCTTAGCAAAGTTCAGGCCGACGTTTTCCGTCAAACGGTCATCGCCGCCGGAGCCCCCGGTCGACACGGAAGTAATCATGACTTCCTGCACTTTGATCTTGACGTACTCTACAGGCTTTTCCCCGCCGGCTTTGCGCACCGTAATCAGTGCGGAATCGAAGTGGGCCCCGTCGCAACAAGACAGCATGATCTTGGGCGAACTGCTGTCGATGTACTTGGTGATGCTGACGTCCTGCACGCTCACTTTGCCGCTGCCGGCTCCGCCGCCTTGATGGGCCGAGCCGCTGTTGGACATCCCCCACGACCAGGAGAGGATGTCGATGTCTTGAGTATGCGCCTGATCTTTAGACTCGCCTTTGACGCCATCGAGTGTGAGAAACATGTCCACTGCCATAATAATTGCTTTCTACGTTTTCACTATTAGTTGGTTGCGCATGGACTGCGATTAGCAATGGGCTTTCCCTGTCTCGCATCCTCGAGCCGTGCTTACTAACTGTAACGAGGAAAGCGGCTCGATCCCTCCAATAACATTTCTGATATGGAAGATTGTGCCTTAACTGATCCTGAACGCCTTCTCGCTAGCGCGCTTTCCGTTCTTCTCACCGTTATCTCTTTTTTCTGTTACTAGCCTCAGAGCGTAAAGAAGGAGAGTACCTGTTCTCTTTAGGTCTCATGGAGGCATTGCCGGGATAGAAGGACTGGCTAGTGATGGAAGAAAGGTGATTACGTCGAGTGTGAGCGAAGCGTCCGTAGCCGAAAGACGGCGGTGATCAAAGCCAGACGGGATCAGATGCTCGTATTAGCTGCGCACGGTCTTTCCCATGGGCCAATAGCTTTGCCGTTATGGGCTTTAGCGCTGGAGTGCGCGGACACTCGCTAGGTATCTCGACATCTCAACATTCCTTAGGCAACCGTCGACCGGTGTTTCTGGAGAGCCCTTACAGCCGAGACTCACGGGCTTTGGCCGTGGAAATCTCATGCGTTGCTCCAGATTTCTTCCAAGTAGCGTTCAAATTTCGGGTATCGACGCTCGGCAAGCTTGAGGCGAGTCAACACTTTGATGTAGCGACGGCCAGGCAATTTCTCTAGGATCCATCCCCAAATGCGATCGATGGGCAGAGGGACTTTGATTCCGGCGTCGATGCCTATACCCTTAAAGCCATCTTTTTCCCACCCGATCTTCGGGCCGAATTCAAGTCCAACCTCGAACTGCTTGTCCATCTTTAACTTGTTGTGGATGTTGAGGGCGGCCTGTTTGATGCCCTTCTCATCGTCTGGATTGATTTCCCCTTTTTTAACCCAGTTCTGGAGGATCTTGCTTCGGAATGTTCTATATTCATCAATTTCAGGATCATTGCGAAGCTTTTTAGCTTCGCGCAGCAGGTCTAGGGGAGAGCGCGGCTGCAAGCTTAGCAAATAGGGCAGAAAAGATGGCAATGACCCCAACTCAAGATTTTTATAGTGTTCGTGGTCTTTCTGGATTCGGCGATCGAGTTCAGCAACCAACTCTTCCTCGCGCGCGGCGGAGGTCGCGTTTATCGACGCAGCGGTTAACAACTGCCACCGTTTCGGTTGGAGTACATGGCCGCTGCCGCTCATCTGGCAAAACGCGCTGAACAACAAGCCGCCATAAAGAAATCGCACGAACGTAAGTTCTTTTTCCGTCGAAGCCTGAAATTGCTTGAGTATATTTCGCTTCTCTTCCGGCAGATCCTCGTCGCCTTTGACTAGGTCTGGGCACCACTGATAATTCAAAGTGGTTAATTGCCTGGAGACTTCTTCTACGAGTTGAACGGAATCCGCTGGGCGCTTTTCTGCCAAAGCACTTAGAGCAGCCGTACGCGCCTCTTTGGAGACGGCGTCTTGGACATGGATCGTCAACACTGCATCCGGTTCCAATTCCCGATTAACAAATTGAGAAATCCAAGGCTTGCTGGGATCGAATCCAGAACCGAACGTTACCTCGGCAGAATCGAAGGTTACCCCGTAATCGATTATGGGTAGCCGGTGAGTGAGGATGATCTGGTCGAAGAAGGATGTTAGCGAGCCGAGATCGCCGGAGAGCGCCTCCCAGATCATTTGTGCATCGCCAATAGGCAGTATTTTAGTGGCTTCGTTCTTTCCGCGAAAGAAGATTTCCGCTGATCGAAACACCATCGGGTCAACAATGACATCCAATAGTTTCCCGCGAAACATATTCCAGTCTCCCGGATTCGAGATTCTGACATCTGGGTTCATTCCGTTCATAACTTTAGTTCCTGGCTCACGTCAGGAAATCGTTTGACGGAAGAAAGGAGGGAGCAGAACGTCCGTAGTCCATTTTCGCTATCGCCAAGCGAACCGACGTGAATTCATATTACACCACTTGGCGCGTTCTGTCATGCAAAGTGCAAGGGCGACATGCGAGAACCTAGGCCGGATCTGTGCGCGATTGTTGTCCGGCGTCTATGATGAAGAACGCTCGAATAAGGTATTCTTAGAGAACAAGTTCCTTCACGAAGCGATCGGAAATCAAAACTCGGTTTCCAAGATTTTCCATGAGCTCGTCCACTTCCTGTCCAAGATTCTGCGTGAGACCAAAAAGTCCGAGGACGGTGTCGATTTCAGTTAAAACGTAGACTGAGCACAGGTGAGTCTCCCTCGGAGTCTACGATTTAATTGAAAGGGTTTTTTCAATTAAATCGTAGACTTTTCATTTAATTTGTAGACCATTTGTGACCTCATTTTAGTCGCAGATTTAAATGAAAAATCGTCCTTCCTGGCACAGCGCTTCCAAGGCCGATTGGAAAGAAGCTTGCCGACGCGAAGCTGTTATCAGGCCCCTGGTCGTGGAAGGGTCCGTCTCTAACGCCCGGGCTGATCAAGCCGCCAAGGAACTGGGCGTCAGCCGCAGTCTAGTCTATCGGCTCGTTGCACGCTATCGCCAGCGGGCGCAGACATCGTCTTTGCTGTCGGTACCACGGGGACGCACCGAACAAACTCAGTGGCTTGATAAGGAAGTTGAAACGCTAATTCGCTCGGCGGTCGAGCGGATTTACTTGCAGCAGAGCAGCCTCGGGTGAGCGACCTGTTCCGAGCCATCAAGGCCGATTGCCAACGGTTTGGTCTTAAGCCACCTAGCTACAACACGGTCCATGCCAGGCTGTTGAGTCTAGACCCAAAGAGGTTACCCGGCGCCGGATCGGCGCAGCCGCCGCGCGGCAACGCTTTACGCCGGTTGGGACTTCTTCGCTGCAACCGACCCTACCTTTGGAAGTTGTGCAGATCGACCACACTTTGGTCGACGTGCTCGTCGTTGATGAACTGGAGCGCTTGCCTCTCGGTCGACCTTGGTTGACCCTTGCGATCGATGTGGCCAGCCGCATGGTCACCGGGTTCTACGTCTCACTCGGTGCTCCCTCGATTCTGTCCGTTGCCCTGGCTCTTACCCAGGCTGTGCTCCCAAAGGATCTCTGGCTTTGCGATCGCGAACTGGAGATGCCTTGGCCGGCATGTGGCTTGCCTGAGTTGTTGCACCTCGATAATGCTCCCGAATTCAAGTCGGAGGCGCTGGAGCGGGGGACACGCGAGTATGGGATCATCCTGCTTTACCGACCGATCGGCCGGCCTCACTTTGGCGGGCATATCGAACGACTCATCGGCACGGTCATGGGCGCAGTCCATCTGCTGCCGGGCACCACCTTCGCTAGTGTGACAAAGAAGGGAAGCTACCGTCCTGAGAAGACAGCTTCGCTGACCCTACTTGAACTCGAGCGCTGGCTAGCGCTTGAGATTGTGGGAGTTTACCACCATACCGTGCATTCGGCTTTGCACCAGACGCCGGCGGCCGCCCGGCAGCATGGCCTTGCTCAACGGCCTCGACCGGCGCATCAGCCGTGCTTAGTCCACGATTTAGGTAAAAAACTCTGACCCGCAAATGACTTGGTCTACGAATTGACTGAAATCGACAAAAGTCCCACAAGTTACACTTAGACACCGACAGTACCCCTGCGGATCGTGGCAGCCGGCTCCCAGTGTTACAGAAACCGCTTATTGTAGAACGCCCCTCGTAAAAAGCTTAACTAAGGCTCCTATCGCTATCAATAAACCACTCAACGCCATTATAGGACCCTTTGGATATTCCACGATACGAATAAGTATAAATCGAGCGCACCAAAAGAGCCCAAAAAGCAGCAATACGACAATTTGCCAGAGAAATAACAACATGAAGAGCGTCGAGGACACGAAAGCAATATTGTATAAGATTATCAACGAGAATGTGAGCGGCCAATTATCCTCGACAACGGTCAGAATAGCCGGCGGATATTTAGCCGGCCCCGGAGGTGACTGGATCATGTAGATGTACATGAATACGCAAGGAGCGCCGAATAAAAGAGTAATCCCATAGAGGCGCCACATCGCGGTGGAATATTCTGGTGTCGCTAATGCCCACGCAATAATCGTAGGTAAGAGCCGCAGAAAAATATAGACCAGTATTGCAACAAGCGCCGGCGTCTTGCCTTCAGTCCGCGAGAATTTGGGCGTTTTGACCTCCCGGGCCGGATTAATAGCCAGAATGCCTTTCTCGGTCAGCCAGGAAAACATCATCCGGATCGCGGCCATGTGCTGCTTGATCGTCGCGGCTGAGCCTTTGTGGCTTTCGATGTATGCCGCCACATGGATCGGTTCGATATCTTCAAGATTAGAGAAACCGCCTCGCTGGCACCAGTCCAGGAATTGGCCGATCGCCTGGTAGTACGCAGCTCGTGTATTCTTGTTCCGGATCGGGACGGTAAAAAACTCAAAGAACCGTTTGGTGGCTTCCGGGCCGACATCGGCAATGATCGCTGCCAGCACCGTCGGAAACACCAAGGAGCAGAAGGTAGCCTTCTTCCGGCAGATGGCCGACGAACTGAACCGCGGGCTCAGCGTGCGCCGTGAGGACGTCTTCATCAGCTTGGTCTTCGTCGACCGCGAGGACTGGTCATTCGGCAATGGCGAACCGTGGTGATTGACGGCTCATGCCCTTGCCGCCGTAGGCAACGCGTTACGCTGACAACGACGACGGGGCTGGCGGTATCTGCCTCCGTCGACTTTCCGTCGAACCGTGTCGAGCTATGGAGGAGGGCTTACTCCGATTTAAAGGCCTTCCACCATGAAGGCGTCCAAATCGGTCATGTCCGGAAAGAATGAGTCCTCGGCAGGACTGCGCGTCGGAGGTGAACCCAGCTATATTTCTCAGTGGAAAATATCTTAATTAAGGCGTCGAAGATGATTTTATCTGGAAGCCCACACAGAAAGCTTCCAGAACCTCTTGTTTGAAATTTCAATCAGATCGGGGAGAAACCTGCTTACAATTGGCCGTTTCGCATCGATCAGGCGGATAACATCAGCCAACGGGTTCAAATATAAAATGGCAATGACCCGGAGAATCCTGTTTGCCATCGTCAACGTATCGTGGATGCTGGCGCGCAGTTCCGCTCACTGGCCGAGCCGTGGGCCGACACCGCCACGAGCACCGACCGCCTGTGGTGATTGCCGTCCTCGGCGGCCTGGCCCACGTAGAACGCGACCTTATCCGCACCCGCACGGCGGAAGGCAGGAGCCGCGCCAAAGCGCGGGGCCAGCACATGGGCCGTCCCTGCCCTCACTCCGCAGCAACAGCACGAGGCCCGCGAGCGTCGTGACAACGGCGCGACACTCAGCGAGCTAGCCAAGAGCTACAACGTGGGCCTGGCGACGATTTCCCGCTTATCGAAGGAGGTAGCCGCATCACCGCCGTCACCCGCACAGAGAGACAGGATCGAGATCGTCAGCGATCGAATACTTCATCAGCGGCTTCAGGTGCTGCCACGGCCGGTGGATATCCAACGATTCCCGAGCTAGCACCCCGCGAGGTCATATTCCGTGATCCGCGCGTTTCAAGGTATTCCAAAAAATCGTCCATCGTCATCAGCGCCGGTGACTTTGTTGTATCAGTGGTTTCCATGGTTTTCCTCCTATCAAAGAAATATGTTGCTTTATCCGGACAATTTGTCCAGCAGGATCAAGGTCATTAGCAATAGCTATTCCGGATCTTAAGAAACCCGTGAATGCCTGGTTACCCAGGGCAAGGACTGACGGCGGGAAGGCCGCCCGTGGTTGGAGCGGTCAATTTTGACCATATATGCACATTTTTAGCTAAAATGTCCTCCAGCGCGCTTCCTCCTTCGGGTTTCTGGGATTTTCTTTACCTATCCCGATTGGCGCACTTCTGGCGTTTGAGTCCGCTCGAGCGAAGAGCCGTCGTAAATTTCCGTTTTCGCCGATTGCGTTGAAGATGCGTGTGACCCTGAACCGACTCTTCTTTATAGCTCAGCTTAGGATCTTAATGGAATAAATGGATGTCCAGTGACTTATGAATGCAAAAGAACGGTGATAACCGATCGGAACGCAGGTTGAACGAAGCCGCTACGCGGAGTCCATGAGTGGCGGGCGTGAGCGGTGAAGTCGTGGTGGGCATAATGGCCGACCATGACACCATTACGAGCTAAATACATCCGGGCCCTGGTCCTTCGTGGCCGGTCAAAAAACACTCAGGAAGCCTATACAAGGTGCGTCGGTGATCTGGCACGCTATTGTCGCCGTTCGCTTCACGCCAGCGCCCACGCCGGTTATATACATATACACATATATATATATATATATATATGCGCTATCGCGTTTAAAAGTGCCAAACATAAGCTGTCTAATGCTTTCCCTAAATTGCTAGCCATCAAGTCTATGTCAGAGTAAATTGAATTAAGTCTGGAACCGGAGAACTAAAGCGTTAGTCAGACCAAAAGCGGCTCTGTCGAAAGACCCGAAATTTGTCTAGCACCAAATCCAACCCCTGAACCTCAACGTCTTACAAAACGGAAAAAAAAAGAACCCTGGGCTGTTTTCCGGTCTCGACTATTACAACTCGGAGGCAACATACTGTTAATGTCATGAGCCCATACACGGGGGATTTCTGGAAGCGCGGCGAAACCCTAGGTGAACATCTCGAGCGTCGAGGCATTGATCGGCGGGAGTTCCTGGCTTGGTGCGCGCGGATGGCGGTGCTAATGGGCCTCGGCCCGATGGTCACCGAGGGAGCTGAATCGAGCGCGGGCAATGCACTGGCCGCCCAGCTCGAGGCCTTGAAACGGCCCGTGGTCATCTGGCTTCAGCTCCAGGAATGCACGGGATGCCTGGAGAGCACGTTGCGTTCCTATAGCACAGGCATCGGCGACTTGGTGCTCAACCTCGTCTCCATGCAATACGTGGAACTGCTCATGGCCGCCGCAGGCCAGCAGGCCAACGAAGCGTTGGAGGACGCTTCCAGCCAGGAGCATATCCTGTTGATCAATGGATCCATCCCGCTGGGAGCCAACGGCGCCTACTGCACCATAGGCGGTGAAAGCGCGGAGGTCGTGTTGCGCAAGGCTGCGGCAAAAGCCGAGTATATCCTGGCCGTCGGCGCCTGTGCCTATTACGGATGCGTGCAGGCCGCCAGGCCGAACCCGACCGGAGCGACCGGGGTCCAGGACATTCTCACCGACCGCCCGGTCATCAACGTCCCCGGGTGCCCGCCGATCGGCGAGGTCATCACCGGCTGCATCACCTACCTGCTGACCCAAGGTCACGCGCCGCCTTGCGACATGGAAGGGCGTCCGCTGTTTGCTTATGGGTCGCGAATTCACGATAACTGTCCGCGACGGGCTTTTTATGATGCCGGCCAGTTCGTGGGCCAGTTTGACGATGCCGCCGCACGGCAGGGCTATTGCCTCTATCACGTGGGCTGCAAAGGTCCCGCCACGTTCGCGGCTTGCCCCGTCGTGAAGTGGAACGGCGGCACCAGTTTTCCCATTCAATCGGGCCATCCCTGCATCGGATGCACCGAGAAGCACTTCTTTGACCGGATGACGCCGTTTTACTCAACGCTGCCGACCGTGCCAGGGGTCGGGGTCGAAGCCACGGCCAATGAAATCGGCGCCGTGGCGCTTGGCGCGGCGCTGCTCGGAGTTAGCGCCCACGCTGCAGGATCCGCAATCGGTCTCCGGAGGGAGCGAATGAAGGAAGACGCTGTGGTCTCACTCCCGGTCCTGGGGGACAAAAAGCCGGAAGACGGCGGCGACAAAAAGCCGAAATAAAGAGAAAGGGCGGACATGCCTACCGAGAACGCAAAGCGCATTGTCATCGATCCCCTCACGCGGATCGAGGGCCACTTGCGGATTGAGCTGCAGGCCGGCGAGGGCACCATTGAGGACGCCTGGGCTTGCACAACACAGTTCCGCGGGATCGAAGTGGTGATGAAGAACCGCGATCCCCGCGACGCCTGGGCCTTTGCCCAGCGCATCTGTGGCGTCTGCACCGCTGTCCACGCGCTGGCCTCCATTGCCGCCGTTGAGGATGCGGTTGATTACCCTGTGCCGGTACAGGCCCAGTTGATCCGCCAACTGGTCTCGATGATGCAGATCGTGCAGGATCATGTTATTCATTTCTACCATCTCCAGGCGCTCGACTGGGTGGACGTGGTCAACGCGCTTGCGGCCAACCCGGCTGAAACGGCACAACTCCAGGCGTCAATTTCGCCAACCTGGCCCTTCAGTTCCGCTGCTTACTTTTCCGGAGTTCAGCAGAAAATCAAAAACTCGGTCTCCGCGGGGCAGTTCTCCATCTTCACCAATGGCTACTGGGGACACCCTACCTACAAATTGCCTCCGGCAGCCAACCTGCTCGCCATGGCCCATTACCTCGAAGCGCTCGAATGGCAACGCGACGTCATCAAGTTGCACACGATCTTCGGCGGCAAGAATCCGCATCCGAACTTCCTCGTTGGCGGCATGGCTTGCGCCATCAATCTGGACGCCACTCTGACCATCAACCAGATCCGTCTCGACCAGCTCCGGAACATGGTGGAGCGGGCGCTCACGTTCGTCGAACAGGTCTACCTTCCCGATACCCTGGCGATCGCAGGGTTCTATCCCGACTGGTTCCGCATCGGCGCTTCCAATCCCAACCTCATGGCCGTTGGCGATCCCGGCGACATCTTGAGTGGCAGTCCCAAACCAGCCGGTTCCATCAAACCGGGACTCTTGTTGAACGGCGACTACCGGACCGTGGTTCCCTTCGATATGGGGAAAATCGTGGAGTGTATCACCAGCGCCTGGTACGCCTACCCGCCTGGCAACGAGGCCGGACTTCCGCCTTGGCAAGGGGTGACCGAAGCGAAGTACAATGGACCCAAACCCCCTTATCAATGGCTCTCGTCGGACCAACGGTACACCTGGACCAAGGCGCCTCGCTACGACGGACATGCCGTTGCAGTCGGTCCGAATGCGCGCATGATGCTGGGCTACGCCCAAGATGTCTCCGAGATCAAGAACGTGGTAGATCAGGGATTGGGCCGACTGAACCTGCCGCTTGACCCGGGATTGTTGAACTCCACGCTTGGGCGCATCTTCTGCCGGTGTGTAGAAGCAGTAATCACCGCGCGGCGGATGTGCGTCGTGTTCCAGCAATTTGTGGACAGGATCAAGGCCGGAGAAATCACGACCTTCAACTCCTCGAAATGGCTGCCTTCCTCCTGGCCGGAGAAGTGCCGCGGGGTTGGATGGGTGGAGGCTCCTCGCGGAACCCTGAGCCACTGGGTCGTCATCGACAAAGGCGCCATCGCGAATTATCAAGCTGTTGTGCCCAGCACCTGGAACTCCGGCGGACGGGATGCGCAGGGCCAGATGGGCCCATTCGAGTATTCCCTGGCTTATTCAAAGTCGCACCCCCTGGTGGACCCCTCCAAGCCGCTGGAAGTCTTGCGCACGGTTCACTCCTTCGATCCCTGCCAAAGCTGCGCCGTGCAGATTCTCGACGGCACCGGCGCACGAATCTCGGAGGTGAAGATCCAATGATAGACATCGTCGAAAAGGGTTCGTACCGGGTGGCCGTGCACGAACCGGTCGACGCCGAGCAGTTGGAAGCGCAGCAGGTGCTTGCGCTCTGTGCGGCCAGCGCCCGCAATGGATCGGGCGATCCCATCGACTTGGCCTTGGTCCACAGCGCAACCAGCCGGGGTCAGGCCATTCCGTTTGAACAGGGCTCCTGGAGCGGACCCAGCCCGGAGCGCCGGTACTCACTCGTGCAACTGCGACGCGTGATCGATGACTGCGAACTGCGCGTGGCGCGTGGGGACTTGGACAGCATCCTGGCCCTGACCGTGGCCTCCGATCAGCGCCGCGAGCGCTCCCACCAAGCACTTGCTTCGCTGGAGACCGAGGGCTTCGTTGGCATCGGCGTAGCGGTCGCCGAAAACACCGGTGGCTGGCGCTTCGCGGGAATCGTCCCGGTTCGGGTCACGCACGCGCGCCCCTCGATGAAGGACTCACCGGCCGATTTCCGCTACTTCCACGTCTGGGACTGGCAATTGCGCATGCTCCATTGGACATGGGTCATTCTGATTGCGGTGCTCGCCGTCACGGGGCTCATGATCAGTGAAGGCTGGGTCCCGTGGTACGGCGACCGGGAAAACGGATTCGCATTCGGCTGGGTCCGCCTGATTCACTACATCGCGGGCTGGTTGCTCGCGGCGGTCCTCCTCCTGCGCGCGGCTGGCTGTTTCTTTGGTTCGAACCGGTACCAGCGGTGGAGCGCGCTGGTCCCTCTCTCCGCGCAAAGCTTGAAGGACGCTTTGACGACGGCCAAGAACTATCTGCTCATGCGGTCTTGGAAGAGTCCGCGCTACATCGGACACAACCCGCTCCAGCAATTTACTTATACCGCGATCCTTCTGCTCATTGTGGGCATGGTGGTGACGGGTTTTGCTATGTACGCGCTGTACGATCCGCGCCATTGGTTCTTCCAATGGTTCATGTGGCCCAACAATCTGATCGGCAACACCAATGTCCGCTTACTCCACGTCATCGGCATGTGGATTCTGCTGCCTTTCATTCCGGCCCATATCTACCTTTCCATTCTGGCGGACAACGTCGATCGCGGAGGGTGCATCAGCTCGATGATTTCCGGCTACCGGTGGATCCGTAAGGGCGTTCGCTTCGTTGATGAGGAGAAGGAGCAGAAGAGATCATGAACCGGCTGACGCTTGTGCTCGGGCTGGGCAATCCCTTGATGGGCGATGATGGTATCGGGGTGGCGGCGCTGGAAACCCTCCGCCGCGGTTACCACTTCGGCCCGGGCGTTCAGTTGGAAGACGGAGGAACGCTCGGTTTGGCGCTGTTGCCGCTAGTGGAAGACGCCGGTTCCCTGTTGGTGCTGGATGCCGTGCGCCTGGGCGGCCGCCCCGGTACGACGGTAGTGCTGGAGGGCAAGGAAATCCCGCGCGGGCTTTCGCTGAAGCTCTCGCCTCACCAGGCTGGGTTTGTCGAAGTGCTCGCCCTAGCCGGACTTCGCGGGTGCCTGCCGGGCCGTCTTACCTTGGTCGGCATGGAAGTGGCGGGCGCAAACTATGCCGAACCGTTGTCCCCGGAGGTTCACGGAGCGCTACCGGCGATGATTGCCGCCTCCGTGGCAACGCTTCGATCGTGGGGATGTACCTTATCGCCCGCCGAGGCTTCTTCCTAGCCGGCATAAATCACACCCTGGGAGAAGCGACGAGCTCAATACAGGCTACGCCAATTCCAACCATTTCTTTCTCGCCGTCACGAGATAATCGCACCACGCCTCCATCCCCAAGCCGGTCTTGGCGGACAACTCGAACAGCTCCGCCTTCGGGCTAGCCTGACGAATGTTCCGCAGGGCCGCTTCACGGTCAAATCCGGCCGCCGCTTCCAGGTCCATTTTTGTCACCACGACGGCATTGGCCGAAACGAAGATCGGGGGATACTTCAACGGCTTGTCTTCGCCTTCGGTCACTGACAGCAGCACCACGCGCAGCGCCTCGCCGAGGTCGAAGGACGCAGGGCAGACCAGGTTGCCGACGTTTTCCACCAGCAACAGGTCCAGCGCGCGCACGTCCAGCTTCTTCAAGGCTTGTGCCACCATGCCGGCTTCCAGGTGGCACATCGTGCCGGTGGCGATCTGCACCACCGGTGCGCCCGTGCCGCGCAGTCGCATGGCGTCGTTGTCGGTCGCCAGGTCGCCCACGATCACGCCGCAGCGAAGGCTTCCACGCAGGCCGTTCAGCGTGGCTTGCAGCAAGGTAGTCTTGCCCGAGCCGGGAGAGGACACGACGTTTAACGCGAGCATATCCAGCGCGCGAAACGCGCCGCGATTCTGCTCCGCAAGGCGATTGTTGGCTCCAAGCAACGCCTGGTTCACGACCACGGTTTGGTAGGAATGCGCAGCGGCATGCTCGTGCCGGTGCGTGAGCCCGTGGCCATGATCGTGGTCGTGGTCGTGCGGGTGATCGTCGCCGTGCCTATGGGCATGTTCGTGCGGGTGCTCATGGCCTGGGCCATGGGATTGCGCATAAGTATGAGCGTGAGCGTGTTCGTCGCGCGCGGGCGCGGGCGGCAGATTTGAGCAGCCACAAGTGTCGCACATATCAGGAGATCTCCATCGAGGTTAAATCCATTTCGTTACCCTTACGGAGGTCGCCGCTCCATTGGTGGCACTTGGGACATTCGAAATTCCGCGCCGCGACGTGAAAGTCGGCATTGCACGCCGGGCAGCAGCAAAGGGCGGGGATTTCCTCGATTTCCAACTCCGCCTCCGCTGCCATCGTGCCAGGCCGAAGCGCCTCGTAAGCGAAGCGCAACGCCTCCGGCACCACGCCGGACAACTCGCCGATGCGCAGGCGCAGCCGGTGGATTTGCGACGCGCCGGCGGCAAGCGCTTTCTCTTCAGCCATGTCCAGGGCGGATTGCATGATAGCCAGTTCGTGCATGATTTACAGCAGCCTGAGAGTTTAATTTAGGGTTTAGTGGTGGGTTTGTCCATCGTCGGCGCTTTCCGAGGGGAAATCCACGTGACCCGCCAGCAAGTCTTAGGTCACCTTTGTTGCCGTGAAATCGGCTCCAGACGGCAAAATTAGCGTATTAACCTTTACTCGCGCAAACTCAGCGGGAATGCAGGCTCTTTCAAGAATCACAACTTAATTTTAGCTTCCATGGCATCGATAGCGGCGTTGTATCGCACGGTGAAGCCTAGTTGCTTGCAAACACGCTGCATCGCTTGGTTTTCACGAAGGATGTGTCCGAAAATATGTTCCACTCCTTCTTTCCGGCCAATTTCGAGTAGAAGCTTCATGAAGTGAGTCCCGAGCCCATGCCCCTGCCACCGATCGCTGAGGATAATGGCGTACTCAGCGTCGTTGACCTCGTGTACCTTGATCAGCCTTCCCACCGCGATGATTTCGTCTTCTTTCGTTTCCGGCGCATTTCGGACACCGATAATTGCAATCTCGCGATCATAATCGTTAAAACAGGTCTGCACCAATCGATCATGCGCAATCCGCTGTTCTAATTTAATTATTCCAAAGTATCGGAAGTGCACACTGCTATCAGACAATGCGCGATGAAACTTCACCATCGTCGGTTCGTCCTCGGGTCGGATCGGGCTGATTACGATCGGGCTTCCGTCCTTTAGTTTCCACGTACTGACATACTGCTGCGGATAAGGGCGAATCGCCAAGCGAGGGAGCTTTTCGTCACGGATACCTGGATCGTGCAACACAATCCGGGCGTCCAGGGCGAGTATTTGAGTGGTCGACACCAGGAGCGGGTTAATATCTATTTTTTTGATTCTCCGCTGCTCGGCCACTAGCAAACTGAATTGCACTAGCAATCTCTCGAGTCCCGCCAGTTCTACTCCAGCACCCGCGCGCACGCCCTTCAGCGCACTATAGATGTGCGTCTGCTCCATCAGTCGACGCGCAAGCGTGCGGTTCAGCGGCGGGAAACCGAAGGTATAGTCCTTGAAGATCTCAACGAGCCTTCCTCCCGAACCAAATAGCAGGACCGGCCCGAACTGCGGATCAACACTGCTTCCCAGGATAAGCTCATAGCCATCGGACTGAATCATCCGTTCAACCGTGACTCCCAGAAATGCGCCGGGCCTGTCGCCAACAGCCTTCTCTATTTCACGGTATGCTCTGCGAACTTCGCGTTTACTTCGCAAATTTAGCTTAACACCGCCGACATCTGCCTTGTGCGAAACAATTTCCGAGTAGAGCTTTAGGACAACAACCGGCCCCTGCTCAGTCCAAAGTCGTACAGCTTCCTCCTCACTCTCAGCGATGTGCGCAGGAACGGTCGGTATCCCGTAAGCGTCGAGCAACCGCTTCGATTCCATTTCAGTCAGCAATGTCCGATTGGCCTTCTGGGCAGCATCGATTATTGCGGCCGCACCGTCTGACCCGCGCGCGCCCTCCATGAATCCCGGCGTCAGCTCAGGAGTTTCATAAAGTGCACGCAAATTGTCGCTGTATCGCCACATATAGCAAAAACTGCGCGCCGCTGTGTCCGGGTACTTGAATGTCGGTATTGCCGAGTCAGTGAGAATCGCTTCGCCCTCTGCCACGTCGTCCACTCCCATCCAGCTCGCCAGCATCGGTTTCCCAGCAATCTTTTTGAATGCGCGCAATCCTTCTGCTATCCCCGTAGCATCGGTCATCACCTGCGGAGTCACTATAACAAGAAGCCCGTCATTTCCAGGATCTGCACGCAGGATGTCTATCGTCTTTACGTATTGATCCGGTGTTGCATCGCTAAACAGGTCCACCGGGTTGCCTCGACTCCAATGACCCGGCAAAAACTGATCGAGTTGACGGATGCTCTCTTCGGAGAGCTGAGCGATTTCTCCTCCCTCTTTGACTAGCATGTCCGTTGCAAGCGCACCGGGACCTCCAGCGTTTGTGACGATCGCAAGACGGGAACCGTTGGGTCGCGGCTGTTTACTTAATACTTCGGCCATCTGGAACAGGTCGTCGATCGTGTTGACTCGCAGAACCCCTGCGCGACGAAAGGCAGCGTTTAGAACCGCGTCATCGCTGGTTAAGGCACCGGTGTGAGACGCTACCGCTCTGGCCCCTGCTTCGGTTATTCCCGATTTGATGATGATGATAGGCTTCCTTAGTGCGACTTCCCGAGCGGCAGAGAGGAACGCTCGCGCGTCTCCGATCGATTCCATGTAGATGAGGATGCTGCGCGTAAAGGGGTCGTCGGCCAAGTAATAGATTAAATCCCCCCAGCCTATATCCAGCATCGAGCCAGTCGAAAGGAATACGCTAAATCCTACTTTTTCATGTAGACTCCAATCCAGGATTGCTGAACCCAAAGCTCCACTCTGGCTGATGAATGCGACGCTTCCTTCAAGGGCCATCTTTTTGGCAAACGTGGCGTTAAGACGTGCGGGAGGGATCATCACCCCGAGGCAATTCGGTCCGATCAGACGCATCCGGCCCCGTCGGTTGAGGATCTCTTTTTCGAGCTCCAGCCCGGCACTTCCAGATTCGCTGAAACCGACCGAAACGATCACAGCCCCTGTCACGCCGGCCGAGGCGCACTCACCGACCACCTCTGGAACTGTCACCGCCGGAGTAGCGATGATCGCCAGATCAACCGTGGCCGGCGCGTCTTCAATTCTTGGAAACGCTTTAACGCCTAGCACACTCGTGCGTTTCGGATTGATCGGATAAACGGTCCGACCGGATGAGAGAAGATTTTCCATCAGAACGCGGCCGACGCTGTTTGGCGCCTCGGCTGCACCGATTAAAGCGATTTTCTTGGGATCCAGCATTGATCGCAGGGCCGATCGGCGTTCGAGGAGTGCCGTCTGGATAGGCTTCGATCTTTCAGTTACGCGCTTGCCCATAATTTGGTCTTTAACGCTGCCCGCGGCTTCGCGATTTTCAAATCATCATGACTCAGGGCGGATAAATCAGAGTCGACTTTTTAATAAGCGCGTTTAGCTCGGCGTTGTGCTCGGAGAGTTTAGGCTCCGGCGCGGGAATTGCAATTTCAGTACGAGGCCACCCGGGATTAAAACTGAGCACCGGCACCTTGTGCGGAGCGCTCCAAAAGCTCACCCCGCATTTTGCACCCCTCTTCTGTGAAGCCATGCGGAGACAGAGCCGCCAAGCGCCTTTGTGTCTGCGCTCGAAAAGGAACAAAGGAAATAGATTCTAGGCAATCTTGCTATTATAGAGAATCAGTGATATTCAGAAGGTAAAATTGGTTAACGAAAGCTGGCGGCAGTTTGAATTCTTCGACAAGGATTCGGAAATCCATTCTCGATATTAAAAATCACTGGCAAACGTGGGGTTCGGGGGACTTTGTGGCCTACTTCGACGACACCTACCCAGAAGCTACTTCATTCTACTTCGAGAACTCGCCCAGATGACCGGCCACCCGTTTTCAACGATTTTCTCCAAGAGTTTGCGAGCGATCTTCGGACCCTGACGAGAAATGCGATCTAGGTTCACCGGAGGGTCAAAACCTCATCGCCTTATCGACCCTTGAGCACTCCTCCTGTAACTCTCGACTGATCTTGAGAAGGTCATTCGAGTCCTTGACTGGTTCTCTGTCAGGCTGCCTGGCTCTTGATGCATTGCTGACGAAGCAGTGGCAACCACAGAAATGGAATGATAAAACTTTATGACCAAAACAATGCTAATTGTGACGGCCGTCGCGAGCCTGACAATCGTGAATGCAAAGGCTGCGCTTTCCCCAGAAGAGCAAACCTTATTTGAAAAAAATCTGTACATGGAGACCTATGAACCGGACCAACCTACCGGTCATCAAATAGGGTCCATTGGAGGCAAACCAGTCTTAATTTTCAATTTCGGTATTGAAGACGCCAAGGCAGCCCGATTTGAAGGTAGAAGTATGGCCCAGTTTCATTATGGCCGGGAGCAAGCCGAACAATTCCTTTTCGCTGAAGGTTGGGACAAATACCATGATCGGTTTTTTACCCGTGCTTACGTTCAAGAAGGCATGGAAGCTTACAACGCAGTCCGTCGTCGTTGACCGTACCACCGGCCAATGGGCAATCAAGAACACCGACCGAAGCAACAAAAAGGAAATCAAATGAAAATTATGAAATTCAAAAAATCGCTATTAACACTACTGATGTTGGGTAGTCGCGCACTATCATCATTCGGTGGCCTTGCACTTGGTGATGACAATGGCAATCCCTTACCAGAGGGTGCTCAGATGACTGATTGCAGAAATGTGTACATTATCCAGGATGGCTTTATACAGCAAATGACCAAAGCAGATATTGATGAATGGTTCAGGGTACGTCATGGCCAGTTGAGAGATAAAACCCTGGTGATGTACCGTTTTGATCACCAAGCAATTGTCAGGGCGCAGGCTGATGCTAAAGCCAGAGCAGCCAAGAAGCCCTTAGATTGGACTTATGCATGCGGTGGTGGTACTTGGGCGATGAGGGACAACGAGGGAGTTATTCACTAGGCTTCCTCCGGAGTCATAAGTGGTGAGGAAGCGCCCTTCCATCCTAACAGGGAAGTGGCACGTCTATCGAATATAAAAAGCCTTATAGTTCTGGCCGTGGCGCGGTTATGGCCGGGTCCGAGGCCGTGAGAGGCGTTCAACTCGTCGATCCTTTGTTTACGGGCTTCGATAAAGGTATTGATGGCGGGGCGATAACATCCTGTGAGGGAAGCGAGGATGGAAGCGTTAGCGACCCATTTGTCGGGTTTTGCGGTGGCGGTGGTGTTGAGGGTGGCAAGGTACGCAAGCGCCTTTTCGACTTTCGCTTCGGCCTTGGCGGCATTGCGATTTTTCTCTGCGGGAAGCGCGGCGGAAATATTTACTTCCTGCCCGTTCTGTCCGTCGGGTGTTTGGTCCACGACGCTTGTAACACGTTCTCCCTCGTAAAATTCACTTTGCAGCACTGGCTTTTAAGACCAGCAATCGACAAAAAAGCCCGGCTCACTTGTTCGTGACGAATCGGCGCGACTTCGTTTTTGCGCGAAGCTCGCACGGCGGCGAACGTTCGTCATTGCAACCTCGCTACGGTACCTCGTTGCTTCGACCGTCGAACATACCCGCTCTAGGTAGGCGTCAGAGTACACAAGCCGACTAGCGTGGTGTCTCGTCCGTGCCCGGGAAGATGCTTCGGAGAAAATTTGGTGGCCGGAATCGAGCAGCGTGGAGAGAAATGCGCTTGGGAAATAGTCTTTTCAAGCCCAGGTTAGATAGCCATGAAAAAGAAAAGTCTTTATGCAATTACGGGCACGACCGGGAAGGTTGGTGGTCGCGTTGCGCGAACACTTCTTGCCGCCAATCAACCTGTCCGTGCCGTGGTGCGGGACGCCGACAAGGGTGCAGCTTGGGCGGAGCGGGGCTGTGAAGTCGCGCTAGCGGAAATAGATGACGCTGCAACGCTCACGACCGCGTTCAAGGGAGCGGAAGGTGTTTTCGTGCTGCTTCCGTCGAATTTTGACCCGGAACCTGGTTTCCTCGAGGTGCGGGCGATCGTTGCCGCTGTACGGTCAGCGCTTGAGGTAGCGCGTCCGGCCAAAATCGTGTGCCTGTCAACGATCGGTGCGCAGGCGACCGAAACAAACTTGCTCACTCAGCTCACACTCATGGAGCAGGCGCTCGTCGAATTGCCGATGTCGATTACGTTTCTGCGGCCAGCATGGTTCATGGAGAACGCCAGCTGGGACGTAGCTCCGGCGCGCGACAACGGTGTGATTCAGAGCTTCTTGCAACCACTCGACAAGCCGGTCCCGATGGTTGCTACTGCCGATGTCGGACGAGTGGCGGCTGAGTTGCTTCAGGAAATGTGGAGTGGCCGACGGATCGTCGAACTGGAAGGACCGCATCGCGTGGCTCCGAACGAGATCGCCGCCATTTTCTCGAAGATTCTCGGACGACCGATTCGCATGGAAGCTGTCCCTCATGAGACTTGGGTGGCCTTATTCAAGTCGCAGGGTATGAAGGACCCGATGCCGCGCATCCGGATGCTGGATGGCTTCAACGAAGGCTGGATCGAGTTCGAAGGCGACTCCATAAAGGGCGAGGTCGCGCTGGAGACAGTGCTGAGAGCGCTTATCGAAGAGGATGGCAAATAGCTAACCCGCAAAAATCACGCCAATGCCGAAGCGCCGAGCTCATTGCAGGCTAATTACTTGGCTTTGATACTGAGGGGTACTCCCGGCCAAAAACGCCCTAAGACGAACAGGTCGTCGTGATGTCGCTCAGATAACGATAGTCGTGGTTGTTGCCCGGAATCTCCGGCTACGGGTTTGAACCGGACTTTTTTCAGCAGAACGTTTCTCGAATTGTCGATGACGTAGTAAGTCAGATTCATGCCTCCTTGGAAATATGGCCAATGTTAGTAGAAATTTGCTATTTTCATAAAGACAAACGGGAGTTTCCGCAGATCCGTATCGAGAACAAAAAGGTCCGGGCTAGAATAGGGAGCGGATCGAGAATCAGCTAGTGCGTTTGAGGGCTGGAATTTGTCTATCATATGATAACAGGCGGTAGTAGATGAGTGTAGTTACGTTGGCTTCGTTCGAACGAAGAGAATTGGAACGCCTGGCTCGAAGTACCGGAGAAAGCGCATTGTTGCTCCTCCTAAGAATTGGCCATTTCCATGATCGTAGGCAATTGGTCAGTTGCTTGCAGAAGATAGAACCACTGACTATTTGTGGAAACGCTTTGTGGCCGCGTTCGGTGGAGGTAACTTTATTTTAGAATGTAATGGATACGCGCCCGCCGATAACGAGTGCGTTGTTAAGATCCTGGCTGCCGCCAGGGTTTATGATGACTTGCAGGTCGGGTTGAATGCTCAGCCATTTGGTGATCTGTGCCTGATAGGTGACTTCGAGGGCCATTTCTGCGCCGACGCCGACGGAACCCTCGTTGATCTCGGCCTGTTGAGCGCCGGAACTCAACTGCGCATAGGCGAATGCGACACCGAGCGTGTCCGCATTTCGCGAGAAAACGAGACCCTTGTAGGTCAGTCCGGTGTCGAAATAAAATCCGATAAAATTGCGATCTTGCGGCTGAAAGGCGATCCGACCGAACCAACCGAGACCCTGGTCGGATTTCTGCCCGGCTATGACACTGTCGCCGTCCGCGCCACTCAGGGCGATTTTATCATCTTTGTGGTCGGTGGCGAGGTGCCCGGGCATGTTAGCCGGTTTACGATAAAGCATCTGATCAAGGATGAAATAGCAACCGTAATTTCCACGCACGAACCCGCTTTCATTGGGCTCCGCAAACTTTGCGGTATGGAACCACGCGCCGATTTTGAATTGGCCCGGCAGGCCCGTTTCTTGAGCACTCCGGTTCCACTGGAATCGCGCTTCGTCGAGAAAGAAAAATCCGTTTTGACTATCGAGCCGCCAGCGGAAACCGTGAAGGTTTACGTTCTGCGCATAGACATTCCCTTGAAAAACTGCCGTCTGGAACCTGAACCATTTCACTGGCTGGACCGCCAATCGCATCCCCAGCGTTCCCACCGGGAATCCCGGCCCACCTGCAGGTAAATTCATGTACATGAAGGCGGGCCAGCCAAAGGTACCGTTCAGGAATAAGGCGCCGTAGTCCGAAATGACGAACTCCGTGTCACCAGCGATCTGTCCGAGGCGAATCGAGATTTTGTCATCCAGCAGATTCTGCTGGAACCACAATTCATAATTCCGCAGCGTGTTGAATCCGACGTTGTTCGAGATCGTGAGAAAATTACCTACCAGGTCCTCGGATGCATTTTTCCCACTCAGCAAGAGCCATGTGGTGCTCAAACTGGCTCCCCGCCACCCGAACGCTTTTTCGAGGTCGAGTTTCAGACCAAAATCGAGCAGACCGGTGAAGACCGATCCGGATTCTAAACCCCCCTTCGTGTTGCCCCAAACTTCGGCGTCATAACTGCCGATAAATTCGAATCCCCGATCTGTCAGCTTGCTGCGAAGTCCTCCCCAAGTGCCTGTTATCCCATCACCAGATAGCCAATCTGACATGGGTGGCAGCAATGGTTCCTGTCCGTGCGCGGTATCGATTGCCAGGAACGCCAACGCGATGAAGATCGCCTGCGCAATACAGATAGATCTCAAGTAGAGCCTTCCTGATTAATTCGGACCGGTTGCGACTTCCTACTGGTCAATACCGAGAAGTGTAGCGATTTCTAGCGCAAGGTGGGCTTGGCGAAGATGTCGCGATTTGCTAGCACTCTCTCGGCCAGGACACCGAATAACAAACCAAACGTTGCCCACAAGACCAGCTGAATACCAAACGAAACGATCCGGAAACGCCATAAAACGACGGCCGGGAATTGGTCCGGTACTTCGTTGATATCCGGTAAAAGGACTTGGGCTACCACAATGATGCCAATAAACAGGGCCGCGGCGAGAAGTGCCGCGTTCCAGTTGCCGTACCGAGCGGCAAGACGTGGAGCTATCACGATTGCCAGGCCCAAAGCAGCGACCGAGATCAGGATCATCAAGAAAAACAATTCGCTTCGATACCCGATCGTCTCCGGTTGGCCAACTGAAGGGGGGCTCGATGGGTATTTGAGCTGCGGGACGAGGAAAATAGCAACAAAACCCGCAGCGGCCAGTAGCGCAGAAGTGCCACGCGCGCTTAGACGTCCGATACGCTGGTACGCGAAAGCAAAGGCCAAAGCGAACAATCCGCCAAGCGCGGTCCCGTAGACCAAGACACCGGTCAGCAAACCAACTCCACTTTGCACCGGGCGGCTGACTAACTCCGGTCCGGGCGCCTCGCCTTTGGCCCGATCCATCTGGTCTTCAAAGGCCATAGCGCGGTCGACTTGGGGTTCCCCAAAAACCTTGGCGAACCCGAAGGCGAGCAACCCAGCGACGATGCCAACCACCATCCCCCAAATAAGGAGAGTTCTAACCATTAAGAGCTTTCTTTCTCGGACTTAGTGGCAGGGGAAGCCGAGGAGATGGCGTCCATCGTGCACAAATTCATGCACATACATGCCGGGAAAGATCGCCGTAGCGCCTTCCTCGACACCGACAAAGTAAATCGCCAAAAGCAGAACTCCCGCAAAAATCAGCCAGGGGAAGAATTCACGGATTGGAATAGGAACTGCCTCCGAGGTCGGAGTATAAACTTTCTCTAACATTTTTTGGCCTCCTTAGGATCATGCGTCCGTTAAGAAAACTCATTCTACAAAGGAAGGTCTGACTTTCGAAACCGCATGCCCATGAGGCCGAGGCTCGATTACAGTGGCGCGACCGCGCCGGATTCTCACCGGCTTCCCCGCTTCGTAATTAATAAGCAGGCCCAGATTATGACTGCTCGCAGGAACTGTCAATAAATCTATGCAGACGGCGAACGATGAAAGAGAGTGGCAAATTTACTCTCCCCAGTGGGAGCCAAAGAGGGAAACAGTCCCGATTACACCTTCTCACCCAAGAATGGCGAATCCGAATATAAGCCTTCCGAATTCTGCAACTCTTGAACTCGGAGCCAGGCGGATTCTAAAATCTTCACGCGCGCTCGCCCGTAGGGCGCTCTTGGCTCATTGGCTTCTTAGTGTGCCCACTTCAAAAACCATGGGGGCAACCAAATACCGGTCGACTACAAATTCCCAAATATATCTTTGCAAGTCTTTGTCGACCGGTTGCGGCAGGGCAAAGCCCAGGATTGTTCCAGTATGCGCAGCGATCAGGCCTACATGCTGCAGCTCATGCACGAGGTTCCGCGCCACCGAAAACCCGTTTTTCGGCAAGATCCGATTGTTTAACTCTGCGCTTCGGGTTGCGGCACTAAGCAGGCTCTCCGTTGCTCCGCTTTGGATCATCCTGGAGAGTTCCTGGTATTCTTCGTTGAAGGACCGACGGGCAAGGTCGAGATGGAGGACTGATTCCGTATCGACCACCGTGTCCGGGTCCGTATCCCAGGCAAGAACCAGGCATTTCGGTGCAGGGGCGACGATCGCGCAACTCCCGTCACGCGGATTCGCAGCGACAATCAGTTCCGGGTCGAAGAGATAATCTGATCTTTCCACTCGACACATCAGTTTAAACAATTCCGCTGTGGAGATCTCCCAGCCGTGCAGTTCTTTGATCGCGAGGAGCACCGAAGCGATGTCGATACTGCTCGAACCCAGCCCTTTTCCACGGGGTGGCGACCCGGTGATGGTGACTCGATAGGTGCACTCGGCCGTGAGCCCAAAACTGATCGCCAGTTCCTTGATCGCCTTTTGTACCTTCGTGCTCTCGGCTTGGCCATCAGGATTGACCGTCACGGCGAGACTTCTGGCAGGCTCGACTGATGTCAGGGTCCGAAACGGCGATGTACCGACGGCCAATGCGTAAACGAACGGGGCTCCCTCACTATCAACTCCTTGCAGCCATTCACCGACCTTCCCGATGATCCACCTTTTTGGCGTGCCGACCGGCGAGAGTGTTCCGGCAGCGGACGACAGGCCGGTGCTGGAGAATTTTTCAAGCTTGTGAGCAGCCAAGTTCATGATGGCAGGGCGGCGTGATACTTGCCTGAGCCTTTTATCCTAAGAATCCTTCTATGAACAACTAGAATTGACACTCGGATCGTTGTGTGGTCCGGTGCAGACTAGTTTTTTGACATGTGATTCTGCAAAAAAAATTCTGCAGAATCAAAGGACACAAGACACCTGCGGATTCATGGAAGACCGTGAGAACCGGTCACAGTTGCGCTGCGGTATCAAGTTACGATCCTCCACCTGAAAAGTGACTTTTCGGGTTTAGCCAATCAACCAGCCGGTTGGTGAAGGCTGGAGCAGAGGCGTCCTCATCTGAGGGCAGAAACTTGGAGTCCGAATACTTGACCGCGGGATTTTCACCTCGCATCCGGCAATTATCGGAACGTGAGGAACTTCATCGCAAAAGTGAAGATAGATATATCCGCTTCGGCATTTGATAAAATTAACCGGAAGACCAAACCTCCCGGCTCACTTGGCGTTCTGGAGACCGTGGCGGTGCGACTGGCGGTTCTCCAACAGACTCTGGAACCGACGCTTACCAAAAAACGAATCTGCGTTTACGCCGGTTCTCATGGCGTGGTGTCGGAAGGTGTCAGCGCCTACCCGAGCGAAGTGACCGGCCAGATGGTTTTAAATTTTGTTAACGGAGGCGCCGCGATCAATGTTTTGGCCCGTCACGGTGGGATTGGCATTCACATCATCGACGCAGGGGTGGATACCGATTGGCCGGAAAGCTTCTTAAGCACGCCTGATTTTTATTTTCGCTCCGTCCGGCGCGGGACTTCCAATTTTTATCGCGAACCGGCGATGAACGAAGGCGAATGCCAATTGGCTCTGGAGATCGGCCGCGAGCAGGTTCGAAATGCGCTGGAGGAGGGAGTTGATCTGCTTGGCATTGGAGAGATGGGCATCGGTAATACGACGGCCGCCTCGGCCTTGCTGGTGGCGTTGTGCGGTCTTAAGCCGGCCGAAGCCGTCGGACGGGGCACCGGCATCGATGACGGATCGCTTCAACGCAAGGTTGAAGTGGTGGCTGCCGCCTACGAACGATATTCATCGGCCTGTTGCGAACCGGCGGGCCTTTACTGGTTGCGGGTGGTCGGCGGATTCGAAATCGCAGCCATGGCCGGTACTCTGTTGGAGGCTGCGAGAGCTCGTTTGCCGGTCGTCGTCGATGGTTTTATTGCCACTGCCGCCGCCGCGGCCGCTTTCAGCATCGATCAGAATTGCCGCGAAGTCAGTTTTTTCAGTCATCGCTCGAGTGAGCAGGCGCACGGAAAAGCGCTCGAGGCTTTGAAAGTCGAGCCGCTGCTCGATCTGAAAATGCGCTTGGGCGAAGGAACCGGCGCGGCTTTGGCGATGCCGATTTTGGAAGCGGCGGCCAAGATTTTTTGCGAGATGGCGACCTTCGCATCGGCTGGCGTTTCGGGGGCCATTGGCGAAGGGAGCTCCTAAACCGATGAACGGCCAATCCTTCATGACCACTATTCGGCAACAGTTCAATATCTTCCTCGGGGCGCTGATGTTCATGACTCGCCTTCCGGTCGGGAAGGGGTACGTATTTCGTTCGGAGGATTTACCTCGTTCGGCCGTGTACTTCCCGATCGTGGGTCTGATGATTGGCTTACTGGGAGGGCTGGTGCTTTTATGCGCAGAGCCGTTCTTCCCGCCGGCGGTCGCTGTGCTGTTCTGCATGGGTACGAGCGTGGTGGTCACTGGAGCGCTTCATGAGGATGGTTTAGCGGACGCTATGGATGGGCTCCTCGGAGGACAAGAGCCGCAGCGGCGACTTGAGATCATGAGGGACAGCCGGCTCGGCAGCTTTGGTGCGGTGGCGCTCTGGTTCTCGCTGACGGCGAAGGCGTTCGTCTTGACGTCGCTGTTGGAGGAGGGAGTTTTGAAGGCAGTCAGTGCGCTGATCGTCGCCCACGGATTGAGCCGAGCGGCAACGGTGGCCCTTCTTTTTAGCTATCCGTACGTCCGAAATGATCAGTCGAAAGCCAGCCCGTTTGGCAATGCCGTCACTGTTAAAGAAGCTGTGCTTGCTCTTGTCTCCCCCGTCCTTCTATCGTTCGTTCTTCTGGGGAGCAAGTCCGTGCTAACCCTGATCGTCGCCGCCGCCGGCACCTGGGCGGCGGGGAGATATTTCCAGAAGAAAATAGGAGGGATTACCGGTGATTGTCTTGGCGCGGCAAATCAGCTCATCGAGCTCGGTTGCTATCTATCACTGGTGGTGGAGCTGCCTCACGCTACAGCTTAGAGTATGTGTTTAGCTCCATGTCTCAATCCTCCTCGTCCTCGTCGTCGTCCCTCGTCCTCGGTTGGGGATCGAGGTGGTCTGTCAGGATGGAGGAGGGATGAACGGAGAAAGCAGGTGGCGGGAGTTTCGCTCGTACCACCCGAAAAACGCGACGAGGACGAGGAGGAGTGGGACATGACGCTAAACAGATACAAACCCTGGGCTATGCTTTCTTGGCCACTTCGGGCCACGGATTTGACCATATGATGCTGACCTTCATGCGCCATCCGCCCGTTGAGGCAAAGAGTGAACGGTGCCTTGGGCAAACGAACGTCGAACTCTCGCCTGAAGGTCGAGCGGCGCTGATTCCGCTCGCCGAGAAGGCCTGCCGGCTAAGACCAGACAAAATCCTCTGCAGTGATTTGCAGCGGTGTCAGTTGCTCGCCGAAGCGATCGCCTTAAGACTTGGTCTTTTGCCCGAGCCGGATCCGGTCTGGCGAGAAGTTAATTTCGGAACATGGGAGAGCCGAACCTGGAGCGACATTCAGACCAAAGAGCCTCATCGACTGAGCGAATGGATGGCCGATTTTGACACCGTTGCTCCGCCGGAGGGAGAGTCGTTTGCAGATCTGCAGGCGCGGGTACTGAGAGGAATAGAGAGCAAACTGGTCGGAGTAAAGAATGACGCGGCGGTTGCGCCCGCGACGCGGTCAGGAGCGAACCCGAGCGCGTTGTCGACGACACATTATCTGATTGTGACGCACGCCGGGGTGATCCGTGCGGCAATGTCCGCCTTTTCCGGCTTACCTCTTCGAAGGGCCTTTGAATTGAGAGTGCCGTACGGTAGCCATATCAGCTTTTGCCGGCACGGAAGCGACTGGAGTCCAAGGGATATCGTGGCCGGCGGGAGAAGTCTTTCGCGGGAGGGCGCACCGTGAATTCCTTTCTTCACTTGGTGCTTGGCGGAATTCGCAGCGGCAAAAGTCATCATGCCGAAGCCCTAGCCAGCGCTTCGGGGATGCCGGTCTGTTTCGTTGCCACCTGTGCCACCGAAATGATGGACGACGAAATGCGGGCTAGAGTCGAACAGCATCAAAACCGTCGCCCAAACCATTGGAGTACGATGGAGAATCGTTTTGACCTGCAAAATCAAATTCTCGAAAGTGGAAATACCCTGCTCCTGGTCGATAGCATCACGCTGTGGCTTTCCTACCATTTGATGCAACGACGCGCGCCCGCACCAATTCTGGCGGATCTTGAAGCGGCCCTGCAAACGGTGCGTGAACTTCGGCGGGCGGTCATCTTCGTGAGCGACGAGGTCGGAACGGGAATGGTGTCTCTCACGCAGCAAGGAAGAGATTTTTGCGATTTATGCGGGGCGGCCAACCAGCTGATTGCGCGCTACGCGACGAAGGTGGATTTTATCATTGCCGGTTTGCCTTGGGTCCTGAAAGGAGGGGGGTAGCGTTGGGGCAGGCTTTCCACGGCGGTCAGGTGGCAGCTGCGGCTCGCGAATTCGGCTTGGCGCAAGAGTCAATCCTCGATTTCAGCTCAAACTTGAACGTCCTCGCTCCGATGATTTCCGAAGCCGAATGGGAGCAATGGGCTGCCGAGGTCATCCACTATCCGGAACCTGATGCTGAAACGTTGACCGATCGATTGGCGGAAATTTACCGGTTGGCAAGCGACTACATTCTTCCGACGGCGGGCTCCATTGAGGGACTCTATCTGGTGGCCAGACTCTTCAGCGGGTGCCGGGTAGCGATCATCGAGCCCGGCTTCAGCGACTACAGCAGATCTTTCGCGACCTTGGATTGCCAGCTTGAGCACGTCCTCCTTTCTCCGGAACTTTGGGATTCGCCGGCGGTTGAATGGAGGCATTGGCTTCAAGCATTCGACGTGGTTGTCCTTGGCAACCCCAATAATCCGACGGGATCAATGCAGTCGCGAAAAGAGTTGCGCCACCTGTTTGAAATGGAATGGAGTCGGGCAAAACACTGGATTGTCGACGAAGCATTCATGGAATTCGTGGCGGACCACGATGGAGAAACCCTTCTTTCAATGGTCGAGCAATTTCCCTCTCTGATCGTGCTGCGATCCCTCACGAAAAGCTGGCGAATCCCGGGTTTGCGGGCGGGTTTCCTTGCCACCGCCGGCCCAATGGAGCGCTTGCGGATGATGCAGCCGCCCTGGACCATTAATTCGGTGGTCCAAGCGTGGGCGAAACAATTCCTGGTTAAAGAGCGGCACGAGCAACTCCTGAAGACTTTTCGTGAACTCCGGATGGTAAAGCTGCAGTTCGAGGCCCAATTGCAAGCCATTCAGGGGATCTATGTCCATCCCGGGGCGGCAAATTTTCTCCTGGTGGAATTAACAGCTGAATCGCTCGATGCCGGGACGCTCTACCAGAAACTAGGGCGTCGGGGTTTGTTGATCCGCACAGGCGATTCTTTTCGCGGCTTAGCGAAGGGGCGCTTTATCCGTCTCTCGGTCAGAACCGCCTCGGAAAACAGCCGATTGGTCAACGAGCTTTCAACCATTTGCAGAGAGTTGACCCGGAGAGCTGCATGAAGGCCATTTCTGTTCTCGGAACTTCCTCCAACAGCGGAAAGAGTTGGCTGGCAACGGCCCTCTGCGCGTTACTGCGCCGGAAAGGACTGAAGGTGGCGCCGTTTAAGGCGCAAAACATGTCGAATAACTCCTTTGTCACGCTTGATGGAGGCGAAATCGGTCGAGCACAAGCAGCTCAAGCCGAAGCATGCGGCCTGCAGCCGACAGTGGAAATGAATCCGATTCTGCTCAAGCCGTCCGGCCGCCTCGGATCGCAGCTGGTGCTATTGGGGCGCGCAACCGAACACGTCAAAGCGGCCGAATATTACGGGCTAGTGGAGAAACTTTGGCCAATTGTTTGCGAGACTTTAGAGTTCTGGAGAAAGCGATGCGATGTGCTGATTCTGGAAGGCGCCGGCAGCCCGGTTGAACTTAATCTCATGAGTCGCGACATCGTTAATCTGCGCCCGATTCATCATCTGGACGGCAGGTGGATGCTGGTTGCTGATATCGAACGGGGTGGGGTATTTGCTCAGATTGTCGGAACGTGGAGTCTGCTCGAACCGGTCGATCGGGCCCGTGGACTGGGTGTCGTGGTGAACAAGTTTCGCGGAGATCTCTCCCTGTTCGCAGACGCGGGCCGCTGTTTGTCGGGAAGAACCTCGCTGCCGTACCTGGGGGTCCTCCCGTTTTCCCCAAAACTTCAGCCGGAGAGCGAAGATAGTCTTTGCCGGGAATCCGAAGAGCGCGGTGACGGGGATACCATCGCCTGGATTCGCTTTCCGCATCTTTCCAATTCGCAGGATTGCCAACCCTGGCTCCTGGATAGCGGCGTCCGCGTGCGATGGATCCAAAAAATCAATGAGATCGATGGTGCGAAATTAGTGATCTTGCCCGGAAGCAAGAATACGGTCGCCGATTTGCAATGGCTCCGTGAGACAGGGATCGAGGCAGAGGTGCAACGAGCAGCCCAACGCGGTGTCCCGATTGTCGGGATTTGCGCGGGATACCAAATGCTCGGCGAGTCGGTGGGAGATCGGGAAGGTGTAGCTGGCGACCGGGGTGTTTTGGCTGGTCTGAACCTGTTGCCGGTGCAAACGACTTTCTCAAAGAAGAAGGAAGTCGTCCAGGTGTCTGCTTCGTGGAGAGGAGAGCGGTGGCAAGCTTACGAGATCCATATGGGAACGACCATTCCGACTGGTCCGAGTGCCTCCTTGTGCTCGGTCGAATGTGGTGGCGAGGCGCGCCCTGAAGGTTATCAGATGCGAAATGTCTGGGGCACCTATCTCCATGGTCTATTCGAATCGCCGGCGATCCGCTCAGAATTAGCGAGCCGCGCCGGATTCTCGAACTATCGACCGGCGACCGTCTGCTGGCGGGAACATCTTCAGGGCGTTTACGATGGGATGGCCGATCTTTTGGAGGAACATCTGAGCCTGGAGGGAGTCTGGGACTATGTGGCGAGCTGATCCAGCCCAATTGCTGACGGCAATTCTGCTGGATCTCCTGGTTGGCGATCCACGTCGATGGCCACACATTGCCCGGTTGACAGGTGGACTGTCGACTCGCTACGAAGCCATCTTGACTCGAAACGCACAACGGAGCGTTGCGCTCGGCATCCTGTTTTGGGGCCTGGTGACCGGAACGATTTTTGCCGGCTATACGATTGCTTATTTCCTGTGCGTCAAGCTCAGTTGGGTGGCGGTCTGGATCCTCAATACCTTCATTGTTTACCAGTCGATCGCCGCGACGGACCTGCATCGCCACGTTCAAGCGGTCTTTCGGCCTCTCGCCGCCGGTGATCTGGAGGAGGCTCGCAGGCGGCTCTCGTGGATTGTCGGACGCGACACCGAAGCGCTCAACGTGCCGGAAATCAGTCGGGCAGCGATTGAGAGCGTGGCCGAAAGCCTCACCGATGCGGTGGTTGCTCCGCTTTTTTGGAGTGTGATCGCCGGTGCTCCCGGCGCACTGATTTACCGCATCTCTAACACCTTGGACTCGATAGTTGGACACCGGACGGAGGATTACGAAAAGTTCGGCAAAGCTTCAGCCCGGATTGATGACCTGTTGAACTGGCTACCGGCCAGAATCTGCGCGTTTTTCTTATGCTTTTTTCATTCGGCTCGTCGCTGGGGAAACATCTGCCGGGAAGCCGCCTCCCATGCCAGTCCCAACGCGGGCTGGACTGAGTCCGCCATGGCTTACGCTTTAGGTGTCCGTCTCGGCGGCGACAATTACTATGACGGACACTGCATCCGGGGACCGGTCTTTAATCCGTCCGGGCGCGTCGCGGACACCATGGACATTGCGCGCAGTCTCGGCTGGATGTGGCGCATCGCCGGTGCCTCTGCCGGGGTTTTCCTTCTGCTCTCCATTCTTCTCTCCCACTGGCCGCTGAAATGAATCCAGAAACCGCACGACCTCGCTTAAAACAAGGTGCCTTCCAGATCTACACCGGAGAAGGCAAAGGCAAAAGCACCGCTTCGATGGGACTGATGCTCCGCGCACTCGGCTGCGGGTTTCGCGTTTACTATTTGCGGATGATGAAGCCGCGCTGGAAAACCGGCGAACTGGCTATCTGCCCGACCTTACATCCGAATCTGACCTACAAAAACGTGGAACAAGACTGGATTTTATCCAGGAGCAAAAACATTCCGGAGCACGTGGAGGCTATGCGGGCTGCGCTCGCCCAAGTGATGGACGAACTCGATCATCTCATCGCGAGTTCGGAGTATGATCTGGTGATCGTGGACGAGATCAACTACTGCCTTCACCGCAATCTTATTCCGCTCGAGAGAGCGATTGCCCTGGTCGAGAGCCGGCCCGTCAACGTGGAGCTGGTTTTTACCGGGCGATACGCACCGGAGGAATTGATTGAGCGCGCCGGAGTCGTGACTGAGATGCGTAAAATTAAACATCACTTCGACCAGGGAGTCTCGGCGCGAAGGGGGATCGAGTTTTAGATGACCAGGTGGCTGGGCATCGTAGTGGTCGTCGTTCTCGGTCTTTGGGGATCGGGGTGTTGGGGTTTGAGTACGAGCGAAGAGGACGATTGGGGAAGGGATCCCTCTTCAATTCTTCAATCGTGCTCGTGCTCGATCTGTAGTGGTGGCTGGTAAAAAGAGACGGAAAAAACGAGAACGAGAACGAGAACGAGGACGAGGACGAGGATGAGGACGATGGAGGAGGATAGGATGACGAACACGGCCCATGGATTGATCGTTGGGGGAATGCAGAGCGGTGCCGGGAAGACGGCGGTCACCTGCATGATCCTGGCCGCTCTTTATGAACGGGGATTGCCCATTCAGCCCTTCAAGGTGGGACCCGACTTTATCGATCCCGGATATCATGGCCGATTTGCGGGTGGACCGTCGCGAAATCTGGATTTCTGGCTCATGAAAGACGCCGGCATCGTTCAGGAAACGATGACGCACGGCGCCGGCAGAATCTCGATTGTGGAGGGAGTCATGGGTCTGTTTGACGGGAGCGAGGTAACATCGGACGAAGGCAGCACCATGGCCATGGCAAGGCTTCTTCAATGGCCCGTGATCCTGGTGATTCCGAGCGCCAAAGCGGGACGTTCACTGGCTGCTGCGCTTCGCGGTTTTATGGCCGAGGCCGACTCTGATCTGGTCGCCGGTGTGATCTTGAACGGTGTTAGCGGCCGCAGTCATGCGGAGTACCTGCGCGAGGCGATCGCTCCTCTCAAGCTGCCAGTGCTGGGAGCGATTCCAATCTGCTCGGAGCTATCCTGGCCTGAGCGACACCTGGGATTGCAAGCAAATCAAGAGCGCGACTTTCCTCACCGAAAGGAGCTTGCGCAACTGGGTGAGAGCTATCTTGACCTATCGGGTATTATGGCCCTGGTGGAGCCAGCCAAGGGTGGTCCGCCGGCCCAGGAGCCCTCCGGAAAAGGGATCCGGATTGGACTGGCGAGAGATCAAGCATTTCACTTTTATTATGAGGCGAATCTGGACTATCTGCGGCGCCACGACTTCGAACTGGTCGAGTTCTCACCAATGTACGATTCGAAGCTCCCGTCCGGTCTCGAGGGACTGATCATCGGAGGAGGTTTTCCGGAGCTATTCGCTGACGAACTCTCTCAGAATCAGGCACTCCGGTCAGATATCCGTTCGGCTATTGAAGATGGATTGCCCTGTTACGCAGAGTGTGGAGGAATGATGTGGTTAACGGAAGAGATCGTTAGTCGATCTGGACGGCGATTGCCGATGGTCGGCGCGATCCCCGGCGCAGTGGAAATGACACCCGGACTTCAGCACTTCGGTTACTGCGAATGCTCTGAACTGGAGAGGGCTCCAAGCGAAATGATTCGCGGACATGAATTTCATCATTCACGGTGGACTGCGGAATCGCAACTGGCGAACTTGTGGATGGTCCGCCGGAAGCGGATAGGCGCAACACGCCGGGAAGGGTTTCAGAAACACCGTCTCCATGCCTCCTACGTGCATCTTTACTTTTCTGGCACTCAGACGGTGTTCCCGTCCTCGATGAACAAGGATGCTAGAATGGCGGCCCTATGATTTGCTGTCTTGGTGCCGGTCCCGGGGACTTAGGTTATTTGACGCTACGCGGTCGGGAATTGATCGAAACGGCCGATGTGGTGGCCGGCTTCAGGACGGTGGTCGACCTGGTCCGGCCTCTCATCCGAGGCGAATGCCAGATTGTTACGATGGGTTACAAGGACCAGACGGAAATGCTGGAGAAGGTCGCTTCGCTGCATCTCGAAGGCGCCAAATGTGTCGTCGTGTTCATGGGAGATATCCACTTTTCAGGTTTCCAGTTCCTGGAAAGGGTTGAACGTGCTTGCGGTCACACCGTGGAAACGGTGGCCGGCATCAGCGCCGCGCAAATCCTGGCTTCACGTTCCCGCGTTTGCTTCGATGAGACGTCGTTCATTACTTTTCATCGGCGCGGGGATATCGCGCCTTTCCAAGAGCATCTCGTGCATGCGCTACAAGACGGTCGGAACGTGATCGTCATTCCGCGCCCATGGGATTTCATGCCGAAAGCAATCGCCGATTTTTTGCTGGCTCGAGGTGTCGCTCCCGCTCATCCAACCGAGGTCTGGGAACGTCTCTCGCAAAACGAAGCCGCCTGGTTGGGAACGCTCGGTGATTGCCGTGCCGACTTTACTGACATGAGCATCATGCTGATCAGGACGCTGCATCCAATGAAGAGCCAATTGGAATTGGCTGAGTCCCGATCTCGCGTGTCCGGGGCCCCGGAAAATATCAATTGTTCCAAAGCAAAGGGGGCGGCCACGCCGCGCAGCCCGCAAACCAGGACGAATTGAACATGGGCCCTTCACAGGCATCAGATTACGACATTGTGATCGCGGGACACGGGAGCCGGGATCCGGAAGGAGTTCGTGAATTTGAGCGTCTTGTGCACCTTGTCCAGGAACGGGCTCGCGGACGAAGAGTGAATCATGGTTTTCTCGAGTTCGCCCGCCCCACTATTGACGAGGCGATCCGCGCCAGTATCGCTGCAGGAGCGCGCCAAGTTGCAGTGGTGCCCGGGGTTTTGCTGGCTGCCACCCACGCGAAAAACGATTTACCAAGTGAAATTCTGGCGCTGCGCCGAGAATTTCCCGAGACGAAAGTGCACTTCGGTTCGGCACTCCAGCTGCATCCATTCATTCTGAGACTGATGCGGGAAAAGATAGTCCAGACCGAGGCGCAATCCCCGCAGCTGATCAAAAGATCGGAAACCTGCCTGGCGGTGGTCGGAAGGGGGACGACAGATCCGGACGCCAACTCCGATGTTTCGAAATTGGCGAGAATGCTGGAGGAAGGGCTGGGATTCGGCGCTTCGTTCGTTTGCTATTCCGGGACCGCCAAACCGCTGGTGGCCGACGGACTGAGGCTGGCGGCTCGACTCGGGTTTTCACGTATCGTCGTCGCGCCATTCTTCCTGTTTACGGGTATTCTGGTTAAGCGGATTTATGGTGCCGTCAGCGCGCTTGCGAAGCGGCATCCGGAGATAGAATTTTTGCAATGTGAGTACCTTGGCATTCACGAGCTCCTGGCAGACGCGCTGCTTGAGCGGGCCGAAGAGAGTGTCACCGGAAGAGCCCTGGCCAACTGCAGCCTCTGCAAGTATCGGGTGCAAATCATCGGCTACGAAAAGGAAGTGGGTGCTCCGCAGCAAGGACATCATTTCCACGTGCGGGGCGGCACAGAAACTCAGGCGGGCGTCCTGTCCGTGGACCCGGACCCGCACGGATCGGGTCCCCTTGTCACTCTCCGTCCGACCATGCGGGTGGAATTGCCGCATCCGATTGAATCGGAAAGTTTTCGGATGATCGATGCCGGTCGCGATTGGTCGATGTTTCCCGAGCCGGAGCGAGATATTCTCAAACGATTGGTCCACGCGAGCGGAGACTTCAATGTCGTCGACGAAGTCTTCATTTCCCCGGGAGCGATTCCGGCCGGGATTCGTGCTTTGTCGCAACGCCTTCCGATCATCACGGACGTCATGATGGTCCAGAGCGGGCTGCGCCGAACCCTGCTGGATCGGTTGGCCGTTCCGACAGTCTGCACGGTTCACGATGAGGAAACAAAATTACTCGCCGAAGCTACCGGAATCACTCGTTCCGCAGCCGGTATCAGGCGGGCCTGGATGCGATTTGGTAATAATCTGATCCTGGCCATCGGCGACGCTCCAACCGCAGTCGAGGAAGCGGTGCGACTGGTGGAGGCACATCATTGGCGTCCGCACCTGATCATCGGGCTTCCAGTCGGGTTCGTCGGGACCGAAAACTGCAAAGCGAAGCTGAGACAATGCACGCGGGTGCCGCGGATTACCAATCGTGGAACTCGTGGAGGATCACCTTGGGCAGCCGCGGTGATGAACGCGATGCTGATCCGTTTGGCGAACCAGGGATCGATCAAATGACCGGCTCCGAGGCAAATCCCGAGAAGGAAGCTCCCTCCCTGTTCGATCTGAAAAGACTCGCGCAAAATGGTTTGAGACGTGGGTATACGACGGGGACGTGTGCCACGGCCGCCGTCAAGGCAGCCCTTCTAAAGCTTGTTTGCCACGAGACACCGCCGGAAGTCCATGTGACCCTCCCGGATGATCTGCAATATCTCGCCGTGCCGATTGATCGAATCTCAGAAGAAGCGAACGGGGAAGTTCGAGCGGATGTCATTAAAGATGGAGGCGATGATCCTGACCAGACCCATCAGGCGCGGATATTCGCCAGGGTCAGGCGAAATGGAAATGGTCAGATCGTCTTTCAACGCGGTGAAGGAGTCGGCGTCGTCACGCAGCCTGGTTTGCAACTCAAGGTGGGTGAACCGGCGATCAATCCCGTTCCGAGAAAAATGATGACCTGCGCAGTGCACGAAGTGCTCGGTGAGGGAGATGGCACCATCGACCTTGGTTTTGACCTTCAGATCGGTTGCGAGAGCGGCGAGGAGATTGCCAAGCGCACGTTTAATCCTCGATTGGGCATCGAGGGCGGAATCTCGATCCTCGGCACAACCGGCATTGTCGAGCCCAAGTCGACCGCTGCCTTCGAAGCTTCGATCGAGGTTTATGTCAGGGTCGCATTGGGGGACCATCCAGGCGAAATAGTGGTGGCCCCCGGAAATCTCGGTCAACGGTTTGCGCGTAGTTTTCTGCAATTACCGCTCAAACGGGTCGTTCAGACGGCGAACTTTATGGGCGTTGCCTTGAGGTGTGTCGACGGGACCTTGGAAGAAAACGGTCATCGACTTCCCAGGCTCTGGGTGGTTGGTCATCCTGGCAAACTCGCTAAGATCCTGGATGATGTTTACGATACGCATTCTGCTCAGAGCCGAAGCGCTGTCGACGCTGTTTGCCGGATCGCCGATCACTACGGAATCCCCGGCGCGCTCCTCAAACTGATGGCACAATCGAGAACGGTTGAAGGGCTGATCGAACTGCTCAGAACCGAGGCATTCTCAGCGGAGTTCTGGTCTCTGGTGGAAAAAAGAATTGCCGCTCAGATCTCCAGTCTGCTGAAGCGCGTCGACGTGGTCTCCGTCCGGCTGTTCCAAATGGATGGCCAACCGTTAGGAGGAGAGGAATGATTCGTTCTGGTAAGTTCTTCGGGATCGGAGTGGGCCCTGGTGAACCCGGTCTGATTCCCGTCGCCGCCTGGAACACTCTGAAAAAGTGTGATGTAATCTTTGTCCCGCGGGCTAAGACGATGAATCATTCGGTCGCCCGCCGTTGTTTACCGAGGGGCGAAATTCCGGATCATCGATTTCGCGAAATTGAGTTCGCGATGGAAACGGATCGAGGTGTTCTTGCCGAGCACTACAGGAAGCTTGCGGAAATCATCCTGGCCGAGGTAAGCGCGGGGCGGGACGTCGCTTACCTGACGTTAGGCGATCCCTCGACTTATTCGACCTATACCTATACACTGGCAGCACTGCAGGATCGAATTCCAGATCTGCAATACCGGACCTTCCCTGGGGTGCCAAGCTATTGCGCCGTAGCCGCGGCCGCCGGGTTTGCGCTTGGAGAAGGCAAAGAGCGCACTCTTATCTTGCCGTGTCCCACCGAGATGTCCGAACTGCGATCGATGATCCAGGCGCATGACATCGTCGTTTTGATGAAGATCGGTGAGCGCCTGCCGTCCGTGCTGGCGTTGCTCCATGAACTCGGGATCGCTGATCGGTGCGTTTTCGGTAGTCATGTCGGGATGACCGACGCCATCGTTTGCCCGGATGTGTCGGCAATGGATCCGGTGCCCAGCCGTGGCTATCTTTCAACCCTGCTGATCCGAAAGAACAGGCCCGAAAAACGCCACCTGGGAGGGGAGGGATGAAGGTCTATTTTATTGGGGCGGGACCGGGAAGCGCCGACTTGATTACGGTCCGTGGCGCGAATATTCTCGGCCGCGTTGCCGTGGTGCTTTATGCCGGGTCATTGGTGAGCAAGGAGATGTTAGTTCATTGCCGGATTGACGCTCAGATCATCAATACCGCGAAACTCAGTTTGGACGAACAGGAAGCGCAGTACGCCAGAGCCCGGGATCATGACTTGGATGTCGCCCGCTTGCATTCCGGCGATCCGTCCATCTACGGCGCGACTGCGGAGCAGATGCGGAGGCTCGATCTTCTGGGAATTGAATATGAAGTTGTCCCAGGCGTCTCTTCGTTTGTCGCGGCGGCCGCTCTGCTGAACGCGGAGCTGACCAAACCGGAGATTGCGCAAACGATTATCCTGACCCGAACCGGCGGCCGCGCTTCGCCGATGCCCGAAAGAGAGTCTTTGCGGGCACTCGCCGCGCATACCACCACGATGTGCATCTTTCTCTCCGGAGGTCAGTTGCCAGAGGTGGTCGCTGAGCTTCTCGTCCATTATCCGCCGGAGACTCCCGTCGCCCTGGTCCACAAGGCGACCTGGAGGCAGGAAATGATCTGGTGCGGATTACTCGGCAAAATCATCGGGGAGGTTGTCCCGCGGGACTGGGAGCTCTCGACGATGCTGATCGTCGGAGAAGTGTTGAACCGGAAGGCGGGGACCGGGTCCCGCCTCTATGCCGCCGAGTACTCGCATCTCTATAGGAAGGCTGCCAAGAAAACGACGACATGATTTCAGCACTCGGAATCTGGGTTGTTCGGAAGGAAGCGGTGGAGCTCGGGCGATATCTGGAGGTCAAGCTCGATGGTCACCTGGGCGGTCTGGACTGTGACGGAGGCGAGAGCAATCGGGCCGCGTTCGCATCCCGCTGCGCTTCTTATCGGCAATGGGTCATGGTCATGACGACCGGGATCGCAGTGCGTTACCTTGCAGAATTGATCAAGGACAAAAGGACGGATCCAGGAGTGGTGGTGATTGATGAAGGTTGCCGCTTTGCGGTTTCCCTGCTGGGCGGGCACGAACGGGGGGCGAATGATCTGGCCTATCGCGTCGCGAATCTTACGGCAGCCGTGCCGGTCGTCACCACGGCCACCGAAGCGCTCAAGCCGCTCGTCGTCGGACTTGGGTGCCGCAAGGGTATCCCAGCCGATCTGATCGGCGCCGCGATCCAGCAGGCTCTCCAGAAGGTGGCGCGAACGCAAGCGGAGGTTCGAGAAATTGCCACCATCGATCTCAAAGGGGAAGAACCAGGCCTCTTGGAGTGGTGTCAGCGAAACGGCCTGCCATTACGAATAATTCCGCGAACGCTTATTCAGGAGCGGCCATGGATCACTAGTGCGTCGGCTTTGGTGCGTGAAAAAGTCGGCGTCGATGGCGTCTGTGAACCGTGTGCTCTTTTGGCGACTTTTCGCGGACGGCTCATTCTACCAAAAACAGCTTTGAACGGTGTTGCGGTGGCCATCGTCGAGGAGACTCCAGCCTTATGAGGTCGAGTGGGAAACTTTTCCTGGTCTCGGTCGGTCCGGGGTCGGTCGAGCTGATCCCGCCGCTCGCTGAAACTGCGCTTCGTGAGAGTGAGGTGATTGTCGGCTACGAGCTCTATTTAACCTGGATCCGGCCATGGATCGACGGCAAGGAAATCCACGCACCAGCGCTGACCCATGAACGCGAACGTGCATCCTTAGCCATCGAGCGGGCGCGCAACGGTCGCGTGGTGAGCTTGGTTTCAAGCGGCGATATCGGGGTCTATGGCATGGCTGCGCTTGTTCTGGAAGAAATGGTCGAGGAAGACAGATTCGAGTTAGCCGTTATTCCCGGGATCTCCGCCGCGACCAGTTGTGCCTCCCTGCTTGGCTCGCCATTGGCACACGATTTTGCCACGTTGTCTCTTTCTGATTTGCTTTGTCCGTGGGACTGGATAGAGCACCGGGCCCGCCAATTGGCGCGGGCGGAATTGGTGGTCGCCTTGTACAATGTGCAAAGCAAAACTCGACAGGAAGGAGTTTACCGAATCCTTCGCCTCTTCCTGGAAGAAAAAGCTCCGACGACCTGGTGTGGAGTTGTCCGTAACGCTTATCGGGCCAATCAGGAGTCTTCCGTTTGCACCTTGGTACAACTGCTCGAACGCAGATTCGACATGCTGACCACGGTGATCGTCGGCAACCGGTTTACCCAGCGAAAACGGGAGTTTATTTTCACGCCGCGCGGTTACCGAAATTGGAACCAGGCGGTTGACGCCAAACCTCGAAACGCAGAAACGTCGAAACGCCGATGCGAACTCCCAGCCGTCTGGGTCTTTTCGGGGACCAGTGACGGCAACGCGGTGGCTTCAAAGCTCCAGGAGGCCGGCTATCATATCATTGTCTCGACAGCCAGCGAATACGGCCGTGAAATTGTGACGCAAAACTTGCCCGGAATCACTGTGCGATCGGGCACACGAGGCCTCGAAGCCCGCCGGAGCGAGTTAGAGGGTTCCGATGCTCGAGCTATCGTAGACGCCACTCACCCCTTTGCGACTGCGATTTCTTCTCAGCTGATGCAGCTTGCCGAAGAGATCAAGATTCCCTATCTGCGGTACGAGCGACCTCCTGCGAAGAGCCCGTATCCCGCCATTTTTTGCAAAACCATGACTGAGGCCGCCGCGGAGTCGATGAATGGGGGAAGTCGGGTATTTTTGGCCACGGGTGCGAAGGACTTGCCCGTTTTTCTCGAGCACGAAGGAGCTTCTCGTTGCCAGTGGTACGTACGGATAACGCCGGAACCTGATTCCCTGGAACGCGCCCTGAAGCTTGGAGTGCCACGGGCGAACATCTGCGCGATGCAGGGTCCGTTCTCCAAAGGGTTTAACCAAGAGCTCTGGAAGAACTGGCGCATCGATTGCGTGGTGACCAAAGAGTCCGGTGAAGCGGGCGGTTTTCTAGCGAAAGCCGAAGCAGCTTTTTTGCTCGGAATCCCTTTGATTGTGGTGGAGCGACCGCCAGTCAACTATCCAATCGTCGCCCATGACGTCGGGACAATCGTTCACCAACTGCAGCAATTACTAATCGCCGGAGTCGTTGAGAAAGGGGGCGTGTCGATTTGAAGTTGAGCCGTCCAACCCGAAGGCAAGTCGAAATTTTTGCCCCCAAGGGGCGTCAGAACTCAGCCGAAATCTATGCCCCGAAGGGGCTTCAGGACTCAGCCCAGGGTTTCAAACCTGGGAACCAATCACCCCGAGGGACGCGCCCTGAAAGTGGCGCAAGATCGAGCGTGCTAGCCTCTCGCCCTTTTAGGGCGAACCGTTTGATTGGATGGTTCCCAGGGTGGAAACCTGAGTCCTCCAGCCCCTCCGGGGCGAAGAACGATCCGGTTTTAACTGAGCGCCATTCACATTTGCCACCCCTATCGTTCTTACACCGAAGCCCCGTTACAAATTTGCGCCATTCCTATGAAAATCCCTGTCACCATTGTCACCGGATTCCTCGGTTCCGGGAAAACCACTCTTATTTGCGGGCTGCTCAAAAAGACGCCAGATCGCCGTTTGGCGGTACTCATCAATGAGTTCGGCGAGGTCTCTGTCGACGGTACTTTGTTGCGCACCGCCGGGCTGGAACATGGAGCCGAGATTCACGACCTTCCAAATGGGTGCATTTGCTGCACGATCAAAGATGATTTTTTGCCGGTGATGAAGCAACTCCAATGCCGGGTCAACGAGATAGACCATATTCTAATCGAGACCTCCGGTTTAGCGTTGCCGACGCCGGTGATGCGGGCGTTAGCGTGGCCGGAAATTCGCAATGACTTTCAATTGGATGCGGTCCTGACCGTGGTGGACACCCCCCAACTCCTTGATGGTAATCTCGAATGCGGAAAGCCAATTCCCGGCCTCGATCGGGCTGAAGCCCCGCAGCATGCCGCCTCCGTGGACTTCATCTTGAATCAGCAGTTGGAAAACGCGGATGTGGTGGTGCTCAATAAGATCGACGATCTGGGCGAGGAAGCCCTCCTGAAGGCAGAAGTGTTAGTGCGCGAAAAAGCGCCCAACGTTCGGTTCCTCGAACTCGCTTACCATGCGGAACTCGATACCCGTCTCTGTCTGGGCCTGAATTTGCATCACGAACCGGGGCACGAGGGTGCGTCCACCGAGCACGGACATCATCATGGCCCCGTGCAACAAATGCCCATGGAATTGGATCGCCCGCTGGATGACCAACGACAATTTGATGGCCACGCGCATACCGGACTCGGTGCGCACCAACACGGTGACCATACTCATCAGCACTTTCATGAACATGACCCGGGCTGGCAGTCGTTCGTGCTCGAGAGCGACGACTTGCAAGACGCCGAAAAATTAAAAGCTGCGGTGCGTGCAATGACTCTGCAGCAGCCGATTCTGCGAGCAAAAGGTTTTGCTTCGGTCAAAGACAAGCACCATCGACTAGTCGTGCAGGCGGTACGTAACCGGGTCCAAACCTATTTCGAGCAACACCCATCCGACAAGGGGCATTCAACCTTGGTGGTGATTGGGTACCATCCTCGCCGCGATCAGATTAAAACATTGCTCAGCGAATTAACAAATTGCGAATGGAGTTAACCCGGATGAGGAAAGCATCGCACGGAGGTCGCGGAAGGGGGTTGCGGGTTGGTGATCGCGCTGTTCCTTCTTCGGAAACGCTGCGGGTTTTCCTGGCTGCATATGCATTGGACCGTCGCACAACCTGGTTGCTTAGACATTGAGAGGGAGCTAGTCCTTATCGAGCAAACGCCGGGCGAGATTGTTTTTCTCAGCGCCGCCGACACCGATCTTTCGTGCGTTGCTTCCGTGTGGCGAGAGCGTTTTGGCAAACGGCTGCGGATTGCTCATGCTTTTTCGCTTCGGCAGCCGGTCGCCGCCGATCACTATATCGAGACGGTGTTGCGAAGATCCAAGCTGGTGGTCGCCCGCCTGTTGGGCGGCCGAGCCTATTTTGCTCACTTCATACAAGGAGTGTTGGATCTGAAAGAGGAACCCGTGCGCCCGAAATTCTTGATTTTTTCCGGGACGAGCTCGGACGATGATGAGCTGGCTCTGCTCAGCGATTTTCCTACCGCGGTCTGCAGCCGAATGTTCGAGTTCTTCCAACATGGCGGCAGGGAAAACATTCGGCGTGCAGCGGAGGGAATCGAGCAGCTGCTGGCAGATCGCGAGGAGCTCCTCGAACCAGTCCCGATGCCGGAATTTGGAATTTACAAAACTTCCGTCAGGCCCGCTCCTGCCACGGTCTGGATTTGCTTTTACCGGGCTTGGTTGCAGGCCGGCGATCTTGAAGTGGTCGACGCTTTGTTTTCAGCCCTGGAAGAAAAAGGATTGCGGGTCCATGGCCTTTACTCGTTGTCTCTAAGGAGTCCCGCGGTGCAGGCTGAGCTCCTGATACAAGCGCAAGAATGCCCCCCGAATGTCGTCGTGATGATGCAAAGCTTTTCGATCTGTCCAAATGACGATCAGCGGATTTCTCTTTTCGAAGAACTGGATTGCCCCGTTTTGCAGGTGCCCGTCGCACTCTGCTCCAAGGAAGCTTGGCTGGGCAGCCTGGGCGGTTTGTCTCCGGCCGAGGCGGCGATGAACGTCGCGCTGCCGGAGATTGACGGCCGGCTGTTCGGCACTGTGGTTGGCTTTAAAGAAGGGGAAACACGCCTCGAGGAGATCGAATTCACGCAGAAGCGCTTAAAACCTGATGACTCGCAGATCAACTATGTGAGCGACTGGGTGAGAAATTGGACTTTATTGCGTCAAGTCCCTCCCTCGGAGAAGAAAATTGCCATTATTCTCTCCAACTATCCGAATCGTGATGGCCGTATCGGAAATGGCGTTGGGCTCGACACGCCGGCCAGTACCGTGAAATTACTATCCAGTTTGTCTGCGGCAGGTTACCGGGTAGAGCCTTGCCCCCAAGACGGCGAAGAATTGATGCGTTGGTTGCAGTCTGGAGTCACCAATGACCGTGAGCGATCTTATGGTCGGCCCAGGTACCAGGAAATGGATCGGGAAGAATTCGAGATCTTCCTCGGTTCATTGCCCCCGAAACGTCGAGAGGAGCTCAGTCGGAACTGGCCAGCGGCTTCCTCGGATAACCAGCCGGTAGCGGGTATCCGGCTCGGAGACATCTTTGTCGGGATCCAACCACCGAGGGGCTATTCTCTACAGCCACAAGCGATTTATCATAGTCCGACGCTGCCGCCTCCTCCCGAATATCTCGCTTTTTATCTCTGGATCCGGGAAACATTCCAGGCCCACGCAATTATCCATCTCGGCAAGCATGGAAATCTGGAATGGTTACCCGGTCGAAGTGTGGCGCTCGGCCAGGATGATTATCCTCAGCTTTGTCTTGGGCCTTTGCCTCATTTCTATCCTTTCATCGTCAACAACCCTGGAGAAGGCTCGCAAGCCAAGCGGCGGACCGCTGCCGTCATTGTGGATCACCTGACGCCCCCATTGACCAGGGCTGGATTGTACGGCGACTTGGAAAAGGTCGAGCGCTTGCTGGAAGAGCATGCCCACTGTTTGAGCCTTTACCCAAGCCGGGCGATCGAGCTTGAACGCGAGATTAGTCAAACGCTGGAGCATTCGAGTTGGCGCGCCGACTTGCCGAGTGGCACAAAGTCGGTCGAAGCAATTGGCAGCTTTCTCTGCGATATCAAGGAGAGTCAAATTCGATCGGCTTTGCACGTCCTGGGAGAAAGACCAACCGGCGAGCGGGAAATCGATTTTCTTCTGAGCCTCCTTCGGATTCCCAGCGGAGACCGACCGAGTCTGCTGGAAGCATTGACCTCGGTCGGAGTGGATGACCTTGCCGGTGGGGATACCAGGAAGTCCTTCTGCAACGCTAGTCTTGATGATCTCACCCCGGCCGAGCGCGACGCGCTGGAAGCCAGAGCCCGGACCTGGCTAAACGATGTTCTAAAAAGCGCGAAAGGGCCGCCGCGCCGGGCAGAAGCAGAAAGGGAGAAACGCGCCTTCGGCGGGGAATCCAACCAGGAGCTCGAAGTCCACTCTTCTCCAGAACGGGATTTAACGCGTTTGCGGGCGTTCGTGTTAGGCCAGGTGGTCCCGAGATTGTCACAATGTGAAAATGAGTTGCAGAATCTTCTCGATGGTCTGAACGGCCGCTTTGTCCCCCCCGGCCCTGCTGGAGCACCCACTCGCGGTCGAATCGACGTGTTGCCAACGGGTCGAAACTTCTTTGCGATTGATCCTCGCGCGGTCCCGACCCAGACGGCTTGGCACTGCGGCAAGGCGATGGCCCAGCAGCTGATGGAGCGCCATCGCCAGCAACAGGGTGAGTATCCACGTAAAATTGCCCTGGTTGTCTGGGGCACTTCCAATATGCGCACCGGCGGGGATGACATTGCACAGGCCTTGTGCCTCTGGGGATGCGAGCCGGTCTGGGAGGAAGGCTCGGGGCGCGTGGTGGACTTCCGAATTCTGCCGTTGAGTCTTCTCGGCCGCCCGCGGGTGGACGTCTTGTTGCGTGTCTCAGGAATGTTCCGGGATGCTTTTGGCGATACCATGCGGTTGCTCGCTACGGTTCCGAAGAGACTGGCAGAACAGGATGAGCCTTTGGAGTTGAATCCAATTCGTGAATCGTGGCTCCGGGACCGGCAGATCGCGATTGAGCAAGGTATCGCCGCCCATGAAGCAGCTCGGCTCGCGGCTCTCCGGGTCTTCAGTTCAGAGCCTGGCGCGTATGGAACCGGGCTGTTGCCACTGATCGATGCTGGCAATTGGGAATCAAAACGCGACCTGGCGGACGTTTTTTGCCGATGGGGCGGGTTCGCTTTTGATAGCGATGGCTCGGCCGAGGAAAACAGGGCCTTGTTCCAGGCCCGCCTTTCCGAAATAGAGGTGGTGCACCAAAACCAGGACAATCGGGAACACGACATTCTTGATTCAGACGATTATTTCCAATTTCAAGGCGGCCTCCACGCCGCCGTCGAGCAGCTTCGCGGGAGAGCTCCCACGACGTATCACGGTGATTCCTCTCGTCCGGATCAACCGCGGATTCGTACCTTAAATGAAGAAATCGTCCGGGTGATTCATAGTCGCGTGCTTAACCCTCGTTGGATCGAAGCAATGCGGCGACACGGATATAAAGGTGCTTTCGAAATGGCCGCCACCGTGGACTACCTGTTCGGTTACGGAGCGACCACTAACCTGATCAAGGGGATCCATTATCAGGAGGTCGCGCGGGTGCTCTTGCTGGATCCCGAACAAAAGAGGTTCTTTCAGCGTCACAACCCCGCTGCCCTGGAAGAGGCCACTGAACGGTTGTTGGAAGCGGCCGAACGCGGTTTATGGGAGAGCCCGGACCAGGATACGGTTGCGGCGCTTGAATCAAACTTGCTCGAACTCCAAGGCCAACTCGAATGACTTCCTTCCCCTTTACCGCCATCGTCGGAATGGAGGACGCGAAGAAGTCGCTGATTTACCATGCCATTGATCCACGCATCGGGGGCACACTTTTACTCGGTCATCGCGGTTGTGCGAAGAGCACCTTGGTTCGGTCATTTGCAGAGGTTCTGCGGTCCATCTCCGCCACGGCGACGCCATTTGTGGAAGTCCCTTTGGGAACGACGGAGGATCGCTTGCTGGGCTCGGTGAATGCTGAGGCGTTGGTCGAAAACCGGAAATGGTCAGGGCGAATCGGTTTGCTCGAAGAGGCGCATGGCGGCGTCCTTTATATCGACGAGATCAACCTGTTACCCGACCATCTTGCGGATGATATTCTCGATTCGGCAGCCTCCGGCCGATACCGGATGGAGCGCGATGGGTTTACTCGATCCGTCGAAAGTCGGTATATCCTGGTTGGGACGATGAACCCGGATGAAGGTGATCTCCGCCCTCAGCTCTCGGACCGCTTCGCGCACGGGGTTCTGATTCGGGATGATTTTAGCCACGAGCAACGGGTCGAGATTGTGAAGCGTCGAATCGCTTTTGATGATGACCCAGAGAAATTTATCTCGGACTTTGCGGCGGCGGTTTCCGAATTGGCAAACCGTATCACTCACGCGCGGAGGCGGCTGGTCGAGGTCTTTCTCTCAGATAAGCAACGGTTGGCTGTGGCTGCGACCGGACGAGACCTCAGACTCGAAGGCCTTCGAGCCGAGCTGGCCGTCGTTCGGACTGCCCGGTGTGCGGCGGCTTTGGATGATCGCCCTGCCGTCGAAGAACTCGATCTTCAAGAAGCGTGGCGCCTCTGCCTCGGACATCGGCACATCGAACAATCCAATCCACCGAAGCCGCCATTCTCCAGCCCGGCAACGCATCCTCCTTCGTTTGGCAATAGACCGACGGAAACATCCAATGCACCGCTGGATTCCCGGCCCGATCCCAGGGTTTTGGGATTTCTGCAACCCCATGCGCATTTCCAGTTTCTGAATTGGCTTGGTAAAAATAGGGCGCACTCTCCCTCCGGAGGGGACCGTTTAACCAATCTTAAGCCTCCGGCTCAGCTTGGTGGTCCGATTGCCTGGATGGAGACCCTCCTTTTTTCGATCAGAAACGGTTGGCCCGACGGCCTTGGCCCGATTCGTCTTCAGCACCGGGTGCCTTCCACCAGGGAAAACTTCTGGTGTTTCCTGGATGCGAGCCGCTCCACCGGCATGAATCAGTTCCTCGACACCGCGCGTAACATCCTGGCGGGAGTGCCGTCGCGCCTAAAATCTGCGCGCTTTCATCTCGTTGTCCTTGCCGCCGGCGAGATTCAGTGGGCGACACGCAGAGCGAGCGCGACAACTTTTCAGAACGCACTGGAATCGCTTCGGGAAGCCAGTGGAAAGAGCCTCATCATCGAAGGCCTTGCTGGCTTACATCGCGGAAAATTGCGCAAAGGAAGCTCCGTTAAAGACCGTCTGGTCATCCTTTCAGACGGCTTGGCCAGTCCGGCACCAGAAGAAAATCCCACCGAGAGTTTGGCCCGGTTGCGGCAAATTCTTCGGCGGCTGACCCGAAGTGGGACGCCTTGCGCCTGGATTCACCCAGCGGCTAAGCGTGGGATGAAGCGCTGGATTCCTAAACTCCTGCGGGGGTTACCCTTTATTCGTTTCGAGGTTTGAGCGACGACAGGCTAATATCCGTACCCAAGGCTACGTTGCTCCGATGGAGAAATCGTACCGCAATGCCTCGGAAAATGGAAGAGAGAGAAACATTGTTCAAACGAATTGCAGCGGCCCTGATCGTTTGCGGAAAAGGCGAATGGAACGAATCAACTCTTAAGTCTTTTCAGAATTGGTTGCATTTTTGCGTTTTCCAGGCCGAAGAAAGCGAGTTAAAACAGTGCTTGGCAGCAGCGCAAAGGCAATATCGAGAACGTCCTCGCTGTCTTTATTTTTGTTCCAACGCGTCCGGATGTCTGTCGCGTTACGAGACACAAAATGGCTTCCCAATGGCTGCCGACGAGTCTATTCCGGTTGTTGCTACCGAATGCCTGGCCGAATGCAAGAATGGCCCGGTGGGTATTATCTGCCGGGACTCGGCCGAAGTGATGATAGCCGGTTTCGGCACCCAGGATGCCGTCAACAAAATTCGGGATTTTTTAATCCAAGCATTCGAAAGGACCGATATGCCGCTCGATCAAATTCCTTTTCGACACTGTCCTCCTGGTTGACAACCCCAACAATCTGAAGATTCTCGGTCACAGAAACGGGTGATATACCACGTTCCCCTAGTGTCTTCCAGTGAGCGTCATCTTCCTCAAGAAAGAACCTTGCTTAGGAAAGCACGCATCACGCCGTTGAATTGTTCTGGCCTTTGCAGTGGTGCGAAATGGCTCACGCCGGGCAGGAGGATCAATTCCGCGCCGGGAATGTTCCGGGCGAGATATTCGGCGTGTTCGAGTTTGATGAACTCATCATGCTCACTTTGCACGATGGCGATGGGCACGTGGATCTCGGCCAGATCGCGCGGGGAATAGTTCGGCTCCGTCCGCTGCATCTGCTGGACCGCTTCGGCAAAGGCCTGGAACTGGTCCGGGGTGGCTGACAGCTCGGCGTAGTCCCTGGTGTGCCGGGTGAGACAGCGCTCAATAGTCGGTGTGAGTTCAAAGGGCTTGGTGCCGCTGGGATCCATGTTACAGGCAAAGTAGAAGACGCCTGCAACACGCGCGGGGGCTTGTCTGGCGAGGACCAAACCGGTGCACGCACCATCGCTCCAACCCACGACAGCCGCACTTTCCAAGTGCAACGCGTCCATCACTGCGAGAACGTCGGATGCCATCAGGTCATAGGTGAATGGTCTGGGATCGCGGGTGCTGCGGCCATGCCCTCGGCTATCAATGAGCACGGCGCGATGGCCGGAACTGACCAGCTCCGGGACCTGGTATCCCCAATTGCCGCTATGGCCGAGGCCACCATGCAGCAGGATCACCGGAGAGCCGGACCCGTATGTCGCGTACCAGATACGCGCACCGCCGTGTTCGATGTAGCCCTCATCGCTCGGGACCGGCAGGGGCGCGGCACCATGCGCCTCGAAATTTTTAAGGTCGTCGTCGTATGATTCCATATTGATCTGACTCAAAGTACACATGAACACTTCAGAAGAAGAGGCAACCGTCCTGGTTCCCGATCGCATGGGCCGATGGCGAAACGGTGATGAACCCTGAAGGGACCGAATCGCACCTCAACAGCGGAGAAAACAAAGGCATCTACGCGATCTTCCGCAGCCTTGTTGAGGATGGCACCGCGCAGATGCCCGATACCAAGACCGAGACCGGACCTACATGGACCGGTTATTTCCCAAAGGGCAATATCGGCATCATGCCGATGCCGGCCAGTCTTCAGGGCATGGCTAATTCCTCGCTTGCGGATGCATCACAGTGGGCCTGTTCGCCTTCCCGGCGGCATGGAGCGACTTCCTCGCTCCCCTCATCCTGCTAACCGACAGCGCAAAGCAGACCCTGCCGCTCGCGGTGGCCAACCTGCGGCAGCAGACGATGGGTGCCATCGACTACGGTGCCACGGAGGCTGGCGTCGTGGTGATGGCCGTCCCTTGCCTGATCCTGTTCCTGCTGCTGCAACGTTACTACGTGCGTGGTTTTATGTCCGGAGCCGTCAAGGGTTAACCCGGCGCCGGGTCTACGGCGTGTCGACTTTCAGGCATTTTTGGCGTAACCCAAGGCGAGGCAGGTAGGTGGGATCTGCGTCCGATAGCCGCACGCTGGCAATCGAGAATACCGCCGAGGCTCGCCATTGACGCAAGTGTTGAGGGGAAAAGCAGCCCGCCTTGCATGATTTTGTCGGCGCAATACTAGCCTTCTGCCGGAGATCGGAAATATCGAGCACGGAGCGGTTTCACATAGCGGTCACTCAAGCTATTCAGCGCCAGTCGTGCCAAGGTGAACTTCTCCGCGAGCGTTCCAAGTACCGGTTTCCATTGGGTTTGATTCGTTGCCCGCGCGGCCACATCGTAAAAGCGTTTACCCACCTGCTCGTAATCTTTTAGCGTATGCTTGGGCGAGAAAACGGCTTTTCGGGAACCTGAAGCATGAGCTGCATGTTCGGGGAAAATACCGCTTAGAAACAGGGCAATATCAGCAATACGTTTATAGAGTGCCGGACGCATCTCAGGGTCAATGATGCGGGCCAACTCGACCATGTCATCCAAAGCGATGTCGCTAAACCGTCTTTTATGCCAAGTTCCGCTCTCCTTCCAATAGATGATTCCGCTGTTTGTGCGGGCGAAGGAAGAAAGCATTTCGGCTAAATAGTTCCGTGTTTGTTTGTCCGAGAGCATCTCCGCCACCGCCGGACCCTCGAAAACCGGGATACGTTTCCCGTCCGTATCCACGTCAAGGACATACGCCTCCTTTTCCAATTCCGTTCGCAATCGGCGCAGGAGCACCGAAAAAAGCATGTGTGGAGTAACTCGCACTAAGGCTTCCTCATCACGAAAGAGTCGCTCCGTAAGCTTCGGATCATCGAGCATGGGCTCTAGAAGGTCGTCTTTGTCTCGAATAAGGTTTACAATGTGTTCGTAGTCGCGCCGGTTGGTCGCTACAGTTTCCACTAGGAAACGCAAATCGGACTCGCTCAAGTGCAGCATCGTTTTGCTCCGACGGAGACCGTGCGTTGATCTTTTCACTTGTAAAGAGATTTCACTCTCTGGACCTAAGGCGAGCCAGATCCAAACAAATGTTGGCGCGTCAAGCTGCAATCCGAACCTGTGGTGTGATCCCTATTTACGGGATGGCGGAGTCCGCAAACCGGGCACTTTCGGCTGTTCTCCGATTTTACGGTCGCACGAAAGGCTGTCCGCTAGACGGGTCGATCACTAAAGCGCCGGGAGGGACATTCCTCACATCGACCAAATAGTGAGGATAATAAGGGCTGCGGACAACACCCGGCTCCCCCATGGGTCGGCCATAAGGATAGCCTCCCGTAGATGCCTCGTGGTAATCCTGATCGCGCTCACTATTCTGAACGATGGCGCCGATCAACGCACCGGCAGCTTCGCCGATCGCCGCACTCTGCACATTGCCTCCAGCAGCACCTTCACAGGTTACTCCAGGCAGCGCCATCCTACGAAGCATCCCAGGCGCTCATCACTTCCGCTTCGCCCAATCATCGTTCGGAGTTCGAGTCGGCGCGGGATTCGGCTCGGGCTCTGGCCTAAAAGCAGACTCAACAGAGGTAATATAAACTCCAAAATCTGATGCGCTTGCGTAGATAACAAGAATTTGTCTTGAGACCGTTACTATTACGGTAGGTCCGGCGACGGAATGGCTGGACTCCACTGGACCATTTAAAGATGTAATGGTTTCGATGTTCGCGACGCTGGCCAAACAAGAAACCGCCAGAATATCGGCGCGCACTGTAATCGGACTTAAGACAGCGCGAGCAAAAGGCAAGCGGCTCGGGAAGACCGCCGCTCCCAGAGGCGACGATCCGTCGAGTTCTGGCGTTGAACGAGGAAGATCAGTTGGGAGCTAGGAGAATTGCAAAGCAAACGTTCCTTTACACCCTGTGATTTGCAGTGTGGTGCCTTTCCAAGTCACTTTTCGCCGTTTCCACGGCTTCGTCGATCGTGGCAGATTTTTTGGCACTCGAGCCGCCCACATCGCAATCGTGGCAATTCCAGGTGCCCCACATTGCACCTTCATTGGCTTCCTCCACGTGGATCGTATAGCGTACGCCCTCTCTCACATAATCCAGTTTTTGAATCTCTTTCGCTGTCATCACAGATACCTCCAAGGTTGAAACCTCGAACCAAAAAGCGGGCATGTCCAGGGCCTAAAAGCAGGCCGAGATTGCCGTTTTACGGGATATGATTTCGGAATTACTGGTTCCCTTGATAGGTCCTCCCGAAGTGAACTTGGCTCGAAAGATGCAATCGTCCCCCATCAGGGTTTGTCCTCGGCTGCCGACTTCCTGGTCATCGGGACGAAACGGACCGGCAAAACAGCTTGTTGGTCAATGTGGGCCCCATGCTTTCGGAGCAGGTAAAGTTGCTGATCGCCCGCAGCACCGACCGGGATGATCATCCGGCCGCCGTCTTGCAACTGATCGATAAGCGCCTGGGGGATATGCTCCGGGGCACAGGTAACAATGACGGAGTCGAATGGCGCCTGCTCCGGCCAGCCCTTGTAACCATCGCCGGCGAGCACTTTCACGTTAAGAAATCCAAGCCGTCGGAGATCTGCCTCGGCTCGTTTGGCGAGAGGTTCAATGATCTCAATCGTATAGACTTCAGCTGCAAGCCGCGAAAGAATAGCCGCCTGGTACCCGGATCCGGTGCCAATCTCGAGGATGCGATCGGTTGGTTTGGGGTTCAGTTGCTCGGTCATGAAGGCCACAATGAACGGTTGGGAAATGGTTTGACCGTAGCCGATCGGCAGCGGTTCGTCCCAGTACGCAAATTTGCGCAAGGTTTCAGGCACGAACTCGTGACGCGGCACTGTGGCCATGGCGTCCAGTACGAGACGGTTCCTGATATCCCGACCCGGAGCAGAGAGTTGCTCCTGGACCATTTGTTGGCGTGCCGCGGAAAAATCTGGAAGCACAACCGGCTGCGAATTGCCAACGGCCAGAAGCATCGCTTGCAGGAGGCACAGCGGAAAGATTGCTCCGCACATTGGAGGTAAGATAAGACAGTTCTCCCGCTTCACCAGGGGATTGCCATTGGTCCTTGGGGCCGGTTCCGGGAAAGCGCTTCGCTCGCGCCTTGAAAAACAGCCAACTGACCTCCGGCGAAATACCTCATATTTCGGGGAGAGGACACTAGGTTATTCGACAAGATAAACGACGCTATCTGGCCGGGTTAAAAGCGGTTGTACTTTTTTTAGCATTTGCGCACTGGATTCGTCGATCAAATTGGGTTTCAAATCCTTGACCTCGTCTTCATGTCCTTCGCCAATAACTAGGGCTAGACAGGTTTTGGCGATGCCCTCGATTTCCTCTTGACTGCGCAACTCTCCGCTATCGGGCTTCCGGGTCTGCACCTCGATCAAGTAGCGTTCTTCGGGAAGAACCAAGCCATACTCGAAATATGCTATATCGTTCATGCGTCCAGACTACCTGATTTGAGGGCAGGAACCATCTCCGTTTTCTATACTAGGGAATTTGCCAATCGCTTCAGAAACGCCATCAACTTCATCTGGACTCCTCACTTCGGTTGCTACGGAACGAAATCTCATACAGAAACCTGCGGCCTTCTTTCGCTCACCTATTGGGCTGCTCACAGTTAAGGTTCTCCTTCCACGTCCGTTCGATTTCTTGGCGAATTGCAATTGAGCGATGCGATCCGATTCTATAACGAAGATCACCCGCCAGTTCCCTGTCGAGCCATCTGTAGATTTCGATTTTATCGCTCCGGCTTAGGTACCGGATGTCATCTTTGATCTGTGCGACATTCATAATTCTCTCCCGCATTCGCGACCGCCTAGCACATTGCCCCAAAAAACCAGCTGCCAAGCCCCAGACATTGGCACGCCAGCCCAACGCAACCTTGTCCGCCTCTGGTTCGCAGAACGTCAGTGGTGCGGATGTGTTCGAAAGTCTGAGGGTAACCCTGCATGGACGCGACAACAGTTCCAATCTGTTGAAGAGGCGCGGTGGCGGCGGCGAGTCTTTAAAGTTGTATGCAGCACGGGGGTGCCAGATACTTGTGGCCCCTTTCGACATCACAATTCGGAAATGCGCGGTGATCAGAGATCCATTTGGTACGAGACTTTGCATCCTCGATACCACGAAGGGCCTTCGTCCTCCTAATCTCGCAGAACCACAGGGTTTGATGTGATGAGCCGATGAACCCGCGAAAAAGGTCGGGTGGGGGGGCGGACCGAAGATTAAACCGAATCAAAGAGCCAAAATCCTTCACATGGAAAATTCGGGCAAAACCAGCGCGGCTGAAGCGGCAAGACTTTTCGGGCTGCATCGTTCAAGCATCTCTGGACTGATTGCTCAAGCTCGCGTTGAGGGAGTGGACCCGTGATGATCGTCTTAGGCAGCCGGTCTTTCTCGGGATCCTTGCTGGTCACCCGTAGGCGTTTAACAGATCTAGAACAACGTTTTCAAATAAATGATTGTGCGAATTGACGGAGCGAGAGATCCGGCACGGCATCCCACGGACGAATTTATGGTGCCGTCGGAAATTAGGACTGCCGATTGCATGTGGGAAAAGGTTTCGCCGGGAATTCGAGCCCTCGGCCTCCTTTTGCCGGTCATTGGTTTGTGTTTCTAACCAATGGCCGGACCCCACGAGGGTTTTCATAGATCGCGTTAACTGAGCAAATGGCTTTGCAAATGCGCTTAAAATGTGTTCCTCGAACATATGACGCCGCGAGACCTCCAAGAGCTTCTTGAGGGCTGGGGTAAGGGCTGGGGTGAACCTATTTGCTTCGTTCCTGACGTCGTAGCGCATTAAAGTCCTCCTGGCTGATCACCAGTTGGACGTATTCTTTTTTCCTGATCATTCGGACGTACATCGCAAACCAGATCCATGCCGTGACCACGTTTAGGAGGATCCAGGCCAAAAACGCGATTGCCAGGATAGGGAGATCTCGCCAGTCATTCATAATTGCTTTTTTACTGTTGCCGGGTTGCCGGCGATGGCTCGCTCATTTCGTATGGTTGTCTCCAGCAGGTTGGCTCGCTCTAGTCCAATGGGTGTCTCATATGGACTGTCTCGCTCTTCTAGGTTGGTGGTCTCTTCAGATATGGCTCGCTCTTTTGCTATGGGTGACTCAGGCTAGATGGCTCGCTCCAATGCAATGGTTGTCTCTCCGCAAATGGCTAACGCTGAACCTCGATCTTGCCATCATGTTGCAAGACGTCAATCGCATATGGCTCACCGATTCGTTTGAGAGATGAGCGTGAAGAAGGCCTTGCAAATTCTGGTATACCACTGTTTTTGGGTCTGTCCTGAGCGAAGAGCTTCTGCCATTTTATCCATGCCCTGCTTGTGAATCACTTGGAATATCCCCATACTTGAGTCGCCTGGATCGCGGTGAGAGCCACCGTGTAGACAATGTCGTCAACCAATGCCCCTCTGGAGAGGTCGTTGACTGGGCGTCTTAAGCCTTGGAGCATTGGGCCGATGCTAAGCACATTGGCGCTGCGTTGGACCGCCTTGTAAGTTGTATTTCCTGTGTTCAAGTCCGGAAAGATGAATACGGTGGCGCGGCCGGCTACGGGGCTGTCGGGCGCTTTAATTTTCGCGACATCGGGCATAAAGGCCGCATCATACTGGAGCGGCCCGTCGATCAGGAGGTCGGGGCGTTTTAATTGGGCAAGCTTCGTGGCTGCGCGAACTTTATCCACGTCGACTCCCGATCCCGATTCACCGGTGGAGTAGCTGATCATTGCGACGCACGGTGGTATACCGAATGTCTTCGCAGAGTCGGCGCTTTGGATCGCGATATCGGCCAGCGTTTCAACGTCGGGATCTGGAATGATCGCACAGTCGCCGTATACCAGAACTTGCTCAGGTAAACACATAAAGAAGATCGAGGAAACGGCGCGAGCATTCAGCTGGGTCTTGATCACCTGAAATGCGGGCCGGATGGTGTTCGCTGTCGAGTGAACGGCTCCCGATACCAGGCCGTCTACTTCACCAAGGGCCAGCATCATCGTTCCCAAAACGACGTTGTCTTCCAGTTGGCTTGCGGCCATTTCGATCGAAAGTCCCTTAGACTTTCGCGCCTCAAATAAGGCATTGACGTACTTTGACCGGATTATGTCCGGGTCGACTATTTCCACGCTGTCTGGGAGCTCAAGATCTTGGCTCTTTGCTACCGCTTGGACTTCCGAGGGCTTGCCCAAGAGCATACAACGGGCAATCCCTCGGCGGCCGCAGATGAATGCGGCTTTGACAGTGCGTGGCTCAGAGCCTTCCGGAAGGACGATTCGCTTATCGGCCGCGCGAGCTTTTTCGGTTAATTGATGCAGAAATGCGGCAGGAGAGAGCCTGAATCCGATCTCCTTTTTCGATTGGCGGATTAACCACTCGGCATCCAGGCTTTGTGCCACGTGTTCCACAGCAGCTCGGATCCGCTCAATGTCGTCTGCCGGGACCGCAGAGCTGAGTTGAGAAAGCTGCGTCGCCGTCTCATAGCTACGCGTCCTGACCCGCAACAGCGGCAGTCCAGTTGCCAGGGCCGGCCTGCAAAATTCGATAACGCGCTCATCGATCGGAATATCACCAGTGAGAATCAAACCCGCGATGGGGACTTTGCTCAGCGCAGCCAACGCAACCGCGAAAATGACGTCATTCCGATCGGCTCCGGTTACCAGGATCGCACCAGGTACTAACGTAAAAAGGCTGTTCGGAACTGTGCGTGACACAAGATAATTTTGCTTTACGCGCCTCTGCTCCATCTCGCCGGCGTTCAGTATTTCCGCTCTGAGGTGTCGTTGAATGTCAACAGTCCGAGGGTAAGTCAAGATGTCGTTCTGCGGGATCACCCCAATGCATTGCAATTTCCCTCGACGCACAAGTCGGCTCTCTGATCGGATCCGGTCGACCGGGGCGGGTAGAGTTGCGTGGTCACTGATCGGATCGTGATTGACAATCGCTCCCAGAAGCTTTTGGACCCCCCCAAAGGCGTTGGCACTATACTCAACCTCATCATCGAGTTGGTTTGTCGATTTATCCGCACCCGAAGCGACCAGAATCACCTCGGCGTTAAGGGTCTTAACTAATTCGTGATTGAGATTTCCCAGCTGTGCATCGCCAAGGGTGGCGCGTAGACCTTCGATCACCACGAAATCAGAAGCCGCGGTCGACTCCTCGAAGGCAGCGATCACCTGCCCCAACAGTTCGTCTAATCGTCCCTCTGAGATCATCTTGTTGGCGGTTGTGACCGGGATTGGGTCCGCCGGTTGCAACGTGGTGGTGGCGCGAATAAAATGCGTCGATCGGTCGAGTCCCGAAGTGCTATCGGTAAGTTGACTGATCGGTTTAAAAAAGGCGACTCGCACACCGTGGCTATCGAGCGCATTGACCAGGCCAAGTGAAACCGTTGTCAACCCAACACCGGTACCGGAAGGAGCCAGAAAGAATGCGTGTTTCATGAAACTAGGCGGTCGGTTTCCCGGGCAATCATGAGTTCTTCGTTCGTTGGTATGACTAAGCAGAGCAGACCCGAGCCCGTGGTGATTCGGCCGTCACTGTTTTTGCCGTTCTGATCGTTCAGTTTTGGATCGATTTCCGGATGCAGAATCGCCAAACGGCTAAGTACCGTGCTTCTTATGAAGGCATTATTCTCTCCGATTCCACCGGTAAAAATGACTGCATCGATCGATGTGAGCGAAGATGCCAAACCGAGGATAGCCCGTCCTAATCGATGACAGAAAAGATCGATGGCCAATTTCGCTCGAGGATTCCCATCGTCCGCTGCCGTGATCACCGAGCGCATGTCGTGGCTTACGCCCGACACACCCAGCAGACCGCTCTTTTTCGTGAGAATCTCGATTATTTCCGCAATGCTGAGCCCCTCGCGTTCCTGGAGAAACAAAAGCAAGCTAGGATCCACATCCCCGCTCCGAGTACCCATCACCAGACCTTCCAAGGGCGTGAGCCCCATAGTGGTGTCTATGCTCTGACCATTCTTGACCGCCGTTGCGCTGCACCCGTTCCCTAGATGGGCCGAAATAAACTGGGTCCCACCATAGGGCTTATCTAACCGTCTGGCAGCTTCCATCGTCACGTAGTGGTGGCTAGTACCGTGGAACCCGTACCTGCGTATCCGATACTTCTCGTAGTGTTCGTACGGGATCGCATAGTGAAACGCGTGAGGGGGTAACGTCTGATGAAAGGCGGTATCGAAGACGGCCACCTGCGGCTTGCCTCCGAAAAGGTCCGCCGCGACTCGAATGCCGAGCGCGTTCGCTGGGTTATGGAGAGGCGCTAAGACCGCGAGCTCTTCGATCTTCTGAAGAACGCTGTCGGTGATTAATGCTGGATCGCGGAAATACTCGCCCCCGTGAGCGACGCGATGCCCAATCGCTCTACAGTCGAACCGGCCCCTTTTCGACAAAATCTCGATCACACGCAGAAACGCGCTCCGATGATCCGCCAGCGCTAACTTCTCCTGATGCCTAACTTGTTCTAGGTCGGTCATGTTTAACAACCCCTCCTCCGTCCCAATCCGTTCCACAACGCCGGAGGACAAGACTACGTCGCGTCTTGGATCCAAGACGGAGAATTTCAACGAAGAACTACCGTTGTTTACTACGAGAATTGGGGGTGGACTGGTTGACATTCTTGCGAACGCAATATGATTCGCACTTCCAGGGGATGACGGCTATGCGCGGGTTGTCAAAACAACAACGTGGATTGCTCTCTGCGGGCGGCTGGGGGCCGAAGCCTTAGAAAAACAGCCGGGAGCCACGAATATTCCCTGGGGAGGCCAGGCTGCGATTCAGGACGAGGCGAAGTTTTGCAGCGCGGCAGTCACCACTCCCGTTCCTCTCGATGGGAAAGTCCACGGGTTCGCGTCCTTGCGCTTTGGTGATAAAGAGAACAATATCTATCCCGAGTTCAATATCGTAGCGAGTAAGTGATCGGGAGTTGGCACGGCTACGTTGAGGTTCGCACCGCTGAGGTCCGCCTCGTCGAGATCTGGTAACGGTCCTGGGTTTCTTGTTCTCCAGTCATTCCAGATTTCGGTCCTCTGCTGAATTAAGGCGAGATGCTCTTCGTTAGCCATGAACAAGAACAGTGGGGCAGGATTGGGGGATGAGTCTCAGGCCAAGTTTAAACAGTTCTGTGTATCGGCACAACACCCCGAACATATCAGCGACGCCTTCTCTGCTCGGCCAAGCGTGCAACCCATGGAATTTTCGAAGCATGCGCTTCGTTTTCTGACACCAAAGCCGAGACCTTCCGGCGAAATTCTTCGAAGTCCTGGTCGTTCTTTTCCATAGCGCGTGTCAGCAGGTTGGCGATCATCCCGGGTCCACTCCAGGCACCGGTTCGCTTCGAGTCGTACCGGGACCCAGCGCGTTTGGCGACCGGCCCTCCAGCGACAATTCACGGGCCGCGGCCCAAGAGCTCGCCGATCTTTTCCGTGAACGGGATCGAAAACCGGATGCCCGCTGGCGGCTTTTGTCGCAGGGCAGCCAATTTGGCTTTTCTTTCTTCGATTGGCAGCGGGAATCCCTCAGCTACGGCGACCTGCCTTGGGTTGACGACTGCTTATGCGATAGGCACAGCGTCGGGCGCCGGCCAAGAGGTGTTCAATGCGCTCGACTCGAACATTTCTCCCGAGCACGTGCTCGAAAATGGCTTTTTCTGAACGGCAAAAGCCAGTACATGCGCTGGCTGCCGCGCAGATCGGGCAGTGGTTCTCTATCAGAAGGTAGCGGGATTTGCTGGTGTTCAACTCCAGTCGAACGCTTCCAGCCACATTGGTTGGCAGGTTGAAAGACTCCCCCTCGAAAATCGAAACGCGCTTGGCGGAGTCGCTGCCGGATGGAACATGGCTTGGGCTGCTCCTGCCCGAAGCGGGGACGGAAGCCGGGAATTTGTCCGGAAAGGCCTCGATCCTCGATTTCGGAGGCGGACTCCATTGCCAAGTGCTGGAGCAGGACCAACGGATACCGCGCCTGTGGAAGCTACAATTCTCGAAGAGCGGGACCGAGTTTCTCGACCTGCTTTATCGCATCGGACAACCGATCCGTTACCGTTATCTCTCCGCGCCTTGGCGACTCGGGTACTACCAGAACGTTTACGCGCTGCAACCCGGCGCAGCGGGAATGCCGAGCGCAGGACGAGCATTTAGCTGGCGGCTTCTTCTGCAATTGCGAAATCGAGGCGTCGAAACGGCCTTCATCGCTCTGCATGCGGGACTATCTTCTTACCTCGATGACGAGATCGACCGCCAACATCTTGCTTCTGAGGAGGAGTATCAGATTAGCGAAGAAGCGGCCACCAAGATCCGGCGAGCGAAAAATTCTGGACGACGCATTGTGGCGATTGGGACAACCGTTGTACGAGCCCTGGAGTCCGTCGCGGCAGAGTCCGGTGGCGAAGTACGCGCCTGTCACCAGTACACCCGATTGCACATCGCCGCCCAATATCGCTTACAGATTGTCAACGGTCTTCTCACCGGACTACACGAACCAGAAGCAAGCCATCTCGACATGTTGGCCGCGTTCGTCCGGCCAGCGATCATTTATGCAGCCTATTCGGAGGCGATCCGCTTAGGCTATCTCTGGCATGAATTCGGCGACCTGAATTTGATTCTGTAGGTCGGTGCCGGGGTCGGTGAATGGCTGGGCACCTAAGTCGCGGACGCGATTGCGGCACAAAATGCACAGCATCATGACAAGCGCGCCAAACCGATATCCGCCCCTGACGGGAAGTGCTAGCGCGCTGTCAGCTCAAATGCTTCGGTCTGTCCGAGCCTTTGAAGATTTGTTCAACCCCGAATCCTTCCCGGCGATGGAACTTATCGTCTTCCAGATCCGCATCATGAACTTAGATCGTTTCATTCTTATAGGGTTCCGGTGAAGAGAGTCAATCATCTACGAGCGCTGCGGTCTGCTAGATTCTTGTTCTTTGATGGACCGAAAGCTTCGGTAGAGCAGTATGTCGTAGATAATCTTTAAACCACCCGCTACGAAAAACGGAGCGCCGAGTAAACTGGCACTCCCGAGAAACGCCCCGGCAATGGCGGGCGAGGCCGCGGCGCCGATGGAGCGGGCGATCCCTGTTACGCCGGCCGCGGCGGAGCGCTCATCGGGCGCGACAACGGCCATTGTGTAGGATTGCCTGGGTGGGACGTCCATCTGGGAAATGCTGAACCGCGCGAACAAAACAACAATGGCGAGGGGAAGGTTCGGCATGAGCGGTACCAGCACCAGGAGGACATTCGAAGGGAGGTGAGTAAACACCATCGTGTTCACAAGGCCGATCCGCGCTGCCACCCAGGCAGAGGCCAGCGCGGAAATCCCCGCGAGAATGTTTGCTCCAAAGAAGATCCCTCCCAGTGCCGCGGGTTCAACGCCGAAGCGGACATGAAACCAGTAAGCGACGAGGCTTTGCACGACGAAGCCGCCGGCGAAAGCGTCCAAGCCGAAGAGCGTAGACAATTTCAGCACAACACCACGAGAGCGATGCAATCCGAGAGCGCTTCGCGTTTTCGGACTGTCGAAATGGACAGCCTCAACTAAGGGAGATAACCGAATAAAAAGCAGGGCCATGAGCACACCCATTACTCCATAAAGGAGGACTATCGTGCGATAGCTGTTTAGGGGGATTAACCCGACTTGCTGCAGAAGCTGTGTCAGGCCTCCGCCGCAAAGTGCGCCGGCTGCGGTCGCGAATGATCCGACTAAGTTATACCAGGCAAAGACTTGCGTACGCAGCTCATCGGGAACAATCTGCGAGAGCGCAGCCTGCTCAACCGGCAGAAAGGGGCCGACCTCGTAACCACTTGGACTGATTACGCCAATGATCGCGGCTATCAACAGCAACACCACGCGATCGGTCTGGGAAAAAATAATGCCTGCGAACAGGATCAAGCCAGCTCCAACAATAAGAATTCGGCGGCGGCCGACCCGGTCGGCGGCAGTCGTCATCCAAAGGGAAATCGCGGCATCGCCGATCAGGGTGAGGCTCAGCAATACACCGACCAACGCTTGGCTCAGGCCCAACTGCGTCAGATACAGCACCAGCACGACCGACAAGAAGCCATAGGCAAACATGCGGATGACCCGAGTGCCAAATAAGATATAGCCGTCAGCCGTCAGCTTGTTGAAGGTCATGTTCGATCTTGTCCGCAAGCGGCTGGAGGGTGCCACCTTGATCGACGTAAACTGCGCGATGCAGAGCAGAAGACCTCTGTCCGGGTCATCAGCAAGCCCATTCGGACCGATTACCTGCGTCAATTTTTGCTAGGCCCGCCTCATTATCGGTCGTGAAGATTCCGACGGTGTATTCTCCTCCTTTTATTTCATGGGTCGTAGCGCTCCAAATAGCAAAGCTTATTCTCCGGATTGTCCGCACGGGTGTCGGATGCACTCGACAGCCCTGGAGAACGGAGAAAACATGCTTTTCTTGAGATGTATGTTGCATGTGTAACACATGTAACTTAGAATCTTGATGAATTCAATCCTGAAGAATTCGTAAGGAAATCTTCAGTAATTCAAATGCTCACCCTCCCT